>JBKPTE010000051.1:0-21982 GCA_046735335.1 Acidobacteriota bacterium | reverse complement strand
CTCCTGCTCGTCCCGATCACCGCGCACGCATGGGCCTGGCAGCGTGTGCACGATCTCGCGTCCTGGCTCGCGATCACGCGTCCCGATGCCGCGGCCGATTTCCTCCTGCGGCTCGCGCCACCGCTCGGTGCGCGGGCGGCGGGCATGCTCCTCGCGGGCGCTGCGCTACTGGCGGTGGCCGCGTCGGGCGGTCCGCGCGCCCGCCAGGCTGCCGCGCTCCTGTTCGCCGGCGTCTGCGGCGATCTCATCATCACCAACCTCGAGCTGAACCTGACGACGGAGGAGGCGAAGCTGCGGCCGCCGGCAATCTTCGGCCAGCTCACGTCCGGCGGGCGTCTATACATCGGAGGCCGCGTGCGCGGCTTCATGAACACGAAGGATGCGGACGCGTCGCAGTCCTGGAAGATCCCCGCCGAGAGCACCGCCATCGAAGGCCGCATGGAGCTCAACGCCGAGCTGCCGATGGCGCCGTCGGGCTGGGGGCTGCACGAGGCGCTGTCGTACGATCTGCCTGTGCTCTGGCCCTCCGAATACGAGCGCACCGTCCGCGCGTTCGAGCACGCCGGCACGCGCGAGCGCGACGCCTTTCTGCGCCGGAGCGGCGTGCGCTGGTGCGTGCTGCCGTCGGCGCGCGTTCCGTTGAACGTATCGATGGCGGAGATTCCTCATTGGGATATGCGCGTGTTCGAATGCCATCCGGCACCCCAGCGAGTGTTCATGACGAGGAGGGTGAAGACCGGAGCGGATCCGAACTGGCAGCGCGCGGCGCTGTTCAACGCGGACGTGCCCGACGATGAGCTGCGGATTGGAGAGGAGCCGCCGCTTGCCGGATCTGTCGAGGTCGTCAAGGGCGAACAGACGTCGAGCGCGGAAACCAGGAGGATCGCGCAGCCGCCCTTCGCGCGCATCGTCCATGACGGGCCGAACGATGTCATCATCGCCGCCATGCTGCCGGCCGATGGATATGTGGTGCTTCGGGACTCGTACGATCCATCGTGGCGTGCGGAGGTCGATGACGCGCCGGCAACGATCGTCCGCGCGAACGGCCTCTATCGCGCGGTCCGGATCCGGACGGGATCCCACACGATCCGGTTCCACTACGTGCCGCGCGATCTGCGGATCGGCTTGGCGATCTCTGCGATGGCCGCGCTGATGCTGACAGGGATCGGCGTCTCAGGACGGCGGCGCGCGCGTTCATCCGCCGGCTTCACGCTCATCGAGCTGATGATCGTACTCGCGATCCTGGGGATCATCCTCGCGGTCGCGTTCGCCCGATACGGAAACATGCACGCGAGAGGCAACGAGGCGTCGGCGATCGCATCCATCCGGGCGATTGCGGCCGCGCAATGGGCCTTCGCGCAGACGTGCGGACATCAGAAATACGCCCCCACGCTGGCGGCGCTCGGCCAGCCCGCGCCCGCCACGGGTGAAGCGTTTCTCAGCCCGGATTTGACCAGCGGCGACGTCGTGGAGAAGGAGGGCTACCAGTTCCGCATCACCGCACAGCCGTCCGAAGACGCGACGACGGCTACGGCCTGCAACGGCTCGACGCTCGTATCGAGCTACGCGGCCACCGCCGACCCCACACACCCGGGAACGAGCGGCGATCGTTACTTTGCGGTCAATGCCGACCGCGTCATGTACGAAGACACGCAGACCTTCACGGGGAACATGCCCGAGACGGGCGCGCCGGGGCACGGCGCCGAAATCAAATGAACTCCCGCAATTCGCCATGGGTTTGGACGCCGGTGGGACTTGCAGGGCCGCCGTTACGAGTTACACTTTTAGGTCACCCGTCAGACGTCACCGTGGCAGTTGGGAGTTGGGCCTTGGGAGTTGGGAGTTAGCCAGTGTCGCCGCTTGCGCGCAAGCTGCTGGTCGGCTTCGCGGTGCTCGGTCTGGCCGCATCGAGCATCTCGACGTACGTCCATTACCACCTGGTCACGGCGCCGGACTACCGCAGTTTCTGCGACATCACGACGACGGTCCGCTGTAGTCAGGCGTATCTCAGCCGATATGGATCGATCGGGGGCGTTCCCGTGGCGATTGGCGGGATCGTCTTCTTCGCGTTCGTCCTGCTCCTTGCGTGGGGCAGCCGCGCGCGCAGCCGGATCGAGGATAGCGCGCCAGCGTACATCTTCACGGCGTCGACGGTCGCGCTCGCGATGGTGCTGTATCTCGCGTACGCGTCCTTTTTCATCCTGAAGGAGGTCTGCCCGCTGTGCGTGCTCACGTATGTGGCGGTCGCGGGAATCTTCGTCGTATCCGGAGGAGTGAGCTCATTGCCCATGTCCAAACTGCCCGCCCGCGCGCTGCGTGACGTGCGACTGCTCGTGACGACGCCCGTCGCGCTCCTCGTCGCGCTGGTGTTCGCTGCCGGTGCGGCGTCCGCCGTCGAGTTCTTCCCGCGCGACAACCCCGCGGCGGCGCGGCAGCAGCCGGCGCCGGCGCCGCTCCCGGACGATCAGCGCAGCAACTTCGAGCGCTGGTGGGACATGCAGGACAAGGTGCAGGTGCCCTTCGACGCCGAAGGCGCGAAGGTCCTCGTTGTCAAGTTCAACGACTACCAGTGCCCGCCGTGCCGGCAGACGTATTTCGCGTACGAACCGATTCTGGCGAAGTACAAGGATCGCCCGCAGGACCTGAAATACGTCCTGAAGCATTTTCCGCTCGACCCCAAATGCAATTCCGCGGTCGGAACGCTCGTGCACCCGGCCGCATGCGATGCCGCGGCGGCAGCCGTCATGGCGGTGCCGAAAGGCACGTATGACAGGCTGACCGACTGGTTCTTCACCCATCAGGACGAATTGAGCCCGGCCACGGTGCGGACGGCGGCGCGCGAGGTCGGCGGGATCACCGATTTCGATGCGCGCTACGAACGCGCGATTCAGGAAGTGAAGACCGAAGCCTCCGTTGGCGGCGTGCTCGGCGTCTCGTCGACGCCAACCTTCTTCATCAACGGGCACAGGGTCAAAGGGGGCATCCCGCCGCAGTATTTCGAAGCCGCCATCGAGCTCGAGTTGAAGCGCGCGACCGCGAAGCCCTGAATGTCCCAGGCGGCGATCAGAACCCGGGCGCTGACCAAGGATTATCTGACCGGCTTCTGGCGTCCGCGCCCCTACCGCGCGCTCGACGCCCTGTCGATCGACGTCACCCCCGGCGACGTCTTCGGTTTTCTCGGCCCGAACGGCGCGGGCAAGACCACCACGCTGAAGCTCCTCATGCAGCTCGTCTTTCCGACGAGCGGCGAGGCCGAAATCCTCGGGCGGCCCGTCGGCGACGTCGCGGTTCGCCGGCGCATCGGCTACCTCCCCGAAAATCCCTACTTCTACGACCACCTGACCGCCGAGGAGCTGCTGCACTACTACGGGCGGCTGTTCAACATTCCGTCCGGCGAACGCCGGACGCGCGTCTCGCGGATCCTCGATCGGCTCGGCATCGGGTCCGAGCGCCGGCTCGAGCTTCGCAAGTTTTCGAAGGGCATGCTCCAGCGCGTCGGCCTCGCGCAGGCCCTGCTGAACGATCCGGAGGTCCTCTTCCTCGACGAGCCGATGTCGGGGCTCGATCCGCTCGGCAGGCGCGACGTACGCGCGCTCATCCTCGAGCTGCGGGATCACGGACGCACGATCTTCTTCAGCTCCCACATCCTCGCGGATGCGGAGGCCCTCTGCAGCCGCGTGGCCATCGTCGCCAAGGGGCGGCTGGCGACCTCCGGCCGGCTTGCGGATCTTCAGGAGTTCGCGGTGCTGGGATGGGAGCTCGTGGTCTCCAGCGTTCCGGCGCACGTGCTCGATCGCGTGCGGGCGCGCGTTCGCAAGCTGACGTCGATCACGGGCGACCGGTACTCAATCGAGATCGCCGCCGACGAGCCGCCCGACCGGCTGCTCGCGGAGCTGATGGCGGCTGGCGCGACGCTCGTGTCGCTGAACCCCGTGCGCGAGACGCTCGAGGATCTCTTCGTCCGGCGCGTTGCGGAAATGGGCGAGGGAGCCAGGCGGCCGGCGGAGGCGCATGCGCGCCGTTAGCTGCGTCGCGGCGGCGGTGTTCCGCGAGTCCGTCCGCGATCGCGTGTTCTACAACCTCGTGCTGTTCGCGGTGCTGCTGATTGGCGCGTCGATTCTGCTCGGACAGCTCACGGCCGGACAGGACGTCAAGATCATCAAGGACCTCGGGCTCGCCGCGACGTCGCTCTTCGGCCTCTTCATCGCCATCTTCGTCGGCATCAACCTCGTCTCGAAGGAGGTCGACCGCCGGAGCGTCTATCCGCTCTTCGCAAAGCCCATTGGGCGCTCCGAATTCATCGCCGGCAAGTACGCCGGCCTTCTCCTCACGCTTCTCGTCAACGTCGTCGTCATGACGGCCGCGCTGTATGCCGTCCTGTTCTATCTGTCGCGCGGCGTGGCTCCCAACGTCCAGCAGGCCTGGGATGCGCCCGCGATGGATCCGTCGTTGCTCAAGGCGATCTTTCTCATCTATGTGGACTTGTCGGTCGTCACGGCGCTCGCGCTGTTCTTCTCGAGCTACTCGAGCCCGCTCCTGTCCGCGGTCTTCACGCTGGGCCTCTACGTCGTCGGGCACTTCAACGCGGACCTGAAGCGATTCGACGAGATCGTCAGTTCGCCTGCTGCCGCGGCGCTCGGAAAGGCGTGCTATTACGTCCTGCCGGACTTCTCGAGATTCGACGTGAAGCTCGCCGTGGTGCACGGCCTGCCCGTCACCGCCGGCTACCTCGCGTGGACGGCCGCCTATGCAGCCGTCTACGTGGCGGCCCTGCTGCTCGGCGCGATGGTCATCTTCTCGCGGAGGGACTTCAAGTGAGTCGCGCGGCGCTCGCGGCCGCCGCGTCCGTATGTCTCGCGCTGGCGGTCGTGGTCCACGCGCACGCCGACGTCGCGCATCCGGCGCCGTCGGTGGATCGGCCGGATCTGCTGTACGTCCGGTCGGGCGACACGATGAAGCGCCTCGTACTCGATTACGACGCGGCTGCCGCCGACCTCTACTGGATCAGGACGTTGCAGCACTTCGGCCGCGAGCGCCTGTCGCCGCCGTCGCACGAGCGCACCTACGCGCTGCTTTACCCGCTCCTCGATCTGACGACGACGCTGGATCCGTATTTCACGATTGCGTACCGCTTCGGCGCAATCTTCCTCGGCGAGCCGTTTCCAGGGGGGCCGGGCCGATCGGATCTCGCGATTGCGCTGCTGCAGAAGGGCCTTCGGTATCAGCCCGGCAAGTGGCAGTACATGCAGGACCTCGGGTTCGTCTACTACTGGCACCTGCAGGACTACCGGGCGGCAGCGGCGTGGTTCGAGCGCGCGGCTGATGCGCCTGGTGTGCCGTCGTGGATGCGGCCGCTTGCGGCGGTCACGCTCGCCGAAGGCGGACACCGCGGGGCATCGCGCTCGCTGTGGCAGCAGATCGCAAAATCGGAGGAGCCGTGGCTGCGCGACTCCGCCAACCAGCGGCTCCTGCAGCTCGACGCGCTCGACGCGATCGATGCGATCGAAGAACGCGTGTCGGCCTACCGGCGTGCCCATCCGGATGCGCCGCTCGATTGGGAGCACCTCGTTGCCGCGGGGTATCTCCGCGGCGTGCCTGCCGATCCGACCGCCATTCCGTACGAGCTGACGCGCGGCGGCGAGGTTTCGATCTCGAGGGAATCACGGCTCTGGCCGATTCCGGCGCAGCTCCGAGGACGCCCGCGGTGACCGCCGGCTGGCTCATGAGCGCGGTGTTCGCCGTCATGGGGCTTGCCGTCGGCAGCTTTCTGAACGTTTGCATCCATCGCCTTCCCAAGCGCGTGTCGATCGTCTGGCCGGCCTCGCGCTGCGCGCAGTGCGATCGCCCGCTCGCGTGGTTCGAGAACATCCCGCTCGTCAGCTACGCCGCGCTCGGCGGCCGCTGCCGCACGTGCCGCGCACGCATCTCGATTCAGTACCCGCTGGTCGAGGCGATCACGATGATCGTCTTCGTGCTCGTCCTCCAGATCTTCGGCCTCGATTCAATCCTGATCCCGAGGCTGCTCTTCGCGTGCGTGCTGATCGTCCTGTTCGCCATCGACCTCGAACATCAGATCCTGCCGAACGTCATCACGCTTCCGGGTATCGTCGCCGGATTTCTGTGCAGCCTGGTCTGGCCCCCTGGTCCCGTGTCGTCCCTCATCGGCATCGGGATCGGCGGCGGGATCCTCTGGCTGATTGCGGAAGCGTGGCTCAAGTTTCGCGGCGTCGAGGGGATGGGGTTCGGCGACGTGAAGATGCTGGCGATGGTGGGTGCCTTTCTCGGCTGGAAGATGGTCGTCCTCACGTTCGTGCTCTCGTCGCTGCTCGGCGGGATGGTCGGGATCATCGTCATCGCATCGCGTCGCGGGAAGCTTGCGACGGCAGTTCCTTTTGGAACGATGCTCGCCGTGGCGGCGTTCGTCGCCAGCGTGCAGGGGGATCAGTTGATTCAGTGGTATCTGGGGCGCTTCGCGCCCTGAGTCGCGGGCCTTCCTGGGCGGCACCTCTAGAGAGGTGCCCTGCAGCTTGGGTGCAGGGCGCGCCTTCAGGCGTGCCGCAGCAGTCGCGCGCGAAACTGTAAGACCGCTGCCCCGAATCAGAACACACGTCCGCGGCCGCCCGCATTACAAAGCCGTAAAAAATTGTCCTAACCCTTTCGCTGCTAGCAGCTTAGGGCGGGGGAACACTCCTTGCTCAACCAGCCGCCGAGCGCGCACGATCGCGCCTCTCGGAAGCAATCACCAGTGTTGAGCACACTTCAGAGCCGCCGCGGATTCTCGCTGATCGAGCTGATGCTGACCATGGCCGTCGCCGCGACGCTCATGGCCATCGCCGTGCCGGCGATGAACGCGATGAGCGACGCGACGAAGCTGAGCGCCGCCGCGCAGCAGCTCGAACGCGAGCTGCAGACGGCTCGCATGAAAGCCGTGACGAACAACACGCCGCTGCGCCTGCGCACGAACTGCCCGGCGGCCGGGTACTTCCGCATCGTGGAGCTGCTCGGGACGGCCAGCGACACGGCGGCGAGCCGCTGCAACGCGACGACGTATCCGTGGCCCGCGGCCGACAACGACCTCGCGACGACGCCGAACGTCGACGGACCCGTGCGTCAACTGGTGAACAGCGCGACGGTGACGACGGCGAGCATCGAGTTCAGGCCGGACGGGACGGCCTGGGATACGAGCAGCGGCACGGCGACGGCGATCACGACGTCGGTGACGATTACGGTGACGCGCAACAGCAAGACGAGAAGCATCACGGTGAACCGCCTTGGCAAAGTCCTGTTGCAGTGAGGCGGGCTTCTCGCTCGCGGAGGTGGCGGTGGCCACCGGCATTCTCGCGACCGTCTCGCTGAGCGTCGCGCAGATGTTCGCCTTGTCCACCGAGAAGAACCTCACCGCGAGGCAGCAGGTCTCGACGACGACGATGGCGACGCAGAAGATGGAGCAGCTGCGCGGCCTGACGTTCTCGTACGACACGTCGGGACTCGGACTGCCGGTGACCGACACCACGACGAATCTTTCGGTCTGCACGCCCGATGCGACCGGCAGCGGGCTGAATCCTTCGCCCACGGATTCGATCGAGGAGAATCGCGGCGGCTTCGTCGACTACCTGGATGCGCGCGGCAACTGCGTCGGCACGGGAACGACGCCACCTGCGGGCTCCGTGTTCACGCGGCGGTGGTCGATCCTGCCGCTGCCCACCAACCCGAACAACACGCTGGTGCTGAGCGTGCTGGTCACGCCCACGGCGAAAGAGCAGCAGCGCGTCCGGATCCCGGGCACGGTGCGCGTGCGCCAGATGCAGGACGCGATGCTGATTTCCGTCCGCACGAGGAAGGCGCCATGAGCGGCCGCGGGCAACGCTGCGGCAGTGTCGTAGCGCGCCACGTCAGTTGCGCGGACAGCAGAGGCTACACGCTGATCGAGCTGCTCATCTCCACGATGATCATGGTCGTCGTCACGGGCGCGATCTTTCAGCTCGTCAACCCGTCGCAGGCGACCTCGCAGGTCCAGCCCGAAGTGCAGGACATGCAGCAGCGCATGCGCGTGGCCGCCGACAGCATCTTCAAGGATCTCGTGATGGCAGGAGCCGGCCCTTATCAGGGCAGCGTCACGGGCTCGCTGCTCGGTTTCTTCGCCCCCATTCTTCCGCGGCGCACCGGCAGCCTCAATCCCGATCCGGCCACGACGGCGCGGACGGACGCGATCACGCTGGTCTACATCCCGAACTCGTACTCGCAGACGACGATCAGCCAGGCCATGCCGATCAGCTCGGCGGAACTGAAGGTGACCAACCAGCCGAACTGTCCTCAGGGTGAAGACTTGTGCGGGTTCACCATCGGCGACACCGTCATCATCTTCGACATCAGCGGACACTTCGACACGTTCACGATCACCAACGTGCAGGATGCGGCAGGGCACCTGCAGCATCGCGACCAGAACCTGAGCTACGACTACGACGTCGGCGCGTCCGTGACGCAGGCCGAGAGCCACACGTACTACCTGGATACGGCCACCAACCAACTGATGCACTACGACGGCGGCACGGATGCGCCGCAACCGATCGCCGACAACGTCGTGGGGCTGCGCTTCGACTATTACGGCGATCCGGCTCCGCCCTCGCGGCCGAAGCCGCCGCTCGGCACCGCGAACTGCCTCTACGATGCCGCTGGCAATTTCGTGGGCGGCATGTCGACGCTCACGACAGGAGGGGGCTCACTGTCGCCACTCCCGGTGTCGATGTTCACGGATGGCCCCTGGTGCGGCGCCGGCTCGAACATGTTCGACGCCGACCTGTATCGCGTCCGCAAGGTGAAGGTCACGCTCCGCGTCCAGACACCCGTCTCTGCGCTCCGCGGGCTCGATGCCACGCTCTTCCAGAATCCGGGCACGGCAAAGAGCGGACAGAAGTACATCCCCGATCTCGTCACCGCGTTCGAAGTGTCGCCGCGGAACATGAACCTCACTCGATAGGCTCATGACTCCCACCACACTCCGGCGAATCGAAGGGGAGGAGGGGACCGCCCTCATCGTCGCCCTGATGGCGACGATGCTGCTGACGGCGCTCGGCCTGACGCTCGTGCTGATGAGCAACACCGAGACGTCCATCTCCTCGAACTACCGCAACAGCCAGGAAGCGCTGTACGCGGCGGACGCAGCGGTGGAGCGCGTCGTCCAGGACCTGCTGCTCATTCCGCGCTGGAACGACGTGCTCGCCGGCGACACCGGTGTTTCGCCGTCGTGCTCGGGCGTGTCGACGTTCTTTCCGAGATCGCTCACGCCTTCCGGGTTCGTGGACACGGCGACCACCGTCACGCTCGGGGACTCGACGCAGCAGCTCAATCTGCTCTCGGCCACCTGCAACATGCAGAAGGCGACGGACACGTTGAACCTCTGGGGCGCGAACAATCCGGTCTGGCGTCTGTTCGCCTGGGGCCGCGTGAACAGCATGCTGCCGGACGGGACGGTCGACAGCCCCGATTACGTCGGCGTGTGGATTGCCGACGACCCCGCGGATGGCGACAACGATCCGACGCTCGACAGCAACGGGACGCTCACGCTGCATGCGGAGGCGTTCGGTCCATCGGGCACGCGCAAGGTCATCGAGGTCACGGTCGCCCGGACGGCGAGCACCGAAATCGAGCGCGGCCAGATCGCACAGCGCGGGCAGGACGAACTGAACCAGCGCGCGCGCAAGGCCGCCGTCCAGACGCCGGGCAAGAGCCTCTCGAACATGAAGATGAACGTCAATACCGGATCGCTGCAATGACGAACAACAAACGAACGGCGCTGCTCGCGCTCGCCACCATCGTCGGCTGGTCGGTGACCGCCTCGGCGCA
Source organism: Acidobacteriota bacterium (assembly GCA_046735335.1). Taxonomy (GTDB): domain Bacteria; phylum Acidobacteriota; class Vicinamibacteria; order Vicinamibacterales; family 2-12-FULL-66-21; genus JBKPQB01. The sequence goes on along the minus strand of JBKPTE010000051.1, from coordinate 12,139 downwards.
GCTCGATCCCTTGACGCTGATCAGGCGCGTTCCGCCCACCGTCATCATCGTCCTCGACACGTCGCTGGAGATGCTGCAGGACGGCAGCGGCAACCTCTACGATCCCGGCTTCTATTCGCGCACCGCGGATCCTGCCGTGATGGCGTCGTTCCCGAACGTCACGAGCGGCGTGACGTACCGGCGCATTTTCAAGGGCTTCGCGTACTCCTCAACCGGCAAGTACACGGCCACGACCATCACGGCCGTACCCGCGACGTGGGATCCGTCGAATCCGGCGACGTTGAACGCGGCTGCCGATATCGCGGGGTACCTCGCGCCCACCCGATATCAGATCGCGCGGACCGGGATTGCGCAGGCGGTCAACGAAAACAACAGCACGACGGCGCGGTGGGGCCTGCTTCGCCTGCGACAGAAGTCGCCCACGTGGCGCTCGACCCCGGGCGGCGCCACGACGGGCGGCAACGACTGCGACAAGCCGGTGACCGTGAGCGATCCGCTGCAGATTGCGCGGGGCGATTCGGCGCCCTGCAACGCAGGCGGCATCGGCAAGTACGCCACGTACATCCCGAAGGTCGGCAATGGCGGCGCGTCCGATGCCGGCTACGCGCAGTCGAGCGCGCCTGCGGGAACGGTCATGATTGCGCCGGCCGCGAACACGGCGAGCTCCATCTACACGCTGGTCAATCGCGTGCCGGGCGACCCGTCGGGCATCATTCCCGCTAGTGTGGGCGGCGTCTCCGGAGGCGTGCAGTACGCCGATCGTCCCCTCAGCTACGCGCTGGACGATGCGAAGGCGACGGCGATCAGCTCCATCTCCGCGGATACGGCGGCGATGCGGGCCTGCCGCAACGTCATCGTGGTGTTGATCACGGGGGGCAGGGACTCGGGGGATTCCAGCTATACGAGCTCGAACGACGTCACCGCACGCGCAACGCAGTTCGCGTCCGTCTCGGGCGGCGGCGTCACGAACAAGCGCATTCCCATTCACGTGATCGCCGTGAAGGTGCCCTCGACTGAGGAGACGCAGCTCCAGGCGGTCGCGGCGAACAGCGGCGGCGCGTACCACAACGTCACGACCAACGCCGAAGTGACGGCGTGGATCAACTACGCCGTGCAGGCGGGCTACGGGCGCGAAGCGGATCTCGATGCGGGCCGGGCGAGCGAATTCGCGGTCGCGAGCCCCATCGTCGGCACCGTGAACCTGAAGGGCGGTAAGGACCTGACCGGATCGTCGTTGGTGTACGACGAAGTGCACCTGCAGAACGTGCCGACGAACGCGATCCTGCCGCAGCGCAGCAACGTGATGATCACCGGTGGGTTCGAGCTGCCCGGGTTCTACGGGCGCCTGCGTGCGTTCCGCGTGTTCAAGCCGCAGCTCGATTCGACGCAGCCCAGCGGGTTCAAGTTCGTGAAGGACGGCACCCGCCTCTGGCCGGACCTCGATGGGCGCCCGTCACTGGCGGGCCAGGCGCGGACGCCGGCGGATCCGAACTCCAGAAACATCTATACCTACGTGCCGGACGGAGCCGGCGGCGGTTCCTTGATGGCGTTCACGACCGCGAACGTCTCGACGCTCGCGGCGCACATGAACCTGTCGGCTGCCGAAGCGACGACCGTGATCTCCATGGTGCGGGCCCAGCCGCTCGGCGCCATCATCGGATCCACGCCGGCGCTGATGGATCCTCCATCGCTCGATCCGCCGCCCGACGACGACTACGGTCGATCGGATGCCGCCACCACGTTCGCGGGCAAGCACGCGGACCGGCGCAGCCTCGTCTTCGTCGGCGCGAACGACGGGATGATGCACGCGATCGACGCGCGGACCGGTTACGAGGTGTGGGCGTTCATCCCGTACAACCTGCTGCCCAAGCTCCGGACGCTGTACGACGGCCAGCCGGTGGAGCAGTACGAGTACTTCGTCGACAGTTCGCCGAAGCTGGCGGAAGTCAAGCTCGATCCGACCAATTCGGATCCCGCGCTTCGGTGGCACAGCCTGCTGTTGTTCGGCCAGGGCCCGGGCGGAACGTTCTATCAGTGCTTCGACGTCAGCGAAGCCGGCATGGGCGTGGATCCCACCCGCGACGACATCAGCGCGGTGAACGACCTGCTCGCGACGTTCAACGCGCCGGGGAAGGGCATCACGTTCAAGTGGGCGTTCCCGAACTACAACCACTTCGATCCGACGTTCAAGCAGACGTTCACGCTGTCGGACGGTACGGCCGGCGGGAAGCTGACGCTGTGGGGAGACCTGAACTCGTCGGCGACCTACGCGGAGAAGACCGTCGGCTTCACCTGGTCCGACCCGGCGGTCGGCGCGCTGAACAACGGACGCACGAAGACGGGCGTGGTCGTAGGCTCCGGCTACTTCCCCGATATCGAAACGCTGATTCCGAACCGCGGCGCGTCGGCGCCAAAGGCCGGAGGGACGCTCTACCTGCTCGACGTGAGCACCGGCACGCCGATCGGAAACGCATCGGGAGCGAGCTGCGCCACGTACTCCTCCTCGGGAACGGGATGTCTTCAGGTGGGCGATGTGAGCAACGGCCGCAAGAACGCGCTGCAGGCGGATCCGACGGCGGCCGGCCTGAGCGGGTCGCCGGTGATCTCGAAAGCGTTCATCGGCGACATCGACGGACGCTATTGGCGGTTCACATTCAACGACACGGGCGCGATGTCCGCGATGCTGATGATCGACACGGCGATGCCGATCTACGCATCGTCCGCCCTGCTGTTCGTCGGCAGCGCGGACCTGTACACGTTCTTCGCCACCGGGAGCGACATGCTGCCGCCCGCGGCGTCGGGCGGGACGGGCACGTACAAGCTGTACGGCCTCAAGGACAACTACCCCGCGGCCGCCACGACGAAGTTCGCGATCAGCCTTGCGACCGTCTCCGCGAGCGGGACGCTCGTGAGCGGCGAACGGCCGTCCACCTCTCCGACGGTCGCGGGAGACATCGTGTTCTACACGACCACGACGGAGAACTCGGGCACGCCGTGCGCAGATCCCACCTCGAGCCTGCGCGCGCTCACGTATATCGGCACCGCGGCGTACGATGCGGACGGTGACGGCACGATCTCCAACAACGAGAGCAACGTCGCGGCGACCGCCACCGGCCGCGCCACGGCGCCGTTCATCGTGGATCAGCACCTCTACTTCGGCACCGTCGACGCGACCGGCACCAACGTGCAGGCGTTCGGCGACGGGCAGGACTTCAACAACGGCGTGGGCCAGGTCGGCGTCCGCATCCTGTCATGGCGGGAAATCCGCTAGACGCCGTCGTCTGCGACGCCTGCGGCACGAAGTACAACGCGGAAATGTCGCGGTGTCCGCGCTGCCGCGCGCGCCGGGTGGAAATCGATCCGGCCGCCGCTGCGGCGTCGAGCCGCAAGCTCCAGATCATCAGCGCGAGCCTTGCGGCTCTCGCGCTGACCGGCGTTGGCGCATTCTGGCTCACGACGCCGAAGGTGTCGGGCGCCGCGGTTCCGGTCAAGGCGCGAGTCACGCCCGCGGCGACGGCTCCGGCGACCACACAGGCGCCCCGCGATCCGCACGCCTTCATGGATGCCTCCGCCATCGCACACGAGGCGTATGGGAGCGGGAATTTCGAAACGGCGCTCGAGCAGTTTCAGCGCGCCGTGGAGAAGAATCCGAGGGATGCGGAAGCGCTCAACAACCTCGGACAGGTTCTGGTGCGCCTCGGCCGCACGGCGGAGGCGGTTCCGTACTTCGATCGCGCCATCGCCCTCAACCCGGATCGGTGGGCTTACCATTTCAATCGCGCGCGCGCGGCCGGACTGTTGGAGCAGTGGAACGACTGCGTCGCCGGCTACAAGCGGGCGCAGCAGTTGTTCCCCAACGACTACGTGACGGCGTACAACCTTGCCCTGGCGCTGCACAAATCGGGCGACGAGGAAGCGGCGGTCGTGGAGTACGGGAAAGCGATCGAGCTCTCGCCCGAGGACGGGTCGTTCCATCGTGCGCTCGGGATCAGCCTCGAGCGGCTGAACAGAGGCGAGGACGCGGCCGCGGCGTATGCGAAATATCTCGAGCTGACGCCAGACGCGCCGGACGCACCGAAGGTACGCGAACGGATCGCGCAGTTGACGGGGGCCGCCACGGAGCATGCATCGAGCGCCGCGCAGGCGGCCGTCCAGAAGGAATGAAACACGAGGGGAGTTCAAACGTGCGTACGAGATCGCGCATCGGCTGGCTCGTCGTTGCACTCGCGCTCGCCGCCTCGAGCGCATTCGCGCAAACGCTCGGAGACGTCGCGAAGCAGGAAGCGGCGCGCCGGAAGGCGTCCGGCGCCTCCGCCGCGAAGGTGTACACGAACGACGATCTGAAGGCCGCGCCGGCGCCTGCTGCTGCAGCGCCGACAGCGCCGGCGCCTGCGGCGGAGGCGGCAGCAGCCGCTGACACGAAGAAGGCGGATGAGAAGAAGGCCGCCGAGGACGACAAAGGCGAGAGCTACTGGCGCGGCCGGATGGCGCAGGCGCGCGAAGAGCTGCGGCGGAACGAGATGTTCCGCGACGCGCTCCAGACGAAGATCAACTCGCTTTCGAACGACTTCGCCGCGCGCGACGATCCCGCACAGCGCGCGCAGCTCGCGAACGATCGCCAGCAGGCGCTCGCCGAGCAGGCGCGCGTCACGGGCGAGATCGAGAAGAACAGGAAGGCCATCGCCGACATGGAAGAAGAAGGGCGCCAGGCCGGCGTGCCCCCCGGCTGGCTGCGTTGAGACGACCGAATGCCTTAGCATGTGACATCGCCTGATGTCACGCTCCGGAACCCTTCTCCTCGGCCTCACCGCAATCGTCGCCGCGCTGTCAGCGGTGCTGGCGTTCGCCGTGCTGCGCTTCTTTGCCGCGGCGCGCGCGTTCTCCCGACGGCATCGCGAGGAAGGCAGCGAAACGGCGTTCATGGCCGGCGCGCTCGAAGACGCCGTCCAGCGTCTCCGCGTGCGGGAGCGCGCGATGAAGGCGCGTGCGGAGGCCTCCGAACGCCTCAGCAGCGAAATCATCGCGAGCATGACGTCGGGGCTCCTCGTCGTCGGGGACGATCGGCGCATCCGGACGCTGAATCCGGCGGGGCAGAAGATGCTGGGCATCTCGCGGCACGAGGGAGATTTTCGCGAGGTGCTTGCCGGCGCGAGCGCGCTCGCCGACGTCGTCAACGAATGCCTGCGAACGGCCCGCCCCGTGCTGCGGCGTGCGGTGAAGCTTCCGGAGGGACGAGGCGCCACGCATCTCGGCGTCACCGTGTCGCCGATCCGCGACGAGGCGGGGCGCGCGCACGGCGCCATCTGCCTCTTCAGCGATCTCAGCGAGATCATGGAGCTCGAGGACCAGCTCCGGCTGAAGGACAGCCTGGCGAGACTCGGAGAGATGACGGCCGGGATTGCCCACGAGTTCCGCAACGGGCTCGCGACGATTCACGGGTACGCGCGGCTGCTGGATCTCGAACGGTTACCCGCTGAATTCCAGCCGTACGTAGTGGGGATCCGCGAAGAGACGGAGGAGCTCGGCCAGGTCGTCACGAACTTCCTCAACTTCGCGAAGCCGACGCAGCTCGCGCTGGGACACGTCGACATGGCGCTGCTCGCGGAGCGGGCGGCAGAGGAGATTCGCGGCGAAGCGATCGCGCGCCGGGGCGCCGTCGCAGTTCGCGGCGAGTTCGGTGCGGTCGAAGGGGACGAGGTGCTGCTGCGCCAGGCGTTGAGCAATCTGTGCCGCAACGCGCTCGAAGCCTGCAGCGGCGCCGACATCGCGCCGCAGATAGTCGTCGAAGGGGCGATCGATCCCGCGCAGGGGCAGCAGCGCATCTCCGTGACCGACAACGGCCCGGGGCTCGACGAGGCGAGCGCGGCACGGGTGTTCCGTCCCTTCTTCACGACGAAGGCGCACGGAACGGGCCTCGGTCTCTCGCTCGTACAGAAGGTGATCGTGACGCACAACGGGCGGATCACCGTGCAGCCGCGTCCTGGCGCCGGGGCGCGGTTCGTGGTCATGCTGCCGCTCATGCGGCAGTCGTAGGTGCGGCGTGCGGGCGCGGCGTGCGGGTGCGGCGCGTGGGCAAATCCTGCTTCTTTGTCACCGATCGCACGACGCAGAACCTGCGTACTTCGTCGCGCCTCACGCTGATCGATCCGGAAAACCTATCGCAAATCCATGCGTGCACCTGCGTGGCCCCCCGGTGCGTCACTTGCAGACGCGATCCACGAGTTAGATCGTGTCAGCCTCACGCACTCCGCAGGCCGCGCCCCGCACCCGCAGCTCGCACGCCGCCTCGGGCTTTACGCTCGTCGAAGTCCTCGTAGCCGCGGCCCTCCTGATCGTTGCCGCCGCAGGTGTCGCGCAGCTGCTCGCGATAGGGCTGCGGGCTGCGGAGACCGGCCGGGCGTCGACGTCGACGGCTACGCTCGCTGCGCAGAAGATGGAGCAGCTTCGGTCGCTTGCCTGGGCGTACGGCGAGGATGGGGCGGCGAGATCCGACACGTACACGGACGTCAGCCGCGATCCCCCAGGCTCCGGCGGGCGCGGGCTCGACCCGTCGCCGCCAGGGACGCTCGATCGGAACACCGCCGGGTACGTCGACTATCTCGATGCGCGTGGGCGCTGGCTCGCTGCCGGACCCGATCCGCCGCCCGGAGCCGCCTTCGTCAGGCGTTGGGCGGTGCAGGCGGCCGGCGACGACCCGCAGGACTCGCGTGTGCTGATCGTGCTGTCGGCTGTCGTGGCAGAAGACCGCGCCGCTATCGCGGCCGGTACGCCGCGGCCGCGGCTTCCGCGCGACGCCGTTCTGGTCTCTCTGAAGACGAGACAACGGGGAGTGTCATGGTGAGCCCGGACGTTCGCCAGTGCGGGTTCAGCCTGATCGAGGTTCTCGTCGCGGCGGCGATCCTGATGGCCTTGACCGCGGCGGCGGTCGGTCTCGCGCGTGCCGCGCAGAGCGCTTCGTTCGCGGTGGGCGACATGACCGACATCCAGCAGCGGTTCCGCGTCGCGGCGGACCTCATTCAGCACGACGTGTCGCTTGCGGGCGCCGGGACGGATGGAGCAGGGCCGCTCGTGCGCTTCCTTCCGCCGCTGCGCCCCGCGGCGGGCATCGACACCGACTCGGACGTCACGTTTGCAGCTGATCGGATGACGGTGCTCTACGTCCCCGACAGCCCTGCGGACGCCGAGCTCGCCTCCGCCGTGCCTGCGACGCTGAGCACGGTGCCGCTCGCGGGTCCCGCCTGCGCCCGGGATCCATCGTGCGGCTTTGCGCCCGGTATGCAGACGCTCCTCTACGACGCGCAGGGGCCGGGATTCGGCTACGACGTCTTCTTCGTGGCGGACGCCTCGGCAGGTGTGCTGACGCGGACGTCAGGCACGTTTACACGCGTCTACTCGCCCCCGGCACACGCGAGTGAAGTCGTGCAGCACGCCTACTACGTCGACGTGCCTCCGTCGGGCGCGCCGCGGTTGATGCGCGGCGACGGCCGCTCCGCGTTTCCGGTCGTCGACGGCGTGCAGGCGCTCTCGTTCCGCTACTTCGCGGATCCGGATCCGGCGGCCGTTTCACCAGCGGGACCTCCGGGCGGCACCTGCATTTACGCGCCTGGTCCGCCTCGAGCTTCGTTGCTGTTGCCACTTGGGGGCGCGTCGCTTTCCGAGCTCACCGCCGCCGAATTGACCGACGGCCCTTTCTGCGGAATCGCCCCGAACCGGTTCGATGCCGACCTTCTGCGCATCCGGCGCGTCCGCGTCTCCCTTCGCGTCGATGCGCCGGCAGATTCGGCAGGCCGCCAGCCGCCGCCAATGGAACTCTCGTTCGACGTCACGCCGCCAAACCTCAGCACGTGGCGTTGACCCCGAACCCCGAACCCAGAACCCAGCCATGAACAATGAACCTCGAACCCCGAACCGGCGCAACTCGGAAAACGGCCTCGCCCTACTCATGACGCTACTGCTCACGAGCCTGCTGACCACGCTCGGCCTGGCGCTCATGCTCCTGAGCACGGGCGAAGTATGGCTCGGCGCTGCGTATCGCACCTCCGAGGAACTGTCGTATGCGGCTGACGCTGCGATCGCGCGCGTTCAGATCGATCTCGCGCGCGCCGCGGACTGGACGCCGTTTCTCGCGGCTGCGGGTCCTGCGTCAGCCTTCAATGACGGCGCGGCGCTGCCGCAACTGACAGACGGGAGCACGATCGATCTGGGCGCCGAGACGACCGTCCTGCAGGCCAGGACCGATGCACTCTACGGGTCGGCCAATCCGGATCGCCCTGTGTGGCGGCTGTTCGCGCATGCTCCGCTCTCGCGGCTCGCCTCCGGTCCTCTGCCGCCGGCGATCTACATCGCCGCCTGGATTGCAGACGACGTGGAGGATGGTGATGGAGATGTACTGAGCGATGCGAATGGACGCGTGTACGTGCAGGCGGAGGCATTCGGGCCTGCGGGCGCGCGCCGCGGCGTGCGATCCACCTTCGTACGCGCGGCGGGCGCAGGTCCGGGAGGTGCGCCATCCGCGGTGCAACTGCTGATCTGGAGGGAGCAGCGATGAGTCCCGCCTCAACTCTGCTACACTCTCGACACGCGATGCCACTCGTCCTCTGCTCCGTCGCGTTCATCGCCTTTTCGGCGATCGCCTCCGCTCAGGACGCCCCGACGCTCGCTGATGTCGCGCGGAAGGCGCAGGAGGAGCGCCAGCGGACGAAGCCGGTCCGGATTTACACGAACGACGATCTGAAGAACCAGGGGCTGCCCACGCCTGCCGTGGCCGCTCCCGCACCGGCACCGAAGAGCGATGTCCAGCCCGCAGAGAAGGAGCCTGCCGCGGCCGTGCCGGTCACAACAGAGGAAGGCTGGCGCGCGCGGATCTCGCGGGCGCGCGACGACCTTCATCGGAACGAGATTTTCGCCGAGGCGCTCCAGAGCCGCATCAACGCGCTGAGCGCCGATTTTGCCGCACGCGATGATCCCGCACAGCGAGCGCAGCTCGCCGACGATCGCCAGAAGGCGCTGGAGGAGCTCGAGCGCGTGAAGCACGATATCGAAAGCAGCCGCAAGGTTGTCGCGGACATCGAGGAGGAGGCGCGCAGCGCCGGGGTCCCGCCCGGCTGGCTGCGCTGAACGCGGTCCACATTGGTCCCCCCGCCGGCCCAGATTCTCATCGTCGAAGACAAGGACTCGCTGCGTACCATGCTGCGGCACGCGCTCGAGCGACAGGGTCATGGTGTGCTCGAGGCGCGCGATCAGCCCGAGGCCGTCCGGCTGCTGCAGCAGGCGCAGCCCGCGCTGGTGCTCTCGGACCTGCGGCTGCCGGAGGGGGACGGCTTCGGCGTCCTCCGCGCGGCGAAGGAAATCGATTCCGACATCCCGGTGATCGTCATGACGGCGTACGGCAGCATCGAGGACGCCGTGTCGGCGATGAAGGAAGGCGCGATGGACTTCCTTGCGAAGCCCGTCGATCCCGATCACCTGCTCCTGCTCGTCGCGCGCGCGCTGGAGCAGCGGCGGATTGTCGCCGAAAACCTCCTGCTGAAGGAGGAGCTGGCCGTCCGCCGAGGTGCGCCTCAACTCGTGGGCGAGGACGTGTCGCTGAGGAAGGTGTTCGCGGGGTTGCAGCGCGCGGCGGCAACGGATACGACCGTCCTGCTCGAAGGGGAGAGCGGCACCGGCAAGGAGCTGTTCGCGCGGTCGCTGCACGCGCTCAGCCCGCGATCGGACGCGCCGTTTGTCGCGATCAACTGCGCGGCGATTCCGGAAACGCTGCTCGAGACGGAGCTCTTCGGCCACGAGAAAGGGGCGTTCACCGGCGCCGTCGCGCGCAAGCCGGGCAAGTTCGAGATGGCGCACCGCGGGACGCTGTTCCTCGACGAGATCGGCGATCTGCCGCTGGCGCTGCAGGCGAAGATCCTCCGCGCCCTCGAGGAGAAGCGATTCGAGCGTGTCGGTGGCACGGCGTCGGTGCAGGTGGACGTGCGCCTCGTCGCGGCGACCAACCGCGGCCTTCGCGCCGCAGTGGCTGCGAGGCGCTTCCGGGAAGATCTCTATTTCCGCCTGTCGGTCTTTCCAATCACGGTGCCGCCGCTGCGCGATCGGCCCGGCGACATTCCGCTGCTCGCGCGCCACTTCGTCGACCGGTTCTGCCGGGACATGAAGAAGAAACCGCTCGCACTCTCGCCGGCGGTGCTGGAGCAGCTCCAGAGCTACCGCTGGCCCGGCAACGTTCGCGAGCTGCAGAACTGCATCGAACGCGCGGTGATACTGGCGGATGGAGAAGCGCTCCAGCCGCGGCACCTGAATCTCTCCTTCGCACAGCCTGCGGCCGAAGAAGCGCCGTCGCCGTGGACGCAGCTCGATATTTCAGGCAGCCTCGCCGAAGCCACCCGTCGAATCGCCGCAGAACTGGAGCGCGTGAAGCTCGAAGAAGCGCTTCGCGAAGGCGGCGGGAACAAAGGACGCGCGGCGGAGCTGCTGCAGATCAGTTACAAGATGTTCGCGGCCAAGCTGAAGGAGCACAAGCTCGATTAAGGCTCCAGGCCGACCTCGCGCAGCGCCGACGCGATGTCGTCTTCGGTGACGTCTCCCACCACCTCACACGATCCGATCGCGCGCGGCAGCACGAAGTGGAGTCGTCCGGCGATCACCTTCTTGTCGCGCCGGATGGCGTCGAGCACCTGCGCGCTGGAAAGGTCCCCGACGGCGGGCAGCGGGCCCATCTGCTGGATGAGCGCGGCGAGCCGGTCGCGATCGCTCTCCGGCATCAGTCCGCGCGCGACGCCGATGTGCGCGGCCGTGAGCATCCCGTACGCCACCGCTTCGCCGTGCCGGAACCGGCGGTACTTGGTCACCGCTTCGAGGGCGTGCCCCGCCGTGTGTCCGAAGTTCAGCGTCCGGCGGCGGCCCTGCTCGCGCTCGTCCTCTTCGACGATGCGGCCCTTGATCGCGCACGACTCCCCGATGACCGGCATCAGAACGGCGGGGTCGCGTGCGAACAGGGCGTTCAGCATCGACGCGACGCGATCGAAGAGCGGTGCGCTCGCGATGATCCCGTACTTGATGACCTCGTAGAGTCCGGCCCTGAACTCGCGGCGCGGCAGCGTCGCGAGCAGCAGCGGATCAACCGCGACGAGCGCAGGCGGATGAAACGCGCCGATCAGGTTCTTGCCCATCGTGTGGTTGACGCCGACCTTGCCGCCGATCGCGCTGTCGACCTGCGCGAGCAGTGTCGTCGGGACCTGGACCACGGGGATGCCCCGCAGGTAGGTGGCCGCGGCGAAACCTGCGACATCGCCGACGATGCCTCCGCCGACGGCGAGGATGGCGCTCGATCGATCCGCGCGGCCTCGGATCAGCGCGTCGTAGATCTTCCCGACCGTCTGCAGGTGCTTGAAGCGTTCGCCGTCTGGGATCAGGATCGGATCGTCGGCGGACAGGCCGCTCAGTGCGGGCGCATGGAATCCCCAGACCACGGGGTTCGTGACGACGAAGCGCCGGGCAGGAACGCGCGCCTCGTCGAGGAGCGCGGTGATCTGTCCGGACAGGCCCGGTCCGATGTGAACGGCGTACGCGCCGCTCCCGCTGCCGACCTGGAGGCGGACCGGGGCAATGGCAGCAGTGGATGGTGATGGCATGTTCGCAGCGCGCAACCCGTAGCGCGCAACGTTAGTTGCGCGAACGCGTCTCGTCCTCGCGCGTGGGGTAGGATAACAAAGATTTGCAGAGCGCAGAGGCCGACGTCCTCGTCATCGGCAGCGGGATTGCGGCGCTCCGCGCGGCCATCGCGCTCGAGGGAGCCGGCGACGTTCTGATCCTCACGAAAGCGGATCCGCGCGAGGGCAACACCGGGTACGCACAGGGAGGGATCGCCGCCGCCGTCGGAACCGATGACTCTCCCGCCGCGCACCGGGATGATACGCTCGCCGCAGGCGATGGCCTGTGCGCCGCGCGCGCCGTCACGGTCCTCGTCGAAGACGGCCCGCGCTACGTCCGCGAACTGCTCGACTGGGGCGCCGCGTTCGATCGCGAGCCGGACGGCCGCCCCTCGCTCGCCATCGAAGGGGCGCACAGCGTCCGCAGGGTCCTGCACGCGCACGATGCGACCGGCCGCGAGATCGGCCGCGTGCTGTGGGAGCGCGTGTCACGCATG
>JBKPTE010000050.1:0-14297 GCA_046735335.1 Acidobacteriota bacterium | reverse complement strand
GTGTAAGGCTGGTCGGCATTGCTAATCCTCCGGATCGTGGGTTGCGGGCGCCAGGCATTCTACTCTGGCGGACAACCCGTGGCGCCGCGGGGCCAATGTGCGCGGTCCGACGGCCTGAGGTCTTCATCGACCCGTCGCGCGCGCCTCGGGATCGAGCAGACGAGCACGTCCGTCGAGGCGAGCTGGTCTATGAATCCAGGACTTCACGATGCAGAGAAAGACCCAGCGGTTGCCTCGCCGTTCGAACAGCATTAAATATCCATTCAGCCCAAGACTCCCCGAGCCAAACACTGCGGCAACAAGACCGAACCTCCTCAATCGCCGAACCTGTCGGATGTCCGCCTCCTGAGGGAGCTCGCGTGGCACGAGTCTCCGGTCTACAGGTTCAAGATTGAGTGCCGAAGCGACGAGCTCGCTGCGGTCGATCCCAGCGGCCTCCTTGCCCTCCGCTTCGATTCCTCGCAAGAGGTGCGATGCAATCACTTGCTGCGCCATGACTTGGTAGGGAGTTCCTGACCTCGCCAGAGCGTCCAACCACAATTGAACGTTCACGTGCTTGGTCAACCGAGTCGACTCGAACTCGGCAGTGTATCGGACCGGATCAGAGTCCGACGTCTTGTACCGGTCGAGCAGGACCGCATATCTCTCATCGATGGGACCCGACCTCCCGGGGTCATCGAGGTTCTCGTTGCGTAGGTAGTCGGCGGCTTTCAAGTCGACGCGAACCGCATCATTTCGATCGGTCTATCACAATGGCGCGTATGCCGGTACCCGATCATCAGGCGTTCATGCGCCCTCTCTTGGAGCTTCTCAGCGACGGAGCTGAACATACATTTAGGGGCACCATTTGCTAGGGGCACCATTACTGCGTTGGCGGATCGCTTCCATTTATCTGACGCCGATCGAGGAACTGATTCCGAGTGGAACGCAGCGTCTTCTTGATAACCGTGTCGGATGGGCGCGCACCTACTTGGGGAAAGCTGGTCTCCTCGAGGCGCCACGTCGAGGCATTCTCAGGATCACAGAGCGAGGCCCTTAGGCACTCGCGGCCGGGCAAGAAATAGACAACCGGTATCTCCGTCAGTTTCCCGAATTCATTGACTTTTTCACGGGGCAACGGACCCTGTCGGCTGGTCCCATCACAAGCGCCACTGCCACTCAGGCGCCGATAGCCCCAACCGACCGGACTCCTGAGGACCTGATCGAGCAGGGATTCCAGCAACTCGAACGAACGCTTGCGTCCGATCTGCTGGAACGTGTTAAGGCATGTTCCCCTGAGTTCTTCGAGCGGGTCGTCGTGGAGCTTCTCGTCCAAATGGGGTACGGCGGCTCTCTGTTCGACGCGGGGAAGGCCATCGGACGTTCCGGAGATCAAGGCATTGACGGGATCATCAAAGAGGATCGACTTGGATTGGACGTGATTTACATCCAGGCGAAGAGATGGTCCAACACAGTCGGTCGTCCCGAGATTCGGCAAATTGCAGGGCATTGCAGGGACAGCGCGCGCGCAAGGGCGTTTTCATCACAACGTCCTCATTCAGCAGCGAAGTGAGAGAATACGCAAACCACTTCGAGAGTCGGATCGTGTTGGTTGTGCGATCGTGTGCGACTCTCGCGACGTTCGCGCATCCGAATCTGCCGCCATACGGATGAACGATACGCCCACGAGCGGCCCAGTCAATCTCGTGTCCGGCTTTCAGGCAGACACGCGATGGATTCGTGCGCTTCGTCTATTGTGGTGGGAGCTTGTCGGCAGTGATATGCCTTCGAGGGAACGACTGCGCTCGACCGACTTGTTACCGGAGTAGTCACTTTGCCAACGAAGATGGCGTCCCCAACGGGATTCGAACCCGTGTTTTGGCCTTGAAAGGGCCACGTCCTGGGCCTCTGGACGATGGGGACGATTGGCGGGCAACTGACGAGATCCAGCGCATCCCTGGATCCGCACGATCATAGCATGCACACTGACGAGCCGGATCGACACGAGAGAAGCTGAATCATCAGCGACGACCACGCAGTCGCGACAGCGTGGTCGCCACGCAGGACACGACGAGAGGCAGTTGGTTTCGACTCGACTCCGCCTCACATTTGTGCCGCCCGGCCCAACAGACGGTCCTGACTTCACGTCACGACCATCACCTCAGCGCCAGTCGTCCAATACGTACACGCCCGCGCGATTGTAGCCGGCCTCGTTCGGCCGCTTCATCGCCACGCCCTGCATGTCCGTCCGGAAGCCGCGCTCGAGCAGGCGCGCATACGCTTCATGACGCGCGGTACTCACGCCCGCGGCAAGGCGCCGCGCACCAGCATCGGCCGCGAACTCCTCGCACGCGCTCAAGAGACGATCGAAGTCCTCGCGTGCCGTCGGGCCCGGACGCACTGCCGCGAACTTGATGTAGCACGTCCCGCTCCCGGCCTCGGTGCCCGGCCCGGAGTGGCACACGGCCAGACCGGCGAGCCGATCGCCGCCCTGGAGCAGCACCGTGTCGCCGAGGCGCTGGTCGGCGACGGAGCGAATCTCGGGGGATACATCGAGGCCTTCGTAGATCGCGTCGGTGACCTCACGGCATGCCGAGAGGATCGCCGACCGCTCGTCGGCCGGTACAGCGGAGAACGTCGTCCACGACGACGCGGCGTCCGCCGTGCGCGTAACCGGTTTCGACATGACCGCGGTCAGGAAGCGCGGCCAGAACCCGAAGCGCTGATACAGCCCGATGTGCTTCTGGCTGTGCGGAAACGTGAACAGGCCGGCGTGGCGTATGCCCTGGGCGTCGAAGTACGCGACGATCGGTTCCATCAGTTTCTTCCCGACGCCGCGATTCCACACATCAGGGCGAATGGTCAGCGGTCCGAAGAAGCCGACGCTTCCCCACCGGGTCGCGAAGTTGGATCCTGCGAGCCCGCCGTCGCCGTAGGCACCGAAGGCGGCGGAAGGGTCCGCGCGCCAGCGGGTCCGGACGAAGCCGGCGTCCCCCATGAACGCGGAGGGGTCAGGAAGACCGATGAATGTCCCAAAGGCCAGACGGAAGATGCGGTCGGCGGTGTCGAGGTCGGTTTCGGCGAGGGGGCGCACCGAAAGATCGACTGGCGACACCGCCTGCGGAGCGGTCTCGCGACGCATACAGCCTCCTTGAGTATGTCTTCGGCCCTTCATATCCGAAGGGCCGAGCGACGATCAAGGTCAGCCGGATGGTGCGCGCGGTAACCGCGCAACTGAAGTTGCGCGGTCGAAAGCGCGTTACGAGATCGCGCGACGAGCGCGGCGACGGTCGCGGATCTTCCGCGTCGTCATGACGCCGAGGCCGGTCAGCAGCAGTCCCGCCGTCGCGGGCTCCGGCACCGGCTGCGCCGCCAGACCGTACTGCAGATCGTCGACCTCCCAGTCGTTCGTCGTCGGCGAGCGAATGACGATGCGCGAGATGCCGCCGTCGTTGATGGCCCCGAAGAAGCGATCCTCGGCGGTCTCGCCCGAGATCGATCCGTCGCCAAGCAGGTACGGACCGATGATGCCGAGCGTGACGCCGAACTGATCGAACGCCTCGAACGTCACGTTGCTCGTGCCGTACTGCCCCGACGAGACCTGCCCGACATCGGTCCACACCAGACCAACGTGCGTGGGCAGCGCGCCGAGCGTGGCCGCGTCGAAATCGAACTGGAAGTACGGAGTAGCGAAGTTGCTCCACAGCGAATGGCCATCGCTCCCCGATCCGTCGATCACGCCATCGTCGCCGTCGACGCTGTCGGTGTAGCCATCGACCGCGATGACGGCCGTCGACGGACTCACCGTGACGCCCGGAGCGTTGAACAGACCATCCTCGAAGTCTTCGACGTGGAACCACGAGAACGACTGCGATGCGAACGGGCTGTCGGCGGACGACAGGTACGGCGTCGGCCCGATCAACGAAGCAGCGGCGATGCGCGGCGCGACGATGAGTGCCGCCGCGAGCGTAGCAATCACAAATTTGCGGTGTCCCATTGAACCATCTCCCGGGACACCGTGTGGCAAGAGCAATGCCTGGCAATCGGCGCAGTACGCGTGAGAAGGCGCGCTTGCGCCGACCTTTATTTTGCCCGCCGCGAAAGAAGCGGAACCACGAAATCGAAATTCCGGTTCCCGCAGGCTCGATCGATCCAAGAGGTGTAACCGGCGAGCGCCGCAGCGCGAAGCTTACTTGTTCGCCGGCAGCGTCGCCGCGAAGCTGGCGCTCACGCCGTTGCCCGCGACGTTGTACCCATGGCAGCTCGCATGGCCGAACCCGGACGCGCTGACGCCCGGCATCTGCCCCGGTCCCGGCGCGGCGTCGCCGCCGCCCTGCGGCGTGATGTCGAAGATGATGTTGTCGCGGCGGGCGGGATCGGGCGACACGCCGCCGGGCACGTAGTCGAGATTCAACGACGCTCGCGTGCGATACGCGATGTTGTGATCCGCGCAGGACGTATCGCCGCTCACGCCGAGGCCGCCGACGATGTCGTGCGCGGCGGTGTAGAGCGCGAGCCCTCCGCCGAAGACGTTCACGCCGCCGATGCGGCCGCCCACCATCGGATCGTTTCGCTGCCCGTAGCGATCCGGATTGCCGCTGTACGCGACATCCGTCGACACCGGATTGCTCTCCTGCAGGCCGAAGAGGCTGCCGCCTGGCTGCACGGCGGTGTAGAGGTTTGCCGTCGAGAGCGCGAGCTGGCGCAGGCTGAAGGCGTTCGCCGTGCTCGCCTTCTGCGCGGAGATCACGCGGCTGCCCGGCCATTGATCGTCGCGGTCGCTGCCCGTGAACGCCACGGCGCACACGACGCCGTCGCGATCGACAATCGTGCCCCACATGTCGAGATTGAGGCCGCCGTTCGACTGCGCGCGCGCCGCCTTCAACGCCTGACGCAGGTCCGCCCAGGACGGAAGATCAGCGCATCCCCGCCGGGACGCATTGTTGACGCCCTGCGCGCGCAGCGCTCCGCTCGCGAGCGCCCCCGACGCCAGGAGAACCAGTGTCGTGACAGCAACGGTGCGTCTGGTCATGTAACCTCCTTCCGCAGCGCCATGGGCCCCGACGATCGCGAGGATTCGCGCGCAGGACGATCGATGGTGCCGCGCAGCGCGCCAGCCTAGCACGCCCGGCCGGCGGACACCCGAAGAATTGAAGACGAGGAATGCGAAGAAGAGGGGCCTGGCCTAACCGACTACGTGTCGTGCTTCTCTTCCTGGAGCCAGGCGACCGCACTGTCGACGGAGGTGAAGGCGCGCGACGTCAGGCCGGCCATTGCGTTGAGCGCCTCCTGCAGACGGCCCATGCCGAATCCGGCGGTCGTGCTGGCGACGATCGCGACGCGAGTGTTCTCGAGACGGCCGGTCACGAAGTCCGCGACGGCCCGCGCGAACTCGGGCGTTGGCTCCGGCGCGAACCGGCGATCGATGAGGAACCCGAATCCCGGCTCGTACCACGCGTCTCGGATGGCGGCGAGGAACGCATCGCGCCATTCCGCCGGAGTGTACGGATCCTCGTAGCGGATCGTCACGAGCCGCTTCGCCGGCTCGATGGACCATGTCACAGGCATGCATCACCGCCGAATGGTCGACTCTATCACCGCATTGTGCGGAGGCGGGAACGGCAGCGCGTCCGGCAGGACGCGGACGCCCGTGGTGGTCTTGAACGGATACCGCCCGCCGCTCGGAAACGTCAGCTCGACGAAGAATGCCGTCCATCCGGACGGGGGCGGACGCACGCGCGCCACCCACGTGTTCGGACCAACGGGCTGCAGCGTGGTCGCCCGGTACGCGGGCCCGATGGCGTCCAGACGGAAATTACGCGCGCGCGGATTTGTCGCCTGCCAGAGCTTGACGGAATCGGGACGGTCCTTCGAGACCACCTTGATCGATCCGTCGCGCTCGAAGGTCCACGTGAACTCCGGCCGCGCGACGCCGCGCACGATCGACGCGTAGAACGCCTCGACGCTCTCGATCGCGTCGGACTTGTCGAGCGAATGATCCGTGTTCGGGACGTACCGCAGGTGTTTCTCCCCGCGTAGATCGTCGAAGTAGAAGCTCGACGAATCCGGGAGGAAGAACTGATCCCCCGCCGCGTTCACGATGAACTTCGGCATCGTCAATCGATCGCGGTACTCGTAGGGCTCCTCGATGCGCATGAGCGCGCGGAACTCCGGCGTTCCGATCCGCTCCATCAACCCCTGGTCGACGTAGTCCTGGACCGCTTCCGACCAGGCCCCGTACGCGCGCCAGTGGTGAATGAACGAGGGCTCGACATTGAGCATGTCGATCACGGCCGGCGCGATCGCAATCACCCGCGGATCCACCGCCGCCGTCGTCCACGTCGTCCAGCCGCGCTTGGACGCGCCGGTCACGACGAATCGCCTGACGGCGTGCGCGCCGCCGTCCGGCGACGAGGTGAACGCCGTGACGGTATCCATGGCACGAACGGCGCTCTTCGTCATCGGCAGCCGCGCAGGCCATCGATCGTCGCCCGTCCGGATGAAGTGATCCCAGGTGTATGCGATGAAGTCGTCTTCCTTGCGCGCCTTGTGCAGCGGATCGTCCTTGAACACGATGGGCTGGTTCGGGACGAGCCGCAGTTCGGCGGTGACGGTGCCGGTTTCGCGAGCCGCATCGACGAGCCATTCCGACGGACGTTCGGGCGCCGGCCGGTCGAGGCTGCCGCCCGTGATGAACAGCAGGCCGATGTCGCTCGTCACGCGATCCGGACGGACGACGATGAGCCAATGACGCCAGAGGGGCTGTTCGACCTCCTGTCCCGTCAACCACCGCTGCGACGTCATGTCGATGATGGTCGCGGTCACACCGTCGGCCTTGACGTCCTTCACCGCCTTCCAGGCGTACGCCGGATCGGGCGCCGCCACGTACCGATCGAGAGGGGTCTCTGTCGTGCGCCGAGGCGCGGGGACCTGTCTCGCGGCAGGCACGGCGGCCGCGAGCGCAATCACGCCAAGGGACATCGCGGTGAAACGATTCGAACGCATCTTTGGCGGCCGTTATACCAGCAACGTCACCCGCAGGCAATCCGCCCCCGATTGGTGTAGCCTTCACCGGCATGATGCTTCGTACAACCGCGTTGCTGGCCGCGCTGTTCGGAATTGGCGCCCAGTCTCAAGGAACGGCGCCGGGCCAGCGCCCACAGCTCACGGTCAAGCCCTGCGACGATTTCGAAGTCACCGGCGCGGGTGACAACGCCGCCTGGCGAACGACCGAATGGACCGAGCTCCGGCGGCGCCAGGCTGATGGGCAGCCGTACGATGCGCGCGTGAAGATGCTCTATTCGAACACGGGCATCTACGTTCTGATGGAAGGCACGGATCGCAAGGTCACGGCCACCATGAACGAAGACTTCATGGATCTGTGGAACGAGGACGTGTTCGAAGTCTTCTTCTGGCCGGACGAACGCTACCCCGTGTACTTCGAGTACGAGATCTCGCCGCTCGGGCACGAGCTAGCGATTCTCATCCCGAACTTCGGGGGGAAGTTCCTCGGCTGGCGGCCGTGGCATTACGAGGGCGAGCGCCGCACCCGGAAAGCGACCATGACCATGGGCGGACCGAAGGCCTCGGGCGCATCGATCTCCGGCTGGCGCGCCGAGGTGTTCTTTCCCTATGCGCTGCTGCGGCCGCTCCAGAACGTGCCGCCGAAGCCTGGCACGCGGTGGCGCGGCAACTTCTACCGCATGGACTACGACGGGAAGCCTACGCAGTGGGACTGGGCGCCCGTGGGCCCGAGCTTCCACGAGTACGAGAAATTCGGCGACTTGATTTTCGCGAGCCGGTGAGGCGGCCTGAAAGGGCCGGCCCTACGGCAGGAACGGAAAGAGCTTGCGTAGCATCGCCTCGTCCGGACGGGCGCCGTATTCGCAGATTTCAAACGCCTCCGCGTAGCGGATCGCCTTGCCCTTCGCGGGGCCGTACCACTTCACCAGCGCTGCCCTGACGTCGGCCGTGGGCTCCTGCCCGCGCGTCTGCTTCAGCCATTGCCGCCGTTCGCTCGCGTTCGACGGCACCTTGTCCAGCACGTGGTCGACCCACGGCAGCCACTCGTACATCTGCGAGACGTGCGCATCGAGCATGTCGACCTTCTTGTCCATCACGTCGTCTATCGCGATGGCCACGTCGGGCCTGAACGGCACGGGCCTCTGGAAGCGATCCTCGAAGTACATGAACACCGGGTTCTTGCGAAGCGCCGGCGTATCGGACGCGATGTTCGGCACGACGACCATGTAGGCCGCGTCCTGCACGAGGACGCCCGTATAGCGATGATCGGGGTGGTAGTCGTTGGGCCGCGGCGCGAGGACGAGATCCGCCTTCCACTCTCTGATTTGCCGGATCACCTGTTCGCGGACGTCGACGCTCGGGAGCAGCTGGCCGTCGTGGTTGTCGAGGACGACGTAGTCGATGCCGATGCGGCGCCCTGCTTCGCGCGCCT
The DNA here is from genome assembly GCA_046735335.1 of Acidobacteriota bacterium. Taxonomy (GTDB): domain Bacteria; phylum Acidobacteriota; class Vicinamibacteria; order Vicinamibacterales; family 2-12-FULL-66-21; genus JBKPQB01. The sequence goes on along the minus strand of JBKPTE010000050.1, from coordinate 5,863 downwards.
CCGCTCGGCGGCGCGAGGCCAGCGCTCCACCGCCTTCCGTCTGATGGCCCGCGTCGCCGTTGGTGACCGAGACGAACCGCACGCGATGGCCGAGCGCCGCGTACATCGCGGCTACGCCGCCCGCTCCCTGATCGCAATCGTCGGGATGGGCGCCGAACGCGATGATGTTCAACTTGCCGTCGGTGCTGGGCGCCTGCGTCCGCTCGGGCGCAGGCTGCTGGGCAGCGAGCGCGGCGGCACCACAGAGGACGAACACGAGAGCGATGCGGATCGGCATACCGACGGTACCTCCTGGAAGGGCGCAACGTTACTGCTGTCGCGTGTGCCGCGCAAGCTGCGCCGGTCGAGAACCGGCGGGTCCCGACCCCCGGGTCCCCAACCCCGGATCCCGAACCCCGGATCCCGCTCTCCGCAGCCGCCGGCATGCGCGGTGCAGTGTGTGCGCTCGCTGACGGTCTCGGCAATTTTTGCAGGCAAATCGGCGCGCGGACACGCAGTTTCGTAAGCCGGTGTCCGATTTCGGAGCGGCTCCCCCGCTCTGGAGGCTCACATGACCCTTGTTCGCTGGTCCGTCGGCGTTCTCGGAATCGTGGTCGCGTCGGTCACTCCGGCATTCGCCCAGCAGCCGCCGGCGGCGGGGCACGTAAAGGTCGTCTCCGGCAGCGCGTTCGTCGTGCGCGGCGGATCGATGATCCCTGCGCAGCCCGGCCAGGCGATCTATCAGTCGGATGCTCTGCGTACCGGCGCCGACGGCGCGCTCGGGATCACGCTCCTGGACGACACGCGCGTCTCGCTCGGACCATCGAGCGAAGTGCGGGTCGATCGCTTCCTCTTTGCGCCGGGCGAGAGCGGCGTCGGCATGGTCCTGAAATTCATGCGCGGCGTCGCCGCGTACGTGTCGGGACGGATGGCGAAGCTCGCGCCGGACTCCGTGCGCCTCGAGACGCCCGCGGCAATCGTCGGCGTGCGCGGGACGACGATCGCGATACGCGTCGAACCGTAATGCACGGCAGGCGGGTGGCAGCGGCGGCAGTGCTCGCGGTGGCAGCCGCCGCGTGCGGCCCGAAGCGAGTGGCTTCGGGCGAGGCCGCGCCATCGCCCCAGGTCCTCGTCGCGCTCCTGCCCGATCCGGAAACGCGGAGCACGGGACGCGCGGCCGTGTTCACATCGGCCGGAAGCGTCGATCTCGCCGTCGCGCGCGCGTCGACCGAAGTCGTGGCAAAGAAGAAGCCCGGCGAACCGCAGACGCTGAGCGAGGCGGACGTCAAACGCCTGTTCGGCGACGCGCTCGCCGCCCTGCCTCCCGCCGCAAAGCACTTCACGCTCTATTTCAAGTTCGAGTCCGACGAGCTGACCGACGAGTCGCGCGCGCTCGTCCCCGACATTCTCGATGCGGTCACCGCAACCACGGTTCCGGAAGTTGTCGTCGTCGGACACACGGACACGCTCGGGGCCCGGCGCGCGAATTTCGATCTCGGTCTCAAGCGGGCCACGATGGTCAGGACGTTCCTGATCGGCGCGGGGCTGAACGCGCGCATGATCGAAGTGGCCTCCCACGGCGAAGGAGACCTGCTGGTGCACACGCCCGACGAGACGCCCGAGCCGCGCAACCGGCGCGTCGAGATCTCAGTCCGCTGATCTCGTCATGACCCGCCGCGGCCTCGGGCCGATCCGCCGCCGGCTCGTGCTCCTGTGCGGCCTGGTCCCCGTCGCGCTGACGGCCGTCCTCGCGCTCTATCGCCCGCCTTTCCTCGCGCGCATCGACGATACGGTGTACGACATGCTGATGCGCTCAGCGCGCAAGGCGCCGCGCGGCGATCGCGTGGCCATCGTCGACATCGACGAGCGGAGCCTCGCGACAGTCGGACAGTGGCCCTGGCGGCGCGATCGCGTGGCGGAACTCATCTCGCGGTTACGGGCCCTCGGCGCATCGACGATCGCCCTCGACATCATCTTCGCGGAACAGGATCGATTCGACGCCGTGGAGCACGCCGCGAAGGCATCAGAAGAAGGCTCGCGAGGACCGGACGACACGCTCGCCGCCGCTCTCGCACAGGGACACGTGATCGTCGGGTATGGATTGACCTTCGACGGCGGCGCACCGGATCTGCACGGATGCGTCCTGCACCCGATCAGCCTTGCGGTTCAGCACCCGCGCGAGGAGTCGGGCGAAGCGCCGTACTTCCGAGCCGACAGCGCCGTGTGCAGCCTGCCGGCGCTCGCAAAGGCCGCGGGTGCATCCGGGTTTCTGAATGCCGCGCCGGATTCGGACGGCATCCTCCGGCGTGTGCCGCTCGTGGCGGAACTCGACGGCCGCACGTACCCGAGCCTTGCCGTCGCCGCGGCCTCGGCGATGCTTGGAGCGAAGAACATCAGCCTGCACGTCGCGAACGTCAATTCCGCGTCGCTCCGCATCGACGATCGGATCGTGCCCGTCGATGGCAAGAGCAACCTCCTCGTCCGCTATCGCGGCCGCAAGAAGACGTTTCCGTATCTGTCCGCGGCCGACGTGATGAACGGGCGTCTCGATCCGCAGAGCGTGCGCGGCAAGATCGTGTTCGTCGGCACGACGGCATTGGGGACGCGCGAGGTCGTGGCCACGCCGCTCGACACGCTGTTCGCAGGCGTCGAGGTGCAGGCCACGGTCGCCGACGATCTTCTCGAAGAGAGCTATATCCGGCGCTCCGCGCTCGGCGCGATGCTCGAGAGCAGCGCTGCCCTCGGGCTCGGCCTTGCCATCGCCGCGCTGGTGGCGGGGACCGGCGTCGCCAGTGGCGTGATCGGCTGCGTGGCTGGGACGGCGGGCGTCTGGTTCGCCGCCACATGGTTGTTGTCGAGCGGCGGGTTGTTCGTGTCGCCCCTCTTTCCGACGATTGCCGCTGCCGGCGCGCTTGCCGTCATGACGCTCGGCAGGTTCGGCGTCGAGCGCCGCCGCGCCGAGAGCGCCGGCCGCGAGCGAACCGCTGCGCAGCGCCTCATGGTGCAGACGCTGCTCTCGCTGACCGAGGTCCGCGACGCCGAGACAGGGCGTCACTCGCGGCGGACACAGCAGTACGCACGCGTGCTCGCCGACGCGCTCACGCGCGACCACGACTTCCACGAATATCTGACGCCGCAGCGCATCGATCTTCTCTCCAGCCTCGCGCCGCTGCACGACATCGGCAAGGTCGGCATTCCGGATCACATCCTGAACAAGCCGGGCCCGCTGACGCCGGAAGAGTACGTCGAAATGCAGAAGCATCCGGCGCTCGGACGCGGCGTCATCCTGAAGGCCGAACAGCAGGTCGGCGTCAAAGACGACGCGACGCTCGCGATGGCGAAGGACATTGTCTACACCCATCACGAGCGGTGGGACGGGACCGGGTATCCGCGGCACTTGCATGGGTCCGAGATTCCGGTGCCGGGCCGGATCATGGCCGTGGTCGACGTCTACGATGCGTCGGTGAGCAGGAATCTGTATCGGCCGTCGATCTCACACCAGCAGGCGGTCGCTCTCATTGCGGGCGGGAAGGGCACGCACTTCGACCCCGCCGTCGTCGACGCCTTCCTCGGCGTCGCGGACCGATTCGAGGAGATCTCGCGCGAAGCGGATTCGGTACAGTAGGCCGGGTCTCTTAGACCCGGCATTCAGCGACTGAGCGCCACCCGCTGGTGCGTCCGCGCGGATTGACGAGCCGCGTCCAGGATCTCCGTCACGATCAGGTTGTTCTCCAGCGACGACAGCGCGTTCGGCGGGCGATGGCCGCGGACGACGGCGATGAGATGCGAGATCGAGTCGTGTTCGTCGGGCGGCCGCGGCTCGGGCGTGACCATGTGGTCGGGTTCCCCGGGGAGCATCAGCCGCAGGCTCCCGCCGCCCGTGGTGGCGACGGCGAAGCCGCGCTCGCCGTAGACCTCGAAGTCCTTCCGGTTGTACGGCCAGTTCCAGGACGCCTGAATGATGCCTTGCGCGCGCGGATACTCGAGCAGAATCGTGGCCTCGTCGTCGACGCGCGGGTAGACGTCCGGCTGGAACTGCTGCGTGACGGCGGTCACCGCAACGGGACGCTGATTCTCCATCAGCCACGTCATCAGGTTCGCGCCGTAGCAGCCGAAGTCGTAGAGCGCCCCCGCGCCGTTCCTCTGCGGGTCCGAGAGCCAGTCGAAGAACTCCGGCTGCACGTTGATCTTCTTCGGCCCCTGGTGTCCGTCGAGCGCGACCATCTTGCGGATCTCTCCGGCGGCTTTCCGTTCCTTGAAGATCGACCAGATGGCGCCATGATTGGCGTACCACGTCGTTTCGTAGTTGACGAGGACGGGGATGGCGCCGCGGGCCGCGGCATCACGCATCCGGCGGGCGTGCTCGTTGCTGACAGCGAGCGGCTTCTCCATCATCACCGGAATGTGCCGAGCGGCAGCGGCCTCGACCACGATCGGGTGATCGTCGGTGTTCGTGAACGACGCAACCGCTTCCGGATGGACGGCGTCCAGCATCTTCGCGAGGTCGTCGAAGAGCACGGCATCCTGCAGCGAGAACTGCTGCGCGTACTTGCGGCGCAGCGCCGCGTCCGGATCGAATACTCCGACGATCTGCACGTCGTTGCGCGCACCCGCGGCGCGAAGGAAGCCCGCGACATGGCCGTGCACGAGGCCCGCAATCGCGAGGCGCAGTGGAGCGGGTCTGGCGGGCTCCTGTGCGTGAACGGCCGTGAGCATGCCCACGAGCGCCGCGAGAATGGGGCGGAGGAATCGCATCGACACGCAAGGATGCTACACTGCGCCGCCTATGACTACCCTGTTTCGTCTTTCACCGCTGCTCCTCGTCCTCGCCCTGCAGGCGCCGGCGGCAGAATCCGGCTTCACGAGCCTGTTCAACGGGAAGGACCTTGCGGGATGGAAGATCTTCGGGCCCGAGGAATCGTTCAAGGTCGAGGCCGGCGCGATCGTGGCCAACGGAAGCGCGAGCCACGCCTACTACGACGGCCCGTTCCACGACCACAGCTTCCGGAATTTCGAGTTGAAGATCGACGTGATGACGCGCCCGGGATCGAACGGCGGCGTCTACGTCCTGACCCAGTATCCCGAAGCGGGCGAAGGCAACGTCCGCGCGTCCGGACGGTTTCCGGCGAAGGGCTTCGAGATCCAGGTCAACAACTCGCACACGGATCGCATCCGCACCGGCAGCCTCTATCACGTGATGGACGTGCTCGACGACTCGCCGGCGAAGGACGACCAGTGGTTTACCGAAGACATCACGATCAAGGGCGACACGGTTACCGTGAAGGTGAACGACAAAGAGGTGGTGAACTGGACGCAGCCGTCGGATTGGAATGGCGGCCGTGAGGGTCCGGGGCGGAAAATCACCGGTCCGGGAACGATCGCCCTGCAGGCGCACGATCCGAAGAGCACCGTGTTCTACAAGAACATCCGGATCAAGCTGCTCGAATAGTGCTTCCGCGTGAAGGCACGCAGTGCTTCCGCCTAAAGGCGGAAGCCACGGGTGTCAATTTCAAGCTTCGGGGAGTTCAAGCTCGGCAGAATACTTGCACCAACGACATCGTGGCGGCCATTGTTCAGGTTGGTGCCGAGCAGATAGGGGAACCGCTACCGGTCCCGACGGTAAGCGTCGTCATCACCACCTACAACCATGCGCACTTCCTGGGAGAAGCGCTCGGAAGCGTATGCGCGCAGACGCGGGCCGCCGACGCGATCGTGGTTGTGGACGACGGGTCCGACGACGACCCGGCGGAGGTCGTGACGCGTTTCCGCGGCGTGCGCTGCATTCGCCAGGACAACCGCGGGCTTGCGGCGGCACGCAATGCCGGCCTGAGGGCCTCGAGTACGCGCTATGTGATGTTTCTCGACGCCGACGACCGTCTGGAGC
>JBKPTE010000049.1:0-6717 GCA_046735335.1 Acidobacteriota bacterium | reverse complement strand
TGGCGGCGTGCGCTGCTGCTGCACGTTCTGCGCGAAGTTCTGGAGCTGCGTCGTGTACGCATCACGGAAGCGCTCCATGAAGTACGGCACCGTGTCGTGCGACACCGAATTCTTCGTCATCGTCAACACGGGTGTCTCGCGCAGGTAGCCGACACGCACCGTGCCCTCGGTGCCCAGGAGCTCCGTGATGATGTCGTAGCCGTAGAAGCCGTTGCGGGTGAGATCGATGACGCCCAGGCGGCCATCCGCGAAGACGAGCGTGGCGATCGCGTTGTCGATGTCGCCGACCGTCGCCAGCTCCGGGTACGCGAGCACGCCGCCTACCGCGGCCACGCTCTTCACGTCGCCCATGAACCAGCGGGCGAGATCGAAATCGTGGATCCCCATGTCCACCAGGATGCCGCCGCTGCTCTTCGGATTCGCATATTCGAGGCTCGGCGGAAACGGATCGCGCGACGTCGATTTGAACACCACCGGCCGTCCGATGCGCCCTTCGTCGATCTGGCGCTTCGCGGCGGCATACCCGGGATCGAAGCGCCGCATGAATCCCATTTGAAAAAACGTCCCGCTCTTCTCGACGGCAGCCTGCATCGCCCGGCACTCGTCGAGCGAGAGCGCGAGCGGCTTCTCGCAGAACGTCGGCTTCCGCGCGTCCATCGCCGCGATCACGACATCGCGATGCGTGTGCGTAGGGCTGACGATGACGACGGCGTCGACGCCCGGGTCCTTCAGCAGACCGCGGGGATCGCCGTACGATTTCGGCACCTCGAACTCGGACGCCACCTCCGCCGCCAGCGCCGCGTTCACGTCCGCAACCGCCGTCAGCCGCGTTTCCGCCAGACGGCTCGACAGGTCGCGCGCGTACACCTTGCCCAGGCGACCGAGGCCGATCAGTCCGACGTTCAGCTTCATCGTTTGTCGCTCTCCCTCGCAACGTTCTCTTTCGTGATCAGCCCGATGCGCACGTTGATGTCGTGCGGTATGGATTCGCCCTTCATGGCCTTCACCGCGGCTTCGATCGCCGCGCGCCCCATCTCGTCCGGATACTGCGCGACGGTTGCCGTCATGCGTCCGTCCGCGATCGCCTTCCTCGCGTCGTCGATCGCGTCGAAGCCGAGGACGCGAATCTTTCCGCTGCGTCCTGCGGCGGCGATCGCCTCGACCGCGCCGAGCGCCATGATGTCGTTGCACGCGAAGACGGTGTCGACGTCCGGGTGCGCCTGCAGGATGTTCTGGAAGACGTTGAAGCCCTGATCGCGCTCCCAGTTGGCGGGCTGTGACGCGACGATCTGGACCCTCGAGCCCTTGATTGCATCGCGGAAGCCGCGGACGCGCGAGTCGCCCGTCTCGTGGCCGGGAATTCCTTCGAGGATCGCGGCTTTCGCGTGTCCGCCCGAAATCTTCACCAGATATTCGCCGATGATTTGCCCGCCGCGGTAGTTGTCCGATCCGACGAACGCAGCTGTCTTGACGCCGGCGTCCACGGCTGCCTTCGGGTCGAGCCGCGTGTCGACGATCACGACGGGGATGTTCGCGGCGTTCGCCTTGCCGACCGCCGGCACGACCTCGCGCGATCCGGACGGCGTCAGCGCAAGCGCACCCACGCGCGCCTGAATCAGGTTCTCCACGATCTGCATCTGACGCTCCACGTCGGTCTCGCGCTCGGCAGCCTGCACGATCAGCTCGACGTTGAGGCTCTTCGCGGCTTCTTCGGCGCCGCGCTGCATGTCGACGAAGTACGGGTTGTTGAGCGTCTTCATCACCAGCGCGATCCGCGGCCGGCCCGAGGCGGTTTCGCCGCCGCGATTGCAGGCCGGCGCCGCCGCCAGCGCCGCGATGGACAGGAACAGAAGCACGCGCGAACGACACACCATCTGCAGCTCCCCGGCCTCTCAGGCCCTGCGCGCCTTGAGCGCGGTGTCGACGAGCACCGCGAACACGATAACAAGCCCGATCACGATCTGCTGCACGAACGACGAGACCCCCAGCAGGTTGAGCCCGTTGCGCAGCACTCCCATGATGAGCGCTCCGATAATCGTACCTCCGAGGCCGCCTTCGCCGCCCATGAGGCTCGTGCCGCCGATGACCGTCGCGGCGATGGCGTCGAGCTCGTACATGATCCCGGCGATCGGCTGCGCGGAATTCAGGCGCGCGGTCAGCAGCACCGCTGCGATCGCGCTCGCCAGGCCGGAGACGCCGTAGACCATCGTCTTGTGCAGACGCACGTTGACGCCGGACAGCCGCGTGGCTTCCTCGTTGCCGCCGATCGCGTAGACGTACCGGCCGAACCGCGTTTCGGCCAGCACGAACTGCGCGACGACGAAAACGGCCGCGGTCACGATGACCGGCGCCGGGATGCCGAGCACGCGGCCCGTCGCAATGCTGCGGAACGCCTCGCCGAAGCCGGAGATCGGGCGGCCGTCCGTGAAGACCAGCGCGCAGCCGCGCGCGATGCTCATCATCCCGAGCGTCGCGATGAAGGGAGGCAGATTGCCGAGCGTGATGGCCAGGCCATTGAAGAGCCCGAACACGAAGCCGGTCGCCAGGCATGCCGCGATCGCCACCGGTATCGTCATGTTCGCGTGAAGGGCGCCCGCGAGCACGACGCCGGCCACCGCAACGAGCGAGCCGACCGACAGGTCGATGCCGGCCGAGACGATCACGAACGTCATCCCTGCCGCGATGACCGCGTTGATCGTCGTCTGCTCGAGGACGTTGAGGAGGTTGGAGATCGTGAGGAAATACGGCGTGAGTGCCCATAGAAGGATGCAGAGGGCGAGCAGCCCCGCGAGCGTCCCGAGACGCCGGCCGGCAGCTGGGAATTTGTGCATTTATGTCCGGGGCTCCGCCCCGGACCCCGGCTCGGCCGCTTGCGGGGACCCCTGCCCCCCCCGCCGCTTCCTCGCGGGCGCGCCGTGCGCGCCGCCGTTATGCGGTGAACAGGACATCTCGTTGGCAGGACGACGCATAACGGCCTACGAGGCGAGCCCGAGCGCGGCGTTCAGGACGCGCGCCTGCGTCGCCTCCCGGCGATCGAACACGGCCTGGAGCCGCCCCTGGTGCATCACCAGCACGCGGTCGCTCATGCCGAGAATCTCGGGCAGCTCCGACGAAATCATCAGAATGGCGGCGCCTTGCGCGGCGAGACGATCGAGGAGCTGATAGATCTCCATCTTTGCCGCTACGTCGATGCCGCGCGTCGGCTCGTCGACGACGAGGACGTCGGCGCCGGCGGCGAGCCATTTGCCGAGCACCACCTTCTGCTGATTGCCGCCGCTGAGCGTGACGACGAGGGTCTGCGGCGTTGGCGTCTTGATCCGCAGATGCTCGATCCAGCGTGCGGCAACGGAGCGTTCGCGCGCGCGATCGACGACGCCGGCGCGGCTGAGGCGCGGAAGCTGCGGCAGCGCGATGTTCGCCGCTACGCTTTGGCCGGGCACAAAGCCGTGCCGTTTGCGATCTTCGGGGACCAGTCCGATGCCCGCGCGGATCGCGTCCGACGGCGCGCGAAGCCGCAGCCGCCGCCCGTTCAGGACCACCTGGCCCGACTCGGCGACATCCGCACCCGTGATGACACGCGCCAGCTCCGTGCGTCCGGCGCCCAGAAGGCCGGCGACGCCCAGGATTTCCCCGCGGTGCAGCGTGAAGCTCACGTCGCGCAGCCGCGGTCCGCGCGAGACGTGCTCGACGCGCAGCAGCTCGGCGCCGCGCGTCCGCGTCGGCGGCGGGAAATGATGCGCCACGTCGCGGTCCGCCATCAGACGCACCAGCTCCGGTATCGGCGCGGGCAGCGGCAGCGTGGCGATGTAGCGGCCGTCGCGCATGACCGTCGCGCGGGTGCCGATCCGGGAGAGTTCCTCCATGCGATGCGAGATGTAGATGACGGACACACCCTGTGCCGTCAGCCGGCCGATGGCCGCGAAGAGCTGATCGATCTCCGACTCCGTCAGCGCGGAGGTCGGCTCGTCCATGATCAGGATGCGCGCGTCGAGCGAGAGCGCCTTCGCGACTTCGACCATCTGCTGCTCGGCGACGCTCAGATCGGTAACGCGAGATCGCGGATCGATCGACGTGCCGAGCGCCTCGAGCATGCGGGACGCGTCTGCCATCAGCTTCGCGCGGTTGATGACGCCGCCCCAGCGGCGCGGCTCCCGCCCGAGATAGATGTTCTCGGCGGCGGAGAGGTGCGGGACGAGGTTGAACTCCTGGTAGATCGTGCTGATGCCGAGCTGCTGCGCGTCGCGAGGCGAGTGCAGGACAGCCGGCTGCCCATCGATGAGCACGTCGCCCGCGTCGCGCGCGCACGCGCCGCTCAGCACCCGCATGAGCGTGGACTTGCCCGCGCCGTTCTCGCCGAGGAGCACATGGACTTCGCCGCGCGCCAGATCGAACGATACGTCGTCCAGCGCCTTGACGCCTGGAAACTGTCTGCAGATGCCGCGCATCTGGAGCAGCGGCGTCCGGGATGGATCGCTCATGCCGTCGGGGTGGTCGTCACTGCGGTTTCGTCGGAGCGGATTCGAGCGGCGGCGTGGAGGCCGTCGCGATGTCGCGCCAGCGAAAGAGCAGGAAATTGCGGCTCGAACTGTTCATGGCCACCATCATCCCGTCGGGAAACGCCGACCCCATCGCGGCGGAGCTGACGTCGAGGCCGTCGGTGCCGTCCGCGCCGCCGACGAACGTGAGCACGTCGCGCGAGTGATCGTGCGGCCGCCCCGGCTCGCCCTCGCGCGTGTACACGTGGAAGATGCTCTCGCCCGCGCGCTGGTCCACCGATACGATATACCCTTTGCCGCCGGGCAGAGCGTAGATGCCGAGCCCCTCGCGATCGCGCTGATAGCCGGACGTGCCGAACAGCGCCAGCTCGCGATTCGCGTCCGGCGCATCCGGATCCGCCGGCCACTTGTGGATCCCTGCACCCTCGTCGGCGTAATAGACGTACCCGAGCTCGTCGTCCACGACGATGGCTTCGATTTCGCCGCGGCCGCTGAAGTTGCCGAAGCGCCGTACGAAGGAGGCCTTGACGCGACCGGCTCCATCGTCCATCAGGCGATATTGCCAGAGGTAGTTCTCTCTGGGCCCGGCCTTGGGTGAGACGATCGCGAAGATCGCGCCGTCACGCGGCCGGCGATAGAGGCCGATCCCCATGGGGCCGGCTTGCTCGCCGGTGGCGCCCTCCAGAATGGGCAGGCTGTCCCCCGAGATGTCTCGAAGGCCGCTTCCGTCAGCGGCAATCGCGTAGACGCGAAGGCGCCGCCCGAGCCGCTCGGTCAGCGCCGCGATGTCCACCGCCGAGCCGCCGAGATCGAACCCGTATTCCACGTCGACGTTGTTCGGGCGATTCGGGCCCTTCAGCAACTGCCGGAGCTTGCCGTCGAGACCGAACACCGCGAGCGCGCCGTCGGGGCTCGGCACCTTCATCGTGCCGAGGACGAGGCTCTTCGACGGATCGCGGCGGTTCACCCAGATCGCCGGGTCGTCCGGATCGCGCGGCAGCGAATCCGTTGCGCCGGCGGGCCGCACTGCCACAGGTGTCGCTGGCCCGCTCCCGGATCCCCCCGGCACGCTGCACGCGGACAGACACACGGCCATGCCGAGACGAAGAAGCGTCGTGCTCATCGGTCGAAGTGTACGACGTTTCGACCATGACGCGCCGAATTGACGATCGCGTCGGCACGCGTCAGACTTCACGTAGAATTTCAGAAGGATACCCGCATGAAGACCACACGACTCACCGTCGCGCAGGCGCTGATCCGATTTCTCGCCCTCCAGCGGGTCTGCCGCGACGATCGCGAACACGAATTCTTCGGCGGCGTCTTCGGCATCTTCGGCCACGGGAACGTGGCGGGCATCGGCGAGGCGCTGCTGCACCGGCCGGCGGGGCTGCGCTATTACCTGCCGCGCAACGAACAGGCGATGGTCCACACGGCTGCCGCCTTCGCGAAGGCGAGCAACCGCCTGCGTACGCTCGCGTGCACGACGTCGATCGGTCCCGGCGCGACGAACATGATCACGGGCGCGGCGCTCGCGACGATCAATCGCCTCCCCGTGCTCCTGCTCCCCGGCGACATCTTCGCGACGAGGCGTCCGGATCCAGTCCTTCAGCAGCTCGAGTCGTCGCAGTCGCGCGACATCTCCGTCAACGACTGCTTCAAGCCCGTGTCGCGGTACTGGGACCGCATCAACCGGGCCGAGCAGCTTCCCTCGGCGCTGCTCGAAGCGATGCGGGTGCTCACGTCGCCTGCGGACACCGGAGCCGTCACGCTCGGCTTCCCGCAGGACGTGCAGGCCGAAGCGTTCGACTACCCGGCGTCGCTCTTCGAGCCGCGGGTGTGGACGATGTCCAGGAACAGGCCCGACGCGGGAGCGCTTGCCGCAGCGGCACGCGCGATTCGCGCATCTTCGAAACCGCTCATCGTGGCCGGCGGGGGCGTCCTCTACAGCGAAGCGACCGGCGCGCTCGATCGATTCGTGCGGGCCACGGGCATTCCGGTCGGCGAGACCCAGGCTGGAAAGGGTTCGCTGCCCTTCGATCACCCGCAGGCTGTCGGCGCCATCGGTGCGACAGGCACGTCAGCCGCGAATCGTCTCGCCCGTGAGGCCGATCTCGTGCTCGTCGTGGGTTCCCGTCTCAGCGATTTCACGACGGCGTCGAACACGGCCTTCAGCCGCCCCGGTGCCCAATTCATCTCGATCAACGTCACGGAGCTCGACGCG
>JBKPTE010000048.1:0-24831 GCA_046735335.1 Acidobacteriota bacterium | reverse complement strand
ACCGTGCCCACTCGGAGCGCAGCGCGCGCATCGTCGGGAGCTGGCTCAGAGAGCAGCACGCGGAGGCGGAGCTGATTGCCGACGTCGAAGCGCTGATTCGCGCGCACGAAGTGGGCGGCTGGCCCGAAGCGGACCTCGTCCAGGCTGCCGACAGCCTCAGCTTCCTCGACACGAACGTGGATCTCTTCCTCGGCTTCGCGCGATCCGGCAGGTTCTCGGTCGAAGATGTGCGAGAGAAGTTCGATTTCTCGTACGACCGCATCCGCGTCCCGCGCGCCCGAGAGCTCGCGCTGCCGCTGCTCGAATCGGCGCGGGCCAGGCTGGCGTCTCTCGAAATCTCTCCGGACGGGGTACGATAGCCGCGGGATGCGAGCGTTCGACTACGTCCGGCCGGACACGCTCGAGGAAGCGCTGGCGCTGCTCCGTCAACATGGCACGCGCGCGAAGCTCCTCGCCGGCGGGACGGATCTCATCGTGCGGCTCCGGCGACGACAGGTGCAGCCCGTCATCCTCATCGACGTGAAACGCGCCGCCCGTCTTCGCACCGATGTCGTCGAAGTCGATTCACGGCTCCGCATCGGCGCGAATGCGGTCATCACGGACATCCTCGCGGATCCGCGGATCAGGCAGCACTTTCCCGCGCTCGCCGATGCTGCCGCCGTGGTCGGATCGATTCAGATTCGGAACCGGGCCACGCTCACCGGGAACATCTGCAACGCGTCGCCCGCAGCGGACACCGCACCCGCGCTGCTGATCTACGGCGCCATCGTGAACGCGATCTCGGCGTCGAGCGAACGGGCCATTCCCCTTGCTGATTTCTTTGCGGGACCCGGACGCACCGTGCTCGAGGCCGGCGAGATGGTCTCGTCGATCGACCTTCCGCTGCCGCAGCAGCGGACGGGCGCGGCGTTCGGCCGCGTGACGCGCCGCTTCGGCGTCGACCTGGCCGTCATCAACATGTGCTGTGCCGTGAATGCAGCCGGGGAGACGCGAATGGCGTTCGGCGCCGTCGGACCGCGGCCATTCCTGGTCGCGGACGACACACGGACCCTGGCATCCCGGTCCGCTCGAGACATGGTGCGGGATGATGCGCTGCAGCGGCTGATCGCGCACGCGACGCCGGTGTCGGACGTACGCGGGAGCCGCGACTATCGCCTCGCGATGCTGACGGCCGTCGGCCGCCGCACCATCGATGCCGCGATCGATCGCCTGCAGCGGAGCACGAGCCGATCGTGATGCCTGCGCGGGTCCCCATCCGCCTGACGGTCAACGGGCAGCCAGGCGCAATCGACGTGGAACCCCACCACACGCTGCTGGACGTCCTGCGCGATCAACTTCATCTCACAGGCACGAAGGAGTGCTGCGCGGAAGGCGAGTGCGGCGCCTGCACCGTCATCCTGAACGATCGGGCCGTGACATCGTGCCTCGTCCTTGCTGTGGAAGCAGACGGGCAGGCGGTCGTCACGATCGAAGGGCTGGCGCGCGACGGCAGCCTGGATCCACTTCAGGAGGCCTTCATCCAGCACGGCGCCGTGCAGTGCGGCTTCTGCATCCCAGGGATGATCGTGGCGGCGCGATACCTGCTGATGACCAACCCTCATCCGACCGTCGCGGAGATCGAAGAAGGGCTGGCAGGGAATCTCTGCCGGTGCGCCGGGTACAGCCGGATCGTCGCGGCCGTCGCAGCGGCCGCAGGACGATCGCAACCATGAACGTCATCGGTCGATCCGTGCCTCGGGCCGGTGGGGTCGACCGCGTCACCGGGGCGCAGCGCTATGCGGCCGATCTGCGGCTCGAGAACGTGCTGCACGTAAAGCTGGTGACGCTGGGCTGCGCACGCGCGCGCATCGATGGCATCGATACGAACGAGGCGGGCCGCGTTCCGGGTGTTCACGCAATTGTCTCGGCCGCCGACCTGCCGCAGCCGGTCGCGCGGTATGGCCCTCATTACGCGGATCGTCCCGTCATGGCTGTGGGCGAGACGAAATTCTTCGGCGAACCCGTGGCCGCCGTCGTCGCGGAAACCGAGGACGCTGCCGCAGAGGCCGCAATGCTCGTCAGGATCGATTACGAGGAACTTCCTCCCGTTCTCTCCATAGAGGATGCGTTGAGCGCGGGTGCGCCGCTGGTACAGGATCCGGCGCTGCGCGGAGCGGATCCCCGCGCCCGCACGAACGTGCTCGACGAATGGCGCTTCGGCTGGGGCCAGCCGGACGGTCCGGCCGCCGCGTGCGTCGTCGACCGCGACTACTCGTTCCCGATGGTCACGCATTTCGCGATCGAGCCGCACGCGTTCCTTGCGGCGCCGGATCAGAACGGCGTCACGATCTGGAGTCCCGTTCAGCATCCGTACGTCCTCCAGCGCGTCGTTGCCGCCGCGCTTTCCTGGCCGCTCTCGCGCGTCCGCATCGTCGCGCCGGATCCCGGCGGCGCGTTCGGCGGCAAAGGCTGGCCGAAATTCGAGCCGCTCCTTGCGTTCCTGGCCCTCAGGACCGGACGTCCCGTACGGCTCGTCCTCACGCTCGAGGAATCCTTCCAGGCGGCACGGCGCACGTCCGCGCGTATCCACGCGCGCACCGGGTTCGCCGCGGATGGATGCATCGTCTTTCAGGACATCGATGCCAGCTTTCTGATCGGGGCCTACGCGGACATCGGGGCGCGCGTCGTGAGCAAGGCGAGCTACGCCGCGTGCGGCCCGTACCGCACACCGCACGCGCGAATCACCGCGCGGGCCGTGCTGTCTCACACGACGCCGAGCACGGCCTTTCGCGGATTCGGCACGCCGCAGGCATCGTGGGCCGTCGAATCGCAACTGAACGAGGCCGCCGAGAGACTGGGGCTCGATCCGGTAGAGATTCGACTCCGCAACCTGCCGGCGCGCGGAGAAGCGTTCATCCCCCGCGACACGCCGGCAGACGGCGATTGGAGCGCGGCGCTGAGGAAGGCGGCCGCCGCCATCGAGTGGACACGTCCGCTGCCCCCGAACCGCGGACGCGGCGTGTCGCTCGGGTTGAAGAGCTCGTCCACGGCGTCGACGTCGATGGCGATCGTGCGGCTGCACTACGACGGGAGCGCGTCGATTCTCTCGGGCACCTCCGACATGGGACAGGGCGCGCGCACGGTGCTCGCGCAGGTGGCGAGTCAATCGCTCGGCATTCCGATCGATCGCATCGCGCTGGTGATGGGGGACACGGCGGTCGCGCCGTTCGACTCCTCGACGTCCGCGAGCCGTTCGACCGTGTTCATGGGCAACGCGGTCCTGAAGGCCTGCGACCAGATCAAGGCGCGGCTGAAGCAGATGGCCGCTGCGCTGCTCGACGTCGAGGAGGAGGACCTCGTCGTCGACGAGGGTTCCGTCCGAACGAGCGCGGAGCGCCTGTCTTATGCGGACGTGCTGAAGCGCCACTTCGGCCCGCCGCGCGGCGAGGTCATTGGCGTCGGGGAGGAGCGCAACGCGTTCAACCCCGACCATCCGCTCGGCGGCAGTCCGGCATTCTGGGAGTTGATGTGCGCGGCGGCGGAGGTGACGGTCGACCCCGAGACGGGCGCGGTCGAAGTCCTCAACCTGGTGCTCGTCAGCGACGTCGGGAAGGCGCTCAACCCGCAGCAGGTCGAAGGTCAGGACGAAGGGGCGGCCATCATGGGGCTTGGGCACACGCTCATGGAGCACCTCGTGCTCGACGAGCACGGCCGAATCGTGAATCTCGGGGCGCTCGATTACCGGATCCCGACGATCAAGGACGCGCCGCGGCGGCTGCAGTCGATTCTGATCGAGAACGAAGACGGGCCCGGGCCGTTCGGTGCGAAAGGAGCGGGGGAGGGCGGGATCCTCGCGATTGCGGCCGCTGTCGGCGCAGCCGTGAACCAGGCCGCAGGCGTCGTGATTCGCGATCTGCCGCTCACGCCCGAGCGCGTCTGGCGGGCGATGCGCGAGCGCTGATCGCACTGTTCGCGCAACTAAAGTTGCGCGCTACGACACGCGGATCACGCGGGCACAGGCTGCTCGGCGGTCCCCTGGGTCGCCTGGATCTTCTTCCCGGTCCGGAAGAACAGCAGGACGAGCACCGCGATGCCCAGTGCCATGAACGCCGAGCTGAGCCAGAAGGACTGCCAGTTGCGCGTCACGCCTGCCGGCCCCGTCGTCGAGAAGTAGTCGAGCACGCCGCCCGACAGCAGCGATCCAATCAGCATTCCCACGCCGTAGGTCACGAAGGTGATGAACCCCTGCGCCGTGCTGCGGAGGTGCACCGGCGCCTCCTGGTCGGTATAGAGCTGGCCGGTGACGAAGAAGAAGTCGTAGCAGACGCCGTGCAGCAGGATCGCCACGTAGAACATCCACATGCCGGTGTCCGGGCTGCCGTACGCGAAGAGCAGGTACCGGACCGTCCACGCGACGAGCCCGAGGAGCAGGATCCCGCGAACCGAAATCGCGCGGAACAGCAGCGGCATCGCCAGCATGAAGCCGACTTCCGACGCCTGCCCGAGCGTCATCTTGCCGGCGGCGTTCACGACGCCGACGTCGTTCAGATACGGGTTCGCGAACGAGTAATAGAACGTCAGCGGGATGCACGCGAGAATCGAGGCGATCACGAACACGAGGAAGGACCGATCCTTCATCATCGCCAGCGCGTCGAGGCCCAGAATCCGCCGGACGGTCATCTGCTGCCCGCGGCCGGCCGGCGGCGTATGCGGCAGCACCAGCACGCTGTACACGCACATCACGACCGCCGCGATCGCGCCGAGCAGGAACGGCGTCGCCTTCGCTTCGATGCGCATGAACCCGACGATCAGGTTGATGAAAATCCACCCGAACGTCCCCAGCACGCGAATGCCGGGAAAGTCGCGTCCCGGGTCCGGGACGTTCTGCATCGTGATCGAGTTCGTCAAAGCGATCGTCGGGAAGTAGCAGAGGCAGAAGATGAGCATCAGTGCGTAGACGGCGCCAAAGGAGGTCACCTGCGTCACGAGCACGAGGAACACCGCGCTCAATGCATAGAGCGCCGCCAGCACGCGTTCGGTCGCGAAGAACCGGTCCGCGACGAGCCCGACGAAGAACGGCGACACCATCGATGCCACCGCCGTCGTCCCGAACACCGCTCCGGCCTCGGTGCCGGAGAAGTGCAGGGTCGTCGTCAGATAGGTGTTCATCGTGACGTACCACGAGCCCCAGATGATGTAGTTGAGGAACATCATCGCGGCCAGACGGGTTTTGACGAATGAAGTCATGTTTCGCGTAGCATAGGCCACGGATCGCCGCGGATCAAGGACGGCCGCGGACGACAGCCGCGGTCGACGGCCGCGGACGACGCGGACTTACGCGGAATTTACTTCTCCTCGATCACCATCGTCTGGTTCGCCTTGACGGGAACGACTCCGCCTTCCAGGCCGGACGGCCAGACGACCCGTAACTGATCCACCTGCTCCGCGTCGCCAAGCCCGAAGTGCAGGCCCGCGTGCGACGACGAGGCATACCCCACGGCCGTCGTCATCGTTCGCACCTGGTTGCCGACGACGACGCGGGCGCCGATTCCGTCTCTGTTGCTCCGCGACCCGACGAGTCGCACGTTCAGCCAGTGCCGCTCCGGCGCGCTCTCGTTCTTCCACAGCTCTGCCTGACCGCCCGCCACGAGCACGACGATGTCCTCGCGCCCGTCGCCATCGAAGTCCGCAACGCCGCAGCCACGGTGAGTGGCGGCTGCGGCGGCAAGCCCGGACGCCGCCGTCGCGTCCGTGAAGCCGCCGCGTCCGTCGTTCATGAAGATCTCATTCGGCTGGCGTCCTTCAACGGCCTGGAAGTCCGCGATTCGCTCGTTCACGTGCGAGTCCGCCGTGAAGATGTCCTTCCAGCCGTCGTTGTCGACATCGACGAACGCGGTGCACCATCCGGAGGACCTCACGGTCAACCGCGCGAGGCCGGATGACTGCGTCGTTTCCAGGAAGTTCCCCTCACGCATGTTGCGAAACAGCGGGAAGGTTTCGCCAGCGAGCGCGGTGAGGTGGATGTCCTCCCAGCCGTCGTTGTCGTAGTCCTGAAAGTCCGTGCCCATGCTCGAGATCGGGCGGCCGGACTCCGAGACGGAGACGCCGGCGAGCAGGGCCGTCTCCTCGAACCGCGCGCCGGCGTTGTGGAACAGAAAATTGGGCGTCGTGTCGTTCGTGACGAAGACGTCCATGCGCCGGTCGTGGTCGTAGTCCGCAAACGCGACGCTCATGCCCTTCCCGACGTGGGCGCCGATGCCCGTGCGCGCCGAGACGTCTTCGAACGTGCCGTCGCCGCGATTCCGATACAGCCGGTTCGGCAAACCCTGATACGTCCGCGGATCGCAGTAGATGCGGATCCCGCGCGCCTTGTCGCCACAGAACCGGTCGGTCTCCGGAGTCCATTGCACGTAGGTCACGACGAAGAGATCCAGCAGGCCGTCGTTGTCGAAATCGAACCAGCCGCCCGCGACGCTCCAGTCTCCGCTCGCGATTCCCGACCTGGCGGTGACGTCCTCGAAACGGCCGTCGCCGCGGTTGTGCAGCAGCTGGTTCTGCCGGACGCCCGCGACGAAGAGATCGACGCGGCCGTCGTTGTCGTAATCGGCCGCCGCCGCGCCCATCGCATACCCGACGCCGCTCACGCCTGCCGTATCCGTGACGTCCGTGAATCGCATGCCGCCGTCGTTCCGGTAAAGACGGTTGGCGTATTCGGCGGTCTTCTCGAACGACGGGAGCTTTGCGCCGTTGGTGAAGAAGATGTCGGGCCGCCCGTCACCGTTGTAATCGAACACGGCAACGCCGCCCGGAACGCTGTCGACGTAATAGGTGCCCGCAGCGGCGCCCATCTTGTGGACGAATTTCAACCCGGCGTCGGCAGCAACGTCGCGAAACCGCACGCGCGCGCCGGACTGCGGCGCCGGGACCGTGATGAGGAGTACGGCGACGAGAGGCAGCAACCCGCGCACGATCACGCCAGCGCCGACCGTTCGGCGCCCACCTTCACATCGTCTCTGAAGCCCAGCACGAACAGCGCCGTGACGATGATTGCGAAGACGAGAGGGAAGATCCAGAAGACCTGCCACTGGTCCAGCGATCCTGCGGCGCCGCCCGACATGATCGCGTTGAAGATCCAACCAGCAGCGAGCGTCCCCAAGCCCTGGCCGACGCCGTAGGTCGCCAGCACGAAGAGGCCCTGCGCCTGCGCGCGGATCGCCGCGGACGCCCTCGTGTCGATGTACACCTGGCCGGCAACGTACACGAAGTCGTAGCACGGCCCATGGAGGCAGATGCCGGCCATGAGCATCCATGCGACCGCATCCGGCGCGCCTAGCGCGAACAGCGCGTAGCGCGCGATCCACGCGCTCATGCCGGCGATCAGCACGCCTTTGACGCCCATCCGCGCGAAGAACCACGGAAGGAGCAGCAGGAACAGCACTTCGGACATCTGGCCGAAGGTCATCCTGAACGCCGGGTTGGGAATGTGCGCGTCGCGCAGGAACACGGGCACGTACGCAAAGTACGTGGCGAGCGGGATGCTCGTGAGCATCACGCTGGTGATGAACACCACGAACGCGCGCGAGTTGAGGACCGAGAACGCATCCAGACCGGCGATGTCGCGGAACGACAGCTTGCGGCCGGCGCCGGGCGGCGGCACGTTCGGCAGCGTGAAGCTGTAGAGGCCCATCAGCACGCCGGCCCCGCCGGCGACGTGCATCGGCAGCGCCGTCGTGTCGCCGTGCAGCAGATAACTGACGAGGATTCCTGCGGCGATCCACCCAATCGTGCCGCATACGCGCACCAGCGGAAACTCGCGCTCCTTGTCCTTCAGCAGGTGGAAGGACGTGGCCATCGCAAGCCCCACCGTCGGCATGTAGCAGAGCATGTGGAGCAGCAGGAAGGCGAGGAACGCGGGCGTCGACGTGAACCGCCCCTGCGCGAGGAACGGAGCCCCGAACACGAACGCGCCGCTCAGGATGTGCATGACGCCGAGGACGCGCTGCACGGGGAAGAGGCGATCCGCGATCATGCCGAGGAAGAAGGGCGCGACGATGGAGCCGATCGGGCTGGCCATGTACGCCAGGTAGATGGCGTCGCTCAGCCCGTGGCTCTTCATGTAGTTCCCGCCCGTCGCGTACCACGCCCCCCAGATGAAGAACTGGAGGAACATCATCAGCATCAGGCGTGCTTTGAGGCCGCCGCTGGTACGCATGGCGAGTGGAGGAGGCACGTCAGAACAGACGACAGCGTGCCCCACGCATGACGCCGATCAGACCGCCGCGGGTGCGGGCCGGGCGGCCTTCGACGGTGCGAGGCTGTCGACGATCCGCTGCACGTACCGGAGGGCGAGGCGCGTTCCGCGGTCGACCTCCTCGATGCCGGCAATCGTGTGGCTCTTCAGCGCCGCCGTGCAGTACTCGGACACGAGATAGCCGTCGTAGCCCTTCTGGTGCAATGCCCTGATGAACGCGTCGTAGTTGATCCGGCCGCCGAACGAGGGAGCCGGATCCTGCACCGCGTCCCCGTCCGCGTTTTCGCTGAAGTTCCACGCGCCGTAGTGCGTATAGACGATGTACGGTGCGCAGCGATCGACGGCTTCGCGCACGTACTCGTCGCTCTGGCGCTCGTAGAAAAGCACGGCGTCGAGGCAGAGCTTCACGTTCGGCCGATCGATCTCGTGCATCATCGCGAGCACGTCTTCGTAGCCGGGCGTGATGACGGGCGCATGGTTCTGCAGCGCGAGCGTGATGCCCATGCCGGCCGCCCAGTCCGCGACCTCGCGGATGCCGGCCACGGCACGATGCCACCGGCGCAGATCCGGCGGATACAGCCGCTTGTAGTGATTGCCGCGCTCGTACGGCGCGTACATCGCGATCGCTTCTTCGTCGTCGATCAGTCCCGGCCAGGCGGCAAACACCTTCACCAGATCGACGCCGAGATCGGAGGCGAGCTCCAGGACGGCCCTCATCATCGCGAGGTTGTTCTCGCGCTCTTCCATCAGCGGGCTCGCGAAGCTCGACAGGCTCTCGAGCGCGCAGAGGGCGATCCCGTGGTCGGCGGCGGCCGCTTTGATGCGCGCGCGCGCCGCCTTCGTCAGATCGATCGGCGACGCGACCGGCCGCTTGGTCTCGATCGCGAGCGCATCGAACCCCAGCTCCCGCGCCTTGACGATCTGCTGCTCGATCGAGAGCGCTTCGCCCGCATAGAAGAGACCGGAGTACGTGACGGAGAGAAGCGCGTACCTCATGGACCCCATGTTCTCACAGTCACTTGAGCGTCGTGAGGAACTCGAGCAGGTCGGCGATCTGCTGCAGCGAGAGGTTGTTGAGCAGCCCCTCGGGCATCGGCGACACGCGAAGCTGATCGCGCGAGGCAACCTCCGCCGGATTGATCCGGCGCTCCTGATCGGGCGCGGTCGTCACGACGAGGCGATCCGCCGTCTCTTCCGTGACCAGCCCCTGCACGCGCTCGCCGCTCTTCAACGTAATCGTCGTCATGATGTATTCGGGCGCGATGGCGTCGCTCGGACTGAGAATGTTGTCGAGCAGGGCCTGCTTGCCGTACTTGGCGCCGATCGCGGAAAGGTCGGGGCCAAGCAGCTTCTTGCCGCCAAGGCTGTGGCACGCGGCGCAGCCGCCGTCGGTCTCGAATACCTTCTTGCCGGCCGGGACCTTGCCCGCATAGCTCAAGTCCAGCTCGAACGCGCTGGGCACACGCCGCGCGGCGGGCATCGGCAGCAACTTCGCCGCACGCTCGCGGATCGCGACATACGCCGGATCCGTCGGCGCCGTACGGAGGCGCATCGCGACAGGGGACATCGGTCCGCCGCGCCGTCCCGTGGGCGGTGGGGCGGCCGAATTCGTGACGTTGGTCGCCAGGGTCTTCAGCTCCGGCGGAAGCTTGCCGGCTTCCGCGAGGTCCAGAATCGCGTTCAGACCCGCCACGGAACGCGCGAGCACACGAACCGCTTCCACGTGGACCTCGTTCGGCGCATCGCTGACGAGGAGCTGCTGTGCCCATTTCTCCCCGTCCGGCTGACCGAGGTTGCCGACGGCACGAACGGCAGCGACGCGCACCGAAAGCGGGCCGCTCGACGCGAGCGCCTCGAAATCCGAGAGATAGCGCGGGTCGTGCTTCATTGAAATCGAGTCGATTGCCGCCGCGCGCGCCTCGGGAGCCGCCGTCGCCGAGCTCGCGAGCCCGAGCAGGTCCGGCAGGTACTGAGGATCCTCGAGGACGTCGGCGACGGCCACCGCCGCGGCCTGCGACTCGGGCGTCGCGAATTCCTTTCGCATGATCGACGGCAGCGCGGCGCTCGTCCGCGCGTCGGCCCACATGCTGAACAGCTCGTGGCTGTACGACCCGAACGCGCTCGTGACGACGTCCGGCGGCGTGGACGGAGCCAGAATGATCGACTCCATCGCGCGCGCCGCCTCCGGCCACTGCATCCAGCCGATGGCGCTCACCGCCACGACGCGCTCGTTAGCGGGCGTGGACGGGTTCTTCACCGCCTCGACCAGATCCGGCAGCGCGCTCTTCGGACGCAGCCCCCACACCAGTTGCCGGAAGGCCATCGAAGACAGTCCGGCGTCGTTGGCTTTCAGGCGCGCGTAGAGGGCGTCCTCGCGGCCGCGCGCCGCAATGCCGAGCGCTTCGAGATACCAGCGATCTTTGCCGTCGTACTGCGTCGCCAGTTCGGCCATCGCATCGAGCCACGCGGCGGACGGCTGCACCTGGTCCTTGTAGAGGTACGGAGGCAGCATCAACGCGGGGTTCGGATCGCGCAGCATCAGCGCGATCTCGCGCCGCACCTGCGGCGACGGATCGTGCAGCAGCGGCTTCGACACAGCAAGCATGTCGGCCCCGGTCATCCGCGCGACTCGGAGGCCGAGGATGCGGAAGCGCGGATCGCCATCCTGCAGCGCTTCCTGAATTGCCGTCGACCCGGCGTCGCCGAGCGGACCGAGCAGCCACAGGACGCGCGCCTTCAGGATCGGATTCTGCGCGCGCCACATGGTCTGCAGCGTGCCGAGGGCGGCCTGCCCCTGCGCCTTCAGCGCGGCGCGCGCCAGAAAGAACGTCGATGAATTCGGCGACGACAATGCAGCCGTCAGCCCTGCAGAGGACTTGAGATCGAGCTTCGGCACGACCGGCTTGTTCCCGGCCGGCGCCACGCGGTAGATGCGTCCCATCTTCCCGTCCGGATCGCCCATCTGGTGGCCGCCGACGCCCGGATCGTACCAGTCGGCGATCAGCAGGGCGCCGTCCGGCGCCACGGCGACATCGCTCGGCCTGAACCACGTGTCGTCGCCGCCGTTCACCACGTCTTCACTGTGCGCCGTGAACCCGGCTCCCTCGACCGTGAGCGGATACATCGCGACGATGCGCCTGCCGGCATCAGCGTGCAGGAGCTGTCCACGATAGGCCGCCGGCAGCAGATCGCCTTCGTAGAGCAGGAGACCGCAGGGCGATCCCGCCCCGATGCGATAGATCAGCGGCGCGACGCCCGGCACCTCCGTGTGCCAGTGCGAGCTGTGGTCCTCGAGCCAGGTCTTGTTCAGCGGTCCACGGAACCCGTAGTTGCCGCCTTCCATGTTGTAGAGCAGCCGCGTCCACGCATTCCCGTCGTCGTCGTTGTCCGTCTGGAAGACGTTGCCGAACGAATCGACCGTCAGCTCGTACGGGTTCCTGAAGTTCTGCCCGATGACCTCGAGGCCGGTGCCGTCCGCGTTCATGCGAAACGCCGCGCCTTCGTAGTAGCCGGGCGTGGGTCGCGTGTTCGCGCCCGTCCCCTGGCTCTGCAGCCGCGTGCCGGATTGATCCGTGACGTCGAATCCGGTGTTGCCCTGATTGAAGTAGTACTTGCCGTCGGGCCCGAACACGACGGCGTGCAGCCCGTGATCGTGATCCACGCCGGCGAAGCCGGTCAGCACCACTTCCTTCTTCAGGATCTTGTCGTCCGCGTCCTTCGTGTAGACGATGAGGTCGGGGGACTGCGAGACGTAGACCTTGTCGCCCAGAACGGCGATCCCGAGCGGCACGCGAATGTGCGGATTCTGATCGAACACCTTCACGTTGTCCGCGCGGCCGTCCTGGTTCGTGTCCTCGAGGATCACGATGCGGTCGCCTTCGGGCCGGATGTCAGGCAGGTTGCGCTGCGTGCGCCGGTAGTTCACGCCTTCTACGACCCAGACACGTCCGCGTTCGTCCACCGCCATGTCCGTGGGATTCGACAGCATCGGTTCGGCAGCCCAGAGCTTCACTTCGAGCCCCGGCCCGGGTTTCAACGACGCGGCCGTCTGCTCCGGCTTCTGCTGGCCGTGAACGACGACCCCCACGAGCACTCCACACGGAATCACGAACGCAAGAACGAATCGCCTCATCGACTGCCTCCAGGCAGACCAAACGGACCAGCTACTTTCGTGGCTTCCGCCTTACAGCGCGGAAGTGCCTCCACGGCTTCGTGGCTTCCGCCTTCAGGCGGAAGTGCCTCCATGTGGAAACGGCGAGAATCCTACACCATCGCGCGATTTCGCCGTTCACTTTCTAAAGGGACTTGCCAAACTGAACCACATTCGACAATGCTTACGCACGCCGGGAGGTGTCCTTGATGAAATCGATCGTTGCGCGTGTGTGTGTGCCTTGCTGTGCGCTCGTCCTGTTCTCCTTCGCAACCGTGTCGGCCGGAGCCGGAGCGGCTCCCGGAGACTGGAAGCCCCTGTTCAACGGCAAGGACCTGACGGGGTGGTCGGTCGCCGCCGGCCGCGGCGGTGCCAACGCGACGCCGGCGAACTGGAAGGTCGAGGACGGCGTCCTGGTCGGCGGTCAAGGCAGCGGGCGCGGAAGCCTCGTCACCAACGACCAGTTCAAGGACTTCGCTCTCGAGCTGGACTTCCAGCTCGCGGAGCACGGCACGCAGTGCTCGCCTGAGCGCACCGGACCGGAGCAGGCGAACGCGAGCGTCGACAAGACCTGCACATACAACAGCGGCGTCTCGTTCCGCACCGGCTATCAGGTGAACATCGGACGTCGCGAAGCGGGTGAGTACATCGGCATCGTCGTGCACCGCGTCTCGCCGAAAGCGCTCGGGCCGCAGCACAACGTGCTCTGGCTCGACACCGGCGACGACAAGTTCCCGGGGCTTCGGAAGAAAGAGCAGTGGAATCACCTGCAGATCACGGCCAAGGGCCCGCATATCACCGTCGCCCTGAATGGAAAGCAGATCTGTGACGTGACGGACGATCCGACCGATCCCGCTGAGGCGAAGTGGAAGGAGGCTGGTCCCATAAGCCTGCAGTGGCCGCCGGCGGGCGAAGCGGGCGGATTCGCGGGATACGTGAAATATCGCAACATCAGAATTCGGGAGCTGTAGAGATCCGGGATCCGAGGTCCGGGATCCGGGGTCCCGGGTTCGCTTCTGGTATTCGGCATTCGGGAGGCATTCATGGCAGCGATTTCGAGGCGTGAGTTCTTCAGGAAGACGGCGACGGACGCGGCGGTGGCAGGCATTCTCGCGGCGGCAGGCGGCGCGCTGCTCGAGGCGAATCCTCTCGGGATTCCCATCGGCAGCCAGACGTATCCGCATCGGCAGATGATCAAGGACGGCAACTTCGCCGGGTTGCTGCAGACGCTCAAGGACATCGGCGTCCAGCAGATCGAGCTCTGCTCGCCGTTCGGCTACAACGAGTTCGCCAGCCTCTCCGACGCGAAGCAGGTCAAGCAGACGCTGAAGGATCACGGCCTCAAGGCGATCAGCGCGCACTTCAGCATGAAGGAGCTTCGCGAAGCGCAGCAGAAGAGCATCGACTGGGCCAAAGAGATCGGCATGACGCAGATGATGGTCGCCTCGCTGGGCGGCGGCACGAACCCGACGATGGACGATGTGAAGCGCGCGGCGGACGAGTACAACAAGATTGCCGCGGTTGCCGCGAAGAACGGCCTGCAGCAGGGGCTCCACAACGAAGGCTTCGAGCTGTCGTCGGTCGACGGCAAGCGCACGTACGACATCCTGATGGAGCTGCTCGATCCCAAGCTCGTGAAGTTCCAGTTCCAGATGTCGACGATCGGCCAGGGCTTCGTCGCGGCGGACTACTTCACGAAGTACCCCGGCCGGTTCATTTCGATGCACGTCCAGGATGTCGATCTGAACGCGACGCCCCCTCCGCCGCCCCCGGGGCAGCAGGGTCGCGGCGGGCGCGGCGGCGGCCGTGGCCGCGGCGTGCAGACCTCGGTCGGCAAGGGCAGCATCGACTGGGAGAAGACGTTCAAGGCCGCGAAGACGGGCGGCGTGAGGAACTACTTCGTCGAGCAGAACATGGAGCTGACGAAGGCGAGCGTCGCGGCGCTGAAGGCGATGAAGGTCTAGCGCGCGTCGGACGTGAACGGCTCCGCCCTCGGGCCGCCGTCTTCCGGACGGCGGCCCCGGCGGCGGATGCCGCCAGCGCCTGACGCACTCGCGCGCCGCACCCGCGCGACGCACCCGCACAACGGACACCGCGCGAACGGGATCCCGCTCCGGTTCGAGCTGCGGCTGGCGTCCGGCTCGCGTCTCCCGCCGAGCCGCGTGGAAAAACGGGTCCTGCGACGCTTGTCTTCCGGTGCGGTGTCGGCTGGGGTTTTCACAAGGCCAGCCAACGATTGTTGAACGACAGCCCAGACTCCACCGCGAGCGCGCAAATACGGCGCCGACACCGATAGGCACGCCTCCGGACCCGTTTTACTTCTGTCGCGTATCACGCGTCTCGGAGGTCGACGCGATCCGGGCACCAGCCGCAGCTCGACAGACGAGCGGCGGGCGCGAGCGGCGTCCGCTGACGGGACGCCGTTGGAGGACGGCGTGCTCACGGCGCAGCCGGAAATCGGCGAGGCGATTCCTCGCGTCGAGTCTGTTCCCTGTGATCCGTGCGCTGGCTGATAACACGTGCCCGGTGCACTACACCTGGCGGATGTCGCTGAAGCCCATCCCTACTCGACGCGGGGGCATCAGAGCGCGAGCTGAGACGATTTCCCGCCGTCCGAAAGACGGCGGCCCCGGCGGCGGATGCCGCCCGCGCCTGACGCACCCGCGCGACGCACCCGCACGCCGCACACCGCACGACGCGACTAGATCGTGAGCGTCCGCGCGCGGGCGACGATGTCCCAACGCTCGGCGGCCCGGCCGTCGCGCACGACAACGGCCTGACTGTGGAGCGCGACGGTCGGGCAGATGTGCCACGGGATGCCGTAGAACGTCGACCCGACGGCGATCTCGCCGGCGCTGCGCGTCTCGAGCGTCAGGTGCTCCTCGCTGTGGCCGATGAAGCGCGCATCCTCGAGGCCGAACAGGTGGACACGCGGGTGCGGCATCTCCGACGCGACGGCCTTGTGGCCGAGATCGAGACAGAGCAGGTTCGTGCCGGGCTTGCTGATCACGCGCGTCAGCAGCGTCACCGCTGGCAGGTAATCCATGTCCGGGAACGACGTCGTGTAGCCCCAGTCCCAGAACACGAGCGTGCCAGGGCTGCACTCGACGTCAGGCCGCTTCGCGTGCACCGGAAACGTCGGCGTGCCGCCCGCAACCAGCACGGGCACGGCCACGCCGGCCTCCTGCAACCCCTTGCGCAGCGCGCGCACCGGCGCGAACGCCGCATCGCAAGAGCGTTCGCGCGAGACGAGATCGGCATCGCGGATGTGGCCATCGTAGGCGTGGAGGCCGGCCGCATGGAGACCCTCCAGCTCGCCGATCAGCCGATAGAGCGCGGCGGCGCGATCGCCCGGCGCGATGCCCGTCCGGTGCATGCCGCAGTCGAGATCGAGAAAGAGATTGAACGTCACGCCCGATTCGATCGCCTGGGCCGACAGCGATCGAATCACCGCTTCGTCGTCGACGAGCGCAGACAATGTCGTTCCGGGAAAGCGCCGGACGAGATCCGCGAGGCGGCGAACGTTCGGGCCGACCGGCTGGTACGCGAGGAGGACGTCGGGCGCGCCGCACGCCGCAATCATCTCGGCTTCGGCAATCGTCGCGCACTTGAACTTCGTGACGCGCTGCTCGAGCACCATGCGGACGACCTCGGGCAGCTTGTTCGTCTTCATGTGCGGCCGAAGACGTTCGACGCTGCCCGCCATCCGGATCATCCGGCGGATGTTCTCCTGCACGCGATCGGGGTAGAGCAGCAGCGCGGGCGAGGCGATGTCGCGCTCGTTCGCAATCTCGTACCAACTCATGGCTGCCTCGGAGGAAGCGCCGGCACGTAGCCGGGAATCACGTACGCGCACAGCATCGAGATGACGCCCATCACGATCATCAGCAGGATGCTGTGCTTGATCGTGAACCGGAAGAGCGTGCCCTCGTCTTCGGACGTCATGCCCGTTGCCGCGACGGCAACCGCGATGCTCTGCAGTGAAATCATCTTTCCGACGACGCCAGCCGCGGAATTCACGGACGCGGTCAGGACGGGATTCAGCGACAGCGCGTTTGCCGTCACGACTTGCAGGTTGCCGAACAGAGCGTTCGCGGACGTGTCGCTGCCGGTGAGAAACACCCGAGAACGGCGCTGAAGAACGGGAACACCGCGCCCGTTGCCGCGAGCGCAAGCCCCAGGGTCGAGGTCATGCCCGAATAGTTCATCAAGTACGCCAGCGCGAGCATGCACGCAATGGTGTAGATGGGAACGGCGAGCTGCCGGAACGTCGCCCCATAGGTGCTCGCGAACGCGCGTGGCTTCATCCCGAGCACCAGCGCCGCGGCGATCGACGCGAAGAAGCAGGCCGTCCCGGCGGCGCTCAGCCAGTTGAACTCGAAGATGGCCGGATAGGGGGTCGGCCGGGCGGTGACCGGCGGAATCCGCATGATGGCGTTGTGCAGCGCCGGCACCTCGATCCCGTTCAGCGTCGTGCGGCTGTGCGGCAGAGACGCGGGCAGCAGGCCGTCCGTCCATCGGTTGAGGGCCGCCTTGATGTCCGGTTTGCCCCACACGAGCACGAACGCGATCAGCAGGATGTAGGGCGACCAGGCGGTGACGATCTCGCGGCGTGAAAGACGGGGCGGTGCGGATGCCGCGGGGCGGTCTCCCTCGAGCCGGAGGATGGTCTTCGGCTGCCACAGCTTCAGGACGAGCACCATGACGCCGATGCACGTCAGCGAGCTCATGATGTCGGTCAACTCCGGCCCCCAGAAGTTCGAGACGTAGAGCTGCACGCCTGCAAAAGACAACCCGCACGCCGCGATCGCGGGAAGCACCTCCAGCGCGCGCCGCGGCCCGCTCATGACGACGATCAGATATCCGGGGATGAACACCGAGACCATCGAGCACAGGCGTCCGACCATCGCGCTCAACGACAGGAGCGGCAATCCGGTGATGTTGGCGAGCGTCGTCACCGGTATGCCGATGGAGCCGAACGCAACGGGCGTGGTGTTGGCCAGCAGGCAAATGCCGGCCGCGTAAAACGGGGAAAAGCCGAGGCCGGCGAGCATCGCGCCCGACACGGCAACCGGCGCGCCGAATCCCGCGGCCCCTTCGATGAAGGCCCCGAACGAGAACGCGATGAACATCGCCTGGAGCCGGCGATCGTTCGTGAGGCCGCCGACGGAGTTCTTGATCGTCTCGAACTTGCCGGTGTCGACGGCGATGCGATACAGCAGGATCGCGCTGAAGCAGATCCAGGCAATCGGGAAGATGCCGAAGGCGGCGCCGTACAGCGCGGAACCGACGGCGAGGACGACCGGCATGCGATAGACGACGAGCGCCACGAGCAGGGCCGACGCGAGCGCGCCCGTCGCGGCCATCCACGTCGGCTTGCGCTTGACGCCGAGCATGAAGAACAGCACGGCCACCGGTATCGCTGCGACGAGCGCAGACCACCCGAGGCTACCCGCAAGAGGTTCGTAGTCGTGCTGCCACATGCGGCGGTCACTTTATCAAGTCCCAAGCTGGAAGTTGGATGTTGGAGGTTGGAGGTTGGAGGCGGGGGGTTGGAGCGCCTGCGGCGTTCACGTGCTCGCGTGCGTGATCCTGCTGTGCTACGGCGGCGGCTTCGGCACGATGCCCGCGTTTGCGGCCGATTACTTCGGTGCCGAGAACGTCGGATCCATCTACGGGCTGAAGTTGACCGCGTGGGGGTTTGCCGGCGTGCTGGGCCCGACGATCGTCGCAAGCGTCCGTCAGAGCTCGGGCGGGTACGATCGCGCGTTGTATGTGCTGGCGGGGCTGATGCTGGTCAGCACCGTCATTCGCGCGATCGTGCGCCGGCCGGCGTAGATGAGAATCGATGACGCCCGGTCCAAAGACCAAAAAATGCCGGGTCTAAAGACCCGGCCTACTTGTTTGGCGCGAGCGATCTGAGGTAGTTCACGACGTTCCAGATGTCCGTGTCGCTCAATTGCCCTCCCCAGGCGATCATGAAGAAGTCGGGAGCGACACCCTTTTTGATGACCGTGAAGATCTCCCCATCCGTCGAACCGTGATCCCACTTGTCGTCGACCAGATCCGGCGGCTGCTTGCCGCCGCGATCCTCAATGACGGAGATGGTGAGGCCGCCCTTGGCGTCGGCGCCATGGCACGACGCGCAGTTCACCTCATATACCTTCTTCCCGGCGGCGATCGAATCCGCTGTTGGTTCGACGGGATTCTTGATCTTCGCGACTTCGGCATCGCCTCCGTTCGAAGGCTGTTGCTGCTGCGCGGCGCCGATCGCCGTGAAACAAAGAACCGCCGCGCCTACAGCGATTCGGCGGGGAGAGAAAACCCACATCGGCTGGTCTCCTGTCTATCTCTCGTGAGCTTCTGAGCTTCCGTGTTGTTCCGAGGCTTCGGCCGCGATCCGTGTCATCCGCGCTGTCCGCGGCTTCAGGATCCGTGCGATCCGTGTTGTTCCGGAGGCCCCTGATGTTCGGATCCGTGTCATCCGTGTTGTTCCAGGCTCCCTGATGTTCGGATCCGTGTCATCCGTGTTGTTCCGAGGCCCCTGATGTCGGATCCGCGTCATCCGTGTTGTTCCGAGGCCCTGATGTCGGATCCGTGTCATCCGCGTTGTTCCGCGGCTTCGGCCCCGATCCGTGCGATCCGTGTTGTTCCGCGGCTTCGGCTCCGATCCGTGTCATCCGCGTTCCGCGGCTTCGGCCCCCGATCCGTGCGATCCGTGTTGTTCCGCGGCTTCGGCTCCGATCCGTGTCATCCGCGTTGTTCCGCGGCTTCGGCCCCCGATCCGTGCGATCCGTGTTGTTCCGCGGCTTCGGCTCCGATCCGTGTCATCCGCGTTGTTCCGAGGCCCCGAGTTCCGTCTGTTCCGTGGCTCCCGCGCGAGGATCCTAGCATGCGCGATCCGAGGCACCGCTTGCCTCTGCGGCAATCGCATGGTCTAATGCGCGCCAACCGAACGAAGCACGGGGGGAGTCTGCGGCACGGTGCGCGCGGCTGGGGGATCAGTGCGTTCGAAACTTTTTAAGGAGGCTTATGAATCGGCGGCAATTCCTGGAGCAGAGCGGCCGGGCACTGGCGGCGATACCGCTGGTTTCGCTCGGCTCGAGACTCGACCTGCTCGCGCAGGGCGCGGCGCCATCGATCCCGCCTCCTGTTCTCAAGCGGCTCGGGATCACCACCGTCTGCTTCCGCGAGCGCTTTCCGGCGACCCGCACGAAGGGGGCCGCGGCGCCTCCCGAAGGGGACCTCACGCTCCTCACGGCGCCCAAGTTCATCGCCGATCAGCTCGGTCTCCACAACGTGGAAGTCTGGAGCGCCCACTTTGCCGAGCCCACGATCGAGTACTGCCGCAAGGTGAAGGCGGCCGCCGCGGCGGTCGGGTCGACGATCTCGAACATCCAGATCGATGGTCCCGACAATCTGTCGGATCCGGACGAAGCGAAGCGCAAGGCGTCCATCGAGAGCATCAAGCAGTGGATGGATCGCGCGGCCGCGCTCGGCTCTCCCCGCGTGCGCGCCAACACGGGCGGAGGCAAGCCCGACGCGTGGGACGTCAACCGGACGGCCGACTCCTTCCGCCAGCTCGCCGAATACGGCAAGAAGCACGGCGTCATGCTCCTCATCGAGAACCACACGGGCTACAGCGCGAACATCGACCACGTCGTCGAGCTGGTGAAGGCCGTCAACGACCCCAACTGCCGCGTGATCTCCGACTGGGGCAACACGCCGTCGACCTCGCCGGCGGATCGCCTCGCCGGTCTCAGCAAGCTCCTGCCGTACCTGGAGCTCGTCTCGGCCAAGGAGCTGGACTTCGACGACCAGAACAAGCACGTCAGTTACGACATCGCGCCGCTGGTGAAAGCTACGGAAGCCAGCGGCTTCAAGGGCATCTACTCGATCGAGTTCTACAGCGACCGTCCTCCGCGCAATATCGTGGCCGCCGCCAGGGACGAGATGCACACCATCGCCGCGAACATCTCGCGGACATAAGCCAGGGGGAGCATGGGAATGAAACGCCGCGTCTCGTTTTCGGTGATCACGTTCACGCTCGGCGTCCTCGTCTGTGCGAGCGTCGCGATCGCGTCGCGCACCACCAAGTGGTGGTCGGACAATCTCCACGGTCCCGACAGCTCGAACTACGTCGATTCGGATCAGATCAAGAAGTCGAACGTCAACCAGCTCGAGGTCGCGTGGTTTTATCCCTACGCGCAGAGCGGCTTCAACCCCATCGTGGTCGACAACGTGATGTATCTGCTCGGCCGGAACAGCTCGCTGATCGCCGTCGACGCGACGACCGGCAAGGAGATCTGGATTCACGAAGGGCTCGCCGGCATCACCTCGCGCGGCGTGAACTACTGGCAG
This sequence comes from Acidobacteriota bacterium, assembly GCA_046735335.1. GTDB lineage: Bacteria > Acidobacteriota > Vicinamibacteria > Vicinamibacterales > 2-12-FULL-66-21 > JBKPQB01. The sequence continues at coordinate 4,090 of JBKPTE010000048.1, read as the reverse complement.
AGCGATGACGGCAAGGACCGGCGGCTGATCTTCAGCATCAACAGCTTCCTCCAGGAAATCGACGCCCAGAGCGGTAAGTCGATCATGACATTCGGGCAGAACGGAATCGTCGATCTGCGGAAGGGGCTGCCGCGGGCGGAGACGTACGCGGGGCGCATCCAGTCGAACAGCCCCGGCAAGGTCTGGAAGAACCTCTTGATCCTCGGCTCTGCCCCGGGTGAGGCGTTCGTCAACCCGCCGGGTGACATCCGCGCGTACGACGTCGTGACCGGCGAGAAGGTGTGGCAATTCCACACGGTCCCGCTTCCGGGCGAGTTCGGCTACGAGACCTGGCCGAAGGAGGCCTACAAGTACGTCGGGGGCGTGAACAACTGGGGATCCATGTCGGTCGACGACGAGCGCGGCATCGTGTACATCCCGCTCGGATCGGCGAACTACGACTTCTACGGCGCGGATCGGGTTGGCCAGGATCTCTTCGCGGACTGCCTGGTCGCGCTCGACGCGCGCACCGGCAAGCGTCTCTGGCACTACCAGACGGTGCACCACGACCTGTGGGACTTCGACAACGTCTCGGCTCCGCAACTCGTCACGGTCCGCCACAACGGCAAGAAAGTCGATGCCGTCGCTCTCGCGGGCAAGACCGGTTTCCTCTATGTGTTCGATCGGGTGAACGGCGAGCCACTGTGGCCGATCGAGGAGCGTCCCGTGCCGAAGAGCGACGTGCCCGGCGAGCAGTCGTGGCCGACGCAGCCGTTCCCGACGAAGCCCGCGCCGTTCGTCCGCCACACGTTCTCCGTCGACGACGTGAATCCGTGGCTGGCGACGCCGGAGCAGTATCAGGCGATGCGCGAGCGCGTGGCGAAGGCGCGCAACGAAGGGATCTTCACGCCGCCCGGCTTCACCGACACGATCTCGATGCCCGGCAACCAGGGCGGATCCAACTGGGGAACGACCGCCTCGGATCCCAAGAAAGGCATGGTGTTCGTCGTCGGCGTCAACCAGGTGGCGATCCTGAAGCTCGAGGACGTCACCACGCGCACCATTCAGCCCGGCCGCGGCGGCAATCCCGGAGGCGGCGCGCTGCAGGCGGGCTACCACGCGTACCAGCAGTACTGCACGGCGTGCCACGGCGCGGATCTGCGCGGCGCGCTGCCGGGCGCGGCAAACCTCGTCGCCGTGACCGATCGGCTGGGTGAAGACGCGATCAAGGCCGTCGTGACGGGCGGGCAGGGACAGATGCGTCCCGTCTCCGGCATCAGCGAAGAGGAGCTCACGGCAGTGATTGCGTATCTCGCGAATTCCAGTCCATCCGCCGGACGCGGACGGCTGGCCGGGCGTGGCGCCGGCGCGTCAGAAGCGTATCCGCCCGGACCGGTCGTCGCGCGCGGCGGCGCGCCGCAGCCGCCGCTGCCGCCGCGGCCGATGGGTCCGTTCTATCCGGGTGTTGGCGGAAACGCCGGCAACGCGCCCTATCCCGCGGACGTGAAGGACGTGCCGCCGGCGCGGTACATGACCGATTACGGCGTGCTCGCGTCCTTCACCAAGCCGCCGTACACGACGCTGACGGCGTACGACCTGAACACGGGCGAAATCAAGTGGCAGGTGCCGAACGGGGATCACCTTCCGACGATCGCAGCGGGAGGACCGAAGAACACGGGCGGCCTCGCCGCGCGCTACGGCATCGTCGTCACCAAGAGCGGCCTCGTGTTCCACGCCGGCAACGACGGCAAGGTGCGCGCGTACGACGAGGATACCGGTCAGGTGCTCTGGACGGGCAACTTCGTCGGCAGCACGGCGGGCGTGCCGGTGGGCTACGAAGCAAACGGGCGGCAGTATTTCGTCCTCGTCACGAGCCCGACGGCGGGCCGCGGAGGCCGCGGAGCGTCCCCAACCGCACCGGCCGATCCGGATACACCGATCGGCGCAATCGCCTTCGCGCTGCCCAAGAAGTAGGGCCCGCGGACTCACGCGGGCCGCGGACTGACGCGGACGACGCCGACAGCATCGCCGGATCTGATCACACATGCGCACACGCATCGTTCTCTTCGCGACCGTTCTCGTCACCGTGGTGATCGTGCCGCTGCACGGGACGCGCAGCACGTTCGTACCGGACTGGACGTTCAAAGGCTCGACGCTCACCGGCTGGAAGACGCTCGGTCAGGCGGACTGGCGCGCTGCGGACGGTGAACTGATCGGCACGCCGAAATCACCTGAAGGCGGCTGGCTCGTGCTCGATCGATCCTTTCAGGACGTGGAGCTCGGCGCCGACTTCAAGTGCGCGGACGGATGCAAGACGGGCGTGCTGCTGCGCGCGGAAAGGACGCCGGCGGGAACGAAGGGGATCTTCGTGTCGCTCACGGCGGGGGAGACCGGCTCGTTCGCTGTGACCCTCGATGGAACGGGACGCGAGCTGACGCGCGAGCGTCTCCGATCCGCGGGCGGCATGGCCCGTTTCGCTCCGCCCCCTCCCGATGAGGCGGCGGGACGCGGGCGCGGGCGCGGCGCTCCGCCGCCCGGACGGGGCGGCCCAACCGCGGTGACATCGGTCGTACCGCATCCGTCGATCGCGCTCAAACCCGGCGAGTGGAACGACCTCGACATCGTGATCGACGCGACGCTGCTGCGGCCCCACGTCAACACCGGCCTGCAGGCGGCCGGCGGCGGCGCGGCTGTCGACGAGGCGATGGGATCGTTCGGACCGATTGCGTTGTACGTCGGCGGCACCGGCGAGGTGCGGTTCAGGGACGTGTCCTACGAGGATCTCAACCTGAAGCGCTTCACGAAAGAGCAGGTATCGCCGAACTTCAGGATGCAGCGGCTCACGCCGTTTCAGTACTCGTGGGCGCAGGCGGCCGCGGACGTGAACCGCGACGGACATCTCGACATCATCGTGCCGCCGTTCATCTATCTCGGGCCGGATTACGTGACCGCCCGCGAGTTCTACGCGGCGCAGACGCTCAATCCGTCCACCGAGTACCCGATGGTCATGGTGGGCTTCGCCGGCGATTTCACCGGCGACGGGTGGCCCGACTTTCTCAGCACGAATGGCGGACGCCTGTACGTGAACCCGAAAGGAGAGCCGCGGCGCTGGGACGTGTATCCGAACGTCGTCACGGGCGTGAGCGAGATCTGCATCATGAAAGACATCGACGGCGATGGCGCGCCCGATCTCGTCCACGTCGGTCCGAACGGTACGCTCCAATATTCGAAGCCGGACCCCGCCAACCCGACGGGGCCGTGGCTCGCGACGACGATCAGCGAGCCCGGATCCACGGGCGCCCACGGGATCGGCGCGGGGGACATCAACGGCGACGGCCGCGTGGACATCGTCAACGCGTATGGCTGGTGGGAGCAGCCGCCGAAGGGACAGCAGGGGCTCTGGACGTACCATCCGCAGGCGTTCGCGCGATGGAACGGCCGCGCGTCAGAAGGCGGCGGCGAGATGGCCGTCTATGACGTCAACGGCGACAAGCTCGCGGATGTCGTCACCGCGCTGCAGGCGCACGGGTTCGGGATCGCCTGGTTCGAGCAGAAGCGGGATGCCGCGGGGAAGATCTCGTTCGTCGAGCACATGATCGCGGACGACTACTCGGCGAAGAACGCCGGAGGCGTGACCTTCTCCGAACCGCACGGCTCGACGTCCGCCGACGTCGACGGCGACGGCATTCCAGACTTCATCGTCGGCAAGCGCTACTGGTCGCACCACGAAGGCTTCCTCGATCCGGATCCGTACGGACCGCCGGTGCTCTACGCGTACCTCACGCGGCGCAATCCCAAGGCGCCTGGCGGCGCGGAGTTCGTCCCGGAGCTCATTCACAACGAGTCCGGCGCGGGCTCTCAGATTCTCGCGGCCGATCTCAACAAGGACGGCTCGGTCGATATCGTCACCTCCGGCACCCGGGGCGCGTTCGTCTTCTTCGGGAAGCCGCGCGCGTCGAAGGGGAGAGTGTCCACACGATGAGAAACACGACCCGTCTGCTGGTGACTGCCGCCGCGGCGGCGATCTCCACGTATTCTGCCGGCGCGGCCGGTCCCGCGAATTTCAAGCCTGACGGTTCGTTCACCGGCTCGACGCTCAGCGGCTGGCACG
>JBKPTE010000047.1:0-17632 GCA_046735335.1 Acidobacteriota bacterium | reverse complement strand
GTTTTGGGAACGGCGCGCCCGCGGTTTTGCCGCGATGCCGTTTACGGTGGGCAGACAAGGAACGAGCGATGTCGCGAATTGATCCGGAGCTGACGCCAGAGCAGCAACGAGCGGTAGAAGCTCGAGTCGCAGCGCGTATGCGTGAGATCAACCACGCGATCGCGATGAAGCGCATTCGGGACGACGGTGAGAAGTCGCAACGGAAAGCCGCGGGAACCCGAAGGCTGGAAGAGCATCTCGTGCTGCAGCTCCATGAATTCGACTGGCGGGACGCGAAGTTTTGGCGCCGACTCGATGGCCGCCGCATCCCGAGGAAGTTGCTGGAGAAGCACCAGCGATATGTGGTCGAGACCAACATGATCGTGCTGACGCGCGAGGAACAACAGGTGGAGCGTTATCGCCGGCATGTCGCAGATCTCGCGCGGCTTCACGGAATCAGCATCTCGTGGGAGGCGCATTACGTAAACGGGTATGCGTGGACCGGCCTGCGAAAGATCGAGTGCGCGCCGATCGTCAGCGCCTTCGATTATGCGACGGTGTTGCACGAAGTCGGGCATGTCCTGCATCGCTGCGAACCGTCACACACGCGCGTCGAGTCGGTCTGCGTCGCGTGCGAGTTGGCGGCCTGGCGCTGGGCCACGTGCGCGGCCCTTGACTGGACTCAGGAGATGCACGACCGCATGAGCGATGCGCTCACCACGTATGCGAAGTATGCGACCGACGCCGAGAAAGCCTCGATCGCGGCGATGACTTCGAGGATGGGCTATCACGCAATCAGACAAGAGCGGGTCAGGAGAGGAGCTTGAACCAATGAAAGAGACAGCAACGGAGGAGCGGAAGGGCATCGCGCTCTCGAGGACGATCGCCACGCTCCTCCGAGCGATCCGGGGCGGCACGTTGGACTGTTCGGTGTGTCAGCGTCACCCGGCGGCGCGCGTGCGTCAGATCGGGGTGGACGCGCGGGGCCTCTGCGCGCGCTGTGCGGATGACGCGGCGCTCGCGCGACGGTGGCAATCGACACTGGAGGCGCACGAGCGCCTGCGGAAGCGGTAAGACGGTTAGCGGCAAACAACCACACAAGCAGAGAGGGAACAAGCGATGGCACTACTACTCAAGAACAGAACCGGAAAGGCAGTTCGAATTCGAGTGCGCGAAACGGTGCAACCTGGGGAGTCGGCGGTGATTCCAGCGGGCCGGATTTTGGACTTGTTCGACGGACTGGCGAACGAGCCCCTTATTCGTCGGTGGATCGAGCAAGGCGCCGCGGAGCTCGTCGGAGGCAGCGCGGTGCCGGTGGGACACTCGATCTCAGAGGTGCGACGCTCGGACTTCGAACAGTGGTTCCATACGCGCCAAGATCCCCGGCCGGAGACGTTTGTGACCGAGGGCGAGATTCGCGCGGAGTACCACTGGGACGACGCCGCATGGCAGCGCGCCGCGCGACTGGGATTCCCCAAGCCGATCCAACGGCGCATCGATCCGCGCCGGAATACGTGGACCCCCCTCTATCGCCACCGCGACGTGCAGGCCTGGACAACCGACATCGCGACGCTGAAGGGGATCAAGTAAAGGGCCGGCGTCGCCCGAGCCTCGCGGTGCCGGCCGACTCGTTGCGCGTTTCCTCGACGCGCCGAGTTTAGTGAGCCGCGAGGCTCACCTTTCGACAACGGTTTGCGCGAAAAGCCCGGAACGGCAAACGGTCGCTGCCGGCGGATGTCCGGGGCGGCCGTCTTCGCGCAATCGTATGCGCCCGCAGAGCGCGTGAAGGATCGTTACCATGCCTCAGATCAACAGACTCGGCGCTCGTGGCTCACAACGCGTTGTAGACGGCGCCGCGTGGCTTCCGTGTCGCCAGTGCGGAACGCGATTCCAGCCGGTGAGGCCGCATCAGCACTACTGCCGGCCGTCGTGCCGGTGGGAAGCCTTCAAGGCACGGCAGACCCGCGTCGTGGATGCGCCGGACGCCGAACGCATCTCGCGCGGGCTGTTCGAATGAAGTGCGAAAGATCAGCAACGAAAGGATCAGCAATGAAGTCGGACGGAAGCCATTTACGGCGAAACAAACTTGATTCTTTTGAAGCGCTCGCTGAAGTTCTCAAGCTCGGCGCGACGAAGATACTTAATAGGCGGAAACGTCACGCGCTCCGGGAACTGTGGCCAGATGGGAATGGAGAGCGAATCCCAAACGGCCGCTTGCGTGATGAAGGGCAAAGGCGGGCGTCGCCGTGTGAGCTTCGTCCACTTCGGGCAGGTGAACTGAAAGACAAAAGCGCCAACCATGTAAGTGATTACGAGAACGTTGTAACCGGCAAACCGGCCAGTATCGAAACGGAGACCCCGCGTCCACGCCTGTGCCTCCATCTCGCGCTCTCTGTGATACCAGGCGATCCAGATTTGGGCACCGTCAGGGACCGCAGGACCATACCCGCCAGGCGCAAGAGATTCACGAAAACGGGTGCAGCTTAGTCGTGAGATCAGCGGCTTTCGTTCTTGCTCTGCCGCGTAGTCAAGGATCATCGACTTCAAACACGCGAACGCAGTGAGCGTGATGGTGCCAAGCGGCAGCAACGTAAACGGGCGTTCATATCGGATGAATCCTTCGATCGTTGCCCGAGCGTGGTCGGTCAGATCGCTCATCCAGTTGTGGTTGCATTCATCGCAGACTACGTCTTTGGCTTCCTGCAGCTTGCGGGAAGAATATTCGCGCACAAGCGCATCGTCTCGACCGAATATTGTCGTGTTGTATTTGAGTGTGACTGGCCGTCCAGCCTCTCGATTCAACCAATCATCGAAGATGTGCTCGCCTTTCTTTCTGGTGCGAGGGTTGGGACAAAAGATGCATGGTTTAACCGGCTTGAATTTCGGGGTGCCCATAACGACGTTTAGTGTGGGCGTCGAACGATCTAGAGTGACCGCCGAATCAACGCCAGCCCTTGACGATCATCGCGGCCTTCCACTGCTCGTGACTGTTGAGGACTTCCTCGGACGAGCGGCACACCTGCGAGCGCAGAAGATCGGGCGTCATGAGGCGCAACTCCCATCCGAGCGGATGCGTCACGAGCACGCAGCGCGCGACCTTGTTGCCCTTGCGGAGAATCCAGGCGTTGCCTAATTCGACGGGATGGCCGTTCCAGTCTTCCCGTTGCGGCGTGTGCACGACGCGCATGCTAGCACGCAGGAACGGCTACGCCAGGACGAGCGCGGGACTGGCGACGCGGGGGGCGTGAGCGGCCGGCGCGTCCGCGGGGTTCGAATAGCTCGTGCCGATCGCGGATCTGCGAGTACTCGGGATTCTTGATCTTTAACCAGGATGTCGATCGCTGGTCGCTGCGGTACTTGCCAGTAGCCCACTTGCCGACGATGCCTTCAAGGTCGCGCTCACAGGCGACGCGAAACAGATCGGAGCCGCGCTCGTGAAGATGATCGAGTTACAAAAGACGGCACTCAACGCGAGGCATGATGCCCGCGAGCCGGCGCTTGCGCTCAAGCAACGGCAGCGAGCGAAGATCTTCGCCTTCGAGCATCAGCAGATCGAATGCATAGAGGTGCGGCCACTCACGTCGAAAGAGCAGATTCCGAAAGTTGCTGCGGCCATCCCGATCGAGGCAGCAGATCTCTCCGTCGAGAACGGCGCTCCGTGCACGCACGGCATGTGCGATTTCTTCCGCGAGCTGCGGCCACGATTTGAATACGTGACCATTGCGGGAGACCAACTCGCAGCGATGACCGTTCACGTACGCGAGCGCACGAAACCCGTCAATCTTCGGTTCGAAGATGAAGTCTCGATGATCGAATGGCTCCGGGACTCGGAGCAGTCGCATGCGACTGTAGCGGCGACGCACCACTACCATCAGCATACCGTTACGCGCCGGATCACGGGAATCTCACTGCTTACGCCAGACATCTGTTGTCACTTCAAGGCCGCCATCGGCGCTCGACTTCCTTGTATATATGATTGTCAAAGTGTGGCCATCCTCACTGACAGCGACCGTATTCGCGGCAGTGACCGTGCCACCTTCCTTGATCGTCCCTACAATTGTTCGGGCATTCAGCGGCTGATATGCCACGGTCATATTCGGGGGTCCGCCAGAAACCTGATAATACTTACCGTCAAATTTCGCAGCGATCGTGACGGCGATGGGTTGTCCGGCACCGTTCCTCCTTTGCTCCGAGAGGCGTATCCCCGCGTCATCGACTTCGCAGCGGACTTGGCGAGGCGCCTTGTCTGCGGCAGTCACTTGCAGGTTCCATGTCCCGTTGAAAGGACTGTTCGCTGCTGCATGGACGCCGGGAACCAAACTTGTCGAGAGGACAAACAACGCCATTCTGAGGTTTCGCATCGCATCACCTTTCGAGTTCGACGTGACTGTCGCGCGGGTGACGACAGTCGCGACGAAGATCAAGATTGTGGAAGGTTGGTTGCGCCCATTGGCGTCGAGGCGTGATATCTCGCTGAGGATGGCATGCTTCGCCCGCACGGGATACGCGACCTCGCGGCAACTCCGATCTGCTGCGTAAGTGCGACCTCTGATTTGAAAACGGATGGCCTTTGGACATGGCATGACGGCAACCGAAGCGGGACCGTCGGACGCGGCTAACGTCCGAACGGCCCCTAACCCGTTCACCGGAGGTAACCCGGCTACGCGGGCTGACGGCATTTTAGCAGCCGTCTCTCCCATCTTTGCCGGGTCTCCACATCCGTTGGAGGCCACCATGCCACGCACAGAAGGCGCACCCAACAATCGAAGGATCAGCGCACGCCACGGCAGATCGCGCGAGAAGCTGAGGACCATTTGCTGGAGCTTGAACGGGCACTCTCGACGCTCACGGCGGTGCTCAGCGCGCACGCCAATGCCGGCGATATTGGCCTAACGCAGGAGGTGAAAGCCTGGGCATTGATGCACTTTTCAGGCCTCGCTCAGGACGGTCTGAGGCGCGTCAAGGAGTTGGGCCGATTGCTCGAATGTATCGCTTCGAAAGAAACGGTAGGCGCGTAAATGCCACGAACGCGCCGAACGATGCCAGCCGCATTTAACGCTGACACGTGGCTGTTGTGCTATCACGCGGCGCTCACCGGGATCATCGCTGCGCAGACGAGAACGCCGAATGTTGATGTTGTAGTGCGTCTCGCCGTGACGTTCGCGGACAGTGCGAGCGCGGCGGCGGAAGCACGCTTGCAAGCGATTGAGATCACACGAAAGCAGAAGAGAAGCAAATGAGAGCTGCACTGTACGTCAGAAAATCAACGGAACAAACGGGGGTGGCCGACGATCAAAAGTCGGTCACCCGCCAGATCGAGCACGCCCGCGCTTATGCGACCCGGAAGGGCTGGACCGTGGACGAGGCGTGCATCTTCGTGGACGATGGTATCAGCGGCGCCGAGTTCGCCAACCGTCCCGGATTCCTTCGGCTCATGAACGCACTGAAGCCGCGGCCCCCTTTCCAGGCGCTGGTGATGTCGGAAGAATCGCGGCTGGGACGCGAAGCCATCGAGACCGCGTACGCGCTGAAGCAGATCGTCAACGCTGGCGTGCGGGTGTTCTTCTATCTGGAGGATCGCGAGCGGACGCTCGATTCCCCACTGACAAGATCATGTTGTCGCTTACGGCGTTCGCGGACGAACTCGAGCGCGAGAAGGCGCGACAACGCACGTACGATGCGATGCTCCGTAAGGCGAAGGCAAGGCAGGCCACGTCACCGGCGGGCGCGTCTTCGGCTATGACAACGTCGAGATTACCGACGCGACCGGCAAGCGGTCGCACGTGGAACGGCGGATCAATCAAGCCGAAGCGGCGATCGTGGCGCGGATCTTCCAATTGTGCGCCGAGGGCGTTGGCCAGAACCGGATCGGCCGGCTCCTGAACAGCGAGCATGCGATCGCACCACGGTCTCAGCAGGGCCGTCCGCGCGCCTGGGCGCCATCGTCCGTACACGAGATTCTGTTCCGCGATCTATATCGGGGCGTGATCACGTGGAACCGCTCACGCAAGCGAAATCCGTGGGGGCAGCATCAACAGCGCGCGCGGCCCACGGCCGACTGGCTGGAAATTCCCGCGCCGCAGCTCCGCATCGTCTCAGAGGCTCAGTGGGCGGCAGCGCATCAGCGGCTTGCCGTATCGCGGGCGCAGTACGAGCGCGACACTCACGGCCAGCGGCGCCCGCATCGCGATCGGGATTCCAAGTACCTGTTACCAGGGTTTGGGCGCTGCGCGCTCTGCCGCGGGGGGCTGCACGTGCGGAGCCGTTCGCATGGCCGGCGACGCGCGTTTTTCTACGCGTGCACGTCGCACTATAACCGGGGCCCGGAAGCCTGTCCGCATGTCGAGCAGTGGCCAATGGAGGCGCTCGACAACGCCGTCTTGGCCAAGATCGCGGGCGACGTGCTACGCCCCGCACTCGTCGAGGAAATCGTGATCGAGGCCCGCGCGATGTTCGAGGCATCGCAGCGGACGGACGATCGCGCTCGACTTCGGCGCGAGTTGGAGACGGTGGAGCGTGAGCAGCGTCGATTGACGGAGGCGATCGCGGCAGGAGCCGACGCCCCGGTGTTGATCGAGCGGTTACGAGTGACCGAGGCACGACGGCGCGAGATCGCCGCGCTTATAGAGGCGCAACAGACGCGTCACGCGCCCGCGTGGCGCGAGATCGAATGTCGCGTGAGGCAGAGCGTCACCGATTGGAGATCGTTGCTCACAGGGGACGTGGGCGAGGCGCGGCAGGGATTCCGACAGCTACTCAGGGCGCCGATTCTGTTCACGCCCTATGTGGAGCACGGACGGCGCGGCATTCGCTTCGAGGGACGCATTGGACTCGACGCAATCATCGGCGGTGACGTGGTAACTAAGATGGCGTCCCCAAGCGGTCCTGAACGCCTCTACAGCAGGCCAATCCACAGAGTCATCGTGCTCGCCGGCTGATTGGAGCCCACCTTTTTGCCAAGCACCCAGGCGATATTTTCGAGATCGCGTGAGCGAGGCTCGCTCGTTGTTCCAACGATCCGCCCGTTCGACCGCGAGCCGCGAAGGTTATCTTTCGTAGTCAAACACGGGACTAATCGACGCGCGTCCTCGTGTATGGGTCTAGCCGGCTGATGATCTTGCCGCCGCTCGCATTCGGGAGGCTGCGGCCGCGCACGCTGTCGGCGTTCATGCGACTGCCCTCCCGCCTTTCCGCTCAGCACGTCGGCGCAGGCTGTCGGCATGATCTCGCGCGAGTCGATCAAGTTCCGCGTGCCGATCGTCCAACTCGTCGGCATGTATCACCGCGATTTGATCGTCGTCGTCCCATCGTCGGGATGGTACGACGGCGCCGTCTGCCGGTGGTCCGCGGCGACGCCAGTCAGCTGCCGCTGATCCATCTGGATGATGCCGTGATCGTGCGCGCGCTCGACGGCGCGCGCACCGCCGCGGTCTACGACATCGTCGACGACCGGGCCGTGAGCATGACGGAGATCGTCGAGACGATTGGGGAATACACGGGATCGCGGCCGCCGCTGAAGGTGCCGGCCTGGCTGCCGCGCGTGATCGCGCCGTACATGTCGCGGGTGACGTCAATTCGCCTTGCGCTGCCGAACGAACGGGCAAAGGCCGACCTGGGATGGCAGCCGAAGTATCCGACGGTGCGCGACGGGCTGAGGCCAGCACAGCTCATGGGGGACGCCGCACGAGACAGCTGAATTCGGGCGTCGTCGTGTTGACGCTCGGGATCGGCATCATCATCGCGTGGGTGCCGATACTGCTGACCGGACTCTGGTTCATGTACCGCATCGTCAAGGCCTGGATGGCGCAGAGCAGCCGGCGCCCGATGTACTTGTAGCTCTGTTTGCCCAGAACTCGCGGCGGACTCGCATGCGGCCTTCTTCAATACCCGCCCGACCGAACGCTACTTTGAATATGTGACGCTGCCAGCCGACTGATCGATCGTAACGAACGTATCGACGCGGTTGACGTCGTAACGAACGGTCGGACCGTTGGCCCAACGCACTTCCAGGCTCGAGACCGCGGTAGCGGCGCCGAGGCCGAAGTGGACGCGAAGGTCTGATTGAGACATCTGGCCGCGGCCGCTCGCCACTTCCCCTCTGTGCCGGACACCCGCGGCGGTCAGGAAGACGACCGACCCAATCGCGTCACGTGGACATTTCTTCTCAGGGTCCCCCTTCAGCTGCACCGTCAGCCAATGGCCCGCGCTGGCGCCGCCTTCATTCCGCGCGAGCGTCGGCCGATCGTCGAGATTGTTGATGACGATATCGATCGCGCCGTCGCTGTCGATGTCACCGACGGCAGAGCCGCGTGAGACGTGCGGGGTCGTCAGGACATCTCCGGCGGCCCGCCCGATGTCTTCGAAGCGCGTACCCTTGATATTGCGAAAGAGCAGCGCCCGCTGCGCGTACGACGTGTTCCAGCGCAGCTTGTCGGCCGCAGGATAGACATGCCCGTTGACGACGAGCAGGTCCAGCCAGCCGTCGTTGTCGTAATCGAGAAAATCGGTGCCCCACCCGAGAAACGGTGTCGTCGGAAGTGACAAGCCGGCGGCGGTCGTCACGTCCGTAAAGATCTTCCCCTGATCGTTGTGGTACAGCACGTTGAAGTCGTTCGCGAAGTTCGTGACGTGGAGATCGTCGCGGCCGTCGTTGTCGTAATCGCCCACGGCGATGCCCATGTGAGCCTGTTCGCGGCCCTGCGCGTCGAGCGCCGCGCCCGAGGGATAGCTGATGTCGTCGAAGCGCCCGTCGCCCCGGTTGCGATACAGGTAGTTCGGACCTGAATCGTTCGCCACGAACAGATCCGGCCGGCCATCGTCATCCATGTCGAACCATGCGACGCCGAATCCGTACAAGCCCTCGGGATCCGCGACCCCGGCTTCGCGGCTGACGTCGGTGAACGTCCCGTCGCGGTTGTTTCGATACAGATGGTCTGACGCTCCTTTCAGCCCGTGCGGACCGCACATCACCCGCTCGCTGCGGTACATGCAGTACGGCGCGCCGGGCGAATACGATGCGCCCAGTCTGGCGGAGGTGTCGGAGGGCTGCCGCTTCGTTTCGTCGGCAGCCTGATTCGCGCCGGCCGACGGCGTCGCGGGAGGCGGAAGCCGCTGAACGTCGAGCGCGACATAGCCGGCGACGAACAGATCGAGCCAGCCATCGCCATCGTAGTCGCCGAACGCGCACCCGGTTGACCAGCTGTCCGTCGCGACGTGGGCGCCCTCCGCTACATCGGTAAAGGACCGTCCGCGATCGTTGTGATAGAGACGGTTCTTGCCGAAATTCGTGACGTAGAGATCGTCGTAGCCGTCGTTGTCGAAGTCACCGACGCAGACGCCCTGGCCCCAGCGCTCGTTCGCGGCGCCTCGTTCGGCGGTCACGTTCGTGAACGTGCCGCCGCCGTTGTTGTGAAAGAGCGCGGCGGTGGGCGCGGGGGCGCCGCGCGTCATGCGGTCGAGCGTTGAGCCGTTCACGAGATAGATGTCGAGAAGGCCGTCGTTGTCGAAGTCCCACAGCGCGACGCCGGAACCCGTGCCCTCGATGATGTAGTTCTTTTCCGGCGTGCCGGACACGTGCCTGAAGCCTGAAATGGCGGCGCTCGCGTCGCCGTACGTCACACCGGTTGCCGCCAGCGGCGATGCAGGAGGAACCCGCGTGGTGGGAGGCAGATCCTGCGCGAGAGACACGACCGCAGCGGCGACCGCGCCCAGGGCGGCCAGTCGGACGCTCATCACGGAAGCTTCAAGGGGGCCTCGGCCGATCGCTCGGCCCGCGCCAACGCGGTCGCGCGGTCGAACGCCTGCTGCGCCCTCGCCGGCTGACCGAGTTGCTGATACGCCCGTCCGAGCACGTAGTAGGTCTCGCGAACCGCCGGCGCAAGCTGCGCCGCGCGCTCGAGTGCCGCGGCGGCCCCAGCGGCATCCCCGATGCGGAGAAGAGAGCTGCCCAATCCGAACTGCGCGGCGGCAGCACCTGAATCGTAGGTCAGCGCCTGGCGGAACATCTCAACGGCGTGTGGATGATCACCCTGCGCCGCCAGGCACACGCCGAGGCCGTACGCGCCATCGAACGTCGCCTTGACGCGCTGCGCACGCTCGTACAGCGCCTGCGCTTCCACGCAATTCGATTCCTCACGACGCAGTCGCCCGTACTCGAGAAGCGCATCGAGAAGCTTCGGATCCGCGCGCAGCGCAGCCTCGTATTCTGCCGCGGCTTCGACGGGATTCCCCTGGAGCTTGAGCGATCGCGCCATGAGCTGGTGGACTCGTGCGCTGTCTGGCGCGAGAGCATAGACGCGGCTGAACGCCTGAGTGGCCAGATCGCCGGACACGATCCCGAGGAAGTACAGGGCATCAGCATTCTGTGGATCGATCGCGAGGGCCCTTTCCAGGAGGTCGAAGGCGGCAGCATGCTCGCTGCGTGCGCGATGCGCTCGCGCGGCCAGCACTAACATGGGGGCGTCGCGGGGATGCTGCTTCAGGGATTCCTGCGCCAGTTGCAATGCACGGTCCGGATCGCCGGAATAGAGGGCCTTGAACACTTCCTGCGCTCCACCCGGATCCACGCGCCGCGACGCGGACGCGGCGTCGGCCGTCCGCTGGCCCGCGTCGCTCGAGACACCGATCGCTCCCGCGACGGCAATCCAGCACACGACCCAGACGGCGCGTGCGAGGCTCACTTTACGACCTCGATAATCCGCAGGAACTCCTGACCCGCAACCGCGCGCTTCTGCTGCAGCCCTGCGAGCCGCGCGTTCTGCTCCTCCCGCCGGGGATCGCGCGTACGGGTGAACAATGCGGCCAGATTCACGGTCGCTGCGTAATTATCGCGATCGATCGCAAGCGCTTCGTTCAACGTTCGCTCTGCGCCCTCGTAGTCGCCGTTCCGCGTCTGCAACAAGCCCAGTTCCGCCAGCGCGTCCGCATAACGCGGATCTGCTTTCAGCGCCAACCCGATCTCCACACGTGCCGCGTCCAAGTCGTTCAGCTGCCGGGCAATGCGTCCCAGGAAATAGTGCGCACCCGCAGCGTTTACCGGCGTCCGGACGGCCTCCCGCAGGTCGGCGCGCGCGCCGTCCAAATCATTGCTGTAGAACCTTGCCGCCCCCAGCGCGAAGCGCCCCCGCGGATCGTCCGGCTTCATGCGAACGTATGCCTCGAAGTACGGAATCGCCTCGGACGGTTCGTGGCGGTGGATCGCGACCGCGCCCATGGCGTAGTTGACGAACGGGTTCTCCGGCGCGAGCGCCACTGCCTTCTTCAGCGATTCGTACGCTTCGCTTCCGAGGTTGAGCTCCACGCAGGCGAGACCGAAGAAGAAATGGACCTCGGCGTTCTGCGGATCGACGTCTCTGGCGTGAGCCAGATAGCCGAGCGCACCCTGATAGTCCTTCTGCTTGTACGCCACACGTGCGAGATCGAGGAGCAGCGGCGACAATGGCCCGCGCTCCGCCTGCACCGCACGTTCCAGGGCTTCGCGGGACCGATCGAAGTGCCCCAGCCGCCCCTCAGCGAGTCCAAG
Organism: Acidobacteriota bacterium; assembly: GCA_046735335.1. Taxonomy (GTDB): domain Bacteria; phylum Acidobacteriota; class Vicinamibacteria; order Vicinamibacterales; family 2-12-FULL-66-21; genus JBKPQB01. The sequence goes on along the minus strand of JBKPTE010000047.1, from coordinate 6,132 downwards.
CTGCCTCAAGGATGCGGAAGACGCGAGCCCACGCGCATCAAGAGCCTCGAACAACCGCAAGAGGAGCGCATCGTCCTTCACGCGCTCGAGCGCCGGCAGCGCCGCGAGGACGTCCATCTCGGTCAAATCGGTATGCTCGACCAGCGTCGCGGCCGTTTGGAGCGCAGATGACGACTGCCCGCTTCCCGCGAGATCCGCGGCAAGGAGCACGAGCGTCTGCGGCCGCGACCGCGATTCGGCGGGGAGCCGTTGCAACGCCACGCGGGACGATGACCATTCGCCCATGCAGGCGTTGAGATAGCCGGTTTGATACAACCCTTCGGCGTTCGACGGATTGACCTTCAGCAGCGCAGCGTAGATTGAAAGCGCCTTCCGAACGGCAGATGGATCCTCCTTGGCGTGCTCCTGATACAACCGCCCGAGGTTCACGTAGGCCGGCTCGAAGCGCGAATCGGCGCTGATCGCTGCGCGGAAGTGCCGTTCGGCCGCGGCGTAGGATCCCTGTTCCGCGGCAATTGCACCGGCAACGTTTCGCAGCGCCGCATCGGACGGATACCGCAGGAGCGCTTCGTCTATGCGGGCCTGAGCGGCGCCCACGTCGCCACTCTCCAGCAACGCTGACGCTTGTTCCACCAGCTCACGCGGCGCGGATGCCGCCCCCTCCGAGGCGGACCGTTGAGCGCTGCCCCGCTGCGCCTGGCGGGCCTGTGCCTCAGGCGCAACGCAGATGACGACGGCGGCGACGATCAGGCCGTGCCGCACGCGTTGGATGCTCGTCATTTGGCGTTCGGACTGCGAGCGTCGCGAAGACGAAGGAACGTTGCCATCGCCTCGTCTGCCCGGCCGGTATTCCCCTGCCGCCGATAGATGCGGGCCAGCACGTAGTGTGGATCGGGGTAGGAGGCATCAAGCGCTGCGGCCCGTTCGAGCTCCCGCACGGCCTCGTCCGCCCGGCCCTGCTGATCGAGCAGAACGCCAAGCTCGTAATGTCCCTTCGGAAACGCCGGATCGTACCGCAGCGCTTCGTCGAACAGTGCGCGGGCCTCTGCCTGGTCCCCGCGCTGCCGCAGCAGCATCCCGAGATTCGTGGGCGGCCATGGCGACTTGCTCGCGGCGTCCCGGTTCAATCGGTTCGCCTCGCGATAATGTTCAAGGGCCTTCGCAGGATCGTCGAGCATCTCGTAGCACAGCCCGAGGTTGTCGTGGGCGCGCATGAAGTGCGGATCGCGCGCGATCGCCTCGTCAAACCGCGCGATGGCCGCGGCATACTTGCCCGCGTCGTATGCGATGCGCCCGAGCCAGTAGCGATACTCCGCATTCCCCGGATCCGCGGCAACCAGTCGCTCGAGCGCCGGCTGCGCCCAGTCGTTCCGGCCGAGCCGAACGTACGCGAGCGCCAGCGCGAACTGCAGGTCTCGGTCGAGGGGACTGATTGCGTCTGCCTTCTTCAGCGCCACTGCCGCATTCAGGGGCTTGCCATCGAGGATGAAGACTCGCGCGATGAGGACGAGCAGGTCGCGCGCCTTGGGGTCTCGCTCAATGGCTGCCGCGAGGCGCTGCTCGGCTTCGGGCCAGTTGCGCGCGCGAATCGCGGCATCGACCGCCGGATCGCCCGCCGGTGCGAGCGGCGCCGTTGTGGGAGGGGTGTCGGAGATCGCGAGCGGCGCCTGTTGACCGCGCTCGATCCTGATCTTGAGCTCGAGCGCCTCTTTGCTGTAAGGCACGATCGCGAGCTCCCGCGCGACTTCGTCCCCGGCTTCGCGCAGCCGCCCGGCCTCGAGATGAATGCGCCCGAGCGCCAGATGGACGTCGGGCAGCCTCGCGTCCATCTCGGCGGCGCGCTGAAATGCGCGAACCGCCAGATCCGGTTGCCCCTGTCGAACGTACTCCCGGCCGAGAGCCTCCTGCGCCCGCGCAGACGGAGGACTCGAGCTCGCCAATCGCGCGTACGCCCACTCGGATACCGCGAGCTGAGCCGACCCGAGACGATACGCGTACTCCGCATCTTCAGGCGCCAGCTCGACGACCTTTCTGTAGGCACCGGCCGCACAGAGCGGATCATCGAGCCGCTGGCAGACGCTCGCGAGCTGCAGATAGGGATCGATCGCTGTCGGCATGAGCCGCACGGCCTGCTGCAGTTCGACGCGTGCGTCGCGGTATCGCTTCAGCGCCTCCAGGCTGGTGCCGGCGAGCAGATGCGCGGGTCCGTACGTCGCGTCCAGACGAACGGCGGAACGAAACTCCGAGAGCGCCTCTTCATGGCGTCCGCGCTGCTGCAGCGCGATCCCGAGGTTGTGATGGACCGCGGCGCGCTCTCCTCCGCGCCCAAGAACGTCGCGGAAGATCGCCTCCGCCTCAGGGGCATGGCCAGCCTTGAGCGCGGTGATACCTTCAGCGAATCGCTTCGCGAGCGCCGGAGAGAGATCCTGTGCCGCCGCTAGCCCCCCATGAAGGAGACAGAGCGCTGCGGCAGCGACCAACACTCGTCGAGGGATGGAGATCGGGAGGCCCATGGTTGTGAGAGAGGGCGCCCCCCTGAGAGGACGGCGCCCCGAGCCGCGAACGGCCGGACTCAGAATTCTATCCGTGCCGCGAGCTGCATGTTTCTCGGGTCGCTCACGCCTCCCTTCCATTTTCCAAAGGTCGGGCTCGCGAGATCCAGATCGAACGCATCGGTCGTGGCGCCGAACGTGGTCCCGCGCGCGCCGAAGACGTGCCAGTTCCACATGTTGAACATCTCGAACCTGATCTGCAGGTTCGCGCCAGTGCCCAGCCTCGTGTTCTTGATGAACGACAGGTCCTGGTTGCGATAGGCGAACCCGCGCACGTCCTCTTCGATGCGGTGTCCGCGCCCGTAATAGAAGTTGAACGCGGACACCGGTTCGAACGCACTCTTGTTGAAGAGCGGCCCCGCATTGGGATCGTAGCTGCCCTTGTCCTGCGCGAAGACTGCGTCCGGGTTGATGATCGCCGGGATACATCCCGCGCGGAATTGCCCGGGCACATTGCATGCGGTCCCGTTCACGCGGAAGAAGAACGGGAGCCCCGACGAGTATCTGAAGATCGAGCTGAGCTGCCAGCCGCCCAGCAGCGCGTGCGTTGCTCCTCCCTGATTGAGATACCTCTTCCCTCGCCCGAACGGCAGTTGGTACACGAATGCCGCCGACAGCACGTGCGGAACGTCATCAACGGTCACGGCCTTCGTTCGGTTCTTTTCGAAGGGGGAGATGACACCGTGCGCGCCGCTCCAGGTCGTTGCGTCCGTCTGAGTGTTGTCGGACCCGTTCGAGACCGTTCGGGAGAGTGTGTATGAAACGAGGGCGTAGAACCCCTGCGTGAAGCGGCGTTCGAGCTTCATCTGCAGGGAGTGGTATTGCGACTCTCCGCGGTTCTGGTTGAGCCCGACCAGATTGTCGCAATACTGAGGATAGGGCCTGAGTGCCTGCGCGACCGATGGCGCGCAGCCGGTCATCTGCTCGACCCAGCCCTGGTACGGCAGTGACACACCATCGAGGCTCGTCATGCCGGGCTCGAACTCGTCGTACAACTGGCTGCCCATCGAGAGGAATCGCGGATCGATCGCGTTGTCCGCGTCGATGCTGGACGGCAGCCGCCGGGCCGCCGTGCCCACGTAGGCCACGCTGAGCGACGTCTGACGGAACAACTCGCGTTCGACCGTGACGTTCCACTGGTGCGAATTTGATCGATGATTCGCGTCGATCGGTCGGTAGAGGATCCCCTGCCCGTTGCGGTAATCCGATTCAATCGTCGGCGGCGGCGTGAAGTTCTGAGGGAAACCCTGGCTGAGAAGGAACGCCGGCTGGATTCCGCCGAGCGTGCTCGAGAAGGACGGGTTCGCCTGGAAGCCATCGAGGGAAATCCCGCCGCCCCAGCCCGGATAGAACGCCTGCGTGTAGAAGATTCCGTAGCCGCTTCGGAGGACCGTCTTGTCGTTCAAGCGGTACACCCCGCCGAGCCGCGGGGCAAAGCCGCCGTACCAATCCTCCTCAGGGTATCGCGCGCCGTAGCTCGCCGCCCCGTACCCGCTCCCTGCAAACGCGAGCCGCCCGGGCCGCCCTCCTGCGCCTGGGTTGGCCCCTGCCGGATCGAAGAACGACAAATGATCGTACTTCTCACTGGACGGCGAGAAGTAATCCCACCGCAGGCCGTAGTCGACCGTCAGCTTCTCGTTCACCCGCCATGTGTCGCCGCCGTGAAAGACCCAGGCGTGCTGGCGCGGATACCACGACGCGACGGTACGCACGTCGATGTTCGCGTTGTCGACCGCGCCGAGGAGGAAGCTCGCAACGGGGCTGCCGCTGTTGATGCCGAGCAGGCCCGTCGCCTGGCGCGCAAAGTTGAACGTGCCCGCCTGGTTGCCGCTGGAGTGGATGTTCCCCATGATCTTGCGGTACTCCATCCCGAACTTCAGCGTATGCGTGCTGCGCGTCCAGGTCACCATGTCGTTGATGATGAACGTGGGCCGCGTGGTGATGTTGGTGTCGGGAATGCCCGCATTACACCCCAGCTGTGCGAACCCGTCGCTGAACGTGTACTGCGGCGCCAGGGCGGCTGACGGGACACCGCCGATCTTGGGAAAGTCGCTCGCGAACTGCGCATTGACACATCCGTACCCCTCGTTCCGGTTCAGATATCCCATCGACATGTGGTTCAAGAGCGTCGACGAGAGGGCGCGGTCGTAATTGAACCGGCTGACCCAGGAGTTCTGGGGATCCGAGAGCGTTTCGCTCGCGATGGGCTGCGGAAGCGTCGAGAAGTACTTCACGGGTGCGGTCTGATGCCAGATGCTCAGAAACGCATGATCCTTGTTGCCGACCTGCAGGTCGTACCGCCCCATGTAGTACTGCGTATTCCCGAGAATCGTGTCGGGAATGGCCGGCGCGAGGAAATTATTGAGCGGCCCGGCGCTGGTCGGGTTCGGCAGTCCGCTCAGCCACGCTTTCACGAGCGGACTGAGTCGTGATGGACAGATCACGTTCGGGGTCGTTCCATCGCACCCCATGAACTGGTCTTTGGTGAATCCGCCATGTCCGTCCGGCCGGATGGTTGCCGGATCGTAGATGGGAATCAGATTGCCGCTGTCATCGCGCCAATCTCTGAAGTCGCCGTTGCGTTCCTGGATCGACGGAATCGACAACGTCGGCTGATTCGAACCGCCTGTCTGTTTGTAGCCCTCGAAATTGAAATAGAAAAAGCTCTTCACCCGATTCGACCAGAGGCCCGGCACCTTCACCGGCCCGCCGATATTCGCGCCGTAGCTGTTCTTCGTGAAGGGGCTCACCTTCTCGGCGCCCCACTGCCTGGCGTTGAGTGAATCGTCGCGGTGGTACTCGAAACCCGCGCCATGGAAGCTGCTGCCGCCGGACTTCGTCACCGCCATGATCTGGCCCGACAGCGACGAGCCGTACTCTGGCGCGTAGTTCGACGTGAGCACCTTGACTTCGCTCACCATGTCGGGCGACATCGGAAAGTCCTGGAAGATTGAAACCATTCCTCCCTGACTCATGAAGCCCTGCTGCATGCTGACGCCGTCGACCGTCGCCTCGTCGCCCGACTGCAGCCCGCCGTTGATGCGCGCGTCGAACGCATTCCCGCGCCCGCCCGTGCTGACGCCGGGCATCAGAATCGCAAAGCTCGCGGACGATCGCGGCCCGCTGTCCATGAGAAGCGGAAGTTGCCCGAGCGTTTCCGGCGAGATGCCGTGCTCCTGCGTGCCCGTGGTGTTGAGAACGGACGAACCGCCGACGACCTCGACGCGTTCGCTCTGTTCGCCGATCGGCAGTTCGACTTCGACGCGCTGGACGGAACTCAGCGTCACGTCGATGTTGGGCACGATGACCTGGCGGAAGCCGGTCTTGGTCGCCGTGACTTCGTAACGTGCGGGCGCCAGATTGCGGAAAGCGTACTCGCCGTCTGGACCGGACACCGTGGTCGCGACGGTTTGATCGGTCGCTACGTTGCGCAGCGTGAGCGCGGCGTCAGGGACGACCGCGTGCGAGCTGTCTCGGACGACGCCGGTAATAGCGCCGTTGACGCTCTGGGCAGAGGAAAGTGCGGGAACGAACAGGAGAATCCCGGACACGACCCACGAACGCAGATGAGGCCCTGGCA
>JBKPTE010000046.1:0-109483 GCA_046735335.1 Acidobacteriota bacterium | reverse complement strand
ACGCACGACGCACCCCTATGACCGACCTGCGTTACGCGCTCCGCACGCTGCTGAACGATCGGACCTTCACCGCACTCGTCCTCGCCACGCTCGCGCTGGGGATCGGCGCCAACACCGCCATCTTCAGCGTCGTCCACGCCGTGCTCCTGCGTGCGGCGCCCGTCAGGGACATCGATCGGGTCGCTCTCGCGTGGGAGACCGATCGAAACACCGGCACGACGCGCGAGCCTGCATCGCTTCCGGATTTTCTCGACTTCCAGCAGCGCTCCCGCACGTTCGAGACGATGGGCGTCCTCATGGCGGACGAGCTGAACCTGACGCCCGTCGCGGGAGAGCCGCGGCGCCTCGCGGCCCTGCGCGTCTCCTCGGCGTTGCTGCCGATGCTGGGACTGCGCCCGGTGCTCGGACGCACGTTCACGAGCGCCGAAGCGCAGCCCCGCGGCCCGGCGTCCGTCATCATCAGCGAGGATCTCTGGGCGCGCGAGTTCGGGCGCAGTGCTGCGGCGCTGGGCAACACGATCAGACTCGACGATCGCGCATGGACCGTGGTGGGCGTCATGCCGCGCGGAGCCGATTACGGGGTCCTGCAGATCCTGTCCGGCGCCGCATACGCGCGGGCGTTCGCGGATAGGGGCGAGAGGACGGAGGTTTCCATCTGGCTGCCCCTGCAGGACGGCGCCGAGGACCTTCCGCGCTCGACGCACCCTCTCTTCATGCTGGGCCGGCTCGCGCCGGGCGCGACGGCGGCCGCGGCGCAACAGGAGCTTGCGGGTATCGCGGCGGACCTCGAACGGGCGTTCCCCGACAACAAAGGTAGAGGCGTACACGTCGAGCCGCTTTCGAGGCTGGTGACAGGAACCGCGCGGCCGGCGCTGCTGCTCCTCCTTGCCGCCGTTGCGCTCGTGCTGCTGGTGGCGTGCGTGAACGCCGCAAACCTGCTCCTGGCCCGCGGCGCGGCCCGCACGAGCGGCGTCGCGGTTCGACGCGCGCTCGGCGCCAGCGCGCCGCGGCTGCTGCGAATGCACTTCATCGAGAGCGCGGTCCTGACCGCGGGATCGGCAGCGCTCGGTGTCGTGCTCGCGTACGCGGGGGTGCGCGTGATGGTCGCGCTCGCTCCCGCCGACGTGCCGCGATTGTCGGAAGCGACTGTCGATGCGCCGGTACTGGCGACGACGCTGGTGGTCTGCGCGATCGTGACCATCCTGTTCGGCATCATTCCCGCGGCGCAAAGCGCCAGGCTCGACGTCGTTCCGGCGCTGCAGTCCGCGGCGGCTCGCACCGGCGACCGACGCTCGCGCACACGCCTGCGGCAGGCGCTCGTCGTCGCGGAAATTGCCTTCGCCGTCCTCCTCGTCTGCAACGCCGGGCTGCTGATCCGGAGCTTCTGGCTGCTCGAGCACGTCGATGCGGGGTTTCGTGCCGGCGGTGTGCTGAAGGCGGAGTATCAGCTGCCCGCGTCACGGTACCCCGTCGACTTCCGCACATGGCCCGACTTGGTCGAACAGCACGCCTTCAATCGTGCCCTGCTCGCGCGCGCCGAATCGCTGCCCGGTGTCGCTTCCGCCGCAATCGCGGGAAATCATCCGCTCGACCCGGGCTTCACGAACTCGTTCACCATCGTCGGACGCGAATCCGAATCGCGCAACTTGCCCGAGATCTCCGTGCGCCGCGTGACGCGCGGCTACTTCGGTACGGTCGGCCTGACGCTCCGTCGAGGACGTCTGTTCCGCGACGGCGATACGACCCGTGCACCGCTCGTCGCCGTCATCAACGAGGCGGCGGTGGGGCGATTCTTCGCGGATCGCGACCCGATCAGCGCGCAGATTCGTTTCTGGGGCGGATCGCGAACCATCGTGGGTGTGGTCGCCGACGAGAAGTTCCAGGGACTCGCCCAGCCGTCGCCGATTGCCGTCTACACGCCGCTCACGCAAACGCCTTCCGCGAACGGCGCGGGCGTGCTGCTCCTTCGAACCGACGGCGATCCGTCCGCCCTGGCCGCGTCAGCGCAGGCAGCGATTCGCGACGTGGATTCAGGTCTTGCGGTGTTCGGCGTCGAGCCGCTGGCGGTCACCGTCGGGCGGTCCGTGTCGCAGCGCAGGTTCACGCTGACGCTGATGGTGATCTTTGCCGCGGTCGCGCTCGTGCTCGCGGCCCTCGGCGTGTATGGCGCGCTGAGCTACACGGTCGCGCAGCGGCGGCGCGAGATCGGTATTCGAATGGCGCTCGGCGCCGATCCTCGCGCCGTCGCGGGGCGATTCGTGCGTGGCGCGCTCGTCCTGACCGGCGGGGGCGTCGCGATTGGATTTGTCGGCGCGTTCGGGACGACCAGGCTGATCCAGGCCTTGCTGTTCGGCGTTGCCCCGACCGATCCGCTCACGTTCGCGCTCGTCGCCATCGTGCTCGCGATCGTTGGTATCGCCGGCGCCGTTGGTCCCGCAATGCGCGCCGCACGCGTGGACCCGCTCGTTGCGCTCAGGAGGTAGCGATGATCCGCGAGCTGATGCGGGACACGCGCCATGCTGCGCGGCTTCTGCTGCACACCCCCGGCTTCACGCTGATCGCCGTCGCCGCGCTGGCGCTCGGCATCGGTGCGAACACCGCCATCTTCAGCGTGGTCAACACGCTGCTCATCGAACCCCCACCCTATCGCGATCCCTCGCGGCTCGCCGTCATCTGGGAGCACAACCTCCCGCGCGACCGGAAGAACAACGTTGTCTCGCCGGGCAATTTCCTGCACTGGCGCGAGATGAACCGTACGTTCGAGGACATGGCCGCGATCAGCCTCACGTTCAAAGGGACGCTCACGGGCGACGGCGCGCCGGAAGAAGTACCGCTTCAGTACGTCACCGCGGCGTTCTCGACCGTGCTCGGGGTGCCGCCGCAGCAGGGGCGTCTCTTCGCCCCGGAGGACGATGCGCCGACGGCGCACGTCGTGATGTTGAGCGATCGGCTCTGGCGGCGGCGATTCGGCGCGGATGCCGGAATGGTGAATCGCTCGATCCTGCTCGATGGCGTCCCTCACACGGTTGTCGGTGTCATGCCGCCCGGCTTCTCCGTTCTGGACAAGAACGTCGACCTCTGGGCGACGATCGGGTTCAGCCCCGAAGCGCGTACGCCCCGAGGACGCTGGCTGATGGTGATCGGACGGCTGCGGCCTGGCGTTTCGCTCGGGCAGGCGCAGGAGGACCTGACGCGGGTGCACGCGGATCTGACTCGCATGTTCCCCGCGTTCAACACCGGGTGGACGGCGAGGGTCGTCTCGATCGCGGATCAGATGACGGGCGAGATCCGTCCCGCGCTGCTCGTCATGCTGGGCGCCGTCGGCTTCGTTCTGCTCATCGCGTGCGCAAACGTCGCCAACCTGCTGCTCGCGCGCGCGACCGCGCGCCAGCGAGAGCTGGCCGTCCGAGCCGCGCTCGGCGCGGGCCGCGGGCGGCTCATTCGGCAGATGCTGACCGAGAGCGTGCTGTTGTCAACGGTCGGCGCCGCGGGGGGTCTCCTGCTCGCGTGGTGGAGCATCACCGTCCTGCGCGGCGTCGTTGCGCGGCAGCTTACGGTCGCGCGGCTCGAAACCGTTTCGCTCGACTGGCGAGTGCTGCTGTTCACGCTCGCGATTGCGGTTGCGAGCGGGCTCGCGTTCGGTCTCGTTCCGGCGCTGTTCGCGGCAGGACCTTCGCTCAGCGACGCGCTGAAGGAGGGAGGCCGCGCGGGTTCCGCCTCTCGCGGCGCACGTGCTCGGAACGCCTTCATCGTCGTGGAAGTCGCGCTCGCGCTCGTGCTCCTCGTTGGCGCCGGCCTGCTCATCCGCAGTTTCAGCGCGTTGCTTGGCGTCGATCCCGGGTTCAATCCATCGCGGACCGTCACGATGCGGGTGGCGATCCCGACGTCGAAGTACGACACGCCCGGGCGTGTTCGCGGGTTCTACGACCAGCTGTTCGAGCGCATCGACACGATCCCGGGCGTGCAGGCCGCCGGAGGCACGAGCTTCCTTCCGCTGAACGGCCTCGGCGCGGCCACGAGTTTTGCGATTGCGGGGCGGCCGCGGCCTCCCGCGGGCCAGGAGCCCGTGACCGACGTGCGCGTCGCGACGCATCACTATTTTCAGGCAATGGGGATCCGGCTCGTTCGCGGCCGCCTCTTCGACGATCGCGATCGGGGCAGCAAAGTGCGGCGGGTAATTATCAGCGACAGCATGGCTCGCAAGTACTGGCCTGGGCAGGATCCCCTCGGTCAGCAGATCGTCGTCAACTGGAACGATGAAGGTCCTGACGACATCGTCGGCATCGTAGGTGACGTACGGCAGGACACGCTGGAGAAAGAGGACCGGCCGTCCATCTACTGGCCGCCGTCGCGCTTCGCCTATCCGTTCATGACCGTCGCGGTGCGGACGGCCGGCGCTCCGGCGTCGGTTGTCTCGGCCGTGGCGTCAAAGGTCCACGAGCTGGATCCGAACGTCGCGGTTGCCGATGTGAAGACGATGGACGAGGTGATGGATGCGTCGGTTGCCCAGCGACGCCTCGTCATGACCCTGCTCGTGGTGTTCGCGGGCATCGCGCTGCTCCTGTCCGCGGTCGGCATCTACGGCGTGATCAGCTATGCCGTGAGCCAGCGAACGCAGGAGATCGGCATCCGGATGGCGCTTGGCGCGCAGCGCGCGAACGTGCTTCTCATGGTGGTGCGCCAGGCGGTGGTGCTCGCGGCAGCCGGCATCGCCGCGGGGGCTTTGGGCGCGTGGCTGCTCGGCGGCCTCATGAAGAGCCTGCTTTTCGGCGTGCGGCCATCCGATCCGCTCACGTTCTTCACGGTCGCGGCCGTGCTGGCCCTGGCCGGCACGCTGGCTGCATCGGTTCCGGCGCTGCGCGCCACGCGCGTCGATCCCGTCGTCGCGCTGCGGGCAGAATGAAGCGGTTTCGCGGTACGATCCTGTCCGCATGCTCCTGGCCGCAGGGGTCATCCTGCTGCTCATCCTGCTCACCGCGCTGTACGTCGCCGCCGAGTTCGCGGCGGTCGGCGCGCGACGAAGCCGTCTCCGGCGCCTGGCCGAGGACGGCAACCCGCTTGCGGCCCGCATCCTGCCCGTCATCGAGGCTCCGCGCGCGCTCGATCGCTACATCGCCGCCTCGCAGGTCGGCATCACGCTCTCCAGCCTGATTCTCGGCGCGTACGCGCAGGCGATCCTCGCGCCCCGCGCGGCGCCGCTGCTCGTCGAGTGGTGGTCGATGGATCCGCAGGCGGCGCTGCGGACGTCAGCCGTCATTCTCCTGGTCGCATTGACGGTTCTCTCGGTCATCCTGGGCGAGCTCGTGCCAAAGGCGATCGCGCTGCAGTATCCGACGCAGACAGCGCTCTTCACGGTGCTGCCGATGCAGTGGTCGCTGCGCGTGTACGCGTGGCTCATCGTGCTGCTGAACGGCAGCGGCGTGCTGATCCTGCGGGCGCTCGGAGTGCCCAGCACGGGTCACCGCCACGTGCACTCGCCGCAGGAAATCGAGCTGCTGATCGCGGAGAGCCGGGACGGCGGCCTGCTCGAACCGCAGGAACAGGTGCGGCTCCATCGCGCGCTGCGGCTCGGCCTCCGGAACGCGCGGCAGCTGATGGTGCCCCGCGCCCGGCTTGCGGCGCTCGACGTGGGAACGCCGATGGCCGACGTCCTTCGCGTGGCCGCCTCCAGCCCTTACAGTCGCCTGCCCGTCTACCGGCGCACGCTGGACAACGTCCTCGGGATCCTGCACACCAAGGATGTCGTCACGCACTTCCTCGACCGCGGGCGCTCCGGCACGCTTGCACAACTCGTCCGTCCCATTCCACGCGTGTCCGATGCCATGGCCGCAGATCGGCTCCTCGCATTCCTGCGGGAGCGTCGAAGTCATCAGGCGATCGTGATGGACGAAGCAGGGATCGTCGTCGGCCTGGTCACGCTCGAAGATGTCGTCGGCGAGCTGCTCGGCCACGTTCCGGATGAATTCAAGGCATCCCGCCTGCTGCCGCTTCGCCTCAGCGACGGCAGAGTACGGCTGCCGGGCGCGCTGCCCATGGATCGCGCGAGCCTCTGGGTCGAAGGCGCGTGGCCGCCGGGCCCGCTCACCGTCGACGAGTTCGTGCGGCGGCAGGCCGGCCGCATTCCGGAGCCGCTGGAGCAGCTGACCATCGCGGGACTCGCCGCCGAAGTGGAAGCCGTCGAGGGCGGTACGGTGACGTCCCTGATCGTCGCTCCCCCTACAGGCGAAGGGGATTGAGATGCTGATCCCGATCCTCATCATCGCCGGGCTCATTCTTCTCAATGGCGTCTTCGTCGCGGCGGAGTTCGCAATCGTCGGCGCCCCGCGCGCGGCAATCGACGCGCGAGCCGCGCGAGGGAATCGTCTTGCCCGGCTCGTGCAGGGCGTGCTGCGCGAGCCCAAGAAGCAGGACCGCTACATCGCGACCGCGCAGATTGGGATCACGGTCGCGAGCCTCGGGCTCGGCATGTACGGCGAGCACGTGCTGGCCGATCGCATCATGCACCTGCTCGGCGGCAGCAGCTATGCGCAGTGGCTGACCGCGCACGGTTTCGCGAGCGTCGCGGCGGTTGCGATTCTGACGTACTTCCACATCGTCGTCGGCGAAATGGTGCCGAAGTCGCTGGCGCTGCAGGCTGCCGAACACATGGCACTCTGGATCACGCCGCCGATGCTGTGGATCGAACTGCTCCTGTTTCCGTTCGTGGTGAGCCTGAACGCGCTCGGCAATTTCGTCCTCCGGCTGGGCGGCATCAATCGTCAGGCGCAGAATGCGGACCAGTACTACACACCCGAGGAGCTCCAGCTCGTCGTGCAGGAATCCGAAGAGCAGGGGGCGCTTCGCGCCGATGCAGGCCACATGCTGCAGGAGCTGTTCGAGTTCGGCGACCTGACGGCGGGAGAAGTGATGGTTCCTCGCGTCGGCGTCTCCGGAATTCCCGTCGGCGCGGGGCCGGAGGATCTGCGCGCGATTCTCGGACGCGCCCCCCACACGCGCTATCCCATCTACGAGGGAGACCTCGATCACATCCTCGGGACGTATCACATCAAGGATCTGCTGCGCCTGCTCCTGAGCGGTCAGCGCGTGACCGCCGCAGGCGTCCGGCAGGCGCCGGTCGTGCCCGACACGACGCCCCTCGATTCGGTGCTGTCGACGATGAGGCGGGATCGCGCGCAATTCGCGATCGTCATCGACGAACACGGCGGGACTGCTGGCGTCGTGACGCTCGAGGATCTGTTCGAGGAGGTCATCGGACAAATCGACGAGGGCCCTGCGGATCCCTCGCGGCCACGCCGCGACGCTGCGGGACGGCTGCGCGTACGCGGAACGATCCGGCTCGACGAATTGGGGCAGCTCTTCGACCTCGAGCTGTCGCACGAGGACGTAGACAGCGTGAGCGGGCTCGTTCTCACGCTCCTCGGCCGGCCGCCGCGCGTCGGCGACTCGGTTCGCTATGGACGGCTGCAGCTGGACGTCACCGCCACGAAAGGCCACGGCGTCGACGAGGCCGCCGTGCAGCTCCTCCCCTCGTCAGCCGACGTGGATTCGCGGACGCCGTAGCGGGTTCGGCTCGGACTGGCGCAACACCTCGCGCGTGACCGGCGCGGTATCCCCCTCGCCGAGCGCGAGAAACTTCAGCAGGTAGACGAGCGGGTTCCCTTCCGTCCAGCCGAAGTACGCGTGGGGGATCTTCCCCGTGCGATCGCGTATGTAGAGCAGGAGCGCCGCAATCGCGTTCGGAATCGCCGGGCTGACGCACCGCAGCACACGATGGCCCGCCACCTCCGCGCCCGTCACCTGCAGCGTCCCTCGGAAATCCGAGACGTCGCCCGGACGGACCTCGAGGAAGAGCACGCGCTCGTCGGGCGGCAGATGGTGCGACTCGGTAGCCTCCCGCAGCTTGCTGTCGTACTCCTCCGCGATGCCCAGATCCGGCCGGTTCGCGATCAACCTGACCGGGGCGCCCGCCGCATCCTTGATGAACCGCTCCGCAACGGGATCCGGAACGACGCCCGAAATCCGCAGCTCGGTCGACCGCAGGACGCGCGAAATCAGCGACGTGGCGATGATCGTCACGATGAACCAGGACGCGATCTTGATGCCTTCCGGCCGTTCGAAGATGTTCAGCACCGTCGTGTAGATGAACACCAGCGTGATCGTGCCGAACGCGATTCGCTGACGACGGCGCCGGTGCGCGTGCAGCGTGGCGGCCACAGCGGCCGATGTCATCAGCACCAGCACGCCCGTCGCGTAAGCGCCGCCCTGCGCGTCGACATTCGCGTTGAAGAGCAGCGTGATGATCACGGTGATGCCGCCGAACAGCACGACGAGCGGCCGCGTCGCTTTCGTCCATTCCGGCGCCATGCCGTAGCGCGGGAGATAGCGAGGTACGAGGTTGAGCAGCCCCGCCATCGCGGATGCGCCGGCGAACCAGAGGATCGAGATCGTGCTGAGATCGTAGACCGTTCCGAACGCCTCGCCGAGGTAGGCGTGGGCGAGATATGCGAGCGCGCGCCCCGATGCCTGGCCGCCTTCCCTGAACTCCTCCGGTGGAATCAGCAGGGTGGTCGCAATCGCGCTGCCGATCAAGAGGACGCTCATGATGAGCGCCGCCGTGCGGAGCAGCTTGCGTGTATTGCGGATGCGCCCTTTCGGATGCGCGCGATCGTCGCCGGGATCGCCCTTCACCAGCGGCATCACCGCAACGCCGGTTTCGAAGCCCGACAGGCCGAGCGCCAGCTTCGGAAACAAGAAGAGCGCAAGACCGATCATGACGAGCGGGCTGCCGTGTTCCGCATAGAGGCCTGCTTTCCATGCCGGGAATACCTCGGGATGCTGGAACACGTGAACGAGCGCGTATCCGATGACGATGACGTTCAGCAACAGGTAGATGCCGACGATCATCACGGCGAACCCGATCGCTTCCTTGAACCCCTTGAGGAACACCGCACACAACGCCCCAAGCAGCACGAGCGTCAGGGCGATGGGATGGTTGACCGAGGGCGGGACGAACGGGTTGCCGATGATATGTGCCGTCGCGTCCGCCGCCGACAGGGTGATTGTGATGACGAAGTCGGTCGCGGCGAATCCCAGCAGGCAAAGGACGAACGCTTTGCCCTTCCACCGCGGCAGCAGCTCTTCGAGCATCGAGATGCTGCCCTGCCCGTGTGGACTGGCATCGGCGACGCGGCTGTAGATCGGGAGCGCGCCGAACAGCGTCAGCATGACGAGCACGAAGGTGGCAATCGGGGAGAGAAAACCGGCAGCGAGAAACGCGATGCCCGGCTGATACCCGAGCGTCGAAAAGTAGTCGACCCCCGTGAGGCACATGACCCGCCACCACTCCGCCTGGTGGTGGCTCTCCATGACGACGCCGGTGTCGCGCAGGCCCTCGAAGAACCAGAGGGTGAACCGGCGCTTCTGGCGCCTGGTGAGACCGTATGGCATGCGTCAGATTTCGCCGCGGATGGCTGCCAGCTCGAGGTCCTGTTCGCTGGCTTCGCGGAACACACCCTCCCACCGCGCGACGACGACCGACGCGAGGCAGTTGCCGATGACATTCGTCATGGTCCGTCCCATATCCATCAGGGTGTCCACGCCGAGGATCAGCGTCACCCCTTCGAGCGGCAGATGATAACTCGCCACGGTCGCCGCGAGGATGACGAGCGCCGCGCGCGGCACGCCTGCGACGCCCTTGCTCGTCAGCATCAAGGTCAGCAGCATCGTGATCTGCTCTCCCGCCGACAGGTGAACGTTCGCTGCCTGCGCGACGAAGATCGCCGCGAGCGAGAGATACAGCGTCGAGCCGTCGAGGTTGAAGCTGTACCCGAGCGGCAGAACGAACGCCACGACGCTGCGCGGCACGCCAAGCCGCTCCATCGATTCCATCGCGCGCGGAAGCGCAGCCTCGCTGGACGTCGTCGAGAACGCGATGACGGCGGGCTCCTTCACGGCACGCACGAACTTGCCTACAGGAACGCCGAAGAGGAGCATGACCGGAACGAGCACGAGCAGGTAGAACGCGGCGAGCGCGATGTAAAACGTCCCGACGAGCCACGCGAGGCTGTACAGAACGCCGAATCCGCCCTTGCCGATCGTATAGGCCATCGCCGCCGCGACGCCCACGGGCGCGTACTTCATGACGATGTTCGTGAACTTGAACATCGTCTCGGCCAGAGACTCGCACAACTCGACGATGGGCCGCGCCTTCGGCCCGACCATCGTCAAGGCGATGGCGAAAAGCAGCGACCAGATCACGATCTGCAGCACATCGCCTTCGGCCATCGCCTGGATCACGGATGTCGGCACGATGTGGAGCAGGATCTGATCCCACGTCTGCGCGTGCGTCGAAAGCTCCCGCGTGCCCCCGGACGTTGGGAGCACGAGTCCCACGCCTGGCTTCAGGATGTTCACGGCCGCGAGCCCGATGAGCAGGGCGATCGTGGTGACGGCCTCGAAGTAGACGATCGCCCGCAGGCCCATGCGTCCGACCGCCTTGACGTGCCCCGCTCCGGCGACGCCCGCGACGAGCGTCGCAAAGATGAGCGGCGCGATGATCATCTTGATCAGCCGGAGGAAGAGCTGGCTGAACGGGTTGAAGAAGGGTGCCCAGGACGGATGGTACCGGCTGACGAACGCGCCGACGGCAATACCGACCGCGAGGCCGAGCATGATCTGTTGCGTCAGCGTCAGGCCCGGCCGGCGCGCGGCGTCGCGCGCATCGCGTACCATCGCGCGATTCTATCCGAGGTGCCCGTGCCCTTCCGGACCACATGTGCGTACAATTGAAAGGTTGTGGTTCGGCGATCGTTGGCGCTAATCTGGCTCACCGTTGCAGTGGTTCCGGCGTTCGGCGTCACGACCGCTTTGACGCGGGCCCATCGCGCCGAGCTTTCACGTCTTGCGGCGGAATGGTCGGCGCGCGGAGAGCGGGCGCTCGAGGACGGGGCGGCAGCCGACGCGATCGCGGACTTCCGGAATGCGCTGACCTACGGCGGTGAAAGCCGCGCTGTGCGACTCCGCCTCGCGCAGGCGCTCGCGGCCGCCGACCGGGGCGACGAAGCCCTCGGTTACCTGGCGACCCTCTGGGACGACGAGCCCGGGAACGGTCCCGTCAATCTGGAGCTCGCGCGCATCTACGCGCGTCGCGGGAATACTTCGGAGGCGACGCGGTACTACCACGGCGCGATCGAAGGCGCGTGGGCCGACGATGCCGAGCGGCGGCGGCGGGATGCGCGTCTCGAGCTCGCGAACCTGCTCGTCGCGTCCGGCGATCAGGTGCACGCGGAACCGGAGCTCGTCGCGCTCACGTCCGACCTGCCGTCCGATCCATCGACCCTGAAGCAGATCGCAGACCTGTTGAAACGAGCGAATCTGCTCGACCACGCCCAACGCGTGCTGCTGACGGTTCTGAAGAGCAATCCTCGCGACGCCGTTGCGCTCGGCCAGCTGGGCGAGCTGGCGTTTCGGCAGCGGGACTTCGCAACGGCCGTACGGTATCTCGAACGCGCGGCTGCCGCGACGGACGACGGTGCCGTGCGCCGCGACGCTCGAATCGCGAGGCTGGTCCTCGACAGCAATCCGTATCAGCGAAGGCTGGCGCGGACCGAGCGCGCCCGCCGCGCACGCGACGCATTCGCGGCCGCCCAGGCACGGCTTGCTTCGTGCGCCCAAACGGCGGCGGGCGATTCCACACTCGGCGGCCTGCGCACGCGCGGCGCCGCGCTCGAGCACGATGCCTCGGAATCGCACCTCCGCGCCGACCCGGACGCGATCGATACGGTGATGGAATTCGCCTTCGACGTCGAAGCGGCGGCGGCGGCACGCTGCGGCGAAGGCGAAGACATCGACCGCGCGCTGCAGCTCCTGGGCGAGGTCAGGAGAGGCGAGCGGTGAACTGGCAGCGGCCACAGGGACTCGCGCTCGAGGAGCCGCAGCTCTTTCTGATCCTGTCGCTGCTGATCGGCATCTTTTCCGGCCTGGCGGTTGTCTGCTTTCGTGTGACGATCGAGCTCGGACGGCTGGTGCTGCTCGGCTCGTCGCTGCAGCCTCCGGCGCTGCGGCTCCTGATCGTGCTGCCCGCCGCGGGACTTCTCGTCGCAGGACTCGTGCTTCGATTCTTTCCCGCAGTTCGCGGGAGCGGCGTGAACCAGACCAAGGCGGCCGTCTACGTGTACGACGGCTATATTCCCTTCCGGACGGTGATCGGCAAATTCCTGACGAGTGCGCTGGCGATCGGCAGCGGCCAATCGCTCGGGCCGGAAGATCCGTCACTTCAGGTCGGCGCGGGGCTGGCGTCGGCGCTCGGGCGGCTGACGGGCCTCTCGCGCGAGAAACTGCGGCTCATCGCGCCGCTTGGCGCCGCAGCAGGCCTGGCCGCGGCGTTCAACTCTCCGATCACGGCCGTCCTGTTCGTGATCGAGGAAGTGATCGGCACCTGGAGCGCGATGGCGCTGGGCGCGATCGTCCTCGCCGCCGTTTCGGGCGCCGTCGTGTCGCAGTGGTTTCTCGGCGACCGGCCGCTCTTCCGCGTTCCCGCCTACCATCTCGGTCACGCGGCCGACCTCCTCATCTACGCGGCGCTTGGAATCATCGGCGGCTTCGTCGCGCTGGCATTCGTCAAGCTCGCGCTCACGCTTCGCCGCCGGCTGCGCCGGTCGCCGCGGTGGACGTGGTACCTGCAGCCGGCTGCGGCCGGACTGATCATCGCCATCGTCGCCATCCGGTATCCGCAGGTCACGGGCGCCGGGTACGCATACGTCGACGCGGCCATGCACGATCGTTACACGTGGGACGTGCTTGCCGCCTTGACGGCTTTGAAGATTCTCACGACCGCGTTGTCGTTCGCGAGCGGCACGCCGGGCGGACTCTTCGCGCCAACGCTGTTCATCGGCGCGATGCTCGGGGGTGCCGTAGCAGGGGCGGCCAGGCTCGTGGTCCCCTCCTTCGACGGATCGACCGGCGTCTTTGCGCTCATCGGGATGGGGACGATGTTCGCGGGAATCCTGCGGGCGCCGATCACGTCGATCTTCATGATCATCGAGGTGAGCGGGAACTACTCGATTGCGCTTCCGGTGATGATTTCGAGCACGGTCGCGTATCTCATCTCGCGACAGTACCAGGCGGACGGGATGTTCGACGCGCTGTCGCACCAGGACGGAATCGTGCTCCCGTCGATGGAGCAGATGCGCGAAGCTCCCGTCCAGCGCGTCGAGGGAGCGATGATCACCGCTGAGACGGTGGCGCTCTCGTCGACGGATACGGTCCGCGAGGCGCTGACGCGCGCGGCTCCGGTCAACGGTACCCTGCTGGTACAAACTCGGCCCGGAGCGTGGACGGACGTCTCGATCGATGCGCTGCGAGCGCTCGCGCAGGAAGGGAAAGAGGAGCTCGCACTCGGGAGCGTTCTGGGCGTCGCCGAGCCGCTGCCTTCCGTTTACCCGGACCAGAGCCTCGACATCGCGCTCAAGCTGATCGCCGATTATCCGTACCTGCCCGTCGTGCACCGGGCAGACCCGTCGCGGCTGGTGGGCGTGATTGGGATGAGCGAAATTCTCGCCGCGTATCGCGCCGGAGCGACGGGCGCTAGCGGTTCACCACCGCAGCCGGCACGACAGCGCGCGGAGCGTTGAACGCGACGCGGACGCAGTTCCGCCCGGCCGCCTTTGCCGCGTACAGCGCGCGATCCGCCCGGTCGACGAGCGCTTCGGCGCGATCCCCCGGCTGACACGTGGCGACGCCGATGCTCACCGACGGCCGGATCGTGACGCCGTCGGCGGTGACGTCCTCGCCTCCAAGCTCGCTGCGCAGCCACTGGGCTACGTGATGGGCGCCGGTTGCCGGCGTTTCGGGGAGCAGGATCAGAAACTCGTCGCCGCCGTATCGACAGCGCAGATCGCTCCTCCGAAGCACCTGCCGCACGCGATGGCCGATGGCCGCGAGCACCTGATCGCCGAAGAGGTGCCCGTGCTCGTCGTTGATGCGTTTGAAGTGATCGATGTCGAGCATGATGACCGAGAGCGGCGCGTTCGTACGACGCGAGCGCGTCAGCTCCGCTTCGAGCGACTCGAGCGCGTGCGCGCGATTGAAGCAGCCGGTCAGCTCGTCACGGAGCGCCGTGGCCCGCATCTCGGCGAAGAGCTGTACGTTCCGGAGCGCGATCCCCACCAGCGTGATCGCGGTCCCGACGGCGCGGCGCGCGTCGTCGGACGCATGGTGCTCGCCGATTCCGACGATCCCCGCAGGGCCGCCACCCACGGTGATCACGTGGCACATGAAGCCATCGCAGGGAATCGCATCGCCGCTCGCCAGACGTTCCGACGGCAGACGAACGATGCGGTCGGCGATGGCTTCCAGCTCACCGGATCGCCAGCGGGCATGCCCGCGATCCGTGACGCGTTCCCACTCGCCTTCGCGGCGCAGCAGGACCCAGATATCGGTGCCCTTCGCGAGAATGGGAAGGTGCCGCCAGACGGCCTCGTGCAGGGCATCGACCGTCAAAGCGCGGCTCAGCGCCTGACCGAACGTCATCAACTCCGTGAGCTCCGCCGCCTGCGCGCGCGCGAGCCGGGCTTCAGCCGCCGCGGCGGCTGCTTCCGCGCGCATCTCGCGGCGGTTCGCGTGCAGGTGGAACACGAACATCACGCTCAGGACGAGGAGCGCCGGCACCAGCGCGACCCCATACGTGTGCTCGATGTCGGTGGCGATGTTCAGGAGGTACTGGAGCGATCGCTGAAAGACCAGCAGGAGGGCGAAGGCAAAGCCAGCCAGGAGCAACGAATCGTGCCGGCCGCTCACCCTGAAGCGCATCGTGTGCGCAGCAGCACCCCGCGTGCCGCGGCTCGATCTTGCGCCTCAACGACTTACGGCGATTGCCCAGCCTGCCGTGTGCGATTTTCGACGCGGCGATCACAAGTTCGAACGCGTCGTGTGCTGCGGTCCGAACGAAATGGTTCGTGCGGTGAGCTCGTGAGGGCGCAGCCCCGCACCCCTGGCGAGATCGGCGAGGAGCGTCGGAAGTGCCGCCGGGAACCGCCACTCCTCCTCCCGCGCGCCCGCGGCAGTGAGCGTGCGCGCCCACCCGGTCCACCAGGGTGCAACGCGCCGTGCGATTGGCTCGATGATGAGCACGGGCGCGCGACGGCCGATCGCGGCGTCGACAGTCGCGAGGACGGCGGCGCGTTTGGTCTCCGGCAGCTCGTTGACCGTGTACCCGAGCAGGAGCGCACTCGACGCGACAACCCGCAAGTTGGGCGAGGCGACGTCTGCCTGCACTGCCCGTCCGTTGATTGCCAGTTGCTCATAGGTCCAGTTCGCCTCCTGCACGGCCCAGGGGTTCAGATCGAGACCGCGCACCGACGGCCGGTCGGCAACGGCGAGCGCCCACGCGGCACCTGCAGCGCCAGTGCCGCAGCCCGCGTCCACGATCTGCGGCACGGTCACCCGACCGAGCCCGAGCGCCTCGACGATCGCTCGCGTCGTCAAAAAGTGCAGCGGCGCGTAGAAGAGTGCAAAGGCGGCGCGCTTGCCGGCGGAATCGAGCGCTCCGCCGCGAGCGAGCCGGCCGCGGCGTTCGACGTAACAGGATGACAACGCGCGGAGGGCGCGGGTCAGCTCGGAACGTGTGAGGTTCGCGAGGTGCCGCGACTCGAGCGCGGCAAGCCAGCGATCGAACCTTTCCGAATAGCGGGACACGCGATCAGCGGCAGCTCGGATTTGCCGCGTCGGGAATCGCGAGAAACGTGATGCTCGCAGCAGGGAGCGGAACGGTGCCGGCCGCAACGCGGTCTCCTGCCATGTCCGGCAGCTCATCACCGGGCCGCAGAGCAAGCGGTTGTCCGTTCAACCGGACGTCGCCCGTGTCGAGCGGCTGTCCAGTCAACGTATAGCGATCGGCCGCGAGGGGAAGCGCGAGCGCGTGCGCGTCCGTCCGGCTGTTGTTGATGGCCAGGAGCGCGACGCCGCCCTGGGCTCCCCGAAGGCACTGTGCGTAAACATGCAGTCCTTCCTTGATGGGGATGCCTGCATCGAGCACCGTCGGACCCATCAGCTTTCGCCACAACAGCGCGGCCCAGTAGTTCGGCCGCGGCGTGAAGGTCTTCTCGTCGAGCAGGCCGTAATCGCTCGCCGCAAGCGTATTGTGAATCACCACGCGGACGTCCTCTCGGGCGAGGCGCCCGAGCTGATCGAGATAGCGAAAGCTGTCGAGGAGGGTCTTGCCCCAGGGGTTGCCGCCGCACGCCGCATCAGCGGTCTCCGTCAGCCAGAATGGTTTTCCCGGCGCGAACTCGTCGCGCAGCTTGCGGTAGAAGGCGAGCGTGTCGCCCGTGCGGCGAAGCCACTCTTCGGAGAGCGCGGCCTCCGGCGTGGTCTGCATGCCCATCGCCGCACACCGCCGCGACACGGCGCCGTAGTGGTGATACGAGACTGCGTCGACCGACGCGGGGGCCGACGCCCCGAGCATGTCGCGGCTCCTGATGATCGGCATGGGCGTCGACGAGGATTCGGAGATGAGGTTGCCCTCGCCCACGGATCCCGGACCGAGAATCATCATGCCGTGGGTGGACTCGCGGGCGAATGTCTCGAACGTCTTGAAGTCGCGTCCGTATGCCGCGGCATCGTAGCCCTTCGGCGCGCCGCCCATCGCCGCGATGTTGGGCTCGTTCATGAACTCGGCCGCGGCGATGCTGCCGCCTGCCGCCGTCGTGTACTCGACGAAGCGCTTCGCCTCCTTCGGCGTCCACGCGCCCGTGGCATCGCGCGTCCCCGCTCCCGTTGCAAACGAGGTCACGATGCGCGCGTTCACCGCGCGCGAGAAATCGATCACGCCTTGCCATTGCTGCCGCGTCAGCACCGCACCGTAGCCGGGCGGCGGCGACGAGGGCGGTTGATCCGCATCGGCGAGATACGTCGTGTTCGCCCACGTGCCGCTGACGCGGACGTAGGCTGGACCCAGCGCCGCGGCGAGTTTGCGCAGCCGCGCGTTGCCCAGATCGATCGGCGGCCGGTATTCGTAGAGGCGCGGATCCATCCCCGCCGGCGTCTGACCGCCGGGCGCCGACGCGGGCCTGCCCTCTTTGAGGATCGCATCGAACTCGGGACCATACGGCCGCCAGAACCGGCCGCCGGTCACTTCGAGCATCTCGACGTTGTACGACTGATACCGATCCTCTACCGTGCCGATGCGCCGCAGGCTCGCGGGATTCACCGGGACGGCCGATGGGGACTGCTCCGTCGTGCCGGCCATCGCGCCGCCGCCAATCGCGGCCGCGATCGCCAGGACGCCGATGCCAGTGCTGCGCATGGTGCCTCTCTTTTCGGCGTTACGCCGACGTCTGACCATCGTCGCCGCGCGCGGCGAGCGACACCGTGATCGCGGGCGACGACTTCAACGTCTGGTAGACGACGCAGTAGCGTTCGGTCAACTGGCGCAGCTTCTCGAGTTGATCCGGCGGCGCGCTGCTGACGATGTCGAACCGCAGGCGGACGTCGCGGAAACCGACCGGCACATCTTTCGCAACGCCGAGCGTGCCGCGGAAATCCAGATCGCCCTCTGCGCTGACGCGTCCACGGACATCTATCGCCAGCGCCGTCGCGACCGCATTCATCGTCACCCCCGCGCACGCGACGAGGGCCTGCAGCAGCATGTCGCCCGAGCACGCGGCCATCCCGCTGCCGCCCGTCGCGGGATGCAGGCCGGCCTCGACGAGGGCACGGCCCGTTTCGACGCTGCACGTGACGCCCTCCCCGAGCGCACCGTGTGCACGTAGCGTAATCAATGCCGATTGCGGATCGGTTCGATACCGGTCCTTCAGCGGTGCCTGACGCGCACGCAGGGATTGCTGGTCCATGAATGAGATTATGTCTGAGACTCGCGTCCGCAACGAGAGGTTCGCTGGACGTTACACTGCTACACCTATGTCTACGAAATGGCGCGCAATCATCCTGGGTCTGGCGGCATTGCTCGCGGCCTGCTCGCCGCACACGCTCCGGGTCACGGAGGTTCAAATCGGTCGGACGCTGAACGCCGACGAGACCGTGGGAATCACCGCAACCACATTCGGGCCAACCGATACCGTCTACATAGCGGTGCTCACGTCGGGGATCGGTTCCGCAACGATCGGCGTCCGCTGGAAGTTCGGCGACCGCCTCGTGAACGAGGCGAGCAAGCAGGTCTCGTACAAGGACCGCGCGGCGACTGACTTCAGTTTGAAGGGCGCCGCCGGGTTTCCGACCGGGGACTACACTGCCGAGGTGTCGTTCGACGGCAAACCCGTCGAGACGAAGGCGTTTCGCGTGCTGAAGTGAAGGCGGAGTTCGTTCCTCACGGCGGTTCAACGCGGAATCCCAGTTTCTTTGCCACCGTGCGGATCCGATCGTCGAGGCTGAGCACTTCGAGACCGGGCAGAGCGGACCGCGCGATTAGAGCGGACGCCAGGTGGATCGCGTCTCAGCACGTTCCAGTGTGCCGCCGCTGTGGTGAGGTGCGCCCGGCGATCTGCCGCATCGGCTTCCGTCAGGTCGCCGAGAACGGCAGCGCGAATCGTTCGAATGAGCGGGCGCTGGCCTGCCATCCGGAGCCGGCGAGCGAAGGCGAGCGCTTGGCGAAGATTGGCGGAGAGAGAGGGATTCGAACCCCCGGTACCCTTTCGGGTACAGTGGTTTTCAAGACCACCGCCATCGACCACTCGGCCATCTCTCCGCTCAGGAAATTCTCGCACAGACCGATGGATCGGCGCCTCTCGGCAAGAGGACGCGTCGGAGCGCGCAATTTGGAAGAACCTCGATTACCGGATCGGCGTGCTCCACCGGAGACCGCCGTCGCTCACGGAGAAGGTGCGGCGCCCCGTCGCGGGATCAGTGTCCGGCGCAACATTGCCGACGGGACGCTGGAATGCGATCGCCGAACCCGCGCGATCGAAGTCGGTTGGCTCGGGACCGATTGCCGGATTCATGATCGACGTCCGGAGGGTCACGTGGTTGTACCCGAGCGCGTGGCCAAGCTCGTGGATCCTGAGCAGCCGGCGACGCGAATCATCCCGATCGAAGTCCCGATCCAGCCACATCGTCCCGCCGACGATCGTGCCGTCGGGCTGCTCGGCCCAGTTGCCGTAGCCAATCGTGTTCGCGAGCGTGGTGATCCCGGTGTAGCGCCCGACCACAATCGCTCCCGCGCGGCGAACGTTGACCTGCTCGCCCGCCTGCGGACGCTCCACGGAGACGGATGCAAAGCTGGTGAACGTTCCCGCCGTCAGGAGGCTCAGGCCCTCGGCCAGGTGCGCGGTCAGGGCCGTCACCTCGTCGTCGGTCAACTGGTCGGCGGTCGCAGGAAAGTGTTCGCTCTCGTTCGAGGCGTACTTCATCACGGATGCGACGATGACGAGGGTGGGACGCGATGTCCACCGCTGCAGGCGGCTGTTCGCCGTGCGGAACATCTCGTCGAAGGCGGCCAGGTCGAAGCTCGCGGGGATCAACGAGACCTTCAGGCGATCGATGGATGGACCGGTCAGCGTCGTATGCCGCTCGACGATGGGCGTTCCGATCACCTGCGTGTCATAGGCGCCCGGACCACCGACGTCCACCTGGAAATTGCCGTTCGCGTCGCTTGCGACGGCGAAGTGGGTTCCGACGGCGACGGTCAACCCGCCCGAGGGGCTGCCGTCGATCGCGCTCACCGTCTGACCCTGCAGGACGCGAGGCGATTCGGGCGCCGCGGGGTTCTTCGAGCCGGAGCCGCCGCATGCCGCCAGCGCACCGGCAAGCCCGATGAGGAGAGCACGCTTCACCATTGCGCTCCTGCTGCAAACAGCATGCGTCCCACGGTGGCCCGGATGTGCACCGTTCGGCACAGCGGCGCTGACCAATTCGAAAGCGCGCGCTCACGAATGTACGGCTGCGTTTACTGCGGTGCGATCCGATTCGCGCCGAAGAACGGCCGCAGCGCCGAGGGGATGACGACGGATCCGTCCTTCTGCTGAAAATTCTCGAGGATCGCAATCAGCGTACGGCCGACGGCGAGGCCGGAGCCGTTCAGCGTGTGCACGAACTCCGCTTTGCCGCTCCCCTGGGGGCGGAACTTGATGTTCGCGCGCCGCGCCTGAAACGCTTCGGTGTTGCTGCAGGACGAAATCTCGCGGTACGTGCGCCCGCTCGGGAGCCACACCTCGATGTCGTACGTCTTCGCAGACGCGAACCCCATGTCGCCCGTGCACAACACGACCGTGCGGTACGGCAGCTCCAGCCGCCGCAGCACCTCCTCCGCGTTGGACGTGAGCGACTCCAGCTCGTCGTACGACTGCTCCGGGGTCGTCAGCTTCACCAGCTCCACCTTGTCGAACTGATGCTGACGAATGAGGCCGCGCACGTCGGCGCCGTACGATCCGGCTTCGCTGCGGAAGCACGGCGTGTAGGCCGTGTAACGGAGCGGCAGCGTGCGGCCGTCGAGAATCTCCGTGCGATGGAGATTGGTGAGCGGCACTTCGGCGGTCGGAATCAGATAAAGGTCCCAGTCGCCCGCGATCTTGAACAGGTCCTCCTCGAATTTCGGAAGGTTCCCGGTCCCGCGCAGGGCGTCACCGTTGACGAGGAAGGGCGGCTCGACCTCGAGATAACCATGCTCGCGCGAGTGCAGATCGAGCATGAAATTGATCAGCGCGCGAGAGAGACGCGCCCCCGCGCCCATCAACACGGAGAAGCGCGCGCCGGACATCCGTGTCGCGCGCTCGAAGTCCAGGATCCCGAGCGCCGGGCCCAGCTCCCAGTGCGGCTTCGGCTCGAAGTCGAACTCGCGAGGCGTGCCGTGGCGGCGCACCTCCTGGTTGTCCTTGGCGGACGCGCCGATCGGCACCGTCGCGTGCGGCAGGTTCGGCAGCGTCATGAGGAGCTGCAACCGTTCGGTCTCGACGCGCTCGAGATCTGTCTCCAGCTCTCGAATGCGCTGCGCGCGCGCCTTGTTCGCCGCGAAGATCGCGGAGGGATCCTGGCCCTGGCGCTTCGCGCGCGCGATCTCCTCGCCTGACGCGTTCTGTTCTCGCTTCAGTCCTTCGACCTCGGGGATCACCCGCCGCCGCGTGGCATCGAGCGACGCCAGCTGCTCCAGCTCCGCATCGGGGTTCTGGCCGCGGCTCCGAAGCGCGGTACGCACCGCGTCGATGTGGTCTCGAACGTACGCCGGATCGAGCATTCGTTAAATCCTATACCGGGCCCGAGGGTCCTGAGATACGATGCGGACATGACCTCTCCCGTGCGAAAAGCCGTCTTTCCTGCGGCCGGCCTGGGCACGCGCTTCCTCCCGGCGACGAAGGCGCAGCCCAAGGAGATGCTGCCGCTCGTCGACAAGCCAATCATCCAGTACGGCGTCGAAGAGGCGCTCGCCTCGGGCGTCGACAACATCATCCTGGTGACCGGGCGAGGCAAGAACGCCATCGAGGACCACTTCGACGTGTCGGTCGAGCTCGAAACGTTCCTCGAGGCGCGGGGAAAGACGGAGCTGCTCGCCGAGATCCGGAAGATCTCGAACCTGATCAACTTCTCGTACGTGCGGCAGGGGGAACCGCTCGGCCTCGGGCACGCCGTGCTCGTGACGCGGACGCTCGTCGGCCAGGAGCCGTTCGCGGTCATCCTGGGCGACGACGTCATCGACGCCAGGCCACCGGCGCTGAAGCAGATGATCGACGTCTTCGAGGAGCTGGACGGCCCGGTGCTCGCGATCGAGGAGGTGCCGAAGCAGGACGTGAGCGCGTACGGCATCATCGACGCCGACGAGGTGCGGCCCGGCGTCTACCGCATCCGCGATCTCGTGGAGAAGCCCCCGCGCGACGAAGCTCCGTCGAACCTCGCGATCATCGGCCGCTACGTCCTCACCCCCGACATCTTCCCCGCCCTCGAGGAAACGGCCAAGGATCGCACGGGCGAAATCCAGCTCACGAACGGCCTGCGGCGGCTTCTCAAGAGGCGGCCGATCTACGGCTGCCGGATCGACGGCGTCCGGCACGACACGGGCAACAAGCTGGGATTTCTGCGAGCGGTCGTGTATTTCGCGCTGCGCAGGCCCGATCTCGCCGATCCCTTCCGCGACTACCTTCGCGGGATCGATCTCGGCCAGACGACAAGCGCACGCTGACTAGGATTTCTTCTCCGCGGCCGTCGACGCTTCGGCAGGTCTTGCTTTCGACGCGGACGATTCCGACGAGGGCGAGTCACCCGACTTGCCGGCTGGAGCCGTGCCGTCTTTCGAGTCCTTCCCCTTCGTATCGGCCGCCGCCGACGACTTCCTCGCGTAATCCGTCACGTACCAGCCGGATCCCTTGAACTGAATCGCGGGCGAGGAGAGAAGCTTTCTTACCGGCCCCTTGCCGCAGTTCGGGCACACATCCACGGGGGGATCGGAAAACTTCCGAATGCGTTCGAATCGATGATGGCAGGCGTCGCACTGATATTCGTATAGGGGCATGAGGATCACTCGAGCATCGCGCCGTTGTTTTCGCCCAGCAGCAGGTTGCGCTGGAGCCACAGCGGGACCGTGCCGTTGCCGAGCAGCGCGTCGTGGAAGTCGCGCAGAGAGAAGCGTCCGTCCGCGTGCGCCTTGCAGTCTTCGCGCAGCTTGAGGACCATCAGCTTTCCGAGCGAGTAGAGCACGTACGAAGGATCGAACGTCCCGCGCTCGGCCTCACGCCGCGCCGCGGATTCTTCGAGGTACGCCTCCTCGCGGAAAATCCTGACGCCCTGCTCGACGGACAGGTCCTCGCAGTGGAGCCGCAGGCCGACTATGAGGCGGCAGATGCGGATGAGGGCTTCGGCGAGCTGTCCAAGCTTGATTGCCGGATCCTGCCTGCGGAACCCCGCCTCCACCATCATGTGCTCCGCATAGTGCGCCCAGCCCTCCACCATTGCCGCCGACGAGAAGAGAATCGACTTGCGCAGTGACGAGGTGAGGCGCCGCAGGTGCTGGTAATGGAGGAAGTGTCCGGGAAACACCTCGTGGACGGAGATGGCCCAGAGCGCGCCGTAGCTGAAGTCCCGCAGATGTTCCTCCTGGCGTTCCGCCGGCCATGCGGGATCGACGTCCGTGATGTAGTAGTACGCGCGCAGCGGCCGCGCCTCGAACGGCCCGGGCGTCCACATGCTGGCAAACGTCCAGCGATAGAAGCGCGGAGTCGGGGCCACCTGCACCTGCGCGGACTCCGGCACCGTCACGAGATCCTGCCGGCGGATGAAGGTCTCCAGCTCCTCGAGCTGCGCCTGCGCGGTGGCCACCACCTCGCCGGGCGCCGGGTGGTCCGCCTTCGCACGCGCCCATGCGCCGAAGGGATCCTTGCCGTCGAGGCGCGACGCCGCGCGGCGGAACTCTTCCTGAATGGCGTGCAGCTCCCGCGTCGCAATTGCGAGCAGCCGTTCGTGGTCGAGCGTGAGGCCTTCGTCGAGCTCGAGCTTCTGGGCCAGGCGTTCGCGTCCGAGCCTGAACGAGCCGCGGGCCCGCGGGGCGACATCCTCTTCGAG
The DNA here is from genome assembly GCA_046735335.1 of Acidobacteriota bacterium. Classification (GTDB taxonomy): domain Bacteria; phylum Acidobacteriota; class Vicinamibacteria; order Vicinamibacterales; family 2-12-FULL-66-21; genus JBKPQB01. Next base: position 85,987 of record JBKPTE010000046.1, on the reverse strand, counting down.
GAAGGTCAGGTACGCACCGATCGCGTGCGACGCTTCGGTCGACGCGTCGGCGAGATCGCCGAGCACGTGGAGGTCGTCGAGATCGCCGAATACCCGCGGCAGATCCTCCTCGATGAACCGTTGCGCGCCGCGCAGGCTCTCCAGGCCGAACTTCAGGAAGATGCCGGGGGGGTCCTTGATGTTGTCGCGCGCCGACTGCATCAAGCGCCCGACCTGCCGCAGCTTCGACAGCACCCGGCGCGCGCGCTCCGGGAGCGGTGCGTAGTCGAACAGCGCCTGGCCCGCGAGGCTCGTGGACAGCAGGTCGCCGTAATGCTGCGGGTTGCGTTCCCAGGTCCGGACCTGTTCGAGCTCGAGGAGGCGGGCGCGGATATTCGCGTCGAGCGCGGGACGCTCGAGCCGCTCGGTGTCCGTGAGGCGCGCCGGATCGATCGCGGCGAGCCGGCGCGCGAACCCGCCAAGCGCGCGCACTTGCGCGTCAATGGCCGGCCGGCTCAGATCTTCGAGCAGATCGTCGTGCAGGTGAACGCCGTCGAACGTTGCGTTGGTGGGGTGCGTCTCGTGCAGCCACGCCAGATACTCGTCGACGAAATGCGGCAAGGGTTCGGCGGAATACATTCTGGTAGAATCTGCGGCCCGCGCATGCCCGGCACCCTGTACGTGGTCGCCACTCCCATCGGCAACCTCGAAGATGTCACGCTGCGGGCGCTCAGAATCCTGCGCGATGTTTCCCTGATCGCGGCCGAGGACACCCGCCGGACCAGCCGGCTTCTTCAACACTACTCCATCTCGACGCCGACGACGAGCCTTCACGAACACAACGAGCGTCAGAAAACTGGCTCGCTCGTCGAGCGTCTGCTCGCCGGCGACTCCATCGCGCTCGTCTCGGACGCCGGGACGCCCGTCATCTCCGACCCGGGTCAGGGGCTCGTGGCCGCCGCGCGCGATGCGGGCGTACGCGTCGAGCCGATCCCCGGGCCGAGCGCCGTTGTCGCGGCGCTGGCTGCCGCGGGCTTGCCAGCTGACGAGTTCACGTTCGTGGGGTTCCCGCCGTCTCGGTCGAAAGCCAGAATCGCCTGGCTCCGGCGCATTGCCGACGAGCCTCGGCTCGTGATCTTCTACGAAGCGCCCCACCGCTTCAGGGCGACGATGGAGGAGCTGGCGACAATAGTGGGGGACAGAGTCGTTGGGATCGCCCGGGAATTGACCAAAGCGCACGAGGAATTGGTCGTTCAGCCAATATCAGCGATTCTGGAACAATTTACTGACCCCAGGGGAGAGTTCACGATCCTGCTGCCGACCGCAGCTCCCGCCGTCGCACCCACCGAGAGTATTAGCGTCGAGGCACTGGCGGCAGAAGTCGGTCATGTAACAGAATCGCTGGGTATTTCTCGCCGGGAGGCTATGCGCCAGGTAGGAAAGCGCCACGGACTCGCCGCGAACGAGGTCTATCGCCGCTTGGAGCGCGCAGGTGATTAGGTTAATCGACCATTCGTGGCAGAGATGGCCCAGGAGGCCACGACGAAATCTGCGACAGGCTGACGCGAAAAGCGCGCCAGCATCTTGACCCCGCGTCTGCGGATTTGCTACTGTCCCCCGGTTCGGGGAACCGGCGGGGCCGCGCAGCCGGCTCGGCACGGCCTAATCGTAGAGGTTTCGAGAAGAACAGCGATGGCGAAGGCGCGCCGGGCGACATCAGCCCGCAGAACTCGGAAGCCCGCGCGGCAGCGCGAAACGACGCGCCGCCGGCCCGCGGCGAAGCGGAACCGCCCGGTACGGGCCCGTAAGGCCCCCGCTCGGACGACGACCGGGCCTGTGGCGCAGGAGCGGCAGGCTGCCCCCGCCGTCGATACGGCACCTGCCCGAAAACCCACGTACCACGAGGCGGTTGCGCTGTACGAGCGCGGGCTCCAGGCCCTTCAGCGCCGCGACTTTGCGGCCGCTGCCGACGCGCTCCGCTCCGTCATCCAGCAATATCCTGACGAACGCGAACTGCTCGAGCGGGCCCGCTTGTACCTCAAGGTCTGCGAGCGCGAGCTGGAGCCGCGCGAGCCCGCCCCGAAGACGGCCGACGAGTGGGTGTACGCGGCCACCGTTGCCCTGAACTCCGGAAACGAGGCGCTCGCGGTGCAGCATCTGCAGCGCGCCCTCGGCGAGAACGCGCGCCACGATCACGCGCACTACATGATGGCCGTCGCGAACCTGCGCCGGGGCAATGCGTCCGACGCGCTCGAGCACCTGCAGAACGCCGTGCTCCTGAATCCCGAGAATCGGTCGCTGGCGCGGCAGGATCCGGACCTCGAACCGTTACGCGACCAGCCAGCCTTCAGGCAGGCCATCGACGCGCCCGCGGACATGCCCGCCCGCCCGGCCGTATCGTCCTCATCGTCATCGCGACCGCGAAAGAATCGGCGTTGAACTGACCTCGGGCACGTCGCCTTCAGTTCTCCCCATGCCGCCGCTTCATGTCGTCGTCCTCGCGGCGGGAAAGGGGACGCGCATGAAATCCGCGCAGCCCAAAGTCCTCCATCGGGCGGCCGGCCTGCCCCTCATCGAACACGTGCTCCGTCTCGCCGCGGCGCTGCAACCCGCCACGACGACGGTGATTGTCGGACACGGTGCGGCCCTCGTCGAATCGTCGCAGCGAGCTCGGCCGGGCCTGCGCTTTGCATTGCAGGAGCCTCAGCTCGGCACCGGTCACGCGCTCCTGCAGGCGCGTCCGTACCTCCCCGAGGGCAAGGGTACGGTGTTGCTGTTGTCGGGGGACGTGCCGTTGCTGCGCCTCGCGACGGTGCGGCGGCTGCTCGATCGACACGTCGAGACGCAGGCCGCCGCGACCGTGCTGACGGCGCGCGTGCCCGATCCCTCCGGCTACGGCCGGATTGTCCGACGGGATGAGGCGATTGCGGCAATCGTCGAAGATCGGGATGCAACGCCGGAGGAGCGCCGCATCGACGAGATCAACAGCGGCGTCTACGCGTTCGATCTCGCGCCGCTGTTCGATGCGCTTGCGTCGATTGGGTCGGGCAACGCGCAGGGGGAGTACTACCTGCCCGACCTCGTGCGGATTTACCGTTCGCGCGGCCGCGGCGTGGAGACCGTGACGGCCGCGGACGCACGAGAAATCATTGGCGTGAACAGTCGAAGGGAGCTCGCGGACGTGAACGCCATCCTGAAAACCGCACGCGTAGAGGAGCTGATGGCCGCGGGCGTCACGATCGTCGATCCCGCGTCGACGTTCGTCGGCCCCGACGTCTCCGTCGGCCCCGATACCGTGCTCCATCCAAACGTGTACCTCGAAGGAAAGACGACGATCGGTTCCGGCTGCGAGATCCAGGCCTGCGTACGCCTCGTGGACGCCATCGTCGAAGACGGCGCGGTCGTTCAGAACTTCTGCGTCATCGAGCAATCACGCATCCGGGCCGGCGCGGAAGTCGGGCCGTTTGCGCGCCTGCGGCCGAACTCCGACGTCGGAGAGCACGCGAAGATCGGCAACTTCGTCGAGTTGAAGAAGACGACGCTTGGAAAGGGTTCGAAGGCCAGCCATCTTTCCTACCTCGGGGATTCCACGATCGGCGAGAAGGTCAACATCGGCGCCGGAACGATTACGTGCAACTACGACGGGCGCGTGAAGAGCCCGACCGTCATCGAGGACGAGGCGTTCATCGGCAGCGACACGCAGCTCATTGCGCCGGTGCGCGTCGGGCGCGGCGCGTACGTGGCCGCCGGATCGTCGATCACCGACGACGTCCCGGCCGGCGCGCTCGGGATCGCGCGCGGGAAGCAGATCAACAAAGAAGGCTGGGCGGACGCGAAGAAGCGACTCAACGACGGAAGACGAACGGCGAAAGACGAATGATGAAGCTCGAAATTCGTCGTTCGTCGTTCGTCATTCGCCTTTGACAACCATCAGCGATATGTGCGGCATCATCGGTTACATCGGGCAGAAGCAGGTCCTGCCGATCCTCATCGACGGGCTGCGGCGGCTCGAGTACCGCGGCTACGACTCGGCGGGCGTCGCCGTCGTGCGCGACGGCGCGATCGAGCTGCGCCGCAGCGCGGGCAAGCTCGCGCGGCTCGAGGAAGCGATTGCCGTCAATCCCCTCGAAGGCGAGTACGGGATCGGCCACACGCGCTGGGCCACGCACGGCCGTCCCACCGAAGAGAACGCGCATCCTCACCGCGACTGCACCGGCCGCATCGTCGTCGTCCACAACGGGATCATCGAGAACTATCTCGATCTGAAGCGCCAGCTCCAGTCGGAAGGCCACGTGTTCGTGACGGAAACCGATACGGAGATCGTCGCGCATCTCGTCGAACGCGAGATGAAGGACGACGGTCTCGAGAACGCGGTCAGGCGTGCGCTGCTGTACATGCGCGGCCTGTTCGCGCTCGTCCTGATCTCCGCCGACGATCCGCGCAAGATCGTGACCGTCCGCAACGGGCCGCCCATCGTCGTCGGCCTCGGCGATCGGGAGTTCTTCGTCGCATCCGACATACCGGCGATCCTCGCCCACACGAGAGACGTCGTGTTTCTGGGCGACGAGGAGATGGCGGTTATCACGCCGTCGGGCGTGGAATTCACCGACTATTCCGGACGCGGCGTCTCGAAGAAGAGCACGCGCGTGTCGTGGGATCCGGTCATGGCGGAGAAGGCCGGATACAAGCACTTCATGCTCAAGGAGGTGTTCGAGCAGCCCTGGGCGGTGAGGGAGACGGTGCTCGGGCGCGCATCGGTCGAGCGCGGACGCGTGTTCCTGCAGGAGATCCAGATCCCCGACGACGTCCTGCGCGCGACCGAGCGCGTAATCATCCTCGCGTGCGGCACGTCGTGGCACGCCGGCCTCGTCGGCAAGTTCTTGTTCGAATCGCTGGCGCGGGTGCCGGTCGACGTCGACTACGGTTCCGAGTATCGCTACCGCGACCCGATCGTGCCGAAGAACACGCTTGCCGTCGTCATCACCCAGTCAGGGGAAACGGCGGACACCCTCGCCGCGCTTCGGGAGGCGAAGAAGAAGGGGGCGCACAGCATCGCCATCTGCAACGTCGTCGGCAGCATGGCGACGCGCGAGAGCGACGGCACCGTCTACACGCACGCAGGCCCTGAGATCGGCGTCGCCTCGACGAAAGCGTTCACGTCGCAGCTCGTCGCGCTGCACCTGCTCGCGATCTACTTGGGCCAGATCCGCGGCGTGCTGGCGCCCGAGGATGCGCGGCCGCACCTCGACGCGCTGACGCAGCTTCCGCTGCTGCTCGAGCAGACGCTGAAGTGCGAGCCGCTGACGGAGGAAATCGCCCGGCGCTTCTATCAGCGAAGCGACTTCCTCTACCTCGGGCGCGGCATCAATTATCCAATCGCGCTCGAAGGAGCGCTCAAGCTGAAGGAGATTTCGTACATTCACGCGGAAGGCTATCCCGCGGGGGAGATGAAGCACGGACCGATCGCGCTCATCGACGAGCAGATGCCCATCGTCACGATCGCGCCGCACGATCACGTCTTCGAGAAGATGATGGGCAACATCCAGGAGGCGAAGGCGCGCGGCGGTTCCGTGATCGCGCTCACGACGGAAGGGAACGACGGCATCGGTCAACTCCTCGACCCGTCGCAGGATTTCCTGATCACCGTTCCCGCCGCGCAGCCCCTTCTGATGCCGGTCCTGATGGTCGTGCCGCTGCAGCTGCTCGCGTATCACATCGCCGTGAGGCGCGGCTGCGACGTCGATCAGCCGCGCAACCTCGCGAAGAGCGTCACCGTCGAGTAAGCGGCGTCACCACTTCCAGCTCACGCGTCCCTCGAGGCGCGCCATGTCCAGGGCCTCGCCATTCGTGAACAGGTGCTGGTAGCGGACGTGTGTTCCGGCGCTCATGTGCTCGCCGACGCCGTATTCGAAACCGCCTCCCGCGCCGAGCACGAGCGACGTGTCGGTCGATGTGAAGTCGCGATCGATGGTGGTGAACGTAACGGTGGGCAGGCCTGGACGCGAAAAGATGTCGTCGAGCGGAGGCAGCACAGGAATGGACGCCTTGTAGTGCGTCCTGCGCTGGAGATCGGCGATGCCGCCGCCGGCTTCAACGAAGGCGCGCAGCCGCGAGCCGGACCCGGGCAGAACACCAATGACGTTCGTTTGAAGGGTGAGAAGGCGGGAGCGCACCCGAAGCTCGAACGGAGGGAAGATGGCAATATCGCTGAAGATCGGCTGCGTCGTCGCGATCCGCACGTCCGGCTGCTCGAGCACCGATGGCGACCACGCGAGGTCCACTTCCAGGCCGACGCGTCTCGGCGTCAGATATCCGAAGCCTACCGACAGCGAGCCTGTAGTGTGCGCGTCCCCGAATACGCCGCCCCCCGAACCAACCAGGTAAGGCCCCGCCGATTCTTGTGCGACGGCCCGCGTGGCGGCGAGCAATACAGCGGCAGCGAGAAGAGCTTCTTTCACGTTGCACCTCAGCAGGAGACCGGTCCCATCATACTGAAGCGCTCTGACCCCCGTGCGGGTCAGAGCATTCCTTCAGCTCTGACCCGATTGACAATTGTTCTACTGTAGTAGTACATTGGCCACCGATGAGTCCGTGGGCGGGTTTTCGTCTGGACACGGGGGACGCAACGCCCATTCACGCGCAACTGGAGCGCGGGATTCGAGCGGCGCTTGCGTCCGGACGCCTCGTTCCCGGAGATCAACTGCCCACCGTCCGACAGCTTGCGGTGGACCTTAGGGTAAATGCCAATACAGTCGCGAAGGTCTATGCCCACCTCGAGCGAATCGGGGTGCTGGAGACCAAGCGCGGGGTCGGGACCTTCGTGGCGCCGGCTGGTGCTCTGACCCCCGATCCCGAAACCCGCGCCGTGGAGCTTCGCCGTCTCGTCGATCGTTTTCTCGCCGATCTCTCCTCCCACGGCTTCCGCGTCGATGACGCGATGACCGAGCTGGAGAGCCGGCGCCAACAAGGAGCGTGAGCCGTGGCCGTTGTACCGCTGTCGATTCGGAAGCGTAAGGATGAAGACGCCGGGGTCGATGGTCCGCGCGTCAACGTCGTGGCGCTCGCGATGCTCCTGATTCCAATCCTCGTTGGAATCGCGGGCACCATCGCCAGCGACGGGCCCTGGCCGCTGATCGCCGGCGCGATCGCCGGCGTCGTGCTCATGCAGTCGCCGAAAGTGGCGAAGCAGTGGGAACGCGGGGTGGTGCTGCGCCTGGGCCGCTACGTCGGGCTGCGCGGTCCCGGGCTGTTCTGGATCGTCCCGTTCGTCGACTCGGTGACGCGCTGGATCGATCAGCGCGTCATCACGACGAGCTTTGCTGCGGAGCAGACGCTGACGTCCGACACCGTACCCGTCAACGTCGACGCCGTGCTCTTCTGGCTCGTGTACGACCCGGAGAAGGCAGCGCTCGAAGTGCAGGAGTACGAGCAGGCGGTGAGCTGGGCGGCGCAGACGGCGCTTCGCGACATCATCGGCCGTACGTCGCTGGGCGATCTGCTGAAGGGCCGCGAGCGGATCGAGGAGGAACTGCAGAAGCTGATCGATCAGCGCTCGACTCCCTGGGGCGTGACGGTCCAGTCCGTTGAAATGCGCGACGTGGTGATCCCCGACTCGCTGCAGGACGCGATGTCGCGCGAGGCTCAGGCGGCGCGCGAGAAACAGGCGCGCATCATTCTGGGGCAGGCGGAGGAGGAAATCGCGAACATGTTCATGCGCGCGGCGGAATCGTATCGCGAGAATCCGACGGCGCTTCACCTACGCGCGATGAACATGTTGTACGAAGGGCTGAAGGAGAAAGGCGCGCTGATGCTCGTGCCGAGCACCGCGGTGGAATCGATGGGCATGGGCGGCCTGCTCGGGGCGGCCGCGCTCCGCCAGCAGGCACTCACCGACACACGCGGCGGTGACGCGGCGAAGCCGGCCTGAGCTGGGGCGCATTCTTCGTAGGGCGCATCTTTAGATGCGCCTTAAAGATGCGCCTCAGTGACGATCGCCGCGACGTGCGGAGACACGTCTGAAGACGTGCCCTACATCTGAATCCGCTCCGCGATCGCCTTTGCCATGTCGCTGCAGGACGCCGTGCCTCCGATGTCGCGCGTCCTGTGGCCACCCGCGATCGTACGCTCGACGGCCGCCTCGACAGCGCCAGCCTCCGTCTCGAGCTTCAGCGCGTAGCGCAGCAGCATCGCGCCGGACAGGATCGCGCCGATTGGATTCGCAGCGTTCAACCCCGCTATGTCAGGCGCGGATCCGTGCACCGGCTCGAACAACCCGGTCTTGTCCCCGAGGCTGGCCGACGGCAGCAGCCCGAGCGACCCAACCACGGCGCCCGCTTCATCGGAAAGGATGTCGCCGAACAGGTTCTCCGTCAGGACGACATCGAACGACGCCGGCGCGAGCGCCAGGCGCATCGCGCACGAATCGACGTACATGTGCTCGACGCGGACGTCCGGATAGTCGCTCCCAACCGTATTGACCACCGCGCGCCAGAGGCGCGACGTCTCGAGCACGTTCGCCTTGTCCACCGACGTCACGTGCCTGCGGCGACTCTTCGCCGCGTCGAACGCGACGCGCGCGATGCGCGTCACCTCCGCGCGCGAGTAGCGCATCGTGTTCCACGCGCTGTCCCCTTCAGGCGAGAGCCCCCGCGGCTCGCCGTAGTACAGCCCGCCCGTCAGCTCACGGACGACGAGGACGTCGGTGTTCGCGAGGACTTCAGGCTTGAGCGGCCCGGCGGCTTCGAGGCCCTTCCACACGCGTGCCGGACGGAGATTCGCGTACAGCCCGAGCTGCTGCCGGATCTGGAGCAGCGCTGCTTCGGGTCTCTGGTGCGGTGCATGCGAGTCGAAATCGGGATGGCCGACCGCTCCGAGCAGGATGCCGTCGGCGTCGAGACTTGCCGCGACGGTCTCATCCGGCAGCGGCACGCCGGTCGCGCGAAGCGCCGCGCCGCCGATGAGATGTGTCCGAAAGTCGAAGGAGTGACGGAAAACCTCCGCGACCCGCTGGAGGACAAGGCGGGCGGCAGAGGTCACCTCTTGCCCGACGCCATCGCCGGGCAACAGAACGAGGCGTGCGTTCATCCGACGCTACACGCCGTGGCCGTAGCCGAATTCGGCGGGAGTCGCGGCGAAGTCGGGAACGGTGCCACCGCCGGACGCGGGCGTCGTCGATCCGATCACGCGTGACACGATGACCGAGAGATCGCTGTCGCTCACGATCTTCTCGCGATCGGCGTGCGCGATGACGGCGCGGTACACCTCGTCGAGCGCCTGGCGGTCCAGCGTCCACCCGATCTGCTCGCACCGCTTCTGGACCGCGTGGCGACCGGAATGCTTCCCCAGCACGAGCGTCGCCTGCGGAACCCCGACTTCCTCGGGCCGCATGATCTCGTAGGTACGGCGATCCTTCAGCATGCCGTCCTGGTGAATCCCCGCTTCGTGCGCGAAGGCATTGCGGCCGACAATGGCCTTGTTGGCCTGGACGCCTTCTCCGGTGAGCGATGTGAGCAGCTGGCTCGACGGATAGATCTCCTGCGTGTTGATCGCCGTCGCGAACGGCAGCCGATCCGCGCGGACGCGGATGGCCATCACCACTTCTTCGAGCGACGCGTTGCCCGCGCGCTCGCCGATGCCGTTTATGGTGCACTCGATCTGCCGCGCGCCCGCGCCGATCGCCGAGAGCGTGTTCGCCGTGGCCAGGCCGAGATCGTCATGACAGTGCGCGCTGAAGGTCACCTGATCGGAGCTGGGCACGCGATTGATGATCATCTGGAAGAAGTCGCGAATCTCGTCCGGGGTCGAGTAGCCGACCGTGTCCGGCAGGTTGATCGTCTTCGCGCCCGACTGGATCACCGCTTCGACGACGCGCCACAGGAAATCGGAATCCGTGCGCGTCGCATCCTCCGCCGAAAACTGCACATCGTCCGTGTAGCGGCGCGCGAGACGGACGGCGCTCATCGCGGCGCGAAGGCACTCTTCGCGCGTCATGCGGAGCTTGCGTTCGAGGTGCAGGTCGGAGGTGGCGATGAAGACGTGAATCCGCCGGCGCGGCGCGGGCTCGAGCGACCATGCGGCGCGCTCGATGTCTCGCGGCGTGCAGCGCGCGAGGGCGGCAATGACCGGTCCGCGAACGTGCGTCGCGACCATGCGGACTGCTTCCGCATCGGCGTCGGACGCAATCGGAAATCCGGCTTCGATGATGTCGACGCCGAGCGCGCGGAGCTGGTGCGCCATCTTCAGCTTCTCCACGATGCGGAGCGAGAAACCGGGCGCCTGTTCTCCGTCGCGCAACGTGGTATCGAAGATAGTCAGCCGATTGCCGGACATTTTTCGGACCCTCCTTCTTCCCTTGTACATGGCCCCGCGGAACAAGTCCAATTTATAGTTATTTGGTTTACATTAGCATTGCTTATGCAGCTGCAGGATCTCGCGGCTTTTCTGGCGGTTGCGGCGGATCGGAGCTTCTCGACCGCTGCCCGACGCCTCCATCGGACCCAGCCGGCGATCAGCCAGGCCATCCGGCGCATCGAAGACGAGCTCGGGGAGCGCCTCTTCGATCGGTCGTCCCGTGACGGCACGCTGACCGAGGCGGGCCGGCTGTTGCACGGATTTGCACAGCGCCTCCTCGCGCTCGCGGGCGAGGCGGAGGTCGCGGTGCGCGAGCTGCAGCAGGTCAGGCGCGGGCGCGTGATCCTCGGCGCGAACGAGGCGGCCGTGCACAGCCTCCTGCCGGCAATCGATCGCTTCGCGAGGCTGCACCCCGGCGTCGCCATCGACGTCCGGCGCGTGCCGTCACGCCAGATGGCGGAGGTCGTCCTCGATCGCTCGATCGACTTCGGCGTCCTGACGTTCCAGCCGGCCGATCGCGGCATTCAAACGGTGCTGCTCGGAGGCGACGAGCTCGTGCTGCTCACCTCTCCGCGTCATCCGCTCGCGTCGCGTCCCCGCGTGACGCTGCAGGAGGTCGGCCGCGAGGTCGTCATCGCGCACAACGATCCGTCGCCGACGCGGGATCGCGTGCTGCGCGCCTACGAGCGCCGCCGCACGTCGATCAACATCCAGATTTCCCTTCCAAGCCTGGACGGCATCAAGCGCGCGGTGGAGATGGGGATCGGCGTCGCGCTCCTGCCGCGCCGATGCGCGCTGACCGAGATCGCGCGCGGCCACCTTGCCGCGGTGCGCGTGCCCGATCTCGGCTCGACGCGGCAGGTGCGGCTCGTGTTCAGGCGGACGGGCGAGCGCAGCCGCGCCGCCGACGCATTCCTGGAAGTCGTGCGCGCGATGGCGCCGGCGAAGGACGGTCAGGCGGCGCTGAAGGGATCGGCGTGATCGCGGCCCTGAAAGGGCCGCGCGACCGATGACCGGCCCTGAAACGACGCGCGACGCTTACCAACCACTCACGTAGGGCAAGCGGGCGGCTACCGCTCGAACCTCGTCGAAGTTCTCGAGCAGGAGGCCTGTCGCATCCCAGCTTCCATTGAGGAATGCGTCGCGCGCGGCAGACGGCAGCGACACCGGAAAGCTGCGTCCGGCGGCGCTCACCTGCATCGATTCCAGATCGACCGTGATCGTCGTCGCGGGATCGCGCTCGACGAGATTCATGAGCGTATCCATCGCGTCCGGGGTTGCGGTCGGACACGGCATGCCGAGCGCGACCGAGTTGCCGAAGAAGATTTCCGAGAAGGACTGCCCGATCACCGCCCGGATGCCGCGGCGCCGGATCGCCTGAGGCGCGTGCTCCCGCGAGGAACCGCATCCGAAGTTCGCGTTCACGAGCATGAGCGACGCGGATGCGTACCTCGGATTGGACACGGGATGCGCCTGGGCCTGGCGCCGCTCGTCTTCGAACAGATGCTGCTCGAGCCCTTCGAACGTGATGGCCTTCAGAAAGCGGGCGGGGATGATCCGATCGGTATCGATGTCGTCGCCTCGCAACGGAAGCGCCGTGCCGGAAATCTCGCGGATGCGTTCAACGGCCAATGCCCACCTCCGTCGTGGCGAACTCGCGCACGTCGACGACTTCTCCCGCCACCGCCGCCGCGGCGACCATCGCCGGACTCATGAGGAGCGTCCGTCCCGTGGGGCTTCCCTGCCGTCCCTTGAAATTCCTGTTCGAGGAGGACGCGCAGATCTGACGGCCTTCGAGCCGATCGGGGTTCATCGCGAGGCACATCGAACAGCCCGCGCCGCGCCATTCGAAGCCGGCGTCGGTGAAGACGCGATCGAGGCCTTCCCGCTCGGCCGCCACGCGGACCGCCTGCGATCCCGGGACGACGATTGCCTGAACGTGCGGCGCGACGTGCTGCCCCTGAACCACGCGGGCGGCCTCGCGCAGGTCCGACAGACGCCCGTTGGTGCACGACCCGACGAAGGCGACGTCGATTTTCGTCCCCTTCAGCGGCTGGCCGCGGTCGAAGCCCATGAACGACAGCGCCTCGTCGTCGGCGGACGCGGGAATCCGTTCGTCGATCGCGACCGATTGTCCAGGATTGATGCCCCACGTGACGGTCGGCCGGATGCTCGCGGCCTCGAGCGTGACCTCATCGTCGTATCGCGCGTCGCGGTCGGAGGCCATCGACATCCACCAGTTCGCTGCGCGCTCGAAGTCGTCGCCTTGCGGCGCCAGCGGACGCCCGCCCAGGTACTCGATCGTCGTGCGATCGGGGTTGACATAGCCGACGCGCGCGCCCCCCTCGATCGACATGTTGCAGATGGTCATGCGCTCTTCCATCGACATGCGCTCGATGGTGTCGCCCGCGTATTCGTATGCGAAGCCGACGCCTCCCTTCACGCCGAGCCGCCGGATGATTTCGAGGATCACGTCCTTCGCGTAGACGCCGGGCTGCAGGCGTCCGCGTACCGAGATTCGCCGCACCTTCAATGGGTCCATCGCCAGGCACTGTGACGCCAGCACGTCGCGCACCTGCGTCGTCCCGATGCCGAAGGCGATCGCGCCGAACGCGCCGTGTGTGGACGTGTGGCTGTCGCCGCAGGCGATCGTCATGCCCGGCTGCGTGATGCCAAGTTCCGGCCCGATGACGTGGACGATGCCCTGCTTGCCGCTGGAGAGGTCGAGCAGGCGGATGTGATATTCCGCGCAGTTGCGCTCGAGCGACGACAGCATCTCCTCGGCCATCAAATCGATGAAGGGCCGCCGCTGATCGCGCGTCGGAACGATGTGGTCGACGGTCGCGAGGGTGCGATCGGGAAAAGCCACATGGCCGCCGCGCGCGCGCAGCATGTCGAACGCCTGCGGGCTCGTCACCTCGTGGACGAGGTGGAGGCCGATGAAGAGCTGCGTCTGGCCTGTCGGGAGCCGGCGGACAGTGTGTGCGTCCCAGACCTTCTGCAGGAGTGTCGCGGCCATTGGCGGATCGTAGCACGCGCGTGCGGCGGGCAGTGCGGCGCGCGGTGTGCGGGCGGGTGCGGAGTACGGCTCGGCAATTGCCTCGTCCCGAAACACCAGCGCCCGGCTCTTTGACTTGGGCGCGATGTACGCACCAACTGCGTACTCGAGGAGGATCACGATGCGCGAAAACCGAGGTTTTCGAGAACTCGTGGCGGGGTAAGTGGGCATGGATGTCGTCGAGTCGACATAGCGGTTGACCGCCGAATTCCCAAACGAGGAGCGCGACGGTCTGGTCTCGCAAATGCGAAGAGCCGCCGTATCCGTTCTCTCGAATGTCGCCGAAGGGCAGCCGATTAAGGCCCCTAAGTGGACGCTGCGGTTCATCAACACGGCAATCGGCTCGTCGTGCGAGCTCGATACACAGCTCGAAATCGCCGTTCGGCTCTGTCTATGTACAGCAGTTCAGGCCTTGCCGCGCCAGGATCAGATCGAACGGCTGCAGAAGCTGCTCTATGGGATGCGGCGCCAGAAGATGCAGGTGCTTGCCAGCATGGAAGCGACTGCGTCCCTCTTGTTCGTCTTCCTATTTCGATTCGCTGCCTAGTGCTCCTTCTCACACACCGCGCCAATGCACCCGCGCCACGCACCCGCACGCCGCACGCCGCTCGACGCACCCGCACGAGGCACGTCGCACCCGCTATACTGACTTCCTCCCCATGTCTTTCCTCGCGAACCTGAACCCCGAGCAGCGTGAGGCCGTGCTGCAGATCGACGGCCCCCTTCTCATCCTCGCGGGCGCGGGCTCGGGAAAGACGCGCGTCATCACCTACCGCATCGCCTACATCGTCGGCGATGGCCATGCGAAGGCGGACGAGGTGCTGGCCGTCACCTTCACCAACAAGGCGGCGGGGGAGATGCGCGACCGCGTGGAGTCGCTCCTCGGCAAGGAGTGCAACGGCATCTGGCTGTCGACGTTCCATTCACTCTGCGCGCGGCTGCTGAGGCGCGAGGCGCCGCACATCGGCCTCTCCCGCGACTTCGTCATCTACGATTCGTCCGACCAGGTCGCCGTCGTGAAGCAGGCTGAGCGCGAGCTCGGGATCGACGACAAGCTCGTGCCGCCGCGCATGGCGCTCGCGCGCATCAGCCAGGCGAAGAACCGGATGGAAGGGCCCGACTCGCTGCGCGGACAGTGGAACCTGCGCGACGAGCAGATCGCGAAGATCTACGAACGCTACATCCGCGCGCTCGCGGACTCGAACGCCCTCGACTTCGACGATCTGCTCCTGAAGACCGTCGAGCTGTTCGAAACGTCCGCGGCGACGCGCGAGCGCTACGCGCGCAAGTTCCGCTACGTGATGGTCGACGAGTATCAGGACACGAACCGCCCGCAGTACCTCCTCATCCGGCGGTTGTCAGAGCTCCACCGCAACCTTGCGGTCGTGGGCGATCCCGATCAGTCGATCTACAAGTGGCGCGGCGCCGACCTGAGAAACATCCTCGATTTCGAGCACGACTTTCCCGAGGCGAAGATCGTCCGGCTCGAACAGAACTATCGCTCCACGCAAGTGATCCTCGACGCAGCCACCGCGGTCATCCAGCAGAACCGCAATCGCAAGGACAAGCGCCTGTGGACGGAGCGCAAAGGCGGGCGGAAGATCCTCTACTTCCGAGGCGGCGACGAGCTCGAAGAGGCGGACTTCATCACGCGCACCACGAAACAGGCGCGCGCCGAGGACCTCGACGCCACCCTCGCGGTGCTCTATCGCACGAACGCGCAGTCGCGCGCGATTGAAGACTCGCTCATGCGAGAAGGCGTCGCCTACAAGATCATCGGCGGCGTGCGGTTCTACGAACGCAAGGAGATCAAGGACGCGCTCGCGTACCTCAAGTTGATCATCAACCCGCACGACGATGTGAGCCTTCGGCGGGTGATCAACGTGCCGGCGCGCGGGATCGGCAAGGGCGTGATGGACGCGCTGCAGGCCATCGATCCCGACGCGATCGCGGCCGATGCACCGCCGCTCCTCGCCGCAGGCCTCGCCGAGGTCAGCTCCGCGCGCTCGCTCTGGGCCCGCCTCGTGTACGCCGTGGACGAAGGGAAGCTCGGAAACCGCGCCGTCGCGTCCCTCCGCGTCTTCCGCGATCTTCTCGTCGGGCTCGCGCAAGTCGCTCGGCAGGATCCCGTCTCGATCGCGATCGGCAAGATGCTGGACCAGACGGGGTACTTGAACGATCTCCGCGACGACAACTCCGAGGAATCCAACGAACGCATCGAGAACCTCATGGAGCTCGTCTCGGCCGCGCGCGAATACGAGACGCGTGAAGCCGACGCGTCCATCGGCGGGTTCGTCGATCGCCTCTCGCTGCTCTCGGAGGCAGACGAGGAGGCCGGCACCCGCGAGGCGAAGGTCTGGCTGATGACGATGCACGCGGCAAAGGGGCTGGAGTTCCCGGTCGTCATCATCGCGGGGATGGAGGACGGGCTGTTCCCGCACTCGCGCTCGTCGGAGGACGAGGCGGAGATGGAAGAGGAGCGCCGGCTCTTCTACGTGGGGATGACGCGAGCGGAATCGCGTCTCGTCCTCACCGGCGCCGCGCGGCGGCGGATCTTCGGCGAGTACCAGGGCACACAGCCGTCACGGTTCCTCGTCGAGATTCCTCCCGAGCTCGTCGAGCGCATCGACGCCGAGAGGCCGGCGTATCAGGGAACGTTCACGCACGCCCATTACGAGTTCCGGACGAACCCGTACGGGCGGAAGGGACGCGGCGCCAGATTCCGCGAAGACGCGCCTGCCTATTCGTACGAAAACGAAGATCAGTCGGCCGCGCCGTTGCGTCCCGGCATGCGCGTCAGGCACGCGCAGTTCGGCGTCGGGACGGTCCTCGCGGTGGACGAGCACACGGATGATCTGAAGGTGACCGTCCGGTTCAATTCAGTCGGTCAGAAGAAGCTCCTCGCGAAGTTCGCGAAGCTCACTCCGGCGTAGGCTCGCTCTCTTCGTCCCCTTCCTTCTCCGCGAGCTTCGCGACGCTGACGACCGCGTCGCCTTCTTCCATCTCGATCAGCCGCACGCCCTGGGTGGCGCGACCGATCGTCCGGATGTCTCCCGCCTTCATGCGCAGGATCATGCCCTGCTGGCTGATCAGCATCAACTCGTCGTCGTCGTGGACGTACGCGATGCCGACGACTTTGCCGTTCCGATCGCTCGTCTGGATGTTGATGATGCCGACGCCGCCGCGGGACTGCAGGCGGTATTCGTCGAGGCCCGTACGCTTGCCGTAGCCGTTCTGCGCGACCGTGAGGAGCGTGCCGCCCTCGCGGACGACCTCCATCGCCACGACCTCGTCCCCCTCGCGCAGGCTGATCCCGCGGACGCCGTAGGCGCCGCGTCCCATCGACCGGACGTCGTTCTCGTCGAAGCGAATGGCCATCCCGTCGTGCGTGCCGAGGAAGATCTGCTCGTGCCCGTCGGACAGCTCAACGGCAATCACCGCGTCTCCGTCCTCGATGCCCATCGCGATGATGCCGCCAGCGCGCGGATTGCGGAACGATGAGAGGTCCGTCTTCTTCACGACACCCTTCCGGGTGCCCATCACGACGAACTGCTGGCCGTCCTCGGCCGGGAACTCCTTGACCGTCAGGAGCGCCGCAATGTGCTCTCCTTCCTCGAGCTGCACCAGGTTCGCAATCGCCTTCCCCTTGCCGCCGGGGCCGACGTCGGGGACCTCGTGGACTTTCAGCCAGTAGGCGCGGCCGCGATTCGTGAAGATCATGATGTACGCGTGCGTCGACGCCACGAAGAGATG
Source organism: Acidobacteriota bacterium (assembly GCA_046735335.1). Lineage (GTDB taxonomy): Bacteria > Acidobacteriota > Vicinamibacteria > Vicinamibacterales > 2-12-FULL-66-21 > JBKPQB01. Next base: position 68,847 of record JBKPTE010000046.1, on the reverse strand, counting down.
GCTGACGTAATCCTCTTCGCGGGTGCGCATCCCGATGCGCCCCTTCCCGCCGCGGCGCTGCGCGCGGTACGTGGAGATCGCGGTGCGCTTGATGTACCCCGTGTTCGTCACCGTGATCGCCATGTCCTCGTCGGCGATCAGATCTTCGATGCGGAACTCGCCGCTCTCGTCGATGATCTCCGTCCGGCGATCGTCGCCGAACTTCTGCCGCACGTCCTTCAGCTCGCCGATTACGACCTGCATCAACAGTTCGTCGCTCGAGAGAATCGCGCGAAGCCGCTCGATCGTCTTCATCAGCTCCACGAGCTCGTCGAGGATCTTCTGCCGCTCGAGGCCCGTCAGCCGCTGGAGCTGCATGTCGAGGATCGCCTGCGCCTGGATCTGCGTCAGCTTGAACTGCACGATCAGGCCGTCGCGCGCTTCCACGGGACTCTTCGATCCGCGAATGAGCTTAATCACCTCGTCGAGGTGGTCGAGCGCGATCTTCAGGCCTTCGAGGATGTGCGCGCGCGCTTCCGCCTTGCGCAGCTCGAATTCCGTCCGCCGGCGCACAACCTCCCGGCGGAACTCGACGAAGTTCTCGATGACGTCGAGGAGCGTCAGGATCTTCGGCCGGCCCGCCGCGATCGCGAGCATGATCACGCCGAACGTCGTCTGAAGCTGGGTGTGCTTGTAGAGATTGTTGAGGACGACCTCCGGCACTTCGCCGCGCTTCAGTTCGATGACGATCCGCATGCCGTCTCGATCGGATTCGTCGCGCAGATCGGAGATCCCTTCGATGGTCTTCTCGCGGTGCAGCTCCGCGATGCTCTCGATGAGCCGCTTCTTGTTGACCTGATACGGAATCTCCGTCACGACGAGGGAGGTCTTCTCTCCCTTTTTCGATTCCTCCGTTGTCACGCGTGCCCGGACGGTGATCGCGCCGCGGCCGGTCGTGTACGCCTGGTAGACGCCCGTGCGCCCGACGATGAAGCCGCCGGTCGGAAAGTCCGGACCGGGGACGGCGCGGAGCACCGCCTTGAGCCGCTCCTGCTTCGTGCCGGCGCGATGCTCGATCGCCGCGAGGACGCCGTCGATGACCTCGCGCATGTTGTGCGGCGGCACGTTGGTCGCCATGCCGACGGCGATGCCCGCCGACCCGTTCACGAGCAGGTTGGGAAACGTCGTCGGAAGGACGGTCGGCTCTTCGGTGCTCTCGTCGTAGTTCGGGACGAAGTCGACGGTCTCCTTGTCGAGATCCGCCATCATCGCTTCGGCGAGCGGCTCGGGGCGCGCCTCGGTGTAGCGCATGGCCGCCGGCGGATCCGCATCGACCGACCCGAAGTTCCCCTGGCCGTCGACCAGGGGATAGCGCATGTTGAACTCCTGCGCGAGCCGGACGAGCGTGTCGTAGATCGACGCGTCGCCGTGGGGATGGAAGTTCCCCATCACCTCGCCGACGATCTTCGCGCACTTGCGGTACGCGCGGTTCGACGCGAGCCCCATCGTCCGCATGCCGTACAGCACGCGCCGATGCGCCGGTTTCAGGCCGTCGCGGACGTCCGGCAGCGCTCGCCCGATGATTACGCTCATCGCGTAATCCATGTACGAGCGCTTCATCTCGTCCTCGATGTTGACGGGAACGCGGGTCGCGGCGATTTCTGACATCTGTAATTGGTGGGTTGGTGAATTGGTGAGTTGGTGAATTGAGTTGGTGAATTTCGATTCACCGATTCACGAGTTCACCAATTCACTAAATATCGAGGTTCTTGACATCCAACGCGTTGTCCTCGATGAACTTGCGCCGCGGCTCGACCTGATCGCCCATCAGCGTCGTGAACATCAGGTCCGCTTCGGTGTGATCCTCCGCCTTGACCTGCAGCAGCGTGCGCTTGGCCGGGTCCATCGTCGTTTCCCAGAGCGTGTCCGGGTTCATCTCGCCGAGGCCCTTGTAGCGATTCACCGCGACGCCCTTCTTGCCTGCCGCGATGAAGAACTCGACGAGATCCTCGAGCGACTCCACCTTCACTTCGAGATCGCGCGCCTTCGTCTTCGGCATCGAGCTCGCGTCGGGCAGCTTCGGCTCGGCCGCCAGCTTCGTGGCGGCGTCGAGGGGCGCGCCGCCGATCGCCGTCTCGTTCGCCGTCGCCTGCGTCGTCTCGTCAGCGGCGGCTTCATCGGCCTCCGCGGCGCCCGACGATGTACGCACGACCATCGGGCCGCGAATGTCCCGAACGTCCTGATACGACGCCGCGAGCGTGCGGAACTCGCTCGTGGTGACGAAGTCGAGATCGACGCGATGGAGCCGAGGATAGCCGCCGGTCCGATCCTCGATGACGATGCTGTGGGCCTGGTGCTCTTCGTCGGGATGCACGGACGCCGAGCGCAGCGGCGTGTTGAGCGAGTCCGCCAGCTCCTGAACCTTGTCGCGGTCGGTGAAGAACATCTTGTCGCCGCGCGCGCCGCGATCGAGCAGCGCGATGACGACGTCCCGCGTCGGCCCGCGGCGTTCGACGACCTGCAGGTACTTGCGAAACTGGATCAGCTTCTCGAGCTTGCGCTCGAGCTCGACGCCCGACACCTGCGTTCCGTCCGGCAGCACCAGCACGCGTGACTCCACGGCTCGGCGGATCAGGAACGCTTCGAGATCGCGCTCGTCGCGGATGAACACTTCGCTGCGCCCGCGCTTCGCCCGGAAGAGGGGCGGCTGCGCGATGTAGACGTAGCCCGAATCCACCAGCGCGCGCATCTGGCGGTAGAAGAACGTCAGCAGCAGCGTGCGGATGTGCGAACCGTCCACGTCCGCGTCCGTCATGATGATGATCCGGTGATACCGGAGCTTGGACGGATCGAAATCCTCGGAGCCGATGCCGCAGCCGAGCGCCGCGATCATGGTCTTGATCTCGTCGCTGCTCAGCATCTTGTCGAATCGCGCCTTCTCGACGTTCAGGATCTTGCCCTTGATCGGGAGAATCGCCTGAAACCGCCGATCCCGCCCCTGCTTCGCGGAGCCGCCGGCCGACTCGCCTTCGACGATGTACAGCTCGCTGAGCGCGGGATCCCGTTCCTGGCAGTCCGCCAGCTTGCCCGGCAGCGCGCTGCTGTCGAGCGCGCCTTTCCGGCGGACGAGATCGCGGGCCTTGCGAGCCGCTTCTCGCGCGCGCGCGGCGTCCACCGCCTTGGCGATAATCCGCCGCGCGACGTTCGGATTCTCCTCGAGATACGCGCCAAGCTTGTCGTTGACGATGGCCTCGACAATCCCCTTCACCTCGGTGTTGCCGAGTTTCGTCTTGGTCTGGCCTTCGAACTGCGGTCGAGGGATCTTGACGCTGATCACCCCCGTGAGACCTTCACGAATGTCGTCGCCGCTGATCGTCGCGTCCTTCAGATCCTTCGTGAGGTTGTTCTTGCCCGCGTAGTAGTTGATCGTGCGCGTCAGCGCCGACCGGAACCCGGAGAGGTGCGTGCCCCCTTCGTGCGTGTTGATGTTGTTCGCGAACGAATAGAGCGTCTCGGCATAGCCGTCGTTCCACTGCAGGGCGATCTCGGCGTCGATGCCGTCCTTCTCGCCGCGCATGTAGATCGGCTTGTCGTTGACGGGCGCCTTGTTCTGATTCAGGTACTGCACGAAGGAGACGATCCCCCCTTCGTACAAAAACTTGTGCCCCTTGCCGTCGCGCTCGTCGTCTATGGTGATCGTGACGCCGCCGTTCAGGAACGCGAGTTCGCGCAGCCGCTGCGCCAGCGTGTCGAAGCTGAAGTCGGTCGTCTCGAAGATCTGCGCGTCTGGCTTGAACGTCACCTTCGTGCCGCGCTTCTTCGTGGTCCCGGTGACCTCCAGATCGCCGGTCGGCGTCCCGCGTTCGTAGGTCTGCTTGTAGACCTGACCGCCACGCCAGATCTCGAGCTCGAGGATTTCGGACAGCGCGTTCACGACGGACACGCCCACACCGTGGAGGCCGCCCGACACCTTGTAGCTGTCGTTGTCGAACTTGCCGCCGGCGTGCAGGACCGTGAGGACGACTTCGGCGGCCGACTTGCCGCTCGTGTGGCGATCGACGGGGATGCCGCGGCCGTTGTCGATGACGGTGACGGAATTGTCGATGTGAATCTGGACGTTGACCTGATCGCAGAATCCGGCGAGCGCCTCGTCGATCGAGTTGTCGACGACCTCGTACACGAGATGGTGCAGACCCTGCACGCCGGTCGACCCGATGTACATCGCGGGCCGCTTCCGGACGGCTTCGAGCCCCTCGAGGACCTTGATCTTGTCGGCGCCGTAGTCGTCGACGGCTGCGCCGGATCCGTTTCCGGAGACGGACGGAGCCGGAGCTCCAGCGGCACCGGTCACTTCGAGGTCGTCCGGCTGCTGTTCGTGTCGTGGATTCAGTTGGGACATTCAGTCAGGTCAGATGCGCATCGGCATGATCACGTACGTGTATTCGTAGCCCTCGGCGCCAACCGGCTTCATCACGGCCTGGCTCATTTCGTCCTTGAACTCGAGGGATACGATGTCCGTCTCGACCACACCGAGAAAGTCGAGCACGTACTGCGCGTTGAAGCAGATCGTGACCGGCGCGGCCGCGTAGTCGACCATCAGCACTTCCTTGGCCTCGCCGAACTCCGGGCTGCTCGAGGCGATCTCGACCTTGCCCTTGTCGATCTGGAATTTCACCGCGCGCGACCGCTCGTTCGACAGCAGCGCCACGCGCCTGACGGCGCTGGTCAGCCGATCGCGATCGAACTCGACGCGCTTGTCGTTGCTCTTCGGGATCACGCGTTCGAACGCGGGGAACTGGCCGTCGATCATGCGCGAGATCAACAGCCGTCCGCCGATGTCGAAGAACAGATGGTTCTCGCCGCGCTCGTACTGGATCGGTCCTTCGCCTTCCGTCAGCAGGCGTCCCAGCTCGAGGAGCGTCTTCCTCGGGAGGATCACCCGCACGTCGTCTTCCGGCTTGCCTTTCCTGCCCGTCTCGCGCGGCACCGTGATGAGCGCGAGGCGATGGCCGTCGGTCGACACGAGGCTCATCGAGTCGGGACGCAGGATGAACAGCGCGCCGTTCAGGAAATACCGCGTGTCTTCGCCGGTGATGGCAAACTGCGTCTTCGAAACCATCTGCCGCAGCACGTCGCGCGGCAGCGTCGCACTGTAGGTGCCGCTCGCCTCGGGCAGCGACGGAAAGTCTTCCCGCGGCAGCGTCTGCATGCGCGAGTCGAACCGATCGGCTGCGACCTTCACGCCCCCCTTGTCTTCCTCGATCCGGACGTCCGTCTCCGGCAGCGCTTTCACGATCTCGTAGAGCTTCTTCGCCGGCAGCGTGAGCGATCCGCCCTTGGACACGTTCGCCGTGCAGCGGCTGCGCAGGCCGACCTCGAGATCGGTCGCCAGCATCTTCACTTCCTCGCCGTTGGCTTCGAGCAGCACGTTCGCGAGGATGGGGATCGTGTTCTTGCGCTCGACGATGCCCTGGAAGAGCTGAAGTTCGCGCAGCAGATCGGTCTTGCGGACGACCAGTTCCATAGTGGTGATCTCAGAAAATAGGGAGAGAAACCGGAACAAAGAATTATAACAAGAAAGAGGTGCTGTTGAAAAGCGAAATATCAGCCGTAGGTCCTTGAAAATCTGTTACTTAGCTTGTGGAAGGATCGGTGGGTCCGCGGAGGGGATTTCAGGCGGTTCCTGTTGAGGTTTCGGACCCCGGACAGCGCGCACAGGACGTCCACAGCCGGGATGCGGCGGGTGCTGTGGAAAACGCCGTTCGCCTCAGCGAAACGACTCCATGAAGTTGTTGATGAGGGTGTTGAAATCTCCCTCGCGCTGCCGGAGATCTTCGATCTTGCGAATGGAGTGTATGACGGTCGAGTGATGTTTGCCGCCGAAGCTCTTGCCGATCTCCGGAAGCGACGCGTTCGTGAGCGTCTTGCACAGATACATGGCGATCTGGCGCGGCATCGCGACCGACTTCGAGTTGTTGCGTGACTTCAGATCGGCGAGCTTCAGCTGGTAGTAGTCGGCGACCGCCTTCTGGACGATCTCGATCGTGATCGCCTTTTCGTCGTTCTGCAGGACGTTGCGCAGCACGTCCTGCGCGAGCGGCAGCGACATCTCACGGCCGGTGAGCGACGCGTAGGCGATGAGCCGGATGAGCGATCCTTCGAGCTCGCGGATGTTCGACTTGATCTTGCCCGCGATGTAGATCGCGACGTTGTCCGGGAGCGGAATCCCTTCCGTTTCCGCCTTTTTCTTCAGGATTGCCGTCTTCGTCTCGAGATCCGGCGCCTGGATGTCGGCGATCAGGCCCCATTCGAACCTCGAACGCAGGCGCTCCTCGAGCTGCGGGATCTCGTGCGGCGGGCAGTCGCTGCTGATGACGATCTGCTTCTGCGAGTCGTACAGGGCGTTGAACGTGTGGAAGAACTCGGTCTGCGTGCCTTCCTTGCCCGCGAGGAACTGAATGTCGTCGACGAGCAGCACGTCGACGCTGCGATAACGCTCGCGGAAGTCGAGGACGCGATCGTAGCGGACGGCGTTGATCATCTCGTTCATGAAGCGCTCGGACGAGATGTATGTCAGCTTCAGGTTCTTGAGATGGTTCACCAGGTAGTGCCCAATCGCGTGCATCAGGTGCGTCTTGCCGAGCCCCACCCCGCCGTAGATGAACAGCGGATTGTAGGAACGCGACGGCGCTTCCGCGACCGCCCGGCAGGCGGCGTGCGCAAACTGGTTCGAGGGCCCGACGACGAAGGTGTCGAAGGAGTACCGGGCGCTGAGGGCCCCTCCCTCCTCGACGGCTTCCTCGATGGGCTCGGGCAGGGCGACCGCTGGCGGTTCGGGTGGTACGACCGCGGGCGCCTCGTCCGTGACGTACGATACGGCGGTCGTCGGATGATTCAGCTCGGCAAGCGCCTCCTGAATGACGGCCGAGTAGTGCTTCGTCAGCCAGTCCCGAAACAGCGCATTCGGCACCCGTACGCGGACCGCTTCGTCACGCTCGTCGACGTACGCGGTCGGCTTGAACCACGTGTAGAAGCTGTGCCGGTTGACCTTGGTTTCGATCCGGGAGAGGACCTGATCCCAGAGATTAGTGCCCGTCATGATTACGATTCCGGGACCTTTCGCCTTCAGCGAACCCTGTTCCCACGGCGGCCGGCCGCCCAGCTCTTATTTTTCGCCGCCAGTTACAAGGGGTTTCCGACCTTCGCCTCCGGGTTTTTCCACATTTTTTTCCACACCTGTGGAAAACTTCGGGGGCTGACCCAACCGCGCGCGGGGAACGGACTGTAGCATAGCGTTTTCGAGTGTGACAAACGCCCTTATTTTCCGGGCCTGAATTGACAGGACTCTTCCCGCTTCGCTAGTATTTGGGTTTCTCCCTTTGCGCGACATTCGCGGCAGGCTGGCATCATCATGAAGCGGACGTATCAACCGAATCGGCGGCACCGGAAGCGCACGCACGGGTTCCTCGTGCGCATGAGCACGAAAAACGGGCGGCTCGTGCTCAAGCGACGTCGCGCCAAGGGGCGAAAGCGCCTGACCGTTTCGACGTCCCGCTGAAGAGGACCGCAACATCGGCAGTCCGGGAGGCGGTTCGGACCGCCCGGCGTCATCCATGCCATCCCTGACCCTGCCCCGCGCCCGCCGGCTGCGCCGCCGTACCGAGTTCCAGCGGGTATTCGACACCGGTCGCAGAGTTCATGGCCGATATTTCACGATCATCGCGTCCTCCGGTGACCGCGCCGTGAACAACGACACCGACCGCCGCGAGGTCCTGCGCCTCGGCATCGTCGCCTCGCGCCGGCTGGGGGGCGCCGTCGTGAGAAATCGCGCGAAACGCCTGATCCGAGAAGTCTTCAGAACGGAAGCCCCATCCCGGCCCGCGCTCGATCTCGTCGTGATCCCGAAGCCCGCCCTGCTCGATGCCCGGTGGTCCGCCGTCCAGGAGGACTTCCGGGCCACGCTGCGGCGCTGCCGGCGCCCAGCCGACAAATGACGATCAGCGCGCGACTGGCGCTTGGCGCTATCCGATTGTATCAGTTGACCTTGGCGTCGATGACTGGGGGCGCGTGCCGCTTCGTGCCCTCCTGCTCCGTCTACGCCGCGGATGCCGTCCGGATGCACGGCGCGCTGCGGGGCGGACTGCTCGCGCTGCGCAGGCTCGCGCGGTGTCACCCTCTCGGCGGGTCCGGGCTCGATCCGGTTCCGGCGCGCGCCCCGAAGGAACCGGCTTCGTCGAATTGATTCGTCCATGCAGCGCAACGTTCTGCTGTTCGTCGTCCTCTCGTTCCTGGTCATCGCAGGCTTCCAGTTCCTTCTGCCGTCCAAGCCGCAGCAGCCGGCGGCCAGAACGCCGGCGTCGGGCGCCGCCGCGCAGCCAGGGAATCCGGCCGCACCGGCTTCATCGCCGCCGCCTGCGCCGTCCACGCAGCGGCCGGCGACGCCCGTGCCCGCCAGCGCACCGTCGATCGAGGGGCGTGATATCACCGTGGACAACGCGTACGTGCGCGCGACATTCACCACGAGAGGCGGCGCGCTCAAGAGCTGGCGCCTGAAGACGTATCGCGATACGGCAGGGGCCACCCTGGAGCTCGTCCCGCAGACGGTGGGCGCGGACGTGCCGCTGCCGTTCACGTTGAGCGTGCAGGATGCCGCGCTTTCGAACGAGCTGGAGAACGGCAGCTTCACGGCAAGCGCCGACGCCCTTCACGTCGAACAAGGCCAGCAGACGCTGCGATTGGACTTCCGCGGCGCCGGCGGGCTCGAAGCGCACAAGACATTCGTCCTCTCCGCCGCGCAGCCGTACGTCCTCGTGTTCTCCGCGTCCGTGACGCGCGCGGGCCAGCCCGTGAGCTTCACGGTGCACGGCGGTCCGTCGCTGGGCGGCGGCCTCGTGCCGCACTCGCGCAGCTACAATCCCCCCTCCCAGCCGATCTTCTACAAGGACGGCAGCGTCACGCGCGTCTCGCAGGACAAGATTCCGGCGCAGGCCGTCCAGGAAGGCACGTTCGGATTCGTCGGCGTGGACGACCACTACTTCCTGGACGCGCTCGTCGCGCCGAAGACGCCCGTTCGCGTCGAGTACCAGCCGCTCAACGTCCAGATGCCGTCGAATCCGGAGGGCGCCCACTTCGTCCGCTGGTGGATGGTGTTCCCGTCGCCGCCCACGGACGCGACGTTCTTCCTCGGGCCGAAGGATTTCGACGTCCTTGCCTCGGTGGATCGCAACCTCGTCCGCGCGATCCACTTCGGCATGTTTGCGTGGCTCGCCGTCCCCCTGCTGCGCGCGCTCAAGTGGATCAACGGGTTCGTCGGCAACTACGGATGGTCCGTGATCATCCTCACGGTGCTGATCAATCTCGCGATGTTCCCGCTCCGGCACAAGAGCGTGGTTTCCATGCGCAAGATGCAGGAGATTCAGCCCGAGGTGAAAGCCATTCAGGATCGCTACGCGAAGCTCAAGATGAGCGATCCCGCGCGTTCGAAGATGAACGTCGAGCTGATGAACCTCTATCGGGAGCGCGGCGTCAACCCCGCAAGCGGCTGCGTCCCAATGCTGCTGACGTTCCCCGTGCTGTTCGCGTTCTACTCGCTGCTCGCCGTCGCCATCGAGCTGCGCGGCGCGCCGTTCATCCTCTGGATTCACGATCTGGTCGCGCCCGATCCGTACTACGTGCTTCCCGTGCTCATGGGCGCGACGATGTTCTTCCAGCAGCGGATGACGCCCACGACCGCCGACCCGATGCAGCAGAAGATGATGCTGGTCATGCCGGTCGTCCTCGCCGGGATGTCGCTCTGGTGGTCGAGCGGTCTCCTGCTGTACTGGACGGTGAGCAACCTCTGGGGTATCGGGCAGCAGATGATCACGAACAGGCTGATCGGACCGATGCAGCAGCGGACCGTGCGCCCGCCTGCGGAGCGACGGATTAAGAAGGCCGGGAGCGGCCGGACGGATCAAGCGAAGGAGCGCGAGTGATGGACGTGCAGCACAAGGTCGCCGCCTTCATGAAAGACGTCCTGTCCGCGATGCAACTACCGCTCGACGTGCGCGTGGAGGACACGCTAGACGCGATTCGCATCGATCTATCCGGCGAGGGGGGCGAGATTCTGCTGCGCCGGAAGGCGGAGGCGCTCGATGCGCTGCAGCAAATCGTCAACACGGGATTCCGCCGCGAGTTGAAGGACGACCGCAGCTTCGTCGTCGACTGCATGGATTACCGCAAGGCCAAGGATGCCGAGCTGCGGCAGATGGCGCGCTTCATGATGGAGAAGGCGCGAACGTCCGGCTCGCCGCAGGAAATGGGGCCTCTAAATCCGTACTGCCGCCGGCTCGTCCACCTCACCGTCGCGGAAGATCCGCAGATGACGTCCGAGAGCATCGGCGACGCGTACTTGAAGACGGTCATCATCTCCAGCCGGCGATAACCTGAATTGTGTGGTTCCAAGGTTCTGAGGTTCTCAGGTTCAGGTTCTCACGTTCGGGGGTTCGGGGATCCTCTCGAACCTGAGAACCCGAGAACCCGAGAAACCTGAGAACCCGAGAACCTGAGAACCCGAGAACCTGAGAACCTGAGAACCCGAGAGAACCCGAGAACCGTGTTTTCGCCAGCCGACACAATCGTGGCCATCGCGACTCCCCCAGGCCGGGGGGCCATCGGCATCGTCCGCCTGAGCGGGCCGGTGGCGGCGAGTATCGCGTGCGCGCTGACGGGTCGAGCCTCCGTCGAGCCGCGCCTCGCGACGTTCGCGCACGTGCACGACCACGACGGCTGTCCGCTCGACGAGGTCATCGTGACGTTCTTCCCGGGCCCGCGGTCGTATACCGGCGACGACCTCGTCGAAATCTCGGCGCACGGCAGCCCGACGATCCTCGAGCAGATCGTTCGAGCGGCACTGAGCGGTGGTGCGCGGCTGGCGAATCCTGGCGAGTTCACGCTGCGCGCCTATTTGAACGGCCGAATCGATCTGGTGCAGGCCGAAGCGGTGGCCGATCTCATCGATGCCGTGACACCGGCGCAGGCGCGCCTTGCATTCGATCAACTCGAAGGGACGCTGACCGGGCGTCTGCGCGCGCTGGACGCACGGTTGCTCGACGCGATCGCGCCGCTCGAAGCGTCACTCGATTTTCCCGAAGAGGGCTATCACTTCAGCGACCCGAACGGCACATCAGCGGAGCTGGTGAGTCTTGCCGGCGATCTCGACGTGCTGCTGGCGGACGCGGCTCGCGGCCGGCTCATTCGCGAGGGCCTCACCGTTGCGATCGCGGGGCGGCCGAACGCTGGAAAGTCGAGCCTGTTCAACCGGCTGATTGGCGCCGCGCGGGCCATCGTGACGGACGTGCCGGGAACGACGCGCGACCTCGTCACGGAGCGCGTCGACATCGGCGGAGTTCCAATGACGCTCGTCGACACCGCCGGCCTCCGCGAGTCATCGGACGATGCGATCGAAGAAGAAGGCATGACGCGCGCACGTCAGGCGGCGGCTGCGTCGGATGTGGTGCTCGTCGTTCTGGATCGCTCCGAGCCGCTCTCCGACATCGATAGATCGCTCCTGAGCGAGACGCGCAATCGCGCGCGCGTGATCGTTGCGAGCAAGTCGGACCTGCCGGCCGCATGGCGGAGCGAGGACGCCGGCGCGCTGTCCGTTTCGTCGTTGACGGACGAAGGCATCGACGCGCTGCGCGCCGCGCTGACACAGACGATTGCGCCGTCGCCCGGACGAGATCGTCCCGCGATCGCGAACGTCCGGCACGCCTCGCTGCTCCTTCGCGCGAAGGAGGCGATCGCGCGTGCGGCGATTGCGGCGGCTGAAGGCCGGCCCGAGGAGCTGGTGCTCGCGGACCTGCACGAGGCGCGCGCGTGCTTCGACGACGTCGCCGGCGCGCGCGCGCCGGACGAGGTGCTGCGCACGATCTTCGAGCGGTTCTGCATCGGCAAATAGGACATACGTAAGTCATCAATGCGGCGCCACGAGATCATCGTCATCGGTGCCGGGCACGCGGGGGTCGAAGCCGCATGGGCCGCCGCGCGCATGGGATGTGACGTGGCCGTCTGCACGCTGTCCCGCGACACCGTCGCGCAGATGCCGTGCAACCCCGCCATCGGCGGCACGGCGAAGGGGCATCTGGTTCGGGAAATCGACGCGCTCGGCGGGATTATGGGGCTCGCCATCGACGCCACGGGCATCCAGTTCAAGCTGCTGAACCGGAGCCGCGGTCCTGCCGTCTGGTCCCCGCGTGCGCAGGCCGACAAGCGCGAGTACGGCCGCTGGGTCCGCGCGACACTCGAGGAGCTTCCCAATCTCTCATGGATCATCGGTAAGGCGGGGCGGGTCCTCGTGCAACAGGGCCGCGTCCGCGGACTCGCGCTGGAGGACGGCGACACGTACGGTTGCGACGCGCTGATCGTCACGACCGGCACGTTCCTCAACGGCCTCGTTCACATCGGTCCGGAGCAGCGGCCGGCGGGGCGCGCCGGCGAACCACCCTCACGGGATCTCTCCGAATCGCTGAAGTCGTTCCGTTTCGAGTGGGGCCGGCTGAAGACCGGGACGCCTCCGCGGCTCCATCGCCGCAGCATCGACTTTTCGCGGTTCCAGGAGGAGCGAGGGGACGACCCGCCGGTTCCCTTCTCCTTTCTGACAGAAGCGATCGATCGTCCGCAGATCTCCTGTCACCTGCTCCACACGACCGAGCGTGTCCACGACCTCGTCCGGGCGCACATCGGTCAGTCGCCGCTGTACAACGGCCAGATCTCCGGCATCGGGCCGAGGTACTGCCCGTCGCTCGAGGACAAGATCATGCGGTTCCCGCACCGGGAGCGGCACCAGATCTTCCTGGAGCCCGAGGGACTCGACGCGGCCGAAATCTACGTCAACGGTCTTTCGATGAGCCTGCCGGCCGGCGTGCAGATGGACGTCGTTCGCGCGATGAACGGCCTGGAAGACGCGGAGATGCTTCGGCCCGGGTACGCCGTCGAATACGATTTCATTCAGCCGACGGAACTGCGCCGGACGCTCGAAACCCACCGGGTAGGTCGCTTGTTTCTGGCTGGCCAGATCAACGGCACGTCGGGCTACGAGGAGGCGGCCGCTCAGGGTCTCATGGCGGGCATCAACGCGGCGCTGGCGGTTCGCCGACGGGATCCGCTCGTCCTCGGCCGAGATGAAGCCTACATCGGCGTCATGGTCGATGACCTCACGACGAGAGGCTGCCTCGAGCCGTACCGCATGTTCACGTCGCGGGCCGAGCATCGCCTTCTGCTCCGGACCGACAACGCGGACTTGCGGTTGACACCGCAGGGCCGCCGCGCGGGTCTCGTGGACGACCCCCGTTGGGAGGCGTTCGTCGATCGCCGCACGCGTTTCGAGCGGAACATCGAGACGATCCGCCGGTCATCAGTCGTCGTCGACGGGATTCGCATCGGCGCGGCGCGAGCGATGGCGCGGCCGGGTATGGACGTGGACCGGATTGCCAGGTCGCTACCGCTCGAGATCCGCCACCACATCGATCTGGCCACGCTCGAAACCGAGTTTCGCTACGCCGGCTATCTCCGCCGGCAGCTAACCGTCGTCGACCGGCTTCGGAAGCAGGAGTCGCGCGGCATTCCGGCGACGTTCACGTATCGGGGAGTTCCGGGCCTGTCCAGGGAGATGGTCGAGCGGCTCGCGGCCGTTCGGCCGGAAACGCTTGGCCAGGCCAGCCGAATACCCGGCGTCACGCCGGCGGCCGTCGCCTTGATTGCCGCCCGGCTGAACCGATAGACCAGATGGACGAGGAAGTCCGCGGCCGGTTCAACGCCCGTGCCGGGGCGGCACACCTGACACTTTCAGACGTGCTGGTCGAGCGCTTGCTCGCGTACTACGCGCTCCTCACGCGCTGGAACACCGTCATCAACCTCACTTCTCTTGATGAGCCGGACGCCGCGATTGACCGGCTCCTGCTCGAACCGGTTGCGGCGGCTGCACACTTACCCCGCGGCCCCAGCATGGTTGACCTGGGATCGGGCGGAGGCTCTCCTGCCATTCCCCTGGCGCTGGCGTCTGGCGCCGTTAGCCTTCAAATGATCGAGGCGCGAACACGGAAGGCGGCGTTTCTGCGCGAGGCTGTCCGAGAACTCGGCCTGCAGGCGCGTGTGGAAGCCGCGCGGTTTGACGACGTGCTGAGGGAAACGCAACTACCATCGCCCACGGTGATCTCGGCGCGGGCTGTTCGGCTTGGTCCCGATAGCTGGAAGCTCATCGCTGGCGCGGTAACGGGACAATCCCGGGTTGCGCTCTTCCTCGGTGCATCTCAGAGATTGGAACGCACTGATTACCCCTCGACCTTACGTCAGGTAGGGAGGTATCCTCTTGTCCCGGCCAACCAAAGTAGCCTGATGGTGCTCGCCAAGGTCGTCGGCAGTGTTCCACGTGGAACATCAGAGCAGCCAAACATATTTGGTCGAATAACCAAATGAGTCGGACATTCGCGGTCGCAAATCAGAAAGGCGGCGTCGGCAAGACGACCACCGCGATCAACCTCGCGACGGCGCTCGCGATGGCGAAGCAGAAGGTCCTGGCCGTCGACATGGACCCGCAGGGGAACCTCACGAGCGGATTCGGCCTCAAGGGGCGCGCATCCGAGGCGGGCACCGTGTACGAGGCGCTCACGAGGTCCGAGCCGGCCGAGGATCCCGCGGCGTTCGTCCTCGAAACTTCCGTCAAGGGGCTGTCGCTGGTGCCGGCCGATCGCAATCTCACCGGCGCCGAGGTGGAGCTCGTCACGATGACGAATCGCGAGCGGCGTCTGCGCGACGTGCTGACGCCGTTGCGCGACCGCTTCGATTTCATCTTCATCGACACGCCCCCATCCCTCGGACTCCTCACGTTGAATGCGCTCGTCGCCGCGGACGCCGTGCTGATTCCGCTCAACTGCGAGTACTTCGCGCTCGAAGGCCTCGCCGATCTCGTGGCGACGCTGCGGCGCGTGCGCGGCGCGCTCAACCCGTCGCTCGACATCGCCGGCGTGTTGATGACGATGTACGACGAGCGGACGAACCTGGGGCAGCAGGTGGCGCGCGACATCCGCGAGTTCTTTCAGGATCGCGTCTTCTCCACGGTGATTCCGCGCAACATCCGGCTGGGTGAAGCGCCGAGCCACGGCCTCCCTGCCATCCTCTACGACGTCAAATCGCGCGGCGCCGAGGCGTACCTCGCGCTCGCGCGCGAGCTGCTCGCCCGCGAGAGCGCGGCCGCAGCACCGGAGCCTCAGCATGGTTGACAAACGTCCTGCCCTCGGCCGCGGACTCAGTGCGCTCATCCCCGATGCTCCCCTGCCCAGTGCGCCGCCGGAGCGCGCGCTCGAGATCGACACCGATCTCCTGCGCCCGAATCGCTTTCAGCCGCGCACGCAGATGGACGAGGAGCGCATCGAGGAACTGTCTCGCTCCATCCGGTCGAACGGCATCATTCAACCGATCGTCGTGCGCCGCGTCGACGGCAGCTACGAGATCGTCGCGGGCGAGCGCCGCTGGAGGGCCGCCCAGCACGCCGGCCTGCTCAAAGTGCCGATCGTCGTGCGTGACATTCCCGACGACCGGCTGCTCGCGGTGGCGCTCATCGAGAATATTCAGCGGCAGGACCTGAATCCCATCGAAGAGGCGCAGGCGTACCGGCGCCTCGCGGACGATTACCACCTCACGCAGGAAGAGATCGCGGACGCCGTGGGCAAGGATCGCTCTTCGATCGCGAACTACCTTCGGCTGCTCCGGCTGCCGCAGGAGATCCGCACCAGCGTCGCGTCGGGCGTGTTGTCGATGGGACACGCGCGCGCGCTGCTCGGGCTCGCCGACGAGGGCCTACTGCTGCAGCTCGCGCGCGACATCGCGTCGGCGAATCTGTCGGTGCGCGAGACGGAAGAGCGCATCCGCAAGGCGCAGCAGCCGTCCGCGCCGAAAGCGGAGCCCGTGAAGGACGTTCATACGCGCGCCGCCGAAGAGAAGCTGCGGCTCTCGCTCGGCACTCGCGTCCGGATTGTCCGCAAGGGCAAAGGCGGACGGATCGAGATCGATTTCGGGAACGAAGAGGAGTTGCAGCGGCTCTACGAGAGATTCACTGATTCGTAGAGCCGCGGTTCGGGGTTCACGGCGTTCACGCGGTTCAGGGCTGGGTTCATGGGTTCGCAGCGGTTCATCGGTTCTTCAGGGTTCGTGGGCTGCGAACCGAGAACCTGCGAACCAAAGAACCTGAGAACCAGGAACTCTGAGAACCCAGCCCTGAACCCTGTGAACCCCGTGAACCTTGTGAACCGACAGCGAAGAAACCAATGAAACGTCTTACCGATTACGCCGCCTGCGCTGGTTGAGCGAGCAAACTCGCCGCCGGCGAGCTCGCCCAGGTGCTGGGCGCCCTGACCGTCCCGTCCGATCCCCGCGTGCTGGTCGACTACCGCACCGCGGACGATGCGGGTGTGTACAGGCTGGACGAAACGCGCGCCCTGGTGCAGACGGTCGATTTCTTCACGCCCGTGGTCGACGATGCGTTGACGTACGGACGGATTGCGGCGGCAAATGCGTTGTCCGACGTCTACGCGATGGGCGGACGGCCGTTGACGGCGCTCGCGATCGCCGGGTTTCCGAAGGATGCGGATCCGGCGCTCCTGGGAGACATCTTTCGCGGCGGTCTCCAGGTCCTGCAGGCTGCAGGCGTCGCGCTCCTTGGCGGCCACACCGTTCAGGATCCGGAAATCAAGTTCGGGTACGCCGTCACCGGAGAGATCGATCCGAATCGCATCTGGACGAATGCGGGGGCACAGCCAGGCGATCGCCTCGTGCTGACGAAGCCTGTCGGCACCGGCGTGATCGCCACCGCCATCAAGTTCGAACGCGCGCCTGCCGACGCGGTCGACGCGGCGATTCAGATCATGACGACCCTGAACCGTGCCGCGGCCGAAGCGCTGGCCGACCTTGCCCCGGACGCGGTGCACGCGTGCACGGACATCACCGGCTTCGGGCTCATTGGCCATTCGACGGAGATCGCCAACGCGAGCGGCTGCTCGATCGAAATCGACGTCGACAGCGTTCCGCTCCTTCCAGCCGTGCTGGATCTGGTCGAGCGCAACACGCCCGGCGGCGGGCGCACGAATCGCGAGCATTTTGCTGGCGGCGTTGCCATCGACCACGGGGGCGATCCGCGTCGCGTCCAGGTGCTGTTCGATCCCCAGACCTCCGGCGGTCTGCTTGCGGCGATCGCCGCGTCAGCGCTGCCGGAGGCGACGGCGGCACTGTCCGCCGCCGGCGCGGGCGCCTGGGTTGTCGGCGAGGTGACGCCCCGGGGGAGTTACGCCGTGCGCCTGCGGTGAGACGTCTGCTCTGAGGCACCTCCAAGGAGGTGCCCGACAATGAAAGAGGTGCCCGACAAGCTTGAGAGGGCGCCCTCCATGATGGTATAAATTGATGTTTTGTCTACGCCGCGAGAGGTGCGGCTGGATGATCGAGGTCTGCTGACGCCCCGTGCTTCCCAATCTGTCCGTCTTCTGGGTCATCGTGCTGGTGCTGGTGCTGACGGTCGTCATCGATCGGCTGCTGCTCCGGCCCGTGCTGGGCGTCATTCGCAAGCGCGAAGAGGCGATTGAATCGGCGCGCGCGCTCGCGCAGCGGTCGGCGACCGAGGCGCAGGCGGCGGCCGACGAGTTCGATCGGAAGACCACGGCGGCGCGCGCGGAGATCTATCGCGAGATGGACGAGATGCGGAAGTCGGCGCTCGCGCGGCGTTCCGAGATCGTCGCCGAGACGCGCGCGCAGGCGGAGGCGGCCGTCGACGACGCCATCAAACGTCTCGACGCGGAAGCGGCCGAGGCGCGGCGCCGGCTCGCCGAAGATGCGCAAACGCTCGGCGCTGCCGCGGCCGAGCGAATCCTGGGCCGGCGGGCGTCCTGAATCCCGGACATTTTCCTTGAAGACTGATCCGTTCGTGATGAGATCCGACCCTTCCTCTGGCCGAATCGCCGCGCGCGGGTGTGCGTGGGTGTGCGCGATTCTGTTGCTCGTTTTTGCGCTTCCCCTCGCGGCACGCGTGACCGCCCAACAGCCGCACGAAGCGGCATCCGCACCCGTCGAGGCACACGCATCCGCACCCGCTCACCCGTCCGAAGAAGGCGAGGAACACGGATCCGGGTGGCTCGCGACGATCGCGAAGATCTTCAACTTCGCGGTGCTCGTCGCCGTGCTCGCGTACTTCCTGAAATCGCCGATCGCGACGTACCTCTCGTCGAGGATCTCGCGCGTCCGCGAAGACCTCGTGGCCGCGGCCGCCACGCGGGAGGAAGCATCCCGGCGTCTCGCAGGCATTCAGGCGAAGCTGCAGTCGCTGCCATCGGAGCTCGAGACCCTCAAGGCGAGAGGGGCCGAGGAGATCGTGGCCGAGCGCCAGCGCATCGAACAGGCCGCGGAGGCCGAGCGCCAGCGGCTGCTCGCGCACACCCGACGCGAGATCGAGATGCATTACCGCGTGGCGCGGCGGCAGATCCTGGAACAGACCGCGACGCTTGCCGTCTCCGTCGCGTCCGATCGCATCAAGCAGACGATGACTCCGGAAGATCAGGCGCGGCTCGTGGATCGTTACGCCTCGCAGATCGCCGGAGGCGCGCAATGACCGCCCGGGCGGCGGCGAAACGCTACGCGCGAGCGTTGTTCGACGTCGCGCTCGCGGAAGGATCGGCGGAGCCGGTCCAGGGGGAGCTGCGGCAATTCGCCGATCTCGTGCGCGGGAACGAGGCGCTCTGGAACATCGTTGGCAATCCCGCAATCCCCGCCGCACGCAAGCATGGCCTCGTGAAGGCGCTTCTCGACAAGGCGGGGCCCGTGTCGTCGCCGCTCGCGAAGCTGCTGCTGCTGCTCGCCGATCGCGACCGCCTGTTGCTGTTGCCCGATCTGGCCGACGCGTACGACGACCGCCTGCTGGAACATCAGAAGGTGATTCGCGGCGGCGTCACGACCGCCGTGCCGCTGGATGCCGCACGGCTGCGGGCGCTCGAAGAGAGCCTCGGACGCATCACCGGACGACGCGTCACGTTGAAGGCACGGGTGGATCCCGCGATCATCGGCGGCGTTGTGGCGAAGCTCGGAAGCACGGTCTACGACGGCAGCGTCGTGACGCAGCTGGAGAAGATGAAGGAAAGTTTGATCGCTGGGGCTGAGTGAGCGTATCGACGGCCGTCGGCCGTGATCACGCGAGTTTGGACATGGACATCAAAGCAGAAGAAATCTCCAAGATCATCCGCGACCAGATCGGCAGCTACGCCGTCGACGTCAACGTCGCCGAGGTCGGCACGATCGTGTCGGTCGGCGACGGCATCGCGCGCGTGCACGGCGTGGAAAACACGATGGCCGGCGAGATGCTCGAGTTCCCGCACGGGATCTACGGCATCGCGCTGAATCTCGAAGAAGAGAGCGTCGGCGTCGTGCTGCTCGGCGACTACTCCGAAATCCGCGAAGGGGACACGGTCAAGCGGACGGGGCGCATCATTTCCGTCCCCGTTGGTCCCGAGCTCGTGGGCCGCGTCGTGAACGCGCTCGGGCAGCCGATCGACGGCAAGGGGCCGATCGTCTCGAAGCAGTCGATGCCGATCGAGCGCCTCGCGCCTGGCGTCGTGGATCGCCAGCCCGTGAAGGAGCCGATGCAGACGGGCCTCAAGGCGATCGACGCCATGGTTCCGATCGGCCGTGGGCAGCGCGAGCTGATCATCGGCGACCGACAGACCGGCAAGACCGCCGTCGCGGTCGACACGATCATCAATCAGAAAGGGCAGAACGTCATCTGTCTCTACAACGCGATCGGGCAGAAGCAGTCCACGATTGCGCAGGTGGTGCGGACGTTCGAAGAGACGGGCGCGATGGAGTACACGATCGTCGTCGCTGCCGGGGCATCCGATCCCGCGCCGCTCCTGTACATCAGCCCGTATGCCGCCTGCACGATGGGCGAATATTTCCGCGACAACGGCGGACACGCGCTGTGCATCTACGACGATCTCTCCAAGCACGCACAGGCGTATCGCGAGATTTCGCTCCTGCTGCGGCGCCCGCCGGGCCGCGAGGCGTATCCGGGCGACGTCTTCTACCTGCACTCGCGCCTGCTCGAGCGCGCGGCGAAGCTCCGGAAGGAGCTGGGGGGAGGCTCGCTGACCGCGCTCCCGATCATCGAGACCCAGGCCGGGGACCTGTCGGCCTACATTCCGACGAACGTCATCTCGATCACCGACGGCCAGATCTTCCTCGAGTCCGATCTCTTCCACCAGGGCGTGCGTCCGGCGATCAACGTCGGCAACTCGGTGTCGCGCGTCGGCGGCTCCGCGCAGGTGAAAGCGATGCGGCAGGTCGCGGGCACGCTGCGTCTGGACCTCGCGCAGTACCGCGAGCTGGCGGCGTTCGCGCAGTTCGGATCGGATCTCGACAAGGCGACGCTCCATCAGCTCAATCGCGGACGCCGGCTCGTCGAGGTGCTGAAGCAGCCGCAGTATCAACCGCTGCCCGTCGAAAAGCAGGTCGCCATCATCTACGCCGCGACCAACGGCTATCTCGATGCGGTGGCGGTCGAATCCGTGCGCGCGTACGAAGAGGGGCTCTACAAGTTCCTCGACACGCGCCGTGCGCAACTGCTCTCCTCTCTCGCCGAGAAGAAGCAGATCGACGATGCGATGAAGGCGGAGTTGAATTCGGCGCTCGAGGAGTACGGACGGGACTTCGCGGCGGCGCAGAAGGCGGCATAGAGGCGCATGCCCTCACTCCTGGACATTCGGCGCCGCATCCGCGCGGTCAAATCGACGCAGCAGATCACCAAGGCCATGAAGATGGTTGCGGCGTCCCGACTGCGCCGCGCCCAGGAACGGATCCAGCACGCGCGGCCGTTCGCGACCGAAATGCTGCGCGTGCTCAACAGCCTTGCCGCGCGCGTGGATCCCGGATCGCACCCGCTGCTCGACGAGCGCGCGACGCCGCGCGCCGGAGGCAAGGCGCTGTTGTTCGTGATCACGGCGGACCGCGGGCTGTGCGGCAGCTTCAACACGAACGCCATCAAGGCCGCCAGCACGTTCATCGTCGAGGATCCGGCACGCGAGGTGGCGCTCGGCCTCGTCGGCCGCCGCGGCCGCGACTTCTTCGCGCGGCGCGGGTTCGAGGTGCGCTACGAGCAGGTGAACCTGTTCCAGGCGCTGCAGTACGGCCACGCGCAGGATATCGCGCAGGCCGCGATCGAGGCGTTCGTGGGGGGCCAGGTCGACAGCGTGTACCTCGTGTACAACGAGTTCAAGTCCGTCATCCAGCAGCGGATCGTTCTCGAGCGATTGCTGCCGATTCCGAGGCTGGAAATCGAGGGGGCCGCGCCGGCTGGAGGCCTGCCCACAACGGATTATCTATACGAGCCGACGCCGGAGGAGCTGTTCACGACGCTGCTCCCGCGGCACGTCGAGGTGCAGGCATTCCGGGCGCTGCTCGAATCGAACGCCGCGTTCTACGCCGCGCAGATGACGGCGATGGACTCGGCGTCGCGGAACGCCTCGGAGATGATCGACCAGCTCACGCTGTACATGAACAAGGTTCGACAGGCGGCGATTACGCGCGAGATCATCGAGGTCGTGTCGGGCGCAGAGGCGTTGTAATGGTGCTTCCGCCTGAAGGCGGAAGCCACGAGTGAGTGAACCACGAGCACATCGGTAAGAGAGATGACAGCAACAGCAGAAAAGGCCGGCAAAGTCGTTCAGGTGATCGGTCCCGTCGTGGACGTCGAGTTCGAAAGCGGGCACCTGCCGGCGATCTACAACGCCGTACGAATCACCTCCGACGGCGCGAGCGACGGCGGCCAGAAGATTGACGTCATCGCGGAGGTCGAGCAGCACCTCGGCGAGAACCGCGTCCGCACGGTGGCGATGAAGCCGACGGACGGCATGCGCCGCGGCATGGCGGCGATCGACACGGGCAAGCCGATCTCGATGCCGGTGGGCGCCGCGACGCTCGGGCGCGTGATGAACGTGCTCGGCGAGCCTGTCGACTTCCCCGACCGCCCGATCCGCGCGGCCGACCACTGGTCGATCCATCGTGAGGCGCCGACGCTCGAGGATCAGTCGACCGAGCTGCAGATGTTCGAGACGGGTATCAAGGTCGTCGACCTGCTCGAGCCATATCTGCGCGGCGGCAAGATCGGCCTGTTCGGCGGCGCCGGCGTCGGCAAGACCGTCATCATCCAGGAGCTCATTCACAACGTCGCGATGAAGCACGGCGGCGTGTCGGTGTTCGCCGGCGTCGGCGAGCGGACGCGTGAAGGCAACGATCTCTGGCTGGAGTTCCAGGAGAGCGGCGTCATCAACATGCAGGACCTCGGGAAGTCCCGCGCCGCGCTCGTCTACGGCCAGATGACGGAACCGCCGGGCGCGCGCCTGCGCGTCGCGCTGAGCGGCCTGACGGTCGCCGAGTATTTCCGCGACGCGGAGAACAAGGACGTCCTTCTCTTCATCGACAACATCTTCCGCTTCACGCAGGCGGGGTCTGAGGTCTCGGCGCTTCTCGGCCGCATGCCGAGCGCGGTCGGCTACCAGCCCACGCTGCTGACGGAGATGGGCGAGCTGCAGGAGCGGATCACATCGACGAAGAAGGGATCGATCACGTCCGTCCAGGCGATCTACGTCCCCGCCGACGACTACACCGATCCCGCGCCGGCGACGACGTTCGCGCACCTCGACGCGACGACGAACCTGTCGCGCGCGATCGTGGAGCTCGGGATCTACCCGGCCGTCGATCCGCTGGCGTCCACCTCGCGCATCCTCGATCCCCGGATCATCGGCGACGAGCACTACCAGGTCGCGCGCGCGGTGAAGCAGGTCCTCCAGCGCTACAAGGACCTCCAGGACATCATCGCGATCCTCGGGATCGACGAGCTGTCGGAAGAAGACAAGCTGACGGTTGCGCGCGCGCGCAAGATCCAGAGGTTCCTGTCGCAGCCCTTCTTCGTCGCCGAGCAGTTCACGGGGCTCTCGGGCAAGTACGTGCAGATCGCCGATACGGTCAAGGGGTTCAAGGAGATCGTCGAGGGCAAGCACGACGCCGTACCGGAGCAAGCGTTCTACATGGTCGGCACGATCCAGGAAGCCATCGAGAAGGCCGCGAAGATGGCGCAGGCGTAATGGCGCTTCCAACCCACATCGACCTCGAGATCGTCATGCCCGACAAGCTGCTCGTGCGCGAGCAGGTCGACGAGGTGGAGGTCCCCGGGAGCGAAGGGTATTTCGGCGTGCTGCCGGGGCACACGCCGCTGCTGGCGTCGCTCGCCGTGGGCGAGCTGTGGTACCGGAAGGGCCAGGAGAAGACCTATCTGTCCGTCGCGTTCGGGTTTGCGGAAGTCCTCCCCGACCGTGTCACAATTCTGGCCCAGATAGCGGAACGCGCCGAAGACATCGATCCTGCCAGGGCCGAAGACGCGCGAAAGCGCGCGGAAACGAGGCTCGCGCAGCCGAAGGCGGAAGTCGACTACGAGCGAGCCCGCGCCGCACTGATGAAATCACTCACGCGTCTCCAGGTCTCGTCGCGGATCCAGCTCGCCGGGCGCGTCGGTCGGCAGCGCATGCCGCCGCCCCAGGGTTGAACCGTGTCAATGAGATGAAGCTTTCCTGGGCCGTCCGCACGGACCCCGGCCTGCGCCGCAGCAGCAACGAAGACAGCTTCTGCACCCGCGCCGACATCGGGCTGTTCGTGGTTGCCGACGGCATGGGCGGACACGTTGCCGGAGAAGTCGCCTCCCGCATCGCGGTGGAAACGATTCAGACCTTCATCGCCGAGACCGCCGGCGCCGACAAGAACCGTACGTGGCCCTTTCCGTTCGAGCCGACCATCAGCCTCGACGGCAACCGCCTGAAGGCGGCGTTCCGCCTCGCCAACCGCCAGATCGCCAACGCGATGTCCGACGCCGTCGATCTGCGCGGCATGGCAACGACGGCGTCCGCCCTGCTCGCCTCGCGCGAGCGCGCCTGTGTGGCGCACGTCGGGGACAGCCGCATCTACGTGCTGCGCGCCGGCAAGCTCGAGCAGATTACGAGCGACCATTCATGGGTCGAAGAACAGGTGCGCGCGGGAACGATGACGGAGACGGCCGCGCGGCAGCACCCGTGGCGCAATGTGGTGACGCGTGCGCTCGCCGGCGGCGACGATCCGGAGATCGACATCGTGGAACTGTCGCCGAAGGCGGGAGAGCGGTTCCTCCTCTGCTCCGACGGATTGTTCACGGTCGTCCCGCACGACACGATCGTCCGCCTGCTGGGGGAACGCGTGCCGCTCGAAGCGGTCTGCGAGCGCCTGATTGCCGCCGCGAACGATGCGGGGGGGCCCGACAACGTGACGACCGTCGTCATCGAAGTCGATGCTCCGTAACCTCGCGAAGCTCGCACGCTACCGCGGCCTGATTCACAGCCTGGTGGCGCGCGAGCTGAAGGCGCGGTACCGCGGATCCGTGCTCGGCTTCTTCTGGTCCTTCATCAACCCGCTCCTGCTGCTGGTCATCTACACGCTCGTGTTCAAGTATGTGATGCCGGGCAGCCACGGGCCCGAGTTGGAGCCGTACGCGCTGTTCATGTTCTGCGGAATCCTGCCCTGGACCTGGTTCGCCTCGTCGCTCGCCGAATCGTCGAACGTGCTGATCTCCGGCGGGAACCTGATCAAGAAGGTGCTCTTCCCGGCCGAGATTCTGCCGATCGTCACGGTGCTCGCGAACATGGTGCACTTCTTCCTCGGGCTGCCGATTCTCGCGGCGTTCCTGCTCTATTACCGGCTCCCTCCCACGATCACGATCCTCTGGCTTCCATTCGTCGTCCTCGTCCAATTGATCCTGACGCTCGGGTTCGCACTGATCCTGTCGGCGCTGACCGTACACTTTCGCGATATCCGGGACATTCTCGCGAACGTGCTCACGTTCTGGTTTTTCGCCACGCCGATCATCTATCCCTGGTTTCAGGCGCCGCCGATCGTTCGCCGATTCCTGAACCTCAACCCGTTCACGCACCTCGCCGTGTCGTATCAGGAGCTGCTCTTCTTTCGCGGACCCTTCGGGCATCTCAAGTACTTGCTGCTGCTCGGCGTGTTGTCGGTCGTGTTCTTTCTTTTCGGGTATCTCGTGTTCGATCGGTTGCGTGATTCGTTCGCGGAGGAAGTGTGATGGCGCGGCCCGCGTCCGCGATCGCGGTGACCGGCGTATCGAAAATTTACCGGCGCTACAGTCACAAGCGGCAGTTTGCGACGCTCAAGAGCGCGCTGCTCTCCCGCAGCATCATGCGCGACCTGAGTCCCGACGAGACGTTTGCCGCGCTGAAGGACGTCACGTTCAGCGTTCCAGCCGGACGGACCCTGGGCGTGATCGGCCGGAACGGATCCGGCAAGAGCACGCTCCTCAAGCTGGTCGCGGGGATCACGAAGCCGACGGCGGGCACGGTCGACGTGCGCGGGCGCATTTCGGCGCTGATCGAGCTGGGCGCCGGCTTCCATCCCGAGATCTCGGGCCGGGAGAACGTCTTCATCAACGGCATCATGCTCGGCCTGTCGAAACGCGAGGTCGCCAGGCGGTTCGACGAGATCGTCGATTTCGCCGAAATGCGGGAATTCATCGACGCTCCGGTCAAGACCTATTCGTCAGGGATGTACATGCGGCTCGGGTTTGCCGTCGCGATCAACGTCGATCCTGACGTGCTGCTCGTGGACGAGGTGCTCGCCGTCGGCGACGAGGGCTTCACACACAAGTGCCTCGACAAGTTCGCGGAGTTCAAGCGGCGGGGCAAGACGATTCTGCTGGTGACGCACTCGCTGGGCCTCGTCGAGCGGTTCTGCGACGAGGCGTTGTGGCTCGACAGCGGCAGGATCAAAGGGATGGGCGATCCCAAACGGGTGGTGGGCGCGTACATCACCAACGTCGAGGAGAGCGAGGAGCAGGAGCTGGCGGCGGGAGACGCTCGCGCGCAGACCGCCGCGAGTGAAACGATCGTGTCCCCGGACGAGCCCGCGTCGGCGGTCCTGCCCGATTCGCCCGTGGAAGCGGCAACCGCGCCGGACGACATGTTCAGGGCGGCCGAAGGGCGCTGGGGTTCGCGCGAGGTGGAAATCACTGGCGTCTCGCTGTTCGGAAGGGACGACGTCCCGGCGCACGTGTTCCAGGCGGGCAGCCCGATGCAGCTGCGCATCAGCCTGCGTGCGCCGCTTCCCGTCGACGACTTCGTGGTCGGCATCGGGATCTTCAATGCCGATGGGACGTGCTGCTACGGCACGAACACCGCGATCGAAGACTTCGCTCCGGAGCGCCTGAGCGGCGACGCCGAGATCACGTTTGCCATCGAGGCCATCGATCTCGTGGAGGGCACCTACAAGCTCGATGTCGCGGTCCACAAGATCGACGGGTACCCGTACGACTATCATCGGCTGCTCTACACGTTTCGCGTGAAGTCGCGCGCCAAGGACGTGGGAATCTACCGTCCGCGTCATGCCTGGCGATTCAGCGGCGGCGTCGAGTTCCGCCGGACCGATTCCGGAGGATGAGGATTCTTTCCGACGCCGCGCTCGAGGCGTACGTCCGCGACGCCCGCGGCCGCGGACAGCGCATCGTGTTCACCAACGGGGTGTTCGACATTCTTCATCCCGGCCACGTGCGCTACCTGCAGGCGGCGCGCGCGCATGGTGACCTTCTGATCGTCGGCCTGAACTCGGATGCGTCGGTGCGCCGGAACAAGGGCGAAGGACGTCCGGTCAATCCGGAACTGGAGCGCGCCGAGGTGCTGGCGGCGCTCGGCTGCGTGGCCGCGGTGTCGATCTTCGACGAAGACACGCCAGCGGAAATCGTTCGCCGCGTCTCGCCGGACGTTCTCGTGAAGGGGGCCGACTGGCCCGAAGATGGAATAGTGGGGCGCGAGACGGTCGAAGCGCGCGGCGGGGCCGTGATCCGCGAACCAATCGAGGCGGGTTACTCTACGAGCGCGATCATCGAGAAGGTGCGCCGGCTGTAAGTCTCCGCCGTCCCCACGCCACGGCCGCACCCGTCCCGATCAGCAGCAGCGACGCCGGCTCGGGCGTGACTGACCCGCCATCGAACTTGTACGTGAACGTTCCGCCCGGAGCGAACGCGTACCCGGGGTCCTCAAGGAGCAGATCCGCCTGCGCGACGCCATTCCCCCTGACGTGGACGGAGAACACGTCCAGCGGGCCGAGCGACGCCTGGCTGGTGCCGGTGAGCGTGCCGAAGAACGTGAACGGCACCCGCGGCGACCAGGTCGGCGAGCCATCGCGCGGTGCATTTGCGCCGCGCGAGAGGAACCGCCACTGCCCCGTGAACGCGACGTCGTTGAACGGGGTGCCGTGATAGTAGACGTTCCCGATCCCCAGCCGGACGGAGCCCCCCGATCCGTTGTTCATCTCGAGGTGCTGGCCCGGAACGCATGCCAGCGCCGCGCAGCCGATGTCGAAGCCGCTTCCGATGAAGCTCTGAAGCGGCGGCAGGATGCTGGCGCTGAACTGGGCGTTGCCAATCGCGAAGCGAAACATCCATTGCTGGTCCGCGACGGTGACGTAGCCCTGGTCCAGCGTGATCGTTTCAGCGCGGGCAGCAGGTGGTTTCGCCCACGAGGCGCCTGTCAGGACGGGGAGCAGCAGTAGCGATCGCCAGAGCAGGCTGCTACCCATAAGTCCCCCCTTTCTGCCGGCAATTCCCGACACGTTTGCCATCAGCGCCGTAGATCGCCGCGCGCCCCAGAGCGCACGCAAAGGACAGGACCTGAGCCATAGGCCCGCCCTTCCACCTCTGCGCTTCGCGCGACGGTGCACAAGCCGCGCTTCGCGCTACGGCCCGGCAAGCCAACATCCAACAACCAACCTCCAACAACCAACCTCCAACCCCGCCGCGTTAGAATGTACGGTTGCGGCCTGTGCCACGGCCATCCCATGGGACCATCCACATCGACTTCGCTCTCGCTCCGCGCGCTCCTGAAGACGGCGGCGTCGCGCCTGCCGCGCAGCGCGCCGGGCCAGCCGGTCGCGGGCCTGACGTCCGCCGCCAAGGCGTTCTACGCGGCGGCCGCCGCGTCGCGCGAAAAGGTCGTGCTCGTCGTTCCGTCCGATGCGGATGTCGAGCAGCTCACCGCCGACCTGCGCTTCTTCCTCGGCGCGCTCGACGGCTTGTCGGAGGCCGAGGCGGCACATGTAGTCCTGCCCTTCCCGTCTCACGAGGTCGATCCGTATCGCGGGCTTGCGCCGCACTTCGACATCGCATCCGCTCGGGCGCGTGCGCTGTACGGCCTGGCGGACGGTTCGGCGCGCGTGGCGATTGCGTCCGCGGCGGCGCTGCTCCCACGGCTGAGCCCGCCCGCGCGCCTCCGGGGCACGGGCCTGCTGCTCCGTCCCGGCGACGACATCTCTCCCCTCGATCTCGTCGATCGTCTCGTCGAGTCGGGCTACCGCCGTGAAGATCCGACGGATGAGCCCGGCGAATTCTCCGCGCGCGGCGGGGTCGTGGACTTCTATCCCGCGGGAGCGCGTCAACCGATCCGGCTGGAGTTCATCGGCGACACGATCGAGTCGCTCCGCACCTACGACGCGTCGACCCAACGCTCCACCCGTCCGCTCGATCAGGCGGCCATCGTTCCCCTTCAGGAGCTGCTGGCGGACGCCGACACTCCGGATCGTTCCGCGACCATCCTCGAGTACTTCGCCTCCGCGCGCCCGATCGTCTTCGTCTCGGAGCCCGACGAAGTCCGCGCGGCGCTCGCGAAGCTGCGAACGCAGATCGACGACAGCTACGGCGAGACCGTTCTCCGCAATCAAACCGCGCCTCCGCCTGAATCGCTCGTCATTGCGCCGGACGATGTGGCCGAACTGCTCGAGCGCGGTACGCCACTCCAGACGCTCGCGGTCGAATCCGACGGCGGCGTGCACGTCGCGTGTCAGCCCGCCATGGAGTTCGCCGGCCGCGTCCCCGACTGGGTCGCGGAGCTGCGGCGGACCCGCGAGCGCGGCGACACGGTCGTGTTCGTCGCGCACTCGCAGGGCCGCGCCGAGCGCGTGATCGAAATGCTGGCGGATTATCAGGTGCCCGCGTCTCCGATCGATCGCGGCGAGGACTCGCACGCGCGCGCCGTGCTCGTCACGGTCGGCCACCTCTCCCAAGGCTTCCGGCTGCCCGATGCCACTCTGCAGCTCTGGGCGGAGACGGACGTCTTCGACGAGGAGCGGCGCACGCACGAGCGCCGCCGCTCGGCCGCACAGACCTTCCTTTCGGACTTTCGCGATCTGAAGGTCGGCGATCTCGTGGTCCACGTGGACCACGGCATCGGCGTCTTCGTCGGGTTGAAGCGCATCGAGGTCGGGCTCGAGCCGCAGGAGTTCATGGAGCTCCGTTATGCCGGCGAGGACAAGCTGTTCGTGCCGGTCGAACGGCTCGATCTCGTCCAGAAGTACACCGGAGCGGCGCGCCCGTCGCTGGATCGACTCGGCGGAACGACGTGGGAGAAGGCGAAGACGCGCGTCAAGAAGGCGATGCGCGACATGGCGGAGGAGCTGCTGAAGCTCTACGCGTCGCGCCGCGCCGTTTCCGGGCACGCGTTCAGCCCCGACACGCACTGGCAGGAGGAGTTCGAGGAGGCCTTCGAGTGGGAGCTGACGCCGGACCAGCAGTCCGCGATCGCCGACATCAAGCGCGACATGGAAGCGCCCTCGCCGATGGATCGACTGCTCTGCGGCGACGTCGGGTACGGCAAGACCGAGGTGGCCATGCGCGCGGCATTCAAGGCCGTGATGGACGGCAAGCAGGTCGCCTTGCTCGCGCCCACGACCGTCCTCGCGTTCCAGCACCTGAAGACGCTGACGGATCGTTTCGCGGCGTTCCCCGTGCGCATCGAGATGGTGAGCCGCTTCCGCAGCAAGGCCGAACAGAAACAGATCCTCAGCGATTTGGAAGCCGGTAAGGTCGAGATCATCGTCGGCACGCACCGGCTGCTCTCGAAGGACGTCAAGTTCCGCGATCTCGGCCTGCTGATCGTGGACGAGGAGCAGCGGTTCGGCGTCGCTCACAAGGAGCGGATCAAGCAACTGAAGAAGCGCGTCGACGTTTTGACGATGACAGCGACGCCGATTCCGCGCACGCTGAACATGTCGCTCGCGGGCATCCGTGACATGTCGATCATCGAGACGCCGCCGAAGGACCGCCTCTCGATCCAGACGAACGTCGTCAAATTCGATCAGCCGGTGATCTCGCGCGCGATCCGGACCGAGCTCGAACGCGGCGGTCAGGTGTACTTCGTCCACAATCGGGTCGAGTCCATCTACTCCCTGGGCAATCTGATCACCCGGCTCGTACCCGAAGCGCGGATTGCGGTCGGCCACGGGCAGATGGCGGAGGATGCGCTCGAGCGCGTGATGGTCGACTTCGTCGGGCACAAGTACGATGTCCTCCTCGCGACGACGATCATCGAGAACGGCCTCGACATCCCGAATGCGAACACGATCGTGATCAATCGCGCCGATCGCTACGGGTTGTCGCAGCTCTATCAGCTTCGCGGCCGTGTCGGCCGTTCGGACCGCCGCGCGTACGCCTACCTGCTGATCCCGCCCGAAGAAGCGTTGTCGCCCGTCGCGAAGAAACGCCTCGCCGCCATCCGCGAGTTCAGCGATCTGGGCAGCGGCTTTCGCGTGGCGGCGCTGGATCTCGAGATCCGGGGGGCCGGCAACCTGCTCGGCGGGGAACAGAGCGGGCACATCGAAGCCGTAGGGTTCGACATGTACATGAAGCTACTCGAGCAGACGATCAAGGAGCTGAAGGGCGAAGAGATCGAGGACGAGGCGCGCGCGAACGTCAACCTCCGCGTCGATCTGCGGATCGACGAGAACTACATCCCCGACATGAACCAGCGGCTCACGGTCTACCGGCGGATGGCCGGCGTCCGCTCCGAAGCCGAGCTGCGTCGCGTCCTCGACGAGCTGCGCGACCGCTATGGTTCGCCGCCCCCTTCAATCGAGAACCTCGCCGAGTACGCGCTCATCCGGGTTCTCGCGGACGGCGTCGGCGTGGAGTCCATCGACCGGGAAGGGCAGGTCGTCGTCTTAAAGTTCAGGCCGGAGGCGCGCCTCGATCCGGCGTGGCTGTTCCGGCTCGTTCAGGAGCGTCAGGACATCCAGCTCACGCCCCCGGCGACGCTCAAGCTGGACATGCGGAAGCTGCCGACGGGCGGCGGACGCCCGACGCCGGCCGCGCGCCCCGTAGGGGGAGCGAAGGCGCCGCCGCCGAAAGCATCGTGGTGGACCACACGAGCGACTGCCGGCGAGGTGACGCCGGGGTTCAGCCGCGACGAGATCCTCAAGCCGGCGAAGGAGGATCCGCGCGGCGAGGGCGGCCTCTTCAGCCGCCTTTCCGGGTTGCTGCGCGAGTTGAGCGAGGGCGTCGGAGTGCGCTAAGATACAGAATTACAGCAATTTACGGATGTACAACATGAAGAAGTTTCTCGCGGCGGGGCTCGTAGCCGCCCTGTCGGTCGCCTGGTCCGCCCCAGGCGTCCGCGCCGCCGCCCCGGCGGGCGAAATCATCGAGCAGATTCTCGTCAAGGTGAACGGCGACATCATCACCAAGACCGATCTCGAGCAGCGCCAGGTGTCGGCGCTCCGGCAGCGCCTCAACGGCAAGGTCGATCCCGAGATGATGAAGAACGACGAGGAGCTGAAGAAGCTGCTCGCCGAGATCACGCCGGAAGTCCTGGTGAACGCCGTCGACGAGCTGCTGCTCCTGCAGCGCGGCAAGGAACTGGGCTTCCATCTGGGCGACGAGCAGTTCCGCCAGGTGGTCAACAACATCCGCAAAGAGCAGAACCTGCAGGACGACGCGAAGTTCCAGGCGGCGCTCAAGCAGGAGAACATGACCATGGACGACCTGCGGCGTCAGCTCGAACGACAGATGCTGATCGAGCAGGTGCAGCGCCAGGAGGTCGGCTCGAAGCTCACGATCACCGAAGCCGAGGCGCGGCAGTACTACGAGCAGCATCCGAAGGAGTTCACCGACCCCGCGTCGATCACGCTGCGCGAGATCGTCGTCGACGTGCCTTCGCAGAAGGGACAGCAGGGGCAGACCACGTTCAACGTCGGCCTCGACGATGCGGCGATGAAGAAGATCGAGGCGGCGCGTGCCCGGATCGCGAAGGGAGAGGACTTCGCGAAGGTGGCTGGCGAGGTGTCCGATTCCTCGTCGAAGTCGAACGGCGGGCTGATCGGTCCGTTCGCGCGCAACGACATCTCGCCGCAGCTGCAGGAGCTCCTCGACAAGATGAAGCCCGGCGACGTGACGCAGCCGCTGCGCACGCCGCGCGGATATCAGTTGCTGAAGCTCGAATCCGTCAAGCCGGAGACGTTGCAGCCGTTCGACCGCGTGCGCGACTTGATCGCCGACAAGGTGGCATCGGCGCGGACGCAGACGGAGATGCGGAAGTTCCTCACGCGCCTTCGATCGCAGGCGCTGATCGAGTGGAAGAACGAAGAGCTGAAGAAGGCGTACGAGAAGCAGCTCGCGGCGGACGAAGCTGCCGCGGCATCCGCCGGAAACTGATGTCATCAGACGTCGGTTCCCGCCCGGCTGGTGCCGCGTGGTACGCGGTCTGGACGCGCTCGCGCCACGAGCAGACGGTGCGCGATCAGATCGAACGCAAGGGATACGAAGCATTCCTTCCCACGATCCCGCGCTGGAGCCGCTGGAAGGATCGGCGGAAGAAGATCGACTGGCCGCTCTTTCCTGGCTACTGTTTCGTGCGATTCGAAGGACAGAGCCGTCTGCCGATCCTGTCCTGCTCAGGAGTCGTGACCATCGTTTCGTTCAACGGCGACATCGCGCCGATACCGGACCAGGAGATCGAGGGCATCCGGAGGCTCGTCGAGAGCGATCTCCAGTACGACCCGTGCCCGCTCATTCGGGAGGGCATGATGGTTGAAGTCGTTCACGGGCCGCTCAAAGGGGTTGTGGGCCGGCTGATGCGCAAAGGCGCGCACGCGCGGCTCGTGCTCGCCGTCGATCTGATTGGGCAGGCGGTCAGCGTCGAAGTGGATGCCGCGGACGTGCGGGCATATTGAAGCGCTACGCTCGTCGCGCGGAACCTTGGTTCCGCGGAACTGAGATCATCATGAAAATTGGCGACCTGACACTCGACACGCCGTTCGCGCTCGCCCCGATGGCGGGGATGACCGACACGGCGTTCCGCCGCCTCGTGAAGCGCAAGGGCGGCTGCGGTCTCGTCGTCACCGAGATGGTCAGCTCCGAAGGGCTCGTTCGCGGGATCGACCGGACGCTCGAGTACGCCGAGTACACCGAGGAGGAGCGCCCGGTGTCGATCCAGATCTTCGGGGGGGATCCGGCCAAGATGGCTGCGGCGGCGCAGATCGTCGAGCAGATGGGCGCCGACATCGTGGACGTGAACATGGGCTGTCCGGTGCCGAAGATTGCAAAGCACAGCGCGGGGTGCAGCCTGATGCGCGAGCCGGAGCACGCGCAGGCGATCATCGACGCCATGGTGAAGGCGGTCCGCATCCCGGTCACGGTGAAGATGCGCGCCGGCTGGGACGAGGGGCAGATCAACGCGCCGGAGCTCGCGAAGCGCGTCGCGGACGTCGGCGCGGCAGCAATCGCAGTCCACGGGCGCACCGCGGCGCAGTCGTACACGGGCAGTTCCGACTGGGAGCTGATCGCGCGCGTAGCGGGCGCCGTCGGCGTCCCGGTGTTCGGCAGCGGCGACTGCGTGGAAGCGCCGCAGCTCATCGAGCGGCTCGACGGCGGCCTCGGCGGCGTGCTGGTCGGCCGCGGTGCGCTGCGCAACCCGTGGATCTTTCAGCAGGCGGCGGATCTGGCTACGGGGCGTAGCGCGGATCCCGCGTCGCTGGAAGCTCGCGGACGGTTCCTCCTCGAGTACATCAATCTGCTGCAGCACGAGCGCACCGGCGAAGGCGAGGGCTTTCGGCACGTCGCGCCCGGCGAGTCGCCAGCGGCCTCCCCGGCGCGCGGACACGATCGCTGGGTGATCAACAAGCTGCGCGCACTGAACTCCTGGTACACGAAGGGAATCGAGAACGGCTCCCACCTGCGCGTCGCGATCAACGCCGCGGAATCCATCCCGCGGCTCCGCGAGATCATCGACGAGTTCTTCGGGGTGTCGTCAGCGGCGGCTGCGTGAAGAGGGTCGACGACCTCCGATCTTCGTAGCGAGCCGTCGGCCGTGATCGCGCCGTTGTCTGTGCCTATCGCCGCGCGTTGTGCGCGTTGTGCGCGACGATCGCGGCGGTCGTGCCATTCAGGATTGCCATCAGCACGATTGCGCCCGCGCGGTTCTTTTTCCACGCGCGTTCCGCAAAGAAGACCGTTGCCGCGCCCGCGGCTCCCTTGATGGCCATCGTCCTTGCCGTGCTGCCCGAGCGGAGCAGCGGGTTGGCCTCGGCTGCCCCCGCGGCCAGCGCGCGCCGCGTCGAATAGATATCGAGCGTCTGCAGGGCGGCATATGTCCCGTAGAGCGCCGGCAGCATCGCGGGACGCCGATCGACGCGATCCGCCGCCCAGGCGGGGAGCTCCAGCCTTGTCGCGGCTGCAGCCTTTGCGACGGCGGCGCCCACCGGCGCGGCGGACGTCATCGACTCCTCCGCACGCGCGGTTGTGCCCCCAGCGATGAGGACCGCCAATGTCAGGAAAATGACGCGCAGCATCGAATCGTCCTTTCGCTTCCGCACGAGCGCTCTCCTTGCGTTGGCGATGCCAGGACAGAACTCCCGCAACGTCATGAACTTCTGGCGTCAGGGAGTGAGCACGGGGTGAGCGGTTGGGCGCGTGCCGCACATCCGTGTGCGGATACGTCAGCTTCCGGCTGAATCCGGAAGCTACGGAGTACGGCCGGAAGCCAGTAGCTTCCGCCTTTAGGCGGAAGGTCTTCTAGGCGGAAGGCTCTCCGCCGAGCAGCATCAGCGCATCGGCGGGTTCAACGATTTCGTAATCGTAGGCGAGCGCGCTCGACGTTGCGGTCGAAAACAGATGTCCGAGCGCCTCGTGAGCCGGGGCGCGCAGGTAGTCCGTCAGCGCGGACCGGTCGTCAAACTCGAGCAGCAGCGCGTAATCGAAGTTCGTGACCATCTGCTGCTCGTACCCGCGCACGCCATGCGTGATGCGCCGGCCGACGCGGAACCGGCGGATGCCAGGGATCTCCCGCGCGGCGCGCACGAGCGTCTCCGCCGCACGTTCCAGATCCGCCCGCGACAGATCCTGACGCACGGACAGCAGCACGACGTGCGCGATCACTCCTCGTCCTTCTTCTTGCGCGGTGGCTTCAGCGGCGCGGCGTTCCGCCGGACGCGCGCGGTGAAGCGCTTCCGTCGCACGTCGCGCGGCACCTTGAAGCGGTCGCGCGGATCGCGGTGGCCGCCCCCCGGACGCCACTCGCGCCCGCGGTGCCCTTCGCCCGTCCGCCGGCCTTCCGCGCTTCGGCCGCTCCGAGCCGCTGGCGCTCGATGCTCGCGTTCGCGATCCGGACTCTGATCGTGCCTCTCGTGTTTTACGCCGGGCCAGCCCCGCTTCTCAGGCCGCGTCGTGCGCTTGCGGAACAACGCTTCGCGCGCTTCCTCGGGAGACGTCCAGAGCCGCCCCCTGGCAAACCACTTCATCACGGCGTCTGGGTGTTTCGACTGCAGCTGCTTCAGCGTGGGCAGAAGCTCGTCGCGCGTTGCCGCACGAAACGAGGTCGGCGCGTTGCCGTAGATGATCGTCCAGAACGCGTGGCGGGGCGGCATCGATCAGGCTTCCGGCTGTCGTTCGAGCCGCTTGAGTTTCTCGATCAGTGTCGTGCGCTTGAGGTTCAGCAGTCGTGCCGCGCGCACCTTGTTTCCCTGCGTGCGCTCGAGCGAGCGTTTGATCAGCGTCAGCTCGATCCCTTCCATGTACCGCTCCAGGTCGATCCCTTCGTCGGGGAACCAGTCGTCCGTGCCGTCGCCCGTGTTCGGCAGCGCCTCCACCTCCGGCCCGAGATCGGCGATCTCGATCTGCGCGCGCCCCTGGCTGAACGTGAGCGCGCGTTCGACGACGTTCTCCAGTTGACGGACGTTGCCCGGCCATGAGTACGCCATCAGACGCCGCATCGCTTCCTGAGACATCGTCACCGTCCGCGGCGGGATGTAGTCGGCCCCGAGCTTCTGCAGGAAGTGCTGCACCAGGAGCGGAATGTCTTCGCGGCGTTCGCGAAGCGGCGGGAGCTGCACGGGAATGACGTTCAAGCGGTAGTAGAGGTCCTCGCGGAACGAGCCGTCGGCGACCATCTTGGACAGCTCGGAATGGGTTGCGGCGATGATGCGGACGTCGATCTTCACCGTGTGAGAGTCCCCAACGCGCTCGAACTCGCGTTCCTGGAGGACGCGCAGCAGCTTTGCCTGCAGGGCGGGGCTCATCGTGGCGACTTCGTCGAGGAAGAGCGTTCCCTTGTGGGCCTGTTCGAGCCGCCCCTGCCGCGCGCCGACGGCGCCCGTGAAGGCGCCGCGCACGTGTCCGAACAGCTCCGCTTCGAGCAGCGTCTCCGGAATCGCGCTGCAGTTGATCGCGACGAATCTGCTCGAGCGCCGCGAGCTGTTGTGATGGATTGCGCGGGCGGCGAGCTCCTTGCCCGTTCCGGTCTCACCGGTGATGAGGACGGTGCTCGACGTGCCGGCGACGGTCTCCAGCAGTTGAAACAGATTGCGCATCGCGCCGCTTCTGCCGACGAGACCGTCGATGCGATAACGCTCTTCGAGCTGCGACCGCAGGTACGCGTTCTCGGAGCGCAGCCGCCGCTGCTCGAGCGCGGACCGCAGGACGTGCAGCAGCGCGTCGAACTGGAACGGCTTCGTGATGAAGTCCGCCGCCCCCTGCTTGATGGCGTCGACGGCGTCCTTCACGGTGCCGAAGCCGGTGATGATGATCGCGATGATGTCGGGATAGCGCTCGAGGGCGGCGTCGAGGACGGCGCGGCCGTCGACGCCCGGCAGCCGAAGGTCGGTGATGATGATGTCGAACGCGAAATCCGCGAGCCGCGCGACGGCGTCTTCTCCGCTCGCGGCCTGCTCGACGATGAAGCCATGATCGGCCAGCCGCTCCGCGATCGCTTCCCGGAGCGCGGCCTCGTCGTCTACGAGGAGCAGATGTTTCGCGTTTTCAGGCATTTAGTCGGCGCCGGTATTTTGACACCCGGGTGAAATGCGGTCAATGACCGTCGCTCTCTACAGGCACCGCTCACCTGCTCCGATAACATCCACGAATCACAAGCGCCACCCGCACTCCGGGAGGCATCAGCACTCAGGCGGCGCCCGCCGCCGGACGCGAGCGGCCAGGTGGCCGAAGCAGAGATGATGATTGATCGCAAGACGATTTCGATCATGAAGGCGTGCGAGCTCGTCGGCGTCAGCCGCCGCACCATCTACAACTGGATCGCGAGCGGGAAGGTCGAATACGTGCGAACCGCCGGCGGCTCGGTGCGAATCTTCGTCGATACGCTCTGGCGCGAGCCGGGACGCGCCGATCATCTGCCCCGCCAGGAAGCCTCATGATTCCGGCGGTCGACAAGGGGGTCCGCGGAAGCGACCCGCGCGATCTCGGCATGCTCTTCCATCGGCTGAACAACCAGCTCGGGATCATCCTGGCGAACGCGGAACTGCTCGAGGCGAAGTCCGCCGACGACATGGGCCGCGCGCGCGCCTCGCAGGTCGTATCGAGCGTCCTCGACGCGATGACGACCGCCCGCGAGATCCGCCTCCGCTCCCACATCTGATCCGCAAGTGTCTGACCCCGCGGTGCCGGGGTACGACTCCGGCGGGGTCAGGGTACGGGGTCACGCCCCCGCAAAAACCGCTCGACAGGCGATCACGAAACTGAAATCCGGTCACAGGATTGACAGCCGCGATTGGCGACTGCCAAAAATTTGACGCAGTTTTCGCCCCCGTACCTGCGCTGTCCTGCCCGCACGTGCACAGCGCAACTCACAACTAACTGCCTCTGCACCATCAACTTACAATCCAACACCTCATCCGGCCGCCCAGTTCTGTGCTTTCGTTTCGATTCTGGTACCACCGTTGCGGTTGGGGCGCGTCGCCAACACAAGGAGCCCCATGCACCGTCAGCCTCTCGTCGCCCGTCAGCGTGAACGAATTGCCGCCGGCCTGCCGTTCGTGGAGTCGCTCGCCCGGCGCGTCGCCTCGTCGATGCCGCACTCGATCGAGCTCGGCGATCTGGTCCAGGACGGCATGCTCGGTCTCATCGACGCCGCGTACCGGTTCGACGAGGCGCGAGGCATCAAGTTCGAGACCTTCGCGGAGCGCCGCGTGCGGGGCGCCATGATCGACGCGCTGCGGCGCGACGCCTGGCCCCGCGGCGTCCGCCGGCAGCGGCGTGAGCTCGAGGCCGCGCGCGAGGAGCTGCGGCGCGAGCTGGGCGCGGAGCCCTCGCTCGCCGATCTTGCTGCCCGCGTCGGGTCGGACGAGACCCGCCTTGGGCGGACGATCGTCAGGATCAACACCATCGAGTCGACGTCGCCGCTCTCAGCGGGAGAGAACCTCGACGGGTCGACGCTCCCCGCCGCGCTGGTCCCCTCGGAGCCGCCGTCTC
Source organism: Acidobacteriota bacterium (assembly GCA_046735335.1). Lineage (GTDB taxonomy): Bacteria > Acidobacteriota > Vicinamibacteria > Vicinamibacterales > 2-12-FULL-66-21 > JBKPQB01. Next base: position 30,251 of record JBKPTE010000046.1, on the reverse strand, counting down.
CGGATCGCTCGTACGAGGAGCGGGAGGTGCGCGATCGGATCCGCGCCGCGATTGCGTCGCTCCCGCCGCGCGAGCGCAAGGTCGTCGCGCTCTATTACTACGGCGAAGCAACGATGAAGCAGATTGGCGCCGAGATCGGCGTGAACGAATCGCGGGTGTCGCAGCTCCACGCCCGCGCGATTCAGCGGCTGCGCAAGGCCCTTGGCTCCGACGCGGGTGACGATGCCGCGCTCGCGCTGCGTCCGGCGATTCTCTCCTTCGAACAGACGATGAACCGGCTGAAGATGGCGAAGTCGCAGATGCCGTCCGCTCCGGTTCGGACGCCGGCCTCGGGTGTCGTGCTCACCTACAAGGCGCCCGCCGTCAAGCCCGCGCCCGTACGGCCCGCACCCAAGCAGTCGGGACGCACCCGCATCGCCGCCGCGCGATAGATGCAGACCGGGTCTCTTAGACCCGGCAACCCAATCCAGAATCAAAGAAGAATTTCCCGCGAGGTTCTCAGGAGGTCCCGCAAACGGAACGGCTTCGCGAGCCAGCGGCAGCCGGTGTCCTCGAGAAAACGCTCCGCCTCCGTCCCCGCCACATCGCCGGTGACGAACAGGATCCGCCGCGTCAGATCCGGCGCGTCGCGTTCGAGCGTGCGATAGAACGTCATTCCGTCGACGCGCGGCATCTTCAGATCGCAGATGATCAAATCGTACGCGCGGCGCTGCGTGTGCTGCAGCGCCTCTTCGCCATCGCCCGCGCGATCGACGACGTATCCGGCATCGACGAGCGATTCGGCGACCGCTGCTCCCAGCGCGGCTTCGTCCTCGACGACGAGGACGACCGATCCTTTCGTCGCATCCTCGTGGCGCTCGACCGTCCGCGGCAGCGCCGGCTTCACCGGCCCGTCGCCGACGGGCAGCGCGACGTAGAACGAGGCACCGCGGCCGGCCTCGGACTTGACCGTAATGCGGCCGCCGTGCTCCTGCACGATCGCGTATGCGACCGTCAGGCCCAGGCCTGTGCCCTTGCCGACCTGCTTCGTCGTGAAGAACGGATCGAAGATCCGTGGCTGCACGTCTTCCGGGACGCCAGGCCCATCGTCATTCACCTCCAGCACGACGGCGTCGCCGTCGAGATCGTGCCACGTGCGGAGAATGAGCGTCCCGCGGCCGTTGGCGCCAAGCATCGCCTGTTCCGCGTTGATGATCAGGTTCAGGAGAACCTGCTGGATCTGATGCGGGTCCGCGAACACGAGCGGCAGTCCCGCGGGCAGCGCCTCGAGGATGTTGATGTTGCTCAGGCGCTGTTCGTACGAGCGGAGCGCAATCGTCTCGCGGACGACCTGATTCAGATCGACCATGGCGCGCGTGGTGTGCCGCTTCCGCGCGAAGGTGAGGAGATTGCGGACGATCTTCGCCGCGCGTTCGGATTCGCTGAGGATCGTGTCCAGGCCGCGCCGCGTCGGTTCGTCGAGCTCACGCTGCGACAGCCGCTCGGCCCACGTCAGGATCGTCGCGAGCGGGTTGTTCAGCTCGTGGGCGACGCCCGAGATCGTCTGGCCCAGTGCAGCCAGCTTCTCCGCCTGGAGCAGCTGATGGTACAGATCGCGCGCCTGGTCCTCCAGTCGCTTGCGCTCCGTGACGTCGCGCATCAGTGCCTCGACCCGCAACCGGCCCGACTCGTCGCGCTCGGCGTGCGCGGTGACCTCGACCCAGATCGGGACGCGGTCCTCGCGCCGCAGGCGCATGACGTAGTCGGTGACGGCGCCGTCGCGCTCCAGGCGTTCGACGAAGCCGGCGCGCGCCTGCGGATCGACGAACCGTTCGGGCGCAAACGGCAGCAGGTAGTCCTGCGGCGTTTCCACGGCGAGCCCGAAGATCAACTTGAGGTGGGGATTGGCCGACACGGTCGCACTTTCGGGACCGCAGATCGTGCCGATGTACACGCCTTCGTGGACCGCCTCGAAGAGCCGCGCGAACGCCAGGCCAGCGTCCGAGAGCTCCGGCGTCATCTCCCTCGCGTGACGGGCGGGGTCGGGGTCATCGTCGGGAACGAGGATCGATATTTTGCTTCGATGGCGGCCCGAATGTCCGCGATTGGGGCTCCTGACGAGTGCATCTGCATCGCGTCACGCGCGACGTCGAGGCAGACCGCTCAACCAACGCCGTGCGGCTCCCACGCGGTGGGACGTCCGCGCGCGTCGCGCGAGGCGACGAAGCAGTCGTCGTTGTGTTGATGTCCGCGCGACTCGCAGCCGCAGAAGCACGGCACGTGGCTGAGCACTTCCGGATGCCTCGCCGCGAAGGCGTAGACGGCTCGCACGACTTCCATCGGCCGGGCGGGAGCGAACGGCGTCACGGGCAGCGGCGGCATCTCCGCGTCGGTGAGCGCGATCGCATGCTGCGGGGCGTCGGCCCCGATCTGCGGCGTCGAGCCCCCCGCGGATTGCGAGGGCGTGCTCGGCTGCTGTACGGCGGGTGCCGCCTGCGGCTGCGACATCCCCGCATCGGCTGGGGCCGCCGCCGGCGATCCGCACCCGGCCAGCGTGCCGATGACCACGGCAGCGGCGAGTGCACAAACGATTCGCGCGCTCGACATCGGCCAATCTTAACATCGATAATCGGGTGCCATGTTCGATCCCGCGCTGCTGCAGGGGCGGGTCGCCGTGATCACCGGGGGCGGCACCGGCATCGGTCTCGCGATTGCGCGTACGCTGGGTACGCTCGGCGCGCGAATCGCGATTGCCAGCCGACAGGCGGAGCATCTGGAGCGGGGATGCGCGGCGCTCCGGGCGTCCGGGATCGACGCGCTCGCGGTGCAGCTCGACGTCCGCAAGCCGGATCAAATCGACGAGATGATCGAGCGGACGGTCAAGCATTTCGGCGGGCTCGACATCCTCATCAACAACGCAGCAGGGAACTTCATCGCGCGCGCGGAGGAGCTCTCGCCGAACGGCTGGAATGCGGTCGTCTCGATCGTCCTCAACGGCAGCTTCTACTGCGCGCGTGCCGCCGGACAGTACATGATCGCGTCGCGCCGAGGCGGATCGATCGTGTCCATTCTGGCGAACTACATCTGGACGGGGAGTCCGGGGACGATCCATTCGGCGGCGGCCAAGGCCGGCGTGATGTCGATGACGCAGACGCTTGCGATCGAATGGGCGGCGCACGGAATTCGCGTGAATGCCGTCGCGCCGGGCCCAATCGAGTCGCCGGGAGCGGCCCGGCAACTGTGGAGCTCACAGGCCGACGTCGATCGCATCACGGCGATGGTGCCGCTCGGGCGCTGGGGCAAGCCCGAGGAGGTGGCGAATGCCGTCGCGTTCCTGGTATCGCCGCTCGCGTCGTTCATTACGGGCGAAGTCCTGACGATCGATGGCGGCGCGCGTTTGAGTACAGGATCGTTCGGATTTCTGAGCGACGGCTCCATCCCCCGCCCCTGACAATTCTGTTCTGAAGCAGAAGACGCGGCTGCGGCAGACGAGTGTCTGCTGAAGGCGGGCCGTCTTCTGGCCGAAGTCACCTCGCCGCGCGCCGAGTCGCAACCGCCGGACCGCCCCGAGGCCCTTCTTCTACATAGGTTTCCCGACCGACCCGCCCGAATCCCGTCCGCAGTCGAGCTTGGGTACGCCGGCTGCAGCATCGGTCGCCGTCTCCCCATCGTCAATCAGGAGCTTGCGCGCCCTCATGGCGCGCCCGAGGCAGGTATGTACTGGACTCGCTGTCGGACGTTCGTCGTCGCGTCGGTGCTGGCGTTGTCGGCGTACGGGCTGGTCCGCGGCGAGATGCCGCAGGTCGAGACCGGAACGTGGCACGCCATTGGAGGGCTCGGTTCCGTGCGCGCCGGCGCCGCGTCGGCGCTGCTGGAAGATGGCACTCTGCTCGTGACCGGCGGCGCCGGTCCTGATGACGCACTCGCGACCGCGGAGATTCTCGAGTCGAGCGGCACGTTCTCACCTGCTCCTTCGATGAACGTCGCCCGGTTCGATCATGCGGCCGTCGCGCTCGACGACGGACGCGTGCTGGTGACGGGCGGGCGCAATGGGGAGGGCGCGGTCGGGGGCGCCGAGATCTATTCCGACGGAGAGTGGTCGCTCGCAAACGGCCTGTCCGACGCGCGGTGGGGACACACGGCCACCCTGCTCGCGGACGGCCGTGTGCTGATCGCCGGCGGCGAGAACGCAGCGGGTGTTCTCGCGAGCGTCGAAGTGTTCGACCCGAACACGGACGCGTTCTATGTCGCTGGTACGCTGTCGTCGCCGCGCAAGGGCCATGCGGCCGCGCGGCTCGCCGACGGGCGCGTGCTCATCGCGGGCGGCTTCGACGGCGACGCGACGCTGTCGTCGATCGATGTCTTCGATCCCGAGACGGATTCAATCAGTCCGCTCGGAGTATCGCTCGGGACCGCGCGCGCGGGACTCTCGGCGACGACGCTGCTCGATGGGAAGGTGCTGTTCTTCGGCGGCAACGACGGTTCGAACGACCTGTCGACGTCTGAAATCTTCAATCCGGCCGTGGGGACGATCGCTGCCGGCCCGTCAGCATCCGCGGCGCGACGCGATCATTCGGCGTTCCTGCTTCCGAACAACAACGCGGTCCTGATCGTTGGAGGCGCGATTGCGGATGGCGCGAGCGCGTCGGCGGAGTTGTATCTGCCGTGGCTCAATCAGTTCTGGTCCACGGCGGCGCCGGCTGCGCCGAGGTACCGCGCAACGGGGTCCGCGCTGTCGAAGGAGAGTTACGGTAACGCAACCCCGGGCTTGCTCGTAATTGCGGGAGGAGAAGGGCAGGCCAGCGCGGCCGTCTACGGGTTCGCCACGATCAGCGTGGACAAGGACGATTACTCGCCGGGTGAGACGGTGTACGTGTCCGGAAGCGGCTGGCAGCCTGGCGACGTGACGTTCGAGGTGCGCGAAGTGCCTGCGATCGAGCCGCCGGTCTCATTCACCTTGACGGCGGATGACCGAGGCGTCATTCCGAGTCAGGCGCTGTTCGCCGTGGATGGGTTCGATCTCGGCGTCAGGTTCTTCCTCACCGCGCACGACGCCGCATCGCAGTCGCAGGTGACGTTCACGGATGGGAATGCAGTCTCAACGTCCGGCACGGTCGTGAGCAGCGCTTCGGGAAATCCGATTTCGGGAGCGACAATCACGTGCTCTTCGGGATGCACCTTGCCGGCGCCAAGCACAAGCTCGAACGCCGGGGGTTCTTACGTGTTCAACAACACGACGACGAAGCTCAGTTTCGCCAGCAATGGCCCCATTGACTTGAAGCTGACTGCATCCAAGCCCGGATTCGTTTCGCAAGACCTAACGCTCTCAGGTGTGAAGAACGGCGACACAATCACGGCGGCCAACTTCACCCTTGTTCCATCAATTGCGGCAAGCAGCGTCACGGTTTTCGGTGCGACAGGAACATACAGCGGGAACACTTCTCTGTCGGCGACGCTCACATCCGGGGGCTCCGGACTGAGCGGCAAATCGCTCGCGTTCACACTCAACGGCACCTCTGTCGGTACCGCAACGACCAACGCCTCCGGCACCGCGACGCTCAATAATGTGAGCCTCAGCGGTATCGACGCCGCGACCTACACCGGCGCTCTCGCTGCGACTTTCGGCGGTGACTCGGCATTCGCGGCAAGCACCGGAACTGCCACGCTCACCGTGAGCCCGCTCAGCGTCAATCTGACAGGTACGCGGACCTACGATGGAACAGCAACGGCGGCAGCGAGCATCCTGTCGGTGACCAACGGCGTCGCGAGCGACGCGGTGACGGTCACGTCCGGAAATGCCACACTGTCCGGCAAGGACACCGGCACCCGAACCATCACCGGGGCCGCAGGTTTGACGCTGGGTGGCGCGAGTGCTGCGAACTACACCTTAACCGGTGCGTCCGGGAGCGTGACGATCACTCCGCGTGCGGTCACGTTGACGGGCACGCGGGCGTACGACGGTACGACCGACGCAGCCGCGAATACATTGACGGTGTCGAACGCGCCCACCGGAGACACCGTGAACGTAGCGTCCGGTGTGGCAAGCCTGGCGAGCAAAGACGTCGGCGCCAGGTCAATCACGAACATTGGCACGCTCGTTCTCGGCAACAACGAGGCCGGCAATTACACGCTCATCGGTGCGACTGGCACCGTGGCGATCACTCTTCGCCCGATCACCGTCGCCGCCGATCCCCAGACGAAGACGTACGGTGACGCGGATCCGTCGCTGACGTACAAGGTCACGACTGGCTCACTGGCGGCGGGTGACGCATTCAGTGGTGCGCTGAGCCGTCTGGTGGGCGGAAACGTGGGCACCTACGCGATCGAGCAGGGAACGCTCGCGGTGAGCGCCAACTACACCCTAACGTTCGTCGGTGCGAACCTGACGATTACCGCGCGGCCGATCACCGTAACGGCGGACGCACAGAGCAAAGTGTATGGCGACGCGGATCCCACGCTCACATACAAGGTGACGAGCGGATCGCTGGTCCCGGAAGACACGTTCAGCGGCGCGATAAGCCGCGCGGCGGGTGCGAACGTGGGCACCTACGCAATCGGGCAGGGAACCCTCGCCCTCAGCACCAACTACGACCTGACGTTCGTGGGCGCGAACCTGACGATCACCGTGCGGGCGATCGCCGTCACCGCGGACGGGCAGCACAAAGTGTATGGGGATCCGGACCCGGCGCTGACGTACACCGTCACGACCGGGTCGCTGGTGACGGGCGATGCGTTCATTGGCGCGCTGAGCCGTGCGGCGGGCACGAACGTCGGGACCTACGCCATCGAGCAAGGCACGCTGGTTCTGAGCGACAACTACGCCCTCAGCTACATCGGTGCGAACCTGACCATCACGTTGCGCCCGATCACTGTAACGGCTGACGCGAAAACAAAGATCTATGGCTACGGCGACCCGGCGCTCACCTACCAGCTGACCACGGGATCCCTTGTATCCGGAGACAGCTTCACCGGGACACTGACGCGAGCGTCGGGAGAGAATGTCGGGACGTACGCCGTTCAACAGGGCACGGTCGCGCTGAACAGCAACTACTCGCTGACCTACGTCCCCGCGAACTTCACCATTACGCCACGCGCAATCACGATAACGGCTGACGGCAAGGCGAAAGTATACGGCACACTCGACCCGCCGCTCACTTACCAGGTGACGAGCGGCACGCTCGTGGGCGCAGACACCTTCGCTGGTGGGCTGACACGAGCGGTGGGCCAGAACGTAGGGGCCTACGCGATTCAGCAGGGCAGCCTTGCGTTGAGTGCGAATTACGCGCTCACGTTCGTGGGCGCGGAGCTCACGATCACGCGCGCGACGCTCACTGTGACGGCTGACGACAAGCAGAAGGTCTACGACGGCTCGCCGTTCACGGCGTTCACGAGCACGATCACCGGATTCGTGAACGGGGACTCACCCGCCGTCGTGGCGGGGACGGTGACCTACGGATCGCCGGCAACGACGGCGGTGAACCCGGGCCCTTACGATATCGTCCCGGTCATCAGCGGCCTAAGTGCACTGAACTACGCGTTCACGCAAGTCAAGGGAACGCTAACGATCATCTATGGCACCTGCAGCCCGACGCTGGGCGCGGGAGGTGTGGTTCTTCCGCCCATCAATGCTGACGGGTCGAGTGTTTATCAGCGGAAAGGCGGCAGCACGATTCCGGTGAAGTTCCGCGTCTGCGGCGCGTCCGGACAATCAATCTCGAATCCGGCGGCGGTCTTCGCCGGCACCGGCGGTTCTCTGACCATGCTGAGCGCCGTGCGCGGAACGGTCACGATTGCCACCGAGGCCGCGATCATCGATATTCCAGACGTCGCCTTCCGCTGGGATCCGTCCGGCCAGCAGTGGATCTTCAACATGTCGACCTCGAACCTCGAATCGGGTTCGACGTACTCGTTCAGCATCAACCTGGCGTACGGACATATCCAGTTCCGCGTCGGAGTGAAGTAGATCGAACCGGATGCAGTAATCCCCTCCCCCGGGGATCCTGACCAGTCTCGCGGCAGCGTGCGCGCTCGCCGCGGGGCTCGGTCAGGCGTGTTCGAGACGCACTCTCCTTTACCGATGGCCTTGGGGGATTGGCGCGTCACGCGCCTGGCGCCTGTTCCCGATAACTGGCGACGGCGACCGGCATACGTGACGCCGTTGTGGCGTACACTTATGCCCCGCATCTGCCGATCGCGTTGGTGGCGCTCTGCGCGCACATGAACCCGATGAGCGCCATCGTGTCGGCGTGCTGCTCGAACGGTCCGAAGAGTCGCACGGCCGTTGCCACGGCGCTCGTGCTCGGCCGCAGACCGAAAGTCCAGTCGCGCGTTGCCGCTCCGGGCCCGCGCGTCGAACGGACACGCGACCTCGCCCCAGCTTCTCGGATGCGGCGCGCGGGGCCCGCGTCAGACCGCGACGCGCGCTTATACCGTCCGGCCGCTGATCAACCGCACTAGGAAGAGCACGATCGCGATGACCAGCAGGACGTAGATGAAGTTGCCCAGCGTGTATCCGCTGACCATGCCGAGCAGCCACAGGATGATCAGGATGATCGCAATTGTTTCGAGCATGGGAGTCCTCTCTTCGCTTTCGTTCCACACCGCCGCACGCGCGAACGACCGGGGCCCCATGCCCCGCTCCGCTCGAACGGGTCGCCGCATCCCGCGGCTCGAGCGGGCAGTTGAGCAACGGGTGTGCCACGCCAGAACGCGACGGCTGTTTCGGGGTCTATCTACTGTCCTGCTTGCAGTTGGCTCTCTCGTGGCGGTCCCGGCCGCCGCAGCCGCGGACGAGCCACAGCTGCAGCAGAAGACATCGAGTGTGAAGCGCGCTGCATCAGTGCCGGTCTTCCTCGGCGGTGCCGCGCTCGCCCTGGGTGCCCACGAGGGGGGACACCTGCTCTTCGACGGCATCTTCGACGCGCATCCGCGGCTCGAGAAGGTCTCTTTCCACGGCATCCCCTTCTTCGCGATCACCCACGACGCGAGCCTTTCCCATCGAAAGGAGTTCACGATCGATTCGGCAGGCTTCTGGGTGCAGCAGACGACGAACGAACTACTGCTCTCGCGCCGGCCCAGGCTTCGCCAGACGGCCGGTCCGCTCGTCAAAGGGATGTTCGCCTTCAACATCATCGCGTCCGTCGCGTACGCGGGCGCCGCGTTCGCGCGCACGGGACCGGTCGAACGCGATACGCGCGGCATGGCGGACGCGCTCCGCTGGAAGGAACCGCTGATTGGAGCGCTGATTCTGGCGCCCGCCATCCTGGACGCGATCCGGTACTACCATCCGGGCGCGGAGTGGGCGAAGTGGGGCTCGCGCGGGGTGAAGGCCGGGATGTTCGTGCTCGTTATCCGGTAGGCGTCGTTTCGTTCTTCGGGCCGAGCGCGAACGTCATCGTGCCCTCGACCACCACGCGGCCGGCGACGCGCGCGATGCCGTGCAGCACGCCCATGCGGCTCCGGAGCCGCCGTACCAGCGCTTCGATGACGACGACGTCGCCGGGATGCACGGGGCGCCGGTAGCGGACGCGCTCGATCCCCATGAAGTAGATCAACCGCTCGCGGTTCTCGGGCTTCGCAAGAATCAGGATGGCGCCGACCTGCGCCACGGCTTCGGTGAGGATCGTCGGCGGCAGAACCGGCGCCTCTCCGTTGCGGCGCGCGAGGTACCGCTCGTTCAGCGAGACGTTCTTGATGCCGACGATGCGCGTGTCGGGCTCGAACTCGGTGATGCGATCGACGAGCAGGAACGGATAGCGATGCGGAAGGATCCGCTCGATCGCCGCGTAGTCGAGCGGCAGCTTCAGGGCATCCATCGACTTGCAAGTATAATCCGGAAGATACGCTCGAATGCCCCACGGATCTTCCGCCGGCGAGTCCCCTTCCGCGAATCAGACGTCAAGCGTACGCGAGCAGGAGATGCTCACGACGCTCTTCGATCTCGGCCGCCAGGTCACGGCGGTGCTGGATCTCGAAGAGCTGCTCGCGCAGCTTCCGCGCCTGATCGGACGCCTGATCGAGTTCGACGCCTTCGCCGTCTATCTGCTCGACGACCGGCGCGGCGAGCTGCGCGTCGCGTACTCGGTCGGATACCCCTCCGGCGAGCCGGCACGCCTCGGCGCCGGTGAAGGGCTCGTCGGCGCCGCCGTCGCGAGCCTTGCGCCCATCCTCGTCAACGACGTCACGCTCGACCCGCGCTACGTCAGCCTCGTGCCGGGAATGTGCTCCGAGCTCGTCGTTCCCGTGGTGCACAAGGCGCGGCCGATCGGCGCGCTCAACATCCTGAGCCACAACCGCGATCAGTTTTCCGCGTCGGACGTCGCGCTCCTGCGCCAGTTCGGCGCGCACGTCGCGGTCGGCATCGCCAACGCGCGGCTCTTCGAGCGCAGCCGCCGTGACGCCGAAGCCTTCGAGACGCTCGCCGAGATCGGACGCGACGTCGCCGCGGTGCTCGATGTCGACGAACTGTTCGCGCGCATCGCGCAGCTGATGCGGCGCGTCATCGACTACCGCACCTTCGGCATCCTCCTCCTGAACGAGACGACCGGCGAGCTGGAGATGAAGTTCGCCGTGCAGTACGGCGAGAAGGTTCAGGTGCCGCACGTGCGCCTCGGCGAAGGCCTCGTGGGCTATGCGGCCCTTCACAAAGAGCCGGTGCTCGTGTCCGACGTCTCGAACGATCCGCGCTACATTCCGCTCGTGCCGGACGTTCGCTCGGAGCTGGCCATCCCGATGCTGTTGAAGGACCGCCTGGTCGGGGTCCTCGACCTCGAGAGCCCGGAGCTCGATGCCTTCACGAAGCGCGACGTGGAAATCCTGACGCTGCTCGCAAGCCAAGCCGCCGTCGCCATCGAAAACGCACGTTTGTACGAGACCGTTCGCGCCAATGAAGTGCGGCTCGAGAAGGAGGTGCGTTTCGCGCAGCGCGTGCAGGCGGCGCTGTTGCCACAGGGACTGCCGAAGCGGATGCGCGGCGTCGAGGTTGCCGCGAGCTTTGCGCCGGCGCGCGAGCTTGGAGGCGACTTCCACGACTTCCTCTCCCCGGAGTCGCACACGCTCGTCGTCGCGCTCGGCGACGTCTCGGGCAAGGGCGTGCCGGCGGCGCTGTACAGCGTGTTCGCGGCGGAGCTCGTCAGGGGCCGTACCTTCAGGCGGCGCTATCTGCCCGATCGGTCGACGCCGGCAAGCGTCCTCTCGTCCGTCAACACGATCCTGCATCAACGCCAGCTCGAGGAGTACTACTGCACGCTCTGCTACGCGGTGTTCGATCTGAAACGCCGCATCGTGACGCTGGCGAATTCAGGCGTGCCGTATCCCGTTCGATCGAGCATCGACGGCGTCGCGCAGATCGAACTGCCGGGCGTGCCGCTCGGATCGTTTCACGGCACGACGTACGACGAGCTGACGTTTGCGCTCCACCCGAGCGACCTGTTCGTGTTCTGCAGTGACGGCGTGTCCGAGGCGATGAACGCGCAGGGGCAGGAATTCAGCGCGGCCCGCCTGCTGGAGGTGGTGGCGCGCGTCCGCGACCTGCCGACGCGTGACGTGGTGGCCGAGATCTTCAGCGCCGTCGGAGAATTTCGCGCAGGCGCGGCGCCGAACGACGACATGACGGCGGTGGCGGTGAGAATTACGGCGTGATCACGGCGGGCGCGTGATCACGGCCGTGGGCCGTGACGGCCCTTAGCGCCGATCGAAATGAATGTTCTGCTGCTGCAGGTGGAGGCCGAGCGATTGGCCGCCAAAAGTCGCGAACTGCTCGACGCGGCCCTTCACGTGAACGCGTGCCCCCTTCGTCGGCACCCGGCCGTTGTTCGAGACGACCGTCAACTCACCCGTGCCATCGTCGACCTTGTAGAGCTTGAATGGAACGAGAGGAACGCCCCACGAACTGGTGACGACGCCGTCTACGGTTACGCTGCGATTCTGATACCGGCCCGGGTTGTACTTGAGATCCGCAATCCGAGGATTGAGTGCGCAGCCTGCCAGAAGGAGGAGCCCGCACACGGCCGGTGCAAGTCGTTTGATCATCTGTCTCCTCCCATTAGGCGGCGATCGCGGACTTCCGGCTGAAGCCGGAAACACCAGAACTGCAATCGCAACGCAAAGGCCACGCGAAGTCGCCTGAACTGCGACGGGATGCGGCGATGCCAGCGCCTGCCTGAGTTACGCACCCCGTTGACTCCGCGCGGCCACCTGCGGAGGCATCAAAACGTGTACCGCTAAAAACGCCAGAAAACCGTGCGGCGGCGCAACGGCGGCGTCCCTTCGGGATGACGGCAGTGACCTCCAATCGCCGCACAACCTTTTGGGGCGAGGCCCCGTCTGACTTGACCGGAGGGCTTCGGCCGCCGGACCCCAACGCCGTCGCTCGCGCGTGCCCCGCTTCGCTCCGGCGCGCGCGCCGGCCGCGCGCGTTCACAAGATGGAGGCAGACAGATGACCCGATCAATCACGGGCGCGCTGACGGGCGCGTTCATTCTCGCTGGTACAGGATTGCCTGGACCGTTGCGCATGGCGCCCGCCGCCATCGCCGCACAGGAGGCGCAAGCCTTCGACTTCGACGTATTCAGGGGAGCGGCCCGCATCGGCGTCACCGTGCGCGACGTGTCCGATGACGCGGCCAAAGGAGCGAGTGCCGGCGTCGTTGTCGAGGACGTCGTGCCTGAGAGCGCCGCGGCGAAGGCGGGCTTCAAGAAGGACGACGCGATCGTCGAGTTCGACGGCGAGCGCGTACGGAGTGTGCGCCAGTTCACGCGCCTCGTGCAGGAGACACCGGTCGGTCGAAAGGTTAACGCGGTCGTCGTGCGAGGCGGCCAGCGCACGACGCTGGCCGTCACGCCCGAACGCGGACGCGGTCTTCTCGAAGGACGGTTCGACGGCGATCGGTTTCTCTATCGGGTACCGGAACCGCCGGAGCCGCCGGAACCGCCGTCAGCTCCGCGCCCGCCGCGTCCGCCCGCATTCGCGATGCCCTCGATACCCGAGTTCGGCGTCACGATCCGCCGTGGGTCCCGTCTTGGCATCGTCGCGGAAGATCTCTCCGAAGGGTTGAGCGAGTACTTCGGCGTCAAGGACGGCGCGCTCGTGCGATCCGTGACCGACGGTTCTCCGGCATCGAAGGCAGGACTGAAGGCGGGCGACGTGATTACCGCGATCAACGGAACGAAGGTGGAACGTCCGTCCGATGTCAGCCGCGCTCTGGAGCGCCTGGACGAGAACGCGGACTTCACGATCGAGGTGATGCGGGACCGAAAGACGCAGACGTTGAAAGGAAGGCTGGAGCCGCGGAGCGATCGGGTTCGCCCAGGAACGCGGACGGTCGTCTAACCTACTTCGGCCCTCGCTGCGCGGCTCGAGGGAGGACCCACGAGGGTCGCGAGCTGCGCGGCGAGAATTCCCGCCGCTGCGAGCGTCGATTCCCGGCGCTCGCCTCCGTTTCCGACTTCCGCGGCCATCACTCCGACACAGCCCACTGCAGTCACGAGCGGCACCGCAACCGCGCCGCTCGACGCGGCATCGGACGCCATCGTCTGCATGAGCGATGTACGGAACGCGGCAGCCGTGACGTTCTGCGCGTCGCGGCCGATGATCCCGAGCCGGGTGACGATGTGGGGCGAATACCCGTGAGTCACGATGGGGGCGAGCTCGCGGCCGTCGGGATCCGCGATCCAGAGCACGATGCCTGACGCGTCGAGGAGCGTGGCCGCCCGGCCGAGCATCTCCGGCAGCACACGCGTGTCCGTCACCTGCGCCAGCTCGGTGCACAAATCAGCAACGGCAGGCAGGCTCACGGCGGCCTCGGCGGCGACCTGAGCGGGTGGTTCGGGTTCCGCGGCGAGTGGAGCGATCGGTTCCGGCTCGGGTTCCGGCTCGGGTTCCGGCTCGGGACGCCAGTCGCGTTCGATGGGCAAGGCGTCCATCGGCGTCTCGCCCACGGTACGTTCGACGTCGGGCAGTGCGGCCACGGGCATGACGACGGGCGCGGCCTGTGCGTCCCGCACCGGGACGAGAAGGATCACGATCAGGAGCGCCGCCGCGGCGGCAGCGCCGACCGAAAACATCTCCCGGCGCCTTAGAGAAGCGACCAGCTCGGTCGAAGCGCCGAGCTCCGCCGTGCGCGCAGCGTCGATCTGTTCGGAGATCTTGCGGGTGAGATCGAGCCCGTCCGAAAAAATCAGGTTCGAGGCATCCGCGTCCTGGGCGGCCCGCGCGAATTCGCGCGCGCGGAAATCCATCTGCTCGAAATCCTGCAGGAGCCCGAGCGCGTTCTCGAGCGCGGTGACGGCCGGCGACGAGGTGGCCTGAGCCCTCAGGGCCGAGACGCGGGTCTTCAGATCGGTTTGGAGAGCATGGCTGCGGCCGAACCAGAAGTCGGGCCCCTGGCCTGGCGCGACGTACGCCTGCTGGGCGCTGCGCAGCTCGCCGGCGGCAGCCGTTGCCGTGCGCGCGGCCTCGCCGAAGGCCTGCATCGCTGCCGCCGCGTGATCGCTCTGCTGCTCGGCGACCCGGAAGAGATATGCCGTCAGGCCCGTGGCTGCGAGGAACAACACAAGCAGCGTCAGGCGAACGGCTCGTCTCATCATGAGGGCCTCCGAGCTGGCATGTTGTGGAACTATAGCACCTTGATTGCTGCCGGCTCGTCGAATGTCGTTGCGATCGTGAATCCTCTCTCGGGTGCCGGCGCGCATCCGGATGTGGCGTCGCGGCGAGTCGCGCTGATCGAATCGCGATTCGCCGGGGCGGCGGTCCGCGGCCGCGTCCACGTGACGACACACGCGGGGCACGCGCGCGAACTGGCGATGCGTGCCGCCGCAGATCGCGCGGATCTGGTCATCGCCTGGGGAGGCGACGGCACGATCAACGAGGTTGCGGGAGCGATTGCGGGGACGCCGACCGTACTCGGCGTCGTGCCGGCCGGGTCGGGAAACGGATTCGCGAATGAGCTGGGGATCCCGCGCGAGCCGGCTCGCGCGATCGACGCCGCGCTGGCGGGCGCGACGCGTGCGATCGATGCCGGCGAGATCGACGGACGGCTCTTCTTCAACATCGCCGGCATCGGGTTCGATGCCGCGGTTGCGGAGCAGTTCAACGCCTGCGAACAAGGGCGCCGCGGGCTTGGCCCATACCTCCGCATCGCCGTCACGCAGGCGTTCCGGTACTGCTCACGGCGGTATCGAATCGAGCTCGACGGCGAGGTCATCGAGACGACTGCGCTGCTCGTCGCGTTCGCGAACGGCCGCGAGTACGGAAACGGCATGCGGCTGGCGCCGCGCGCTTCGATGGAGGACGGGCTGCTCGAGGCCGTCGTCGTGAAGGATCGTGCAGCCGCGATGCGTCTGTGGCACGCGCGACACCTGGTGCTCGGTACCGCGGACCGCGCTCCGGAGCTCACGCGCCGCTCCATCCGCACCGCGGCGATCGAAAGCGACGGGCCGATGACGTATCACGTGGACGGCGAGATCGGTCGAGCGCACGGGACGGTGTCCGTTCGGGTTCGCCCCGCTGCTCTGCGGGTGCGAGTACCGGGGGCGCCGCGCTAATCCTCAATCGGCAGTCCCGGCCTCCGGATCCCGCACCCGCGCGCCGCACGCCGCACCCCGCTAGAACACCGGCAGATACGGCTGCAGATAGCGCGTGATGATCGTGAGCTGGCCTGTCAGGATGAGGAGGCCGATCGCGACGAGGAGCACGCCCGACGTGACCTCAATCGCGTGGTAGTGGCGGCGGATGCGCCGCGCGGCGTTGAAGAACTGGTTGATCGCGAGCGACGTGATCAGGAACGGGATCCCGAGGCCGAGGGAGTAGACCGCCAGCAGAATCACGCCTTCGGAGATCGTGTTCTTCGATCCGGCGATCGCAAGGATCCCGCCGAGAATCGGGCCGATGCACGGCGTCCAGCCGAACGCGAACGCGATGCCGACGAGGAGCGCGCCGACCGCGCCCGCCGGCTTGCGCTGCGCCTGAACGCGCTTCTCCGTCTCCAGAAACGCGAGTCGGAAGATGCCCATCGTGTGCAGCCCGAACACGATCAGGATCACGCCGGCGATCTTGCTGAGGAGGGGCAGGCGCGCGAACAGAAATTTTCCGATTGCGGTTGCCGATGCGCCGAGCGCGACGAACACGATCGAAAACCCGATCACAAAGGCGAGCGATGTCGCAAACACCTGCCAGCGCGACGCGGAGGGGGCCTGGCTTTCCGCGCGCATCTCTTCGAGCGAGACGCCGGATACGAACGAGATATAACCCGGAATCAGCGGCAGGACGCACGGGGAGACGAACGACAGGAACCCGGCCGCGAACGCCGCGAGGAGCGTAACGTCCTGATGCATTGACGCGCTGTTCCGGTGTCAGTCGACTCTCTGGAGGGGAATGGCGCCTGGAATCGAGGTCGCTTCGGGACGGCCGGCGAACTTGACGGGCGGCAGATCCTGGAACATGACGTCCCACTTCCACCGCTCGGATGGATTCGAGGCCTGCAGCCAGTGCCGTGCCGCAACGGGCCGCGCGAACGACAGGTTCGCGAGTCCCGCATACGCACTGTTGGACGCCATCGCCGCGGCAATATCGCCGCGAATCTGGGCGGACGCGGTGTACTCGAGCGTGACGCCGAGCGCGGACCCGAGGTTCACGAGGATCTGCCAGTCTTCCTGCGCATCGCCGCGCGTCGGCAGCGCGCGGGCGGACGCCTGCACGATGCCCTGCTGATTGACGTACGTCGCATCCTTCTCGAGCGACGAGGCGCCGGGCAGCACGATGTCGGCCGCCTGCGCGACCTTGGACAGCAGCACGCCCTGCACGATCAGCAGCGGCAGCTTGCCGGCCTTTCGCGCCTCGGCAACCCAGGACAGATCGCCGATCGACCCGGGCGGTCCGGAGTCGAAGACGTACAGCGCGCTGACGCGCCCCTGCTCGACGTCCTTGCGGAGCTTCGACAGATCGGCGGTCCCGTCTGCGGCAGCGCTGACCGGGAAGCCCATGTCGCGGGCGCCCTTCACGTTCGGCGCATCGACGGGAGGAACCGGGAATTTCGTGTTCGGCGGCTGCGGTTTGTTCCGCGTTCGCCAACTGAGGGCGACGCCGTCCTCGGGCACACCGAACGCCGAGCCCAGCCGGCCGATGAGGTACAGCTCTTCGAGCGATGCGTGCGCGGACAGGATGAAGCGGACGCCGGCGGGGCCGCCTGCGGCGCCAATCCTGTCGGCGGTCTTCGTCAGCGCTTCCGTCCAGTCGACCGGGGTCTGCGCGCCAGCCTCGTCACGCAGGAGCGGCCGGTGCAGACGCTCGTCGCCTTCGACCCAGTGGTAGTCGAAGCGGCCGATGTCGCACATCCAGTAGCCGTTGACGTCAGGGTTGAAGCGCGGCGTGATCCGCACGAGCCGCGCGCCCTTCGCCCACTCCGGCTTCGCCTTCAGCCACGCGGTCGCGTTGCAGCCCTTCTCGCAGAACGTGCAGATCGTGTCGACCGCCTCCGGGTTGTCCCACGGCCGTGACTTGAATCGATAGTCCTTCGTCGTGATCGCGCCGACGGGGCAGACGTCCATGAGGTTGCCCGAGAGCAGCGAGTGGACGCCTTCTTCCTGGAACGTCGCAATCTCGCTCCCGTACCCGCGATCGATGATGTTGATCTGTGCGTCGCCGTCGACCTCGCGCATGAACCGCACGCAGCGCGTGCAGAGGATGCAGCGGTTGCGATTCAGCATCAGCGTCGGACCAAAATCCACGTCCGCCTTGACGCCTTCGCCGTCGAACACTCGGCGGGGGAACTCCATCCGGCTCTCGTTGGGTCCGAACGAGTACGCGAAATCCTGCAGGGGACACTCGCCGCCCTTGTCGCACACGGGGCAGTCCAGCGGATGGTTGATGAGCAGGAACTCGAGCACGCTGGCCCGCGCCTCGACGACGTCGGGCGTGCCGGTCGAGACGACCATGCCTTCGGCCACCGTCGTCGAACAGGACGTCTGCAGCTTCGGCATCTTCTCGATCTTCACGAGGCAGACACGGCAGGAGCCGTCGATCGGCAGGCCGGGGTGGTAGCAGTAGTACGGGAGCTTGATGCCGTGCTCGATGGCGGCTTGGAGCACGGTTTTCCCCTTCGGGACCGTCAGTTGCCGTCCATCAATCGTGAGCGTGACCGTGTCCATATTCATCGATGATATCAACAACCGGAGGGCCATTCGGGCCCTTGAAGGGTGCACCCGGCTCGGAGTATGGTACTTCCTCTCGCCCGGCCAACCTTTCCCAGCAGGGGAGGCCTTATGGACGCGCTCCGTGTCCGTGTGAGTTCTCTCGTCGAGTGGGTCGTCGCTGCGGCGTTCCTCGCGGCCACGTTGGCCGTCGGGTCGCTGATAGTCCGCGAGGTGCGTGTGCCGCAATTCACGCCTGCAGCGGCCGCGCCGGCGGCGCGTACCGCTGTGGCGGGCACGCCGGCCGCGGTTCCGGCCGGTGCCGTGTCCGTTCCGGTGCTGCCCTTCCGAGACGGCACCGAAATCCGCGTCGGCGACACGGCGGCGGCGGTTGCGGCGCGTCTGGGGCGCGCGGCGGAGAGCGGCCGCCAGGAGGTGGATCGCGGCCCGCTCGGTGAGCGCCTGACGCGCTTCTACGAGCACGCGGGCTTCCGCTTCATCGTCGTCTACGAGCCGTTCGAACGGAACGGCGAGCAGCGCGTCGCGGGGATTTACTTACCGTAGGAGGGCCGGTCTCTTCGACCCGCCTCCCTTCGGCGGGCCTGAGAGCCCGCCCTACGACGGGCGCCCTACTTCTCGATTTCCACCAGCGCGCCGCCGTCGCGGTTGGCGTCCACCGACCGCACCGTGCCCTTCAGCGGAATCGCCTGTTCGACGCTCTTTTCGGTGACCGGCACGATCACGTCCTCTGACGAACCGTCCGCATACGAAATCGTGACCGTCACAGGGACGTCGCAGACCTGGCCCGGCTGGTCGAATCGCACGCGCAGCGAACTGCCGGACTGCTGCACGACAGTGAACCGGATCGTAGGAATCGTGCCGCCGTAGATCCACGTCTCGAAGAACCGCTCGAGGGGCCGCCCGCTGGCGGCTTCCATAGCTTTGCGGAAATCGTCCGTGCCCGCCTTCCGGAACCGCCACGTCGCATAGAAGTCGCGCAGGCCGCCGAAGAACGCCTTGTCGCCGACGAGGCGCCGCAGCATGTGCAGCACCATCGCGCCCTTGTTGTAGACGAGCGCGCGGTACACGCGGCTGTTGCTCCGAATGTGGCCGAGGCGGTACCCGAGATAGACAGGTCCGTTGGGCGACATCTCGATTGCCCATCGGCGCATCTGCCGGATCACGTTCGTGAACTCCTCGCTGCCGCGCTCGCGCTCGGCGTAGAGCGCCGCGAAGTACTGCGCGAACCCTTCGCTCAGCCACTGCTCGTGGTAGTTCTTCCAGCCGACGGCCTGCCCCCACCACTGGTGCGCCACCTCGTGCGCGATGAAGAACGACGGGTATCCGTCGAAGGAGACGGGATCGTTCCGCCACAGCAGCGGTGCCATCGGAAGCGTCTGATTCAGAATCGCGAAATAGGCGGGGCTGTGGCCTCCCGGCAGATCGTTCTCCGTCACGGCAACCGTGAAGGTCGCATATGGAGCGTCGCCTATCAGGGACGAGTAGAAGGTGAGGATGTCGGCCGTTCGTTCCGCGATGCTGCGCGCCCGGCCGAACTGGCGCGGATTGGTCTCCACCGTGAGCGCCAGCGGCGAGCGTCCCGCGTCCGGCGGATCGTCGCTCGCGGGCAGATCGAGCCGTGCCGTGTCGCCGGCGCGAAAGCGGCTGATGACGCACGCGAGGTAGCGCACGGGCCTTGCCGCATCGAAGGTGTACTCCTTGCGCTTCTGTCCCTGCGCCGATGGGTCGATCGGCAGCGGCGCTCCGCGGGGCGCGCCGCTCGCGACGACGTCGTAGTCGGCCGGAACGATGATGCGCATGGACCCCGTCGCGTAGTCGGTCACGGTCGACTGCGGATACCAGTAGCTCCTGTTGCTGTACACGTAGGACGGCTCGAGCTGAATCGGCTGCTCGTCGCGGATGTACCGATCCTGCGGCAGCAGCGCCTCGCGGTCCGCCTCCTGCGGCTGCAGCCGCCCGCCGTACACGACCGACAGCTCGAGCTGCGTATTCGCCGGAATCGTCGCCGGAAAGTTCACGAGCACGCTGTTCTGCCCGACGATCCGGAGGAACAACAACCGCCCGAACTCCGGGGAGGTGATGCTGCGGACGACGAGCGGATCGGCAAGGCGGAGCGTGAGCGCCGCAACCCCCGAATCGCGCGTCTGCAGCTGGACGCGGGCCCGGCCGTCGATCCAGAACCGATCGGGCGAGAACGCGGCCTGGAGATCGTACGACGTGACGTCGTACGGCACCTCGTCGTCTTCGCTGAAGAAGCGCCCACGCTCGGCAAGCTTCGCGTCGGACGCATAGACGGAGATGTTCTTGTGCTTCTTCCGATCGAAGAACGAGATGTCCTCCGACTCGGCGTTCGCGCGCGCGTAGGTCAGCGATCCGTACCGCCGCGTGACGATCTCCCCGACGAAGTCGGAGGCGGTCGGCACGATCGACCAGCGCTCTGGGCTCAGATCGCTCAGATCGATCTGGAAACTCTGCGGGACGTACGTTTCGAAGAGCTGCGCCGCGCGCCGCGCGTCCCCCGCATCCGCCGCGTGCTTCACGATCGTGTCAGGCGGCACGCGCAGCGGAAACTCGTTCGGGTTGATCCGGACGAACAGGGAATCGAATTCCGTGTCCAGCGCCTCGCGCCCGCAGAAAATCTTCACCTGCACGCGTTCGGCCTCCGGCTTGGGCGAGAACTGCATGCGTCCGCGGCCGAGAATCACGAGCGCCGTCGGGCCGTCCGTCGATCGCGCCATGAACGCTCGTCCCGACGGGATGTGCAGCGCCAGATCCGGCGCGTGCAACGTCAGGTTGCGGACCGCGTACTCGGCGGTCGTGTCGAGCGAAAGCCGGTA
Source organism: Acidobacteriota bacterium (assembly GCA_046735335.1). Taxonomy (GTDB): domain Bacteria; phylum Acidobacteriota; class Vicinamibacteria; order Vicinamibacterales; family 2-12-FULL-66-21; genus JBKPQB01. The sequence continues at coordinate 9,289 of JBKPTE010000046.1, read as the reverse complement.
CAGCCCGCTGACGACGGTCAGCCGTTCGATTGACGAGATCTGCCACGCCGCGTTCGGTCCCGTTGGCGCGGGAGACTCGGGAGGCGCAACGTCGAGCCGCCACGTGGAAACGCGCCCTTCGCGATCGCGCTCCGTCAGAATCTCCAGCAGCACGCGCTGGCGTCCGTCGCGCAGCGGAACGCGATCGCGCTCCTTCACCGTCGCGTTCGTCGGCATCGGCGTGGTCAGGTTGCCGACGAAGTCGGCGAGCTCCGATTGATCGACGTCGAGCCGCGCGAAGCTCCGCAGCGTGACCGCGTCGCCCGATTTGAGCGCGTTCTCGATTCCCAGCACGAGCAGCTCGATGCCGTCGGACGCGGCAATGCGCTGGCCGGCCGCGGGGACACCCGGCCACATGCAGAACGCCAGAGCGACGAGGAGCGCGCGTGCCATTGGATGATGCGGGTGGCCCCAAAAACCGGACGCAGATGGTGGATGTTTCGATCTTAGACCCACCTCGCACTTGGCGCTACGGTGCCCACCTTCGCGCGACGGTGGGTTCGGTCAGGAGCGCTTGAGCACGAGGACGGTCAGATCGTCTGTGAACCGCGAGTCGCGGGCATGAGCCTCCACGGCGCGGAGGATCGCCGGGGCCAGCTCGGCCGGAGAGTCTGCCTGGTGCGCCGCGAGCACGCGCTCGAGCCCCGTCTCCTCGAATGGATCGCCGTGCGGGTTTTCCGCCTCGGTCACCCCGTCGCTGTAGAGGACGAGTGTGTCCGCGGGACGAACGGTGGTGTGAACCGCCTCATACGTCGATCCTTCGAACATGCCGAGCGCCACCCCCGTGCCCCCGAGCCGCTCGATCGTGCCATCGGCGCGTCGAATCAGCGGCGGGTTCTGTCCCGCGTTGACGTAGGTCAGCGCTCCCGTGCCGGGCGTGTACACGGCATAGAAGAGCGTGATGAACCGCGAACCGGGAGTGTGCCGGCAGATCTGCGCATTGAGCCGCGCCGCGAGCGCGCACGGCTCGAGCTCCTCGTCGACGAGCGTTCGCAGGACGGCAAGAAGCAATGCCATCAGCAGCGCGGCCGGACTTCCCTTGCCCGCCACGTCTCCGAGCGTCACGATCACGCGGCCGTCGCGGAGCGGCAGCACGTCGTAGAAATCGCCGCCCACGGTGTTCGCCGGGCGCGTGACCCCGCAGATCTCCGCATCGCCCGCCGCGTACGTTCCCGTTGGCAGCATCGCGAGCTGGATCTCTCGCGCGACCTCGAGCTCCCCCTTCAGCGACAGGCGGTCGGCCACCTCCAGCAGCACGAGGAGATTGATGAGGACGAGGCTGACGAGGATCGCGAACGTGCCGTCCGCCCACTGCGGCGCGAAGACCGCGATGTTGAAAAACGGCGTTCCGAACGGAACCGAGACGGTCTGCCACCCGCGATACAGCTTGAGGACACCGAGCAGCGCGACGCCCAGCGAGATGAGATACAGCGCGCGCCGCGCAGGAGAGAGCTTCAGCGTGAACGCAATGAAGACCTGTCGGATCCTGCGCAGGTTCCGCTTCCACCAGGGCAGAGTGGCGAGGGCGTCCTCGTCGAGACCGCGCGAAAAGAACCGGTAGGCTTCGCGCGTGTCGCGCGTGAAGAGCCGCTGCAGATCCTCGGCGGTGACGTCACGAGCCAGATCGCGCGTCCACGCGTCGAACCAGTGGGGACCGCTGACCGGCTGAGATGTCCGCGCCATGCGCGCCCTCAGATCAATCCAAGGTCGCGGCCCACGGCCGCGAACGCGTCGAGCGCGTACTGGAGGTCGTCACGCGTGTGCGTCGCCGTCACGATGGTGCGCACGCGCGCCTTGTCCCGCGCGACGGTCGGGAACGCGATCCCTTGCGCGAACACGCCGCGGCCGAAGAGCTTGTCGGAAAGCAGCATGGCTTTCGATCCCTCGCCGACGATGACCGGCGTAATCGGGCTTTCACTCATCCCCGTATCGAAGCCGAGGTCCTGAAGCCCCTTCTTGAAGAAGCGCGTGTTCTCCCAGAGCCGATCGATGATCTGCGGCTCCTCGAGCAGCACGTCGATGGCGGCGATGCAGGCGGCGACGACGGCGGGCGGGTGCGACGTCGAAAAGAGGAACGGACGCGCGCGGTGGTACAGGAATTCGATCAGATCGGAGCTGCCTGCGACGTATCCGCCGAGCGCGCCGATGGCTTTCGAGAGCGTCCCGACCTGGATGTCGACGCGGCCGTGAACGCCGAAATGGTCGATCGTGCCGCGGCCGTTCTTTCCAAACACGCCGCTCGCATGCGCATCGTCCACCATCATGATGCAGCCTGTCGCTTCGGCGAGATCGCAGAGCGCAGGCAGCGGACCGAGGTCGCCGTCCATGCTGAAGACGCCGTCCGTGATGAGGAGCTTGCGCTGCTCTCTTGGAAGCGCGTCGATGATTCGCCGCGCGGCGTCGACGTCCTTGTGCGGAAAGACTTTGATCGTGGCGCGGCTGAGGCGGCAGCCATCGATGATGCTCGCGTGGTTCAACTCGTCGGAGATGACGACGTCCTCCTTGGTCAGGATGGCGGAGACGGTGCCCGCGTTCGCGGTGAAGCCGCTCTGGAACACCACCACCTTCTCGACCTTCTTGAACTCGGCGAGCCGGCGCTCGAGCTCCATGTGCATTTCCATCGTGCCGGCGATCGTGCGGACCGATCCGGTGCCGACGCCGAACTCCGCGACCGCCGCGAGCGCGCGCTCGCGGAGCTTCGGGTGGGTGGTGAGACCGAGATAATTGTTCGACGACAGGTTGACCACGGATTTGTGATCCACCGTCGTCCGCGCCTTTTGCTCGTCGTCCAGTACCCGAAGCTGCCGGTAGAGCTTTTGCTCTTTCAGCGTATCGAGCTCACGTCCAAGGTAGGCAAGCGGGTCGGTCCGCATAAACAGCCAGTATAGGTCACAGCGCTGAGTCGGGTGCGCTCGTTTCGTGGCACCCGCATTGATTGACGGCCGCGGCATGCGCGGACGGCGGGCCAACGTGGCCGCCTATGGGATGTATACGGCAGCGGGAACGCTGAAGTTGAGGAGAGAGGGTGTCATGCGGCGGTCGCTGTTCGGCGACGTCGTGGTCGTCGCGTTTCTCATCGCGCAGGCCAGTGACGGCGTACTGACGTACGTCGGCGTGCGCACCTACGGTCTGCACATCGAAGGCAACCCGCTGCTCGGCTGGCTGATGGCGTGGGTCGGTCAGGGTGTCGCGCTTACCGTCGCAAAGACCGCGGCCGGCGCGTTCGGCATCGTCCTCCATCTGACGTCCGTGCACCGCGTCGTGGCGCTGCTGACGGTCTTCTACTTCGCCGCTGCGGTGGTGCCCTGGATCCGGATTCTGTTCTATTGATGCTCTTCCCGCATCAGTTCTGACGCCACAACCTGCAGAATGGCGGCCGTCGGGACGGCGAGAATGGCGCCGACGATCCCGAGCAGCTCTCCTCCGATGAGCAGCGCCACGATGACCGTCACGGCGCTCACGCCCACCTGCCGAGACATCACCTTGGGCACGAGCACGTGATTTTCGAATTGCTGCTGGAGCACGAAGAAGATCAGGACGAACAGGACCTTCTTGACCGACACCGTTGCCGCCACGGCCACGGCTGGGACCGCCGAGATGACGGGCCCGACAACGGGAATCAGCTCGCCGATGCCCGAGATGAGCGCCAGCACGTAGAAGAACGGAATGCCCAGCGCCCAGAGTCCGATGGCGGAGGTCGTGCCGATGATGGCACCCAGCAGAAGCTGGCCGCCGAGCCACGCGCTCACCTTGGTCGTCACTTCGCGGCTCGCGCCGGCGATGCGGCTGCGCCGGTCGCGCGAGAACAGGCGCAGGAACATCGCGCGCAGGCCTTCGGCCTCGACGAGCAGGTAGAACGTCAGGATGAGAATCGTGACGAGACCGAAAATGCCGCCCGCCACGTTGACGAGCGCGCCGGTGACGGCGCTGACCGCATCACCGCTTGATCCTGGCGCGCGCGCGACTGCCTCGCGCAGCGTGAGGCGTTCTCGCAGCAGTCCTTTGTCGATGAAGAACTGCTGCGCACGATCGAGCATCTGCGGCAGCGCGCCCCAGAGCGACACGGCCTGGTGCACGAGCGGTGGAAACACGAGGAACCCGACTAGCGTGATGAACCCAAGGATCGCGGTGTAGAGGATCAGAATCGCGAGCCACCGCGGGAAGCGCTTCGATCCGATCGGCAGCGCCTTCTGGCGTTCGATCAGGCGCACGATCGGGCTGAACCCGATCGCGAGGAGACCGCTGATGTAGATCAGCAGCAGGACGTGACGCGCGAGGTACGCCGCCCAGAGGATGACGATGCCGAGCAGCGCGACGGCAACCGTCCAGAGGATGAGCGATTTCTGTTCCGTCTCGGACCGAGTCACGACGGTTCAGTGTCTGGCCAGGAAGTCGCTCGTGAACCCGGCCACGAGATCGAAAATGTCCGAGAGTTCCGCCGGATTGGCGAGAAAGACGACGCGGAAGAACCCGTCGCGCGGGTCCGTGCCGAAGCCGGATCCGAACACGCAGAGCACGCCCGTCGCACGAAGGAGACCCAGCACGTACTCTTCGTCGGTGACGCCGTCCGGCAGCGAGACGCGCGGCATGGCGTAAAACGCCGCCGTGGGCGCGACGGCGCTCATCCCGTCGATCGCGTTCAAACGGCGGGTGGTCAGCGCCGCCCGCTCCCGCAGCGCGCCGCGGAAAACGTCCTCGTGGGAGCGATCGCCGGTGAGCGCGGGCGCAATCGCGTACTGCATCGGGCCAGGCGAACAGAGCCGTCCGTCTGCCAGCTTCTTGATTGCGGCGAGCACCTCGTCGAGGCGTTCGGTCCGCCCGACCGCCATCCATCCCGCGCGCCATCCGGGAGCGAGATAGGCCTTCGAGAGCGATGAGAACGAGATGATCGGGGCATCCGGGTGGAGGGTCGCCATCGGCGCTACTGGTCCGTCGTACGCGAGATCCCCGTACACTTCGTCGGCGAGCAGCGGGATGTTGCGCTCGTCGGCGATGTCGATGAGCGAACGGCGAACGTCGGGCGGATAGGTGGCGCCCGTCGGGTTATTCGGATCGATGACCACCAGCGCGCGCGTGGCCGGCGTTATCAGGCTGCGAACGTGATCGATGTCCGGCAGCCAGCCGCGCGCCGGGTCCGTTCGGTAAAAAACCGCCCGCGCGCCGACCTTCGCCAGGACGGCCGTATATAGAGGATAGGTTGGCGTCGGGATCAGGACTTCGTCGCCGTGTTCGGCGAGCGCTGTCAACGTGAGCTCGATGCCTTCCGACGTCCCGGACGTGATGAGGACCCGATCGGCGGAGACGGGCATGCCGCGTCCGGTGAGTTCGCCGGCGACTGCCTCGCGGGCTTCCGGAATTCCCGGCGACGGCACGTAGCCGTTGTGCCCGTCACGGACCGCCCGCTCCACGGCGGCCACAAGGTGAGGCGGCGTCTCGAACCCGAAGATGATGGGATCGCCGATATTGAGGTAGCGAACGCGCCGGCCGGAGGCTTCGACCTTGCGGGCCTCGGCGACGATGTTACGAATCGCGTACTTGAAACCCGCGACCCGCGAGGCCACTGGAATCGCCGCGGATGTGGTTCGCATCGGGAAAATCTTATCAGAGGGCGCTGATGTAATTTTCGCTGGCGGTAGAATGCGCTACAATGTAATTCTTACCTCATTTCCGATGCAGAAACGGCCGAAAACGAGTACTGCAGAGATCGTAAGTACTTCCAACAACATGGTTTATGCAATTGGCAGAGTCTTTGGAGTACAGGTGTGCGTGATGGCGACGTGTCGACTCCTGCTGAGCATCGCGCTCCTGGCTGTCCTGCTGGCTCCGACGGCCTGGGCACAGGATGCTGCCCCGCAGGCTCGGCCCACCTTCAAGGCGGGCGTGGACCTGGTTTCGGTCGCCGCCGTCGTGCGAGATCGCAAAGGCCGCTTCGTGCGCAACCTCAAGAAGGACGACTTCGTCCTGATGGAGGGATCCCACAAACGCGATATCGTTGAGTTTCATGCGGAAGAGGATGCGCCGGTCCGCGTCGCGCTGCTGTTTGACGTCAGCGGGAGCATGCGGGTCGCGTCGAAGATCGAGGAAGCGCGGCAAGCCGCCCGCTATGTTCTCGGCTCGCTTCGCTTGAGCGCGCCGGCAGGCCGCGTCACAGACGAGGTCGCTGTCTTCAGCTTCGACATGAACCTGCAGTATCTCCAGCCATTCACGACGGACCAAGGCGCCATCGAGTCCGCGCTGGCGCGGGTGGTGCCCTTCGGGCAGACGTCCTTGTACGACGCCGTCGCGCAGACGGCGAAGCACGTGGCCGACGTCGCCCCAGGCGACCCGCATCGCCTTGCCGTCGTCGTGTTGACCGACGGGGTCGATACGAGCAGCCTGATGAAGCCGGAGGAAGTGTCGGCGATCGCGAGCCAGATCGACGTGCCGGTGTACGTCCTCTCGGTCGTCTCGCCGCTGGATCATCCTGGCGGACCTGATGTTGTGGACACGGTGCATACGCCGCCGGAGTCGGAGCTCCGATCGCTGGCGCGATGGACCGGGGGCGATCTGTTCGTCACGAGCGCGCCGGCGCACGAGAGCATCGCGGCGCGCCAGATCGTGGACGAGCTTCGCCATCAGTACGTGCTGGCGTTCGGATCGTCGAGCGCAAGCGGGTGGCATCGCCTCGACGTGCGCGTCAAAGATCGCGATTGGACGGTCCGGGCGCGAGCCGGCTACATGGCTGGCACGCGCGTTGGAAGCTGATCGCTTTGGGGACCCAGGGAAACCAGGGAAGGCAGAAGGGACAAGAGAGCGGAGACAATGGAGGCAGTTATGAAGAAGCTCGTGCTGGCCGCCCCGATCCTCGCGCTTGCGCTGGGCGGAACCAGTGCCTGCGCCACCAAGAAAATGGTGCGGCAGCGGGTCGGCGAGGTGAATGACAAGGTCGAAACGTTGTCGAAGTCCGTCGAGGAAACCCAGGAACGGACCCGGACGAACGAGACCAAGATTGGTGAAGTCGATCAGAAGGCGCAGCAGGCCGGCCAGCGGGCGCAGGCTGCCAACCAGCGCGCGGATGAGGCGTACGCCGCCGCGGACAAGGTGAACGTTCGCGCCGACAAGATCGAGGCTGCTTCGAAGCGGCTCGTGTACGAAGTCGTGCTGAGCGAGGACAAGGGCAACTTCAAGTTCGGCAAGGCGGCCCTCCCGGAGGACGCGCAGGGCGAGATCGACAAGCTCGTCGACCAGCTCAAGGCGAACCCGAACGGCGCCTACATCGAGATTGAAGGGCACACCGACAACGTCGGGCCGAAGGACGTGAACTACAAGCTTGGCCTCGAGCGCGCGGAAGCCGTCAAGCGCTACCTCTACGAGCACCACCAGGTGCCGCTCCACAAGATCAACGTGATCAGCTACGGCGAGGAAAAGCCGATCGCGCCGAACAAGACCAAGGCCGGTCGCGCGCAGAACCGCCGCGTCGTGATCAAGGTCCTCGCCTAGGCGAGGCCAGCTCCCCAGGTTCCGCAACGCCCAACTTCCCAATCCGCGCTGGATTGGAAGTTGGGTGCTGGAGATTGGGGGTCCTCTTGCGCCGCATCGGATCGGGGGCGGATCGCAGGAATCGGCGCCGGAATGGTCCGGTGTCGGGTCCATCGATTCAACGTCAGCACTTTCGCAGGGTGCTTCGCGTTCCGCCCCCGGTCGGGTGCGGCGTTCGTGTGTACTGACGCTGACGATGTCGGAGGTTGTTGGCGGTTGGTGGCGCGAAGGCGAACTAGCGGACGTGGCGTCCGCCGTCGACGCGGATGGTCTCGCCCGTGACGAAATCCGTTTCCAGCAGGAAGACGACCGCACGCACGATCGCCTCCTCCCCGCCCCAGCGCCCGAGCGGAGTGGCTGACTCCACCTTCCGAAGCTCCTCGTCCGTCGTACCCGGCGGCGGGAGAATCGGACCGGGTGCGATGGCATTGACGAGAATCTGATCCGCTGCCAGTTCGAGCGCGAGGACCTCGGTCAGCGCAATCACGCCCGCCTTCGCAACGTAGTAGGGCAGGAACCCCGGGTACCTCGGACGCCCGCTCGCGGCAAGCCAGTCCGCGAAGTTCACGATCCGGCCGGCGCGCTGTTGCCGCATGTGCGGAACGGCCGCGCGCGCGCAGAGGAACGAGGCGCGCAGATCGATGTCCACCACGCTGTTCCACGTGCCCTCGTCGGTGGCGTCGAAGGGGACCGAGCTGTAGACCGACGCCATGTTGACCAGGACGTCGAGCCGGCCGAACGCGGCCGCCGCGCCGTCGACGAGCGCGCGGCAGTCCTCCGGCTTCGACAGATCCGCCGCCGCTACATGCGCGCGGCGTCCGGCCGCCGTCACCGTAGCGGCCGCCGCCTCGGCTTCAGCGCGCGATCGGTTGTAGGAGACGGCCACGTCCATCCCGCAGGCCGCCAGCTCGCGCGCCACGACGCCCCCGATTCTCTTGGCGCCGGTGATGAGAACGGCCTTTCCCGTCAGCTCCATGCCAACCTCCCCGACGCGCAAGGCGCGCAACTAAAGTTGCGCGCTACCGCACAACCTCTACTCGTACCGGAAGACCTGTTCCAACGATTCGAGCGCGCCCTGGAGCTCCTTCCGGTCTCGCGCGAAGCAGAAGCGCACGTATCCTTCGCCATTCGCGCCGAAGTCGGCACCCGGCACGCACCCGATTCGCCCCTTCTCGATCAGGTACTCCGCCATCGCCCACGAGCGAGATGATGCGCCAGCGGGAGGCGTCCAGGACGGATCGATACGGAGGAAGGCGTAGAACGCGCCGGCAGGCGGCGATCCGGAAAGCACGCCTCGGGCATGGCCGCGGATGCCGTCGTAGAACAGGTCGCGTCGCGCCTGAAGCTCGCGGCGGAACGCCTGAACGGATGCCTGCGATCCTTCGAGCGCGCCAATGCCGCCGTACTGCACGATCGACGTCACGTTGCTCGCGGTGTAGAAGAGCACCTTCTTCATGCGCTCGCGCAGCTTTTCGTCGTGCACCGCGACATACCCGAGCCGGAGCCCGGTCATCGCGTACGTCTTGCTGAACGTGAACACGGAGATCGTGCGGTCCTTCATCCCCGGCAGAGACGCCGCGCTGACGTGCTCGGCGCCGTCGTAGAGGACATCCTCGTACGCCTCGTCCGAGATCAGCCAGAGGCCGCGCTTCTGCACGATTGCCGCGATCCGCTCGATGTCGTCTCGCGTCAGGACGCCGCCGGTTGGGTTGTGAGGCGAATTGATGTAGAT
>JBKPTE010000045.1:0-10410 GCA_046735335.1 Acidobacteriota bacterium | reverse complement strand
GTACGCCCTCGTCGCCTGCACGAGATCGGCGTTGGCGCGCCGCACGTCCGGCGTGTTCTCGATGTCCGGCAGGTGCTGCGGATCGGGAGCGCCGTATTGCGCGAGCGTCCGCGCCAGCGCGGCCTGCTGCTGCTCGAACGTATATTGCTGCTTCTCGTTGTCCAGCTGCACCAGGACCTGGCCCGTCCTGACGCGGTCGCCAAGGTCCGCGAGGATCGCGCGGACCTTTCCTTCGGCCTCGGACGAGACCGTCACCTGGTCGACGGCCGTGAGCGTCCCGACCACATCGACTGCGCGCCGAACGGAGTCCTTCTTGACCACGGTGACCGCGACCGGCTTCGGTGTTCCTTCCGATCGCGCCTCCGCGGTTTCGGACTTCGAGCAGCCGGCCCCCGCGGCCAGGGAAAGGAGGACGGCTATCTGCAACGTGCGTATACCCATGGATTCTGTCGAGTATACGATCTACTGTTCGCCTCGCGTGACGGCGTCAAGGACGAACGACGAATGGCCAAGGCCGAATACGCCATGCGTGCTGGCCATGTCTTCTCAGGCCGGTTGAATCGGCTCGATTCTGTTGTCAGAACCGAATTCGTCGTTAGCCGTTCGTCGTTCGTCTTTGACACGAACGGCTCAGTGCTAAGCTACGCGGATGAGACTGCAGCAGGTCGCGCTGGTGCTCGGAATTCTCGCTCTCGCCGCGTGTCATCCCGGCCCCGTCGTCGGCAAGGATCCGAGCATGGCGAATGTCGGCGGCACGATTGCCGGCATTGTCTCCGGTGACGGGGACGCGCCGCTGCCGGGCCGCAAGGTGACCGCCATCAACACGCAGACGGGCACGCGCTACGACGCGACGACCGGAACGAACGGCGGCTATACGATTCAGGTACCCCAGGGCACGTACAAGATCGAGGTGCAGCTCCAGGCGGGCGAGAAGATCACGAAGGATCCGGGCGAGACACGGATCAACAAGTCGGATCTGGATCCCCACCGAGATTTCGTGATTGCCGGCGCAAAGGGCTGAGGGCGGCTTGCCGAGCGAGCGCGAAAAGATGGTCGCCGGCGAGCTGTACGATCCGCTCGATCCGGAGCTCGTCGCGGCGCGCAACCGTGCACGCGACTTGTGTCAGGCACTCAACGCGACCCGCGAGGCCGACGAAGCGGAGCGGCGCGGGATTCTGGTCGATCTCTTCGGCGCTGGGGGCGATGCCGTCTGGATGCAGCCGCCGTTTTTCTGCGACTACGGCTCGAACATCACGCTCGGCACGCGCGTCTTCTTCAACTTCAATTGTGTCGTGCTCGACGTCTGCCCGGTGACCATCGGCGATTTCACCCTGTTCGGCCCGGCCGTGCAGATCTACACGCCCATGCATCCGCTGGATGCGATGGAGCGGCGAGGCAAGGAGTTCGGCAAGCCGGTGACGATCGGGTCCGACGTCTGGGTTGGCGGCGCGGCGGTCATCTGCCCGGGCGTGACGATTGGCTCCCGTTCGATCATCGGCGCAGGCTCCATCGTGACTCGCGATATTCCAGACGGCGTGTTCGCAGCGGGCAATCCGTGCCGTGTTGTTCGGAGGCTCTGATGAGAAGAGGCGCTAGATGTGCACCACCTGCCCCGTGCGCACCGACTCGTCCGCCGCCATGACGATCCGCAGGCTCGTGACGCCGTCGTTCATGTGATCCGTGAGGTCCAGATCCTCTTTGATCGCTTTCAGCAAGTACCGCTGCTCGCGCTCGCAAAGCGCGTCGTGATCGGGTTCGTCCGTCATGTCGATGCGATCGTCCGGACGCGTCATGTCCGCGTGGTGCCACAGGATCTGGTTCGTCTTGGTGTGCGCGTTGATGTCGTCGGACTTCACGCCGCCGCTGTTCTCGGCCATGACGATTGACACGCTGCCCTTCGGGCCGATGACATCCTTCACGAAGAACGCCGTCTCGCTCATCATCGGGCCCCAGCCTGCCTCGTACCACCCGACCGACCCGTCGTCGAACGCGACCTGCAGGATGCCGTAGTTGTAGACCGGCACGTCCTTCGCAAGGCGCGCGCCGAGCGCGTAGACGCGCGTCGGCTTCGCGGGCGTCATCTGGCACATGATGTCCACGTAGTGGACGCCGCAGTCGACAATCGGCGGGAACGACTCGAGCAGGCGTTTGTGCCACTCCCATGTTTCGCCGTTCGACTGTTGATTCAAATTCATCCGGAAGACGAGCGGCGTTCCGAGCTGGCGGGCGATCTCGACGAATTTGATCCACGACGGATGCTGGCGGAGGATGTAGCCGATCACGAGCTTGCGTTTTGTCCGCTTCGCGGTATCGACCACCTGCTGCGCGCTCTCGACGGTGAGCGCGAGCGGCTTCTCGACGAACACGTGCGCTCCGGATTCCATCGCCTCGATCGCATACGGCGCGTGCGTGTCCGGAAGCGTATTGACGGAAACGACGTCCGGCTTCAGCTCCGTGAGCGCCTGCTCGTAGCTCGAATAGCGTTTCGCGCCGGCCAGCGCGTCCGGCAGCTTCTTCTCGCCGATGTGCCGCGTGCAGACGCCGACGACTTCGTATTCAGGGATGCGCGTATAGGCGAGGGCGTGCGACATCCCCATGTTTCCCAAACCAACGACCAGTGTGCGATAGGACATAAGTAAAGAAGCATACGTCGAGCGGTCAGAGATCTCCCACCGTCAGCTCTCGGGCCATGACGATGTTCCCGGCGCTCAGGCCGCAGTCGACCGGCAGCACGGCGCCCGTTATTGCCGATGCGGCATCCGAAGCGAGGAACGCAACTGCGCGCATCACCTCGATCGGTTCCACGATGCGGCCGAGCGGATACCAGCGGGCGAGTTGAGTCAGCACGTCCGGGTTGCGCGACGCCCGTTCGTCCCAGATCGGCGTTCGCACCGTGCCTGGACACACGATGTTCGCACGGATGTTGTATCGGCCGAGCTCCTGCGCGAGCGATCTGGTGAGGCTGATGAGGCCCGCCTTTGCCGCGCTGTAGCCTGCATCGCCGAGCGCCATCAAGCCGTTCACCGACCCGATATTGACGATCGATCCGCGGCGGCGCGCCTTCATCGACGGGATCGCGGCGTACGTGCACGCATATGCGCCAATGAGGTTGACGTACAGCTCCTCGACGAATCCGTCGGGCGGCGTTCCCTCGATCGTCGGATGCGTCGTGATGCCGGCGTTGTTGATCAGGACGTCGACAGGTCCGAGGGCGGACGCCGCTCGCTGAAATGCCTCCGCGACCGCAGCGGTATCGACGACGTTCACGACAACGGATTCGACCCGCGCGCCGGCGCTCCGCAGCTCCGCCGCAAAGCCGGATACGGCATCGCTCTTGTCGAACGCGGCGATGGCTGCGCCTTCTCCGGCGAAATATCGACAGAGCTCGCGGCCAATTCCTCCGGCCGCGCCCGTAATCCCCACGACCCTGTTGGAGAACGCCAGGCTCATTTCGCGTATGTTATCGCGTATGAGCGATGAGACCGCCGTGCGCGAGCACCTCGCGCGTCTGCTGGCATGGGAAGATGCCCACGTCGGCTTCGACAAAGCCATTCGCGGCATCCCCGTCGAGCTGAGAGGGAAGAAGCCGCCGAAGCTCCCGTACTCGGCGTGGCAGATTCTCGAGCACCTGTGCATCACGCAGCACGACATCCTCGACTTCTGCGTGAACGCGAACTATCGCGAGCTGAAGTGGCCGGACGATTACTGGCCGGCCGCTGCGGTGCCGCCGTCCAACAAAGCATGGACCGAATCAATCGATCAGTTTCGCCGCGACCGCCAGGCGCTGCAGGATCTTGCGGCCAACCCGCGCATCGATCTCACCGCGCGCATCCCGCACGGCAACGGGCAGACGTACTTCCGCGAGATCCTCCTCGCCGCCGATCACGCCGCCTACCACGTGGGCGAACTGGTGGTCTTGCGCCGCGCCCTTGGTGCGTGGGATCACAGGAGATGACGAGAGCTTATAGCGCGGCGAGTACTGCATCGGTGACGTTGTCCGTCGTTCCGCGCCCGCCGAGGTCAGGCGTGACGTCACGGCCGGCGGCGAGCACCTGAAGTACGCTGCGTTCGACGAGGGCAGCGCACTCGGGCTGCCCGAGGAAGTCCAGCATCATCGCGCCGGCGAGCATCGCGGCCATGGGATTCGCGATTCCGCGGCCCGCGATGTCCGGCGCCGAGCCGTGCACCGGTTCGAACATCGACGGGAACTCGCGCGGCGGATTCAGGTTCGCGCTCGGGGCGAGCCCCAGACTCCCGGTGATCGCCGCGCTGAGGTCCGTCAGGATGTCGCCGAACAGGTTCGACGCGACGATGACGTCGAAATCCTGCGGGCGCCTGACCAGATCCATGCAGGCCGCGTCGACGAGCAGCGACTCCGTCCGGATATCCGGATACTCGCGCGCGACGTCCGCGAACACGCGATCCCAGAACGCCATGCTGAAGCCTTGCGCGTTCGACTTCGTCACCGACGTCAGCAGCCGCTTGCGTCGGCGCGTTCGCGCGAGATCGAACGCGAACCGGATCACGCGCTCGGTTCCGTGGCGCGTGAAGACGGCCGACTGTACGGCAACCTCGTGCGACGATGCGTGCACGACGCCGCCAATCTGCGCGTATTCCCCTTCGGTGTTCTCGCGGACGACCACCAGGTCGACGTCGCCGGGGACGCGTCCCGCCAGCGCGCTGCGGACGCCGTCGTAGAGGACGGCGGGTCTGACGCACGCGTACTGATCGAACCCGCGCCGGATTGGCAGCAGGAGGCCGTTCAGCGTCACGTTGTCCTGGACGCGCGGGTGCCCGACCGCGCCGAAGAAGATGGCGTCGAACGGACGGAGCACGTCGAGGGCGTCCGCCGGCATCATCCGGCCGTGCTCGAAGTAGTACTCGGAGCCCCACGGGAACGACTCCCAGTCGAAGTGGACGCCGCGGCGCGCCGCGGCCACGTCGAGCACCCGCATTGCCGCGGGCGTCACCTCGTTGCCGATGCCGTCGCCCGGTATGACGGCCACACGATATCGCGTCATCTGTTCACCACAATCCGATAGCTTTCCACCAGAGAAACCCCACGGGCAGCCAGATGGCGAAGTGCACGAGGGAGATCAGGAAGCCGATCCGCCACCACTGTCCCTGGCTCAGATATCCGGCGCCAAACACGATCGGCGCCGGCCCCGTGCCGTAGTGGGTCGTCGCGGCATTCAGCGACGAGAACACGCCGAGCGCGAGCGCCGCGAGCAGAGGCGGCGCGCCAACTCCGATCGCCACCGCGAAGAACGCCGGGAACATCGCCGTGACGTGCGCGACGAGGCTCGCGAAGGCGTAGTGCGCGTACGTATAGACGACGATCAGCGCGACGAGCGCCCACCACCACGTCCAGCCGCTCACGTGCGCGCCCGCCGCGTGCGCGAACGCGTTCGGAAAGCCCGCCTTCTGAAACTGCTCGGCGAGCATCACGAGACCGCCGAACCAGATGAGCGAATCCCACGCGCCCTTCTCGTCCAGCAGATCACCCCAGTCGAGGACGCGCGTGAGGAGGAGCAGGCTCAACCCGACGTAGGCGACAGCGGTCGCCGACACGCCGTGCCACTCGCCGGTCAGCCAGAGCAGCAGCACGAGGACGAACACGGCGAGCATGACCAGTTCCCGGCGCGTGATCGATCCCATGTCCGCGAGGCGTTCGGATGCCATCGCGCGCGCGGATTCCGTATCGCGCTGCTGCGGCGGACACAACCGGTACACGACGTACGGGACGACCACGAGCGCGACGAGGCCGGGCACTGACGCCGCAAGCGCCCAGAGCAGCCAGGTGACTTTCGCACCGGCGCCCTGGCGCGCGAATTCTGCGACGAGCGGGTTCGGCGCGGTGGCCGTCAGAAACATCGCCGACACCACGAGGTCGCCCTGATACAGCGTCTGCATCAGGAACGCGCCGATGCGGCCGGCCGTGGGTCCCGGCTCCGAGCCGAACGCGCGCGCCACGTTGAGCGTGATGGGAAACAGGATGCCGCCTGCCCGGGCGGTGTTCGAGGGAGTCATCGGCGCCATCACGAGGTCCGCCAGCACGATCGCATACCCGAGACGCAGCGGGCTTCCTCCGACGCGCTGGACGATCGTGTACGCGATCCGTTCGCCGAGGCGCGTCTTCACGAACGCGCGCGAGAAGAGAAACGCCGCCACGATCAGCCAGACGGTGACGTTGCCGTATCCGGAGAGCGCCTCCTGGATCGTGAACAGGTGCAGCAGCGTCCCCGTCGTCGCCGCGACGACCATGACGGACCCGGCGGGCATCGGCCGCGTGATGAGCGCGCAGACCGTGGCCGCGTAGAGGCAGAGGAGTCCCCACGCCTGCACGCTGAAGCCATCGTGGGGCAGCATCCAGATGACCGCAGCCGCGGCCAGAGGCACGGCTGCGCGCCAGCCAGGACTGCGCGTCACATGAACCGCTTCAGGAATGCGACGATCTGCTGGCGGCCTTCGGGGGTTTCCTGGTGCGCCACGTCGTAGCGGAGGAGCGTCCATCGTTCCGGATGGCCGGCATCCGCGTACACCTTCTTTAGTTCGCGGTCGATGATGTCCAGGCCTTCGACAGGCGTGAGGTCGTCGCGCAGCCCCGCGAGGCCGAGGTGCGCGCGCGGCGCGATGAGCGCGTTGATCTGCGCCGTGGTGAAGTGATTGAGCAGTCCCGGAACGAAGTAGTACAGGCCGTGCAGCGAGAGCGCCTTCTTCGCGAGCAGCGTGTGAAAGTCCGTCAGGCAGTTGATGTCGACGGTGACCTTGATGCGCGGATCGAGCGCGGCGAGCCACCACGCCATCGTGCTGCCCATCGACATGCCCAGCGTGCCGATGCGGGCCGCGTCGACGTCCGGGCGGGAGGCGAGGAAATCGAGCGCGCGCAGGCTGTCGTAGACCATCATGCCCCAGAGCACCTGGCCTCGCCACAGCATGGCCTTGAACATGTCCGCTTCGGTCGTGCCGCTGCGCTCGCCGAAGATCCACGAATCGATGCAGAGGGCGACGTAGCCGAGGTCCGTCAGGGTCTTCGCGTACGGCTCCGGCTGCAGATAGCTTCGTCCGTCGACGAATTCCTGCTTGCCAATCTTGTAACCGCCGCCGTGGGAATGGTTGAACAGCACGGCAGGGGCGCGGCCGCTCAGGTGCAGCGGCTTCGCGAGGTACGCGGGCACGGGCTCGATGCCGTTGAGATCGAGGTCCCACGTTTCGAGCCCGTAGCCGTCGCGCTCCTCTTCGCGTCGTTTCGTCGCGCTCGCGCGGCGTGCGCGCGGCGGCAGCTCGCCGAGAAGGTTGTACAACTCTGCGCGCCGGCCGGCACGGGGTGGCCCCTTTAGTGCCGCCTGATCGGACAATGCGGCAATCTGCGAGAGCGGAACGAGGCCGCCCATCTTGAGGATGTCGCGTCGGCGCGGCACTGGTGTGTGTGCGTCCTCTCTTTCAGTGCGCGCATACTACCATGCTCGTCGCTCCGCTCTTCCGATGTAGGCCGCGTCTCTCAGACCCGGCTCATATCAGCAATGTAAGCGATGTAGGCCGGGTCTCTTAGACCCGGCTTACTCGTATCGAAGCGCGACCATCGGGTCAACGTGGGCCGCGCGCCGCGCCGGCAGGTAGCCCGCAAGTGCCGACACGAGGATCATCACGAGAATCGCCGCACCCATCGTCTGCAGATCGGTCGCGGGAAGCCCGAACAACAACGCGTCGACCAGACGTCTCGCGGCGGCCGCGGCGGCAATCCCAATCACCACGCCGGCCACGACCAGCACCATCGATTCACGCATCACCATCGTCAGCACGTCGTGGCGCTGCGCACCGAGGGCCATGCGGATGCCGATCTCGTTCGTGCGGCGCGCGACGCTGTACGACATCAATCCAAAGAGACCAACGGAGGCAATCAGGAGCGCGATCGCGCTGAAGAGCGTGTACGCCTGCGCGAAGACCTTCTCCTGCGCGAACCGCCGTTCGATCTGCTCGAGCTGAGTGGATACGTCCATGAGCGGCAAGTTCGGATCGATTTGCCTGACCGCTTCACGCACGGCGCCGACACTTGCGGCCGCATGGTCCGCCGCGCGTACCGCGAACACCGCATTCCCGAGCCGGGCCTGTCGATACGGCACGTACATGGTCGGCGGTGCAGGCTCGCGGACGCTGTTGTATCTGACGTCGCGAACGAGACCAACGATTTCGAACTCGCTGGTCTTTTCGAGCGAGTTCCCGACGCGGCGCCCCAAAGGGTTCTCGCCGGGAAAGAACTTGCGCGCGGCAGCGTCGTTGATGATGACGACCTTGGACGACGTGTCCGTGTCGCGCGCAGTGAACGTGCGGCCGGAGAGCAGCGGGATCTCCATCACCTTGAAGAACTCCGGTCCCACGACCAGGCGATACATTTCGACGTCGAGCCGCTCGCCGCCTGCCGGATACGCGCGGCCCTGCACGTAGATGTCGGTCGAGTTCACGCTTCCGGACAGCAGGGCGGGCAATGACATCGTGACGCCCTTCACGCCCGGCACCGCGCCGATGCGCTCGAACATCTGCGTGTAGAGCTGCACCATGTGTGTCTCGTCGTACCGATTCAGTTGGGGACTGACGCGGAACAGCACGAGATTCTTCGGGTTGAATCCGACGTCGACCTGCCGGAGGTTGTGCAGCGTCCGCAGGAAGAGACCCGCGCCGACGAGGAGGACGAGCGAAATCGCGACCTGCGCGACGAGCAGCGACCTGCCCAGCACGCTTCGCGTGGCAAGCACACTCCGGCCGCTCTCCTTCAGCGCCGCATTCACGTCCATGCCCGCTCCGCGGATTGCTGGCGCGAGTCCGAAGATCACGCCGGCCAGCACAGTGACGCCGAGCAGGAACGCGACGATTCGCCAGTCGACGGCCGGCATGCGGGTCGCTGGGCCCGGCAGCAGTTGGCGGCCCCAGTATCCGACCAGAATGCCGAGGCCGCCGCCCGCGAACGCGAGCAGCAGGCTTTCCGTGAGGAGCTGCCGGATCAGTCGCGCGCGCGTGGCGCCCAGCGAGAGCCGCACCGAAAGCTCCTTCTGACGGGTGGCCGCTCTCGATAGCAGCAGGTTGGCAACGTTGGCGCACACGAGCAGGAGTACCAGCGCGACCACCACGCTCAGGATGGTGACCGACCGCAGCTCGCTCGGATTCACGTCGTACACCCCGCGGCTTCCGTCCTCGACCCGCAGCCGCGGAATCTGCGAACGGCTTCGGTTGACTGCGGTCGAGCGTTCGCTTTCCGGAAGCGACTTCAAGTACGACTCCATCGCCGCACGTGCCGTGTGCTGGAACACGCCTTCGAGGTTCCCCTGCACCTGCTCGGCAGTAACGCCGGGCCTGAGACGTCCCATCACCTGCAGCCACCACGTCGTTGCTTGCGCAAGCCGCGGCGGACCTTTCTGGGGGAAGACCTCGAGCTGCGGATCGAGTGAAAGCGGAAACGAGATATCGGGCGGTTCCGCAACGGGCTGCTGCACGCCAGTGAAATCTGGCGGAAGAACGCCGACGATTGTCACCGGCCTGCCGGTGACGTCAATCGTCTTGCCGACGATCGATGGATCGGTGCCGAATCGTGAATGCCAGTAGGGAGAGCTGATGACGGCGACGCCAGGCGCGGCCGGCCGATCGTCGTCAGGCAGAATCGTGCGCCCGAGCCGCGCGGCGACGCCCAGGAGGCGGTAATAGTTTCCCGACGAGATGAACGCTCTGGCAATCTCCGCGTGACCGTCGACGACGACGTTCACCCTCCCGAGCGGCGCACAGGCGAAAAGATCGCTCATCGTCCGGTTGTCCGCAACGAACTGCTGGAACATCGGATAGGAAAATGTGGTCCGCCCGCCGTTTCTGAAACCGTAGTCGCTGGAATCCGTCACCGCGTCGTTGGCGCCGACGTACCTGAAGCGGACGAGCGTGTCCGGATCCTTCACCGGGAGCTTCGTAAGGAGCAGCCCGTTCACCAGGCTGAACAGCGCGGCGTTGGCGCCGATGCCGAGCGCCAGCGAGAGGACGATCACAGCCGTCCAGCCTTTGGCGCCCGCGAGCATTCGGATGGCGTGGCGCAAATCCTTCAGCATTGGTGTTCTCCTCGCGCGAAATGGCGCTTGCCTGGTGGTCCGGACCTGTGCATGAATCAAAACACAACCGGCGCGGATTTGTTTCACGCGACTGTCGATCCCGCCGCACGCGGATCGACAATAGGCATGTGCAGGCCGGGTCTCTCGGCACCATGTGTAGGCCGGGTCTCTTAGACCCGGCACAAGGAGTTATCGAATGAGCGGAGTACGCGTTCTGGTCGGGACCCGCAAGGGCGCTTTCATCATGACGTCCGACGGCAAGCGCGAGCGGTGGGACATTACGGGCCCCCACTTCGGCGGCTGGGAAATCTACCACGTCAAGGGA
>JBKPTE010000044.1:0-18669 GCA_046735335.1 Acidobacteriota bacterium | reverse complement strand
ACTCGATCGACAGACTGCAGGATCAGCTTGGCGGATGGGCCGCGGCCGGAATAGGCGCGGTCAAGATGAAGATCGGCCGCGATCCAGCCGCCGACCGCGAACGGGTCCATGCGGCGCGGGAGGCGATCGGACCGGACGTCGAGCTGTTTGTCGACGCCAACGGCGCGTACGACCGCAAGCTGGCGCTCAATCAGGCCGAACGCTTCGCCGCCGACGACGTGCGATGGTTCGAGGAGCCGGTGTCGTCGGACGACCTGGAGGGCCTCCGCCTGCTCCGCGATCGCGCGCCCGCCCGCATGGAGATCGCCGCCGGAGAGTACGGTTACGACATCCAGTATTTCCGTCGGATGCTGCAGGCCGGCGCCGTCGATGTCCTCCAGGCGGACGCCACGCGATGCTGCGGCGTGAGCGGCTTCCTTCGCGCCGCCGCCCTCTGTGACTCGTGGGGCCTTCCGCTTTCGGCCCACACCGCGCCGAGCGTGCACGCGCATCTCTGCTGTGCCACGTCGCGCGCCAGGCATCTCGAGTACTTCCACGACCACGCTCGCATCGAGCGCATGTTGTTCGACGGCGCCCTGCAGCCTGTCGACGGCACGCTGCGGCCCGATCGCGCGCGGCCGGGGCTCGGCATCCAATTCAAGCGCGCCGATGCGGCGCGATTCGCGGTATGAGAACCAACTGATGGCCACACCGATCTATCTCGACGATCAGACCCGATCCACCTCACAGCATCCACCGTATAAGCGCGAGGCAGCCGCGATTGACGCGGAACAGCTTGCAAACGACCTGCGTCGCGTCGTCCGCGGCGAGGTGCGCTTCGATCGCGGCAGCCGCGCCCTGTACGCGACGGACGGGTCGAACTACCGCCAGGTGCCAATCGGGGTGGTCATTCCGCGCGACGCCGAAGACGTCGAGCGCGGCATGGACGTCTGCAGGCGGTACGACGCGCCGGTCTTCGGCCGAGGCGGCGGGACGAGCCTCGCCGGCCAGTGCTGCAACGTCGCGGTGTGCTTCGACATGTCGAAGTACATGAACCGCGTGCTCGAGATCGATCCGGAGCGCCGGCTCGCCCGCGTGCAGCCCGGCACGATCCTCGACGATCTGCGGCACGCCGCGGAGCGCTACAACCTGACGTTCGGTCCCGATCCGTCGACGCACGATCACTGCACGCTCGGCGGCATGATCGGCAACAACTCGTGCGGCGTGCATTCGGTGATGGCGCAGTTCAACGGCCCCGGCCCCCGCACGTCCGACAGCGTGGAGTGGCTGGACGTCCTCACGTACGACGGGCTGCGCATGCGGGTGGGCGCCACATCCGAAGAGGAGCTGCGCCGGATCGCTGGCGAGAGCGGGCGGCGCGGAGACATCTATCGCCGTCTGAAAGCGCTCACGGATCGCGTCGAGGGCCATATCCGCACCGGTATTCCCGACATTCCGCGCCGTGTGTCCGGCTTCAATCTCACGGCGCTCCTGCCGGAAAAGGGATTCAACGTCGCCCACGCGCTGGTCGGAAGCGAGAGCACGTGCATCCTCGTGCTCGAAGCGATGGTGCGGCTGATTCCAAACCCGCGGGCGCGGTCGCTCGTCGTGCTCGGGTACCCGAGCGTGTTCGAAGCGGGCGATCACGTCCCTGAGGTCATGGCCCACGAGCCGATTGGCTGCGAAGGCATGGACGACAAGCTCGTGAAGGACATCGAGTCGGTAGGGTACGAGACCCAGACGCTCGAGATCCTCCCCGAAGGCCAGGGCTTTCTGCTCGTCGAATTCGGCGGCGCGACGAAGGAGGAAGCGGACGCGCACGCGCACGCGCTGATGGACGCCCTCTGCGCGACCCCGCATCCGCCGACGATGAAGCTGTTCGACGATCCGGCGCAGGAGCACAAGGTCTGGAAGGTGCGCGAGGCGGGGCTCGGCGCCACCGCACACGTGGATTCCTCGCGGCCCACGTGGGAAGGATGGGAGGACTCCGCTGTACCGCCGGAGAAGCTCGGACGCTACCTGCGCGCCTTTCGCGATCTGCTGACGCGCCATGGGCTGCACGGCGATCTGTACGGGCACTTCGGGCAGGGCTGCGTCCACACGCGCATCGACTTCGATCTCGAGACAGCGGCCGGGATCCGCAACTACCGGGCTTTCGTCGAAGATGCCGCCGATCTCGTGGTCAGTTTTGGCGGGTCGCTGTCGGGCGAGCACGGCGACGGCCAGTCGCGCGGCGAGCTGTTGCCGCGCATGTACGGTCCGGAGCTGATGGACGCCTTCCGTGAATTCAAGTCGATCTGGGATCCCCGATGGCGGATGAACCCGGGCAAGGTGATCGATCCCTACAGGCTCGACGAGAACCTGCGGCTGGGCACGAGCTACAACCCGCCGCAGCTCCGCACGCACTTTCAGTTTCCGAACGAAGAGGGAAGCTTCTCGAAGGCCACGCTTCGCTGCGTGGGTGTCGGCGAATGCCGGAAGCTCGAAGGCGGCACGATGTGCCCGAGCTTCATGGTGACGCGGGAGGAGATGCACTCCACCCGCGGACGCGCGCGCCTGCTGTTCGAGATGCTGCAGGGCGATCCGCTGAACGGCGGCTGGCAGGACGAGCACGTGAAAGAGGCGCTCGACTTGTGCCTCGCGTGCAAGGGCTGCAAGGGGGATTGTCCGGTCAGCGTCGACATGGCGACCTACAAGGCGGAGTTCCTGTCGCACTACTACGAAAAGCGCTCGCGTCCTATCACCGCGTTCTCCTTCGGCCTGATTCACTACTGGGCGCGCCTCGCGTCAGCGATGCCAGGACTGGTCAACTTCGCGACGCAGACGCCGGGCCTCAGCGCCATCGCGAAAGCCGTATCCGGCATGCCGCAGGCGCGGCGCGTCCCCGCGTTCGCGCCGTACACGTTCAAGCAGTGGTTCGCGCACCGGCACGCGCCGGCGCCGGACGCCAATCGCCCGCGCGTGATCCTCTGGCCCGACACCTTCAACAACCACTTCCATCCACGCACCGCCATCAATGCCGTGGGCGTCCTCGAGCGTGCGGGATTCCAGGTCGACGTTCCACGCGAGCCCGTGTGCTGCGGGCGTCCGCTCTTCGACTACGGCATGCTGGACACCGCGAAGGCGTGGCTCGGGGACGTGCTGCGCGTGCTCGGCCCCGACATCGAGCGGGGCACCCCGGTCGTCGGCCTGGAACCGAGCTGCGTGGCAGTGTTTCGCGACGAACTGCGCGAGCTGCGTCCCGCGGATGAAGCGGCGAAGCGGCTCTCCAAGCAGACGTTCATGCTCAGCGAGTTCCTGAACGATCAGGGTTTCAAGTATCCGAAGCTTCGGCGCAAGGCGATCGTCCACGGCCACTGTCACCACCAGGCGATCATGAAGCTCGATGCGGAGGAGCAGGCGCTGCGCGCGCTCGGCCTCGACGTCCACGTGCTCGACTCCGGGTGCTGCGGAATGGCAGGCTCGTTCGGGTTCGAGCGCGATCACTACGACGTCTCGATGAAGGTGGGGGAGCGCGTCCTGCTGCCGGAAGTCCGCCGGGCTGAGAAGGACGCGCTGATCGTCGCCGACGGCTTCAGCTGCCGCACGCAGATCGAGCAGGCCACGGATCGCCGAGCGCTGCACCTCGCCGACGTCCTCGAAATGGCAGAGCGGGACGGCGTCGATGGGCCGTCTGGAGACTACCCCGAGCGCGGGTATGTTCCGGACTACGCCAGCGACACGAAGCTGCCGACCGGGGCTTTAATCGCCGCGGGAGTCATCGCGTCCGCAGCGCTCGGCTGGGCGCTCACCAGGCGCCGGTAGCGCGGTCAGGGCCGCGGTGTCCTTTCAGGGCCGCGCCTCCTTGTCTCCGCTTACAATCCACCCGGACTCGCCGGGTGCCTGGTACACGCCCGCTCGCCCCACGCGTAATAGGACTCTTATGAGCTTTCTCACGGACCTACGGTTCGCCCTGCGTTCGCTCGCCCGCGCAAAGGGGCTGACCATCACGGTCGTGCTGACGCTGGCGCTCGGGATCGGCGCCAACGCGGCGATCTTCAGCCTCGTTCGTGGCGTCCTTCTTCGGCCGCTCGTCAATCGCGACGAAGACCGGCTGGTCTACATCCGCCAGAGCGCGCCAGGAATGAACGTCGCCAACACGACGTTCTCCGTCCCGGAAATCCAGGACCTGCGCGGGCGGCTGAAGACCATCACGTCCCTGGGCGACTTCTCGACGATCAACTTCACGATGGTCGGTTTGGGAGAGCCGCGCGTCGTGCGGGCGGGCGTTGTGGGAGGCACCTACTTCGACGTCATGGGACTTCGCCCGGTCATGGGGCGCCTGCTCGGTCCTGGCGACGACGGGCCGAATGCGCCCGGCGCGGCGGTCCTGACCTACAGGTTCTGGACGACTTCGCTCAAGAGCGATCCGACGGTGATTGGAAAGACGGTCCGGTTGGGACAGCGCATGGCGACGATTGTCGGCGTCCTCGAGCCGTCCGTTCCGTATCCATCCGAAACGGAGATCATCGCCAACGTCGTGACGAGCCCGCATCACCTCTCGGCGACGATGGTGACGGGCCGCGTGCACCGCATGACGGAGCTGTTCGGCCGGCTCGCGCCCGGCGCGAACCTCGATGCGGCGCGTGCGGAACTTCGCGCGGTCCAAGGAGCGATCGTTCACGACCACCCGGAGGCCTATCCCGCAAAGTCGGATTTCCGCATCGACGCAAAGCTGCTGCGCGATCAGATCACGTCGCGAGCACGGACCGTATTGCTCGTGCTGCTCGCGGCATCCGCGCTCGTCTTCATCATCGCGTGTTCGAACGTCGCGAACTTGATTCTTGCGAGGTCGGTGCGCCGCGAGGGCGAGCTGGCGATTCGCGCGGCCCTCGGCGCCGGATCCGGCGCGCTCCGCCGGGCGTTGCTCGCAGAGAGCCTCGTCCTCTGTGGTACGGGCGCCGTGCTCGGCGTGGCGCTCGCGTGGCCGGCCGTTGCGGTACTGGCGCGATACGCGGCGCGCTTCTCGGTCCGCGCGCTCGATCTCAGGGTGGATGCGAGCCTGCTCTGGGTCGGCGTCGGCCTGGCGCTGATCGCCTCGGTGCTCCTGGCGTTCGTTCCGCGCCTGCCGTCGACGGCGGCGTCGAACGGGTTTGGGCTGTCGAACGGGAGCGTCCGCATCACGACGGGCACGGGCCGACGGCTCCGCCTCTTTGCCGTCACGCAAATAGCCGCGTCGTTCGTGCTGCTCGCCGGCGCGGGCATGCTGCTGACGACGCTGCTCGCGATGCAGCGGGCTCAGGCCGGCTTCGACCTGCACAACGTGCTGGCACTGAACGTCCCCGTGATGTCGTACGGGCGCACGCCCGATCAGATCGTCGCCTTCTACAAGGAGGCGCTGCGCCGCATCTCGGAGCTGCCGGGGGTCGAACGCGTCGCCATCGGGACGACCGTGCCATTCCGCGACGCCGGCAACTTCGGTCCCGGCTTCCAGTTTACGATCGACGGTTACGCGAAAGCGAACGGCGAGGAGGATCCGCGCGCACGGTTCCGGACCGTGTCGCCCGGCTTCTTTGCCTCGCTCGGTGTGCCGATTCTCGCGGGACGCGATTTCACGGATGCCGATCGGCAGGGGAGCGAGCCGGTCGTCATCATCAGCCAGAGCGTGGCCCAGCGGATGTTCGGCGGGCGCGAGGCGCTCGATCGCCGTCTCCGATGGACCGATCCGATCATGAAGTTCATCGACGTCGGCACGGGCCCGCGCCGAATCGTAGGGATCGCGGCCGACCTCGACGACGAGAACGTCGTTCCGGGACCCGCCATGAGCGTGTATCAGCCGTTCGAGCAGGAGATCGGCGGCGGCCGTCTGTTCGTCCACACTCGGACGAACGCGTACGCGCTCGTGCCGCCGATCACCCGGATCATTCGCGATCTCTCGGCCGAGCAGCCGGTCGAGCGCGCGGCCACGCTCGAGGACGTCCGCGCGGAGGTGCTCGCGCCCGATCGCCTCAACGCGCTCGTGTTCGGCAGCTTCGCGCTCGTCGCGCTGACGATCGCCGTCGTCGGTGTCGCGGGGGTGCTGGCGTTTTCGGTGAGCGCGCGGACGCGCGAGTTCGGCATCCGGCTCGCCATCGGATCGGCGCCGCGGCATCTGCTCACGGGCGTCCTCGGCGAGGGAGCCGTCATTGCGGGGATCGGCATCGCGGTCGGCGTGATCGGCGGGTTCCTGCTGACGCGGTTTGCCGGGAGCTTTATCCAGGGCGTCCGGATGCCCGGCGCGCTGCCAATCGTCGCGGCCGCGGTGCTGCTCGTCGCGGCGGCGATCGCGGCATCGCTGATGCCTGCCGCCCGCGCGTCGCGCGTCGACGTGATGCAGGCGCTGCGGAGCGAATGACGAACGACGAAGACGAAAGACGAAGTCCTTGCGGACGTAGGGCGCTTCTTTAGAGGCGCCTCGGGCATTGCGCATTCTGATCCGGCAGGTGGTAGCAGTAGAAACGGCACCCCCGCACGCGATCGAACCACCCGTGCTCGATCGTTCCGCGTCGTCCGCGTCCGCTATTCTCGCAACGATTCGACCGGATCGACCCGTGCCGCACGGGCGGCCGGCATCCATGCCGCGAGAAGCCCCGCAACAATCGCAGCGATAATGGCGCCTCCGAGCGCGACGCTGTCCGTTGGCCGCACGCCGACCAGCACGTGCTGCACACTGCGTCCCAGCGCTAGACTGCCGACAACACCCAGTACGATCCCGACCACCAGTATCGGCAGCGCATCGCGCAGCATCAACAACCGCAGCCGGGTTCGATCAGCGCCGAGCGCCGCGCGAATGGCCAGCTCGCGGCGGCGCGCACCCGCCGTCAGCGCAACGACGGCGCCAAGGCCTACGACGGCCAACGATCCCGCGAGCGCCGCGAATCCCAGGAACACACGCATGAGGAAGCGCCACGGCGCGCTCTCGGCTGCGACGACATCGTCCATGCGCACCATGTCGGAGACTCGCGCTGCAGGGTCGATCGACACGGCGACTGCGCGGACGGCCGCAGCGGCCGCGCCTGGCGCCAGGCGAGTACGGATGACGACCTGCTGCACGCCAATGTCGGCCTGAGCGGCAGGCCGATAGAGGTCGAAACGGATGTCGTCGAGTCCGCGGTAGCGGACCGTCTCCACGACACCAACCACGGTCTGCCACGCAATGGGTCCTCCAGCCGCAACATCCGCGGACGGTCCGTCGAACAGCCGCTGCCCGACGGCGCTCCGCCCTGGCCAGATGCGCCGGGCGGCGCGATCGCTCACGATCACGGCGCCTGGCGCGGTGGCTCGATCCGCCGCCGAAAACAACCGCCCTTCGACCAGACGAATGCCCATCGTCTTGAAGTAGCCCGGACTGACGATTTCCAGGTTCAAGTAAGGATTGCCTGCCAGCGTTCGTGGATCTTTCGGATTCTGTTCAGGGTAGATGGGCCGCGTGTCCCAACCGATCGGGCCGCTCAGCGGACGCAAGGACATTGCGCCGACGCCCTCGAAGTCGGAAAGAGCCTCCAGTCTCGCGAGCAGCGCGTCATAGAACGAGTTCCATCGCGCCAGGTCGTGGGTTGCGGGAGTGACGTTCGCCGCGACGAGATGCGACGGATCGAAGCCGAGGACGGTGCGATCGAGGCCGCGTACCATCCGTACGAACAGACCCATGCCGGTCAACAGCATCACGGCGATGCCGATCTGCGCGATCACAATCGCACGCTGCACGCGGCGACCGTGCCGATCGACCGTGAGCGCTGTTCCATGCGCGAGCACGCGGACCGCATCGACCCGCCGCGCCCGGAGCGCAGGCCACACGCCGCAGAGCACGAGCGTCCCCAACGTCACGGCCGCACACCACGCGAGCACCGGAAGGCTGAACAAGCGAACCCCATCGATACGAGGCACGCCGGCGGGTGCCATCGAGAGCAGTCCGCGAAGGACGACGAAGGCCACCGCAAGTGCGCCGCCGAGTGCAGCCGCAGTGAGAAGCATCGTCTCGGCAAGGCTGGAGGCGACGAGATCGCGATCCGACGCGCCGAGCGCCACACGAATGGAGAGCGCACGTTCCCGTCGCACAGCCCTCGAAACCTGCAGACCGGCGACGTTCGCGCAGGCGATGACGAGCATGAGAACGGCCCCCGCGAGTAGCGCCCAGAGCACCGGCTCGGCGGGGCCAAGCAGATATCGCGCGACGGGGGTCAACAAGACCGCTTCGGGAGCATCAAAACCGCGCGGGTCCGCCGACCGCATCACCTCCGTCAACTCTCGCGTGGCGCTCGCACGCGAGACGCCGTCGCGAAGTCGCCCGAGGACGAAGAAAACCCTCAGGCCGCTCATCGCGCTCTCGACCCCTCCGGAGGCGCTGCCTCGAATCAATGGGGCTGCAGGCACCCAGGCGTCCGCCTGGCGCGGGTAGTCGAACTCGCGCGGCATGACGCCCGTAATCTCCACAGGAACGGGCGGGTTGCCCGCGTCGAATCTCACATCGACGGCGCGGCCGATCAGCGCCGGATCACGTCCAAAGCGCCGCGTCCACAGGCCGTAGCTGATCACCATGCGGCGTGGCGTCCTGCCCTCGTCATCCGACGCATGGAAGGCGTGGCCAACGAGTGGAGGGGTGCCGACGACGTCGAAGAAAGACGAGGAAACCGCCGCCATCCGAACCTGCTCCGGGGCCGTCCCGGCCAGCGTAAGGCTCCAATTGACGGATCCGACGACCGCCATCGCGGCGAACGATCGGGATCGTGCGCGCCAATCGGTCATCTCGCCGTACGCAATCTCGACGACCGGCACGCCGCGGTGCGTGTCCGTCTGCCAGATCACGACGATGCGATCCGGGGCCGTGAAAGGAAACGGGCGCATCACCACGGCCTCGGCGATCGCGTACACAGCCGTGACCGCACCGATTGCCACCGCGAGTAGGCTGACTACGGTTGCAGAGAAGCGGCGGTCGTGGGCCAGGGAACGCCAGCCGTCGTGCAGAGGGTCAGCGCGCATACCGCCTGTGACGCAGTCTACACGGGCCCGCGGCCAGGTCCTTGAAACTTTTCTTCGCCTTCGGGGTTCTTCCCTCAGTGAATGCCGAGCGGCGCCGCGAGCATGATCGACGCCCGGTTTGAGGCGTTCGTCCGGAGGTATCAGGACATGGTGTTCGCCACGGCCGTCCGACTGCTCGGCAACGAAGCCGACGCGGAAGACGTCGCGCAGACCGTGTTCCTCAAAGCGTTTCAGCGCTTCGGACAGATCGAATCGAGTCCCGCCGCCGCCGGGTGGCTGAAGGCCGTCGCGCGAAACGCGTGCCTGAACCATTTGTCGCGGTATCGTGCGCGGCTGCGATTCTTCAGCGAGCTCGGCAGCGAAGGCGACCCGCCGGGCGAGGGGTTCGAAGCGTCGCTGTCATCAGAGATTCCACGCCCGCTCGACGACCGGGATCGGCAGGAGCAACTCGAAGCGGCGCTCCGGGCGCTGCCAGATCATCAGCGCGTCCCTCTCGTGCTGTTCTACTTCGAAGAGCTGAGTTACCAGGAGATCGCCTCCGCGCTCGGCATCACGCTCGCGAAGGCGAAGACGGACATTCACCGCGGCCGGAACGCGCTCCGCACGCTGCTGGCAACCGACCATGCGGCCCGATGAGCTCGAACCGCTCGTCGCCCGGAAGCTGGCAGAACTGCCGCTGCCGCGCGCGCCGGAGACGCTCGTGCCTCGCGTCATGGCGGCCGTCGCCGAGTGGACCGCGCGCCCCTGGTACGCACGCGCGTGGCTCACGTGGCCGCTGTCGCTGCAGATTGCGTCAACCGCCGCGCTCCTGTTGTTCCTGGGTGCGGCCGCGTTCGGTATGACGCACGCCGCCGTCCGCCCCGCGGCACTTATGACGAGCGCGGCAGAACAGGTCCGCGCGGCGGGCGCGGCCGTGCAGACGACAGCGGCGGCGTTCGAAGCGCTCTGGCGCGGACTGGTGCGGCCGGTCGCGCCGTATGCGCTCGCAATCGTCTCGATGATGTGCGCCGCATGCGCGGCATGTGGAGCAGCCCTGAACCAGATCGTGATGGGAAGGACAGCGCAGCGATGAAAAGAGCATGGACGCAAATCCTGGCGATGGCCGCCATGGCAGCCCTCGCGATGCCCGTGAGCGCGACGGCGCAGACGCATAGTACCTCTGTGCACTCCGTGCTCCGCGTCGGTCAGGATTACACCGTCACGCCGGGCACGGTCGTGCGTGAGATCAGCGTCATCTTCGGGGACGCCAATATTCAAGGTCGCGTCGAGGGGGATGTCGTCGTCGTCTTCGGGAAAGCGCAGCTTGCGTCGACGGCAGTGATCGACGGCTCGCTGATCGTGGTCGGCGGCAGCGGTTCGGTTGCCGAGGGAGCCTCGGTCGATCAGGATCTGGTCGTCGTCGGCGGCGGCTTCGACGCGCCGTCCAGCTTCACTCCTGGCGCACATCAAGTCATCGTGGGTCCGAGAGCGTTCGGCGGCAGGCTGGACGCGCTGGTGCCGTGGGTCACGCGCGGCCTGCTCTGGGGCCGCCTCATCGTTCCGGATGTCCCCTGGGTGTGGCGGCTCGCCGCGGTCTTCTTCGTCGTCTCGCTCGCCCTGAACCTGATCTTCGATCGCCCCGCCCGCGCCTGTGCCGAGACGCTCGCCGACAAGCCGCTGACGACGTTCCTCGTGGGCCTACTCGTGCTCCTGCTGACAGGGCCGTTGTGTCTGCTGCTCACCGTGTCGGTCATCGGCATCGCCGTCGTCCCCTTCGTCATTTGCGCGCTGATCGCAGCCGCGCTCATCGGCCGCATCGGCGCAGCGCGATGGATCGGCGCACGGGTGGCCCCGCAGCACGACCGCGAAAGCAGGCTGCTGTCGCTGCGGTCGTTCCTGCTCGGATCCGCGGTCATCTGTGTTGCCTACATGATTCCTCTACTGGGGCTGTTCACGTGGAGCATGCTGGGCGTGTTCGGATTGGGGGCCTCAGCACTGGCGTTCGTGAGCGGCTACCGGCGCGAGAACCCCTTGCCTGAGCCCGTGCCCGCGGCGCCAGCGATGGCTGCCACACCTGCGCTTCAGTACGCGCCCGCGGCGGCGCCGCTGCCGAATGACATGGCCGGGGCAGTGCCGCCCGTCGTACCGCCCACGGGTGGGACCGACCTCGCGTCCTTTCCGCACGCGCTCTTTCGCGATCGCCTCTACGCCTTCGTCCTCGACGTCATTCTCGTACTCATCGCGCAGCAGATGTTCGATCTTCGCCGATGGGACACCGATAGCGCGTTCTTCCTTCTCCTTCTCGCGTATCACATCGGCTTCTGGACGTGGAAGGGCACGACCGTCGGGGGCATCATCTGTCAACTGCGCGTCGTCCGCACCGACGGCGCGCCGCTCCGGTTCGTCGACGCGCTCGTCCGCGGCCTGTCGAGCATCTTCTCGCTCGCGGTCGTCGGGATCGGCTGCCTCTGGATCCTGCGCGATCCCGAGCGTCAGGCGTGGCACGACAAGATCGCGGGAACGTACGTGGTCAAGGTGCCGCGTAACTGGCCCATCTGACGTGGCGACAATAACGCGGAGTCTTTCCGCGAGCGACCGAGCCGGGGTCCGGGGCGGACCTCGGATTGGTCAGGACGCGCGCTGCTCGGCCGGTTTCGAGGCGCGCGTCAGGTTGTGTGCCGTATTGACGAGCGCGATATGGGAGAACGCCTGCGGGAAGTTCCCGACCATGCGTTTGGCCTGCGCATCGTACTCTTCCGACAGCAGCCCGAGGTCGTTCCGAATCCCGAGCAGGCGCTCGAAGAGCGCGCGGGCCTTGCCGACCTTCCCCTGAAGCGCGTACGCGTCCGCGAGCCAGAACGTGCACGCGAGGAACGCGCCTTCTCCGGCGGGCAGCCCGTCCTCGCTCGTGTGCGTGTTGTAGCGGAGCAGGAAGCCGTCGCTGAACAGATTCCGTTCGACGGCGTCGATCGTGCCCTGCACGCGCGGATCCGACAGCGGGAGGAAACCCGTCGTCGGCAGCAGGAGCAGGCTGGCGTCCAGCTCCTTCGAGCCGTACGACTGGACGAAGCTGCCCATGTCCGCGTCGTAGCCGCGATCGCAGATTTCCCTGTGAAGCGCGTGCCGCGCCGCCTTCCAGCGATCGAGCGGCGCATCGAGGCCGAACGATTCCGCCGCCTGAATGCCG
Organism: Acidobacteriota bacterium; assembly: GCA_046735335.1. Classification (GTDB taxonomy): domain Bacteria; phylum Acidobacteriota; class Vicinamibacteria; order Vicinamibacterales; family 2-12-FULL-66-21; genus JBKPQB01. Next base: position 6,527 of record JBKPTE010000044.1, on the reverse strand, counting down.
CGGTCGAACGCCACCCAGCACATCACCTTCGAGTACGTGAAGTGGCGGGGGCCGCCGCGAATCTCCCACATGCCGCTGTCCGGCTTCTGCCACTGCGACTCGAGATGCTCGAGGACGGTGCACTGGAAGGACCAGTCCGCCTTGCTCGGGTGCAGTCCGCCCTTTCGCGCCTGGTGCAGCGCGTCCATCACCTCGCCGTAGACGTCGAGCTGCAACTGATCGTGCGCGGCGTTGCCCACGCGGACCGGCCGTGAATTCTCGTATCCGCACAGCCAGGGGAGTTCGAACTCCAGGAGTCGGCGCTCGCCGGCGAGGCCGTACATGATCTGAAGCTGCGACGGCGCGCCGGCCGCGGCGCGGAGCAGCCAGCCGCGCCAGGATTTGGCTTCGTCGTAGTAGCCCGCGTTCATGAGCGCGAGCAGCGTGAGCGTCGCATCGCGAAGCCAGCAGAAGCGGTAGTCCCAGTTGCGTTCGCCCCCGATGAACTCGGGTAGTGACGTCGTCGCCGCCGCGACGAGGCCTCCCGTGGGCGCGTAGGTGAGGGCTTTCAGCGTGATGAGGGAGCGCGTCACGGCATCTGCCCACTCGCCGTCGGGCCGCCCGCGCGCTGCCCAGTCCGTCCAGAACGACTCCGTGCTCGCGAGCGATGCTTCAGGGTCGATCGCGCGCGGCGGCGGCATGTAGGAAGGACCGTGGGTGAGCACGAAGGGGATCGTCTCGCCGGCGCCCACATCGAATTCGCCGACGGTGGTCATGTCCTTTCCGTGCAGCCTCGCCCGGGAGTGGAGCAGGACCATATCGGGCCCCGCGATCGCCCGCAGCGTCCCGTCCTCCTGGCGCGTCACCCACGGAATGGCGCGGCCGTAATCGAACCGCAGGATCAATTCGGTGCGCATGCGGACGCAGCCGCGTTCGCCGCGGACGAGCCGCACGATGTCGGAGTTGCAGCCGCGCGGCGGCATGAAATCGATGAGGGTGACGGCGCCCTCCGGCGTCTCGATGGCCGTTTCGAGGATGAGCGTGTTGGCGCGATACCGGCGGCTCAGACGCGCGCGGGAGTCGACGGCTTCGATGAGCCAGCGGCCGTTGTCGGGTGTTCCGAGAAGGGCAGCGAAACACGCCGCGGAGTCGAAGCGCGGCCAGCAGAGCCAATCGATCGAACCGGCGCTCGACACGAGCGCCGCGGTCTCACAATCACCGATGATTGCGTATTCCTCGAGCCGATTGCTCATCCGCATCCATTATATGGATCGCGGATTCCGCGGCCGGCATGCCGGGCGCCTCGACGGAAGGAACATCCGGCATGCTCGTCCATTCGGAGGCGTCACGGCAATCGCGATCTTCCGACAGCGTTGCTGTCGAGCGTTTCACCCCAGCGATCTGGGGCACAATGCAAAGCCGTCACGTCACCGCAAGAGCAGCGTCATTGTGGTCAGTACGTGACGTCGCCGCGACAGCACAACGATACCCAGGAGGATGGCCCGTGAACGAACTACCCGCCCCCAAGCGTCAGCGTGACGCTCGAAGCGTCGTCGACGAACATCTCGCCGCGATCAATGCCTGCGACTGGCAGCGGCTCATGGCGCAATATCCGCCCGAAGTTCAGTTCTTCCTGCCGAGTGGACAAGTCCTGCGAGGACGCGAAGCCGTTGGCGAGCTGTTTCGCGGCCTGGTGAAGCCCGTAGCGGAAGGAGGCCTGCGCGGTCTCAAGTTCGAGACCGAACATACGTTCACCGTCGGCGACACGGTAAACGTGCAGTGGCGGGCAACCGCCGACTTTCTGAAGGAGCCATACCGCGGCGCCGACGCGTTCGTGACCAAGGATGGCCTCATGTGGGCGCAGGTGACCACGTTCGACGCCGGTCAGTTGAAAATCAAATAGCTGATCTCCTGATCTTCGGCCCGTTGTGACCGCCTCCTGTGACTACCGCAGGATCTCCACCACGCCTGCCGCGCCGTTGATACGAACACGGTCGCCGGTCCGGATGCGCTGCGTCGCGAAGCGTGTGCCGACGACGGCGGGAATACCGAATTCCCGAGAGACGACAGCGGGATGAGAGAGCGCACCGCCCGAGTCCGTAACGAGGCCAGCGATCTTCGTGAACACCACGACCCACGAGGGGCTCGTCATCTTGCAGACCAGCAGCTCGCCTTTCCGCACCTGATCGAACTCCTCCGGCGAGTCGACGACCCGGGCCGTGCCTTCGATGACGCCGGCCGAGGCTCCGAGGCCGCGCAACGCATCGGACGGCGCCTTCGCGGCCTCTTTCGAGCGCTCGTAGATCCCGGGCCAGTCCCAGTTGCCCTGCTTGTAGGGTTCCTCGTAGAGCGACCACCGCGTGATCGTGCCAGCCCACAGGCGCGGGCGTACGCTGAACGCCGCTTCGCGCTCGCGGCGGCGCCCTTTGACGAGCGCCTTCGCATCGAACGCCGCGTGATTCGCGCTGATGACGCGGAGCTCGTGATACCGCAGGAACATCACGTCCTCCGCCTCGGCCAGGACGCCCTCGTCCACGAGCTTGCGGCCAATTGCCATCAGGACGAGCCGCACGCGCGCGTACGTGCCCTGGTCCATGTAGAAATGATGGTCCGGCGTGAGCGGCGTCATCTTCAACGCGAGGTCGAGCGACGCGGCAAGCCGATCGCGATCGATTGCCGACGTCGAGGCGGGCAGGAGCGACCACATCTCGCCGATTGCCGCATCCCGCTTTTCGCGAAGCTGGCGGACGTCTTTCTCGTAGTCGTAGTCCGACGTGAGATATCCGCGCAGCGCTTCGACAATCGGGGTGTGATTCTCCCGCCACGTCGGGTAAATGTACTCGTGCGCCCACATGGACTTGTTGCCGTACTCGGCTCCGTACGCCTCGATGGCGCTGACGAGCGATCGGCCTTCCTCCGAGGCGGCCAGCGCCTCGAGGACGCCGCCCGCCGCAGGCGCCTCGAACGCGCGCGCGAGCGCCGGGCTCTTCTTCACGCTCTCTTTGAGCTTCCAGAGATCACTGATCGAATCCCAGTTGCGGTCCGCGTCTGACACGAGAATGCGGCCGACCAGATCGTCGTGCCCCTCCCCGAGCATCTCCTTCACGAGATTCTTGAAGGTCAGCGACGCCTGGAACTGCGCGAGATTCAGCATCCAGTGCAGGCGGAAATGCCGCTCCTGGATGTCGATCGCGTCCTCGAGGAGAATCATCAGCTCGGGAAGCGACGAGGTCGCCGTCGGGAACCCGTCGAGGTACTCGAAGTTGCGCTCGATCTCGGGCAGGTAGCGGCGCTTCCACCAGTCGAGGAACTTGTCAGCGTAGACGGGCATCACCATGTCGTAGTACGGCGCGATCTCGGCGGCCTCCTTCGGATCGCGCGGGACGACCGCGCTGTGGACGTAGCCTTCGATGTTCTTGGCGACCCATTCCTTTCCGAACGGCGCACCGAAACGGCGATACATGTAGTCGCACGTCAGCCACCAGCCTCCGATATCGAACCACATCGGCGACACGGGCTGCGGGCAGTGGAGATCGTCGAGCCAGAAGTGCAGCCGCTTCTCCTCCTCGCTCGCCCACGCGATGGGCGTCTTCGCGTCGCCGAAGAATTCGTCGATCACCTCACTGGAATCCGACATCCTTGGTCACCTCGCCATCAAATGATAACGGCCATGGACGTGTCCGCGTCAGCCCTGGACGCTCGCGAGCGAAGTTACGCAACGTCCGCGTCCTCCGCGCCCTATGGTAGATTGAACAGTCTCACGCACAATGCATTCCGCAGATCAGTTCTTTCGACTGGACGGCAAGGCTGCGCTCGTCACGGGCGGCTACGGCGGCATCGGCGAGGCGGTGTGCCGCGGCTTGGTCGGGATGGGCGCGAAGGTGGCGGTCGCCGGCCACGACGCCGAGAAGGCGCGGGCCTGTGCGGCCGCGCTCGCGGCCGACGGCGGCGACGCGCACGCCGCGACGTTCGACGCGCTTTCGGTGGACGACACGCGGCGCATGGTCGACGAAGTGGCCGCACGCTTCGGCCGCCTCGACATCCTCGTGAACACCGTCGGCGGACAACGTGAAGAGCGCGCCGACGAAGCAACCGACGACAACTTCAGCTACGTGCTCGATCTGAATCTCAAGAGCGCGATGTTCCAGGCGCAGGCGGCCGCAAAGCACATGATCCAGCAGGGCATGGGCGGCAAGCAGGTGCACTTCGGGTCCGTGCGGAGTCAGCTCGCGCTGCGCGGGCGCGGTTTTGCCGCGTATTGCGCCGCAAAGGGCGGCCTCGGCATTCTGTGCCGCCAGCTCGCATCCGAGTGGGCGCCGCACCGGATCAACGTCAACATGCTCGCGCCCACGTTCGTGCGGACGCAGCAGGTCGCCCGCTGGCTGGACGACCCCGATTTCTACAAAGCGCTCGTCTCGAGAATTCCGTTGGGGCGCGTCGCGGAAACGCAGGACGTCGTCGGGGCCGTGCTGTTCTTCGTCGCGCCGGCGTCGGATTTCGTCACTGGCCAGACGCTGTACATCGACGGCGGCATCACCACGACGCAATGATGTGTGCGCGCAACTGAAGAATGATGTGTGCGCGCAACTAAAGTTGCGCGCGACGAGAGCCGCGCGCGACGGAGGCAGCACGGATGGGTCGAAGGCTCATTGACCTGAGCATGAACGTTCACAAGGACATGGTCGCGTTCCCGCGCGTCGTCCGGCCCTCGATGGCCATGTACGAGACGTGGCAGGAGTTCGCGCAAGGGATCGGCGCCGCGAAGTACGGCGTCGACTGGCTCACCGCGAGCTACCTCGTCGTCCTCGGCGACCACATCGGAACCCACATCGATTCGCTGCGCCACCTGCGCGACGATGCGCCCGGGCCGGAGGGGATTCCAATCGAGTACTGCTACGGGGACGGCGTGTGCCTGGATTTCCGGCACCTCCCGAAAGGCGCCGGAATCACGAAGGACGATTTCACGCAGGCGCTGCAGAAGATCGACTACCGGCTGAAGCCGCTCGACATCGTCCTCATCCACACGGGCGCGGGCAAGCTGCAGGAGAGCGAGAAGTATCTGACCGATCAGTGCGGCATGACGGCCGAAGCAACACACTACATGCTCGATCAGGGCGTCAAGGTGGCGGGCATCGATGCCATCACGTTCGATCCGCCCGTGTGGGCGATGTTCGAGCGCAAGCAGTTCTGGGAAGCGCACCGCGTGATGCTGACGCGCGAGTACTATCACCTGGAGAACATGACGAACCTGGACCAGCTGCCGCCCCACGGCTTCACGCTGAGCGTGCTGCCCGTCAAATGGGTGAATACCACGGCCGCTCCGGTCCGCGCGGTCGCCATCATCGAGGACTGATGCAGGTTGCGCCGTTCAATGCCTTGCCCGCGGACGCGAGGCCGATTGCGGGCGGAAAGGGCGCGTGCCTCGCGCGAATGGCCGGCGCGGGCCTTCCGGTCCCTCCAGGGTTCGTCGTCTGTGCGGCGGCGTTCGAGGCATTTCTCGACGGTTGCGGCGGCGCGGGCGCGATTCTTCGGCGGACGCGGGATCTCGACGTGCAGAACATTACCGAGCTCGAGTCCGCCGCAGCGGATCTGCGTGGACTCATCGCGCGCTGTTCGATGCCTCAGCCGCTGGAAGACGCAATTCGTGAGGCGTACGCGCGTTTGGGCGCCGATGCGCTGGTCGCGGTGCGGTCGAGCGCGGTCAGCGAAGACGGCGACGCGGCAAGCTTCGCGGGGCAGCAGGAAACCTACTTGAACGTCCGGGGGGCGTCGGGAGTCACCGCTGCGGTCAAGGCCTGCTGGGCGTCGTTCTTCGAACCGCGCGCGCTGTTCTATCGCGCGGCAAAGGGAGCCCTCGCCGACACCCGGATGGCCGTCGTCGTGCAGCAGATGGTGCAGTCGGAGAAGAGCGGCGTCATGTTCACCGTCGATCCGGTCCAGAAGCGGCGCGATCGCATGGTCATCGAGGCGGTCTTCGGGCTCGGCGAGGGCATCGTCTCCGGACTGCTGACGCCGAATCACTATCTCGTCGATCGAGACGATGGAACGGTCCTCGACGCCTTCGTCGGATACCAGCCATTCGCCGTCGTCCACGATCCGGAGCGGGGCGGAACCCAGCAGGTGCCGCTCACCGAAGAGGAGGGCAGCGCACGCGTCCTGAGCGAGCCGGAACTGGATCGACTTCGCCAGGTAGGCCTGCGCCTCGAGGAGTGCTTCGGCGGCCCGCAGGATGTGGAATGGGGCATCCGCGGCGAGGAGCTCTCGTTGCTCCAGAGCCGGCCGGTCACAACGCTGTGAGCGCGTGGCTGACCGACACGGCGCGCCAGTGGGTGATTGACAACTACCCCTACAACAGCTACCACCTGCTGCGGTCGCTCGAGTGGCTGGATCACATCGCCCCGGGATCGCGCGAAGCCGTCAGATTGGCCACCCTTACGCACGACATGGAGCGGGCGTTCCCAGGGCCCGATTCGCCCGTGAACACCGGCGCGAACGACGAGGCGTACTACCGTGCCCACTCGGAGCGCAGCGCGCGCATCGTCGGGAGC
>JBKPTE010000043.1:0-26783 GCA_046735335.1 Acidobacteriota bacterium | reverse complement strand
GTATCCGCCGCAACTGCGCGACCTCTTCCCGACCGCGACCGCGTTCGTGACGCCGATGCGCGAGGAGATCGTCGGCAGCGTCAGCCGCATCCTGTTCGTGCTGCTCGCCGCAGTGCTCGTCGTGCTGGTGATCGCGTCGGCCGACATTGCGGCCCTGATGCTCACGCGCGCGGCGGCGCGCCAGCGCGAGACGGCGGTACGCGTGGCGCTCGGCGCCGGTCGTGGACGGCTGCTCCGGATGTCGCTCATCGAAGCGAGCCTGCTCGCCATTGCGGGCGGCACCCTCGGACTCCTGTTCGCGCAATGGGCGTCGCGAGCGCTGCTCGCGCTGGCCCCATCCTCGCTGCCGCGTGCGGCTGAAATCACGTTCGACGCGCGTGTGCTGGCCTTCACGTTTGCCGTCTCCGCCCTCGCCGCCTTGCTGTGCGGCGGCATCCCTGCGGGGGAGGCGTTCCGCCGCGTGTCGCGCGCCGCACTGCAGGAGGGAGGCCGAAGCGGCACGAGCGTCCGGCATCGGCGCGTCTTCTCCACGCTGGTCGTCGCGCAGTTCGCCTGTTCCATTGTCCTGCTCGCCGCGGGTGGACTGCTCATCCGCAGCTTCGCGAAACTGCTCGCAACGGATCCGGGCTTCAGGACGGAAAACGTGCTGTCCTTCTCGACGAGCCTGCCGGCGACCGGCTACGCGACGGGTGCAGACGTCCGCGCGTTCTACGGCCGCTTGATGGACACCCTGCGCACGCTGCCCGGCGTGACGTCCGTCGCGGCGTCGTGCGACCTGCCGCTGTCGGTCCGTGAACGCCGTGCGTTTGTGATCGAGAACCCGTCTCCCGGCATCCCGAAGCAGCAGGTGGTCGCGCAGGATTGGGTGATGGGCCGCTATTTCGACACGCTCGGCATCACGATCCGCGATGGCCGTCCGCTGACCGACCAGGACACGCCCTCGTCCGAGCCGGTCATCGTCGTGAATGGGACCATGGCCGCGATGTACTGGCCTGGCGAGAACCCCCTCGGCCGCCGCATGGCCTGGGGCATCCCTTCGACGCACGGGCCGTGGATGCGCATTGTCGGCGTGGTCGCGGATGTGAAGCAGTCAGGCCTGATCGCGCCTACCGAGCCCGAGACGTGGTCGCCCTGGATGCAAGTGTCCGACGAGCGGCTCGGGGAGAACATCGTCGGAATCTATCGTGGGCAGAAGATCGTCGTGCGGACAGCCCTGCCGCCGCTCACCATCGTGCCGGCGATACGCGAGCGGGTGCGCGCCCTCGACCCGGCGCTTCCCATGACGGACATCAAGACGCTCCAGCAGGTTATCGACGATTTTGCCGGACCGCAACGGTTCAACGCGACGCTGCTCGGTGGGTTTGCGGCGATCGCGCTCCTGCTGGCTGCCGTCGGCGTGGGCGGCGTGCTCGCCATTTCCGTCTCGCAGCGGACGCAGGAAATCGGCGTCCGGCTGGCGCTCGGCGCGCGGGGAGGCGAAGTCACGCGCATGGTGATTCGTCAGGGCATGACGCTCGTGCTGATCGGCGTCGCGATCGGCATGCCCGCGGCGTTCCTCGCGACGCGCCTGCTGGCGAGCCTGCTCTTCGGCGTGCGCCCGCACGATGCGGCGACGTTCGGCGCGGCCACGCTCGTCCTGTGTGCCGTAGCCTTCATCGCGTGCGCGACGCCGGCCATCCGCGCCGGCCGCCTGGATCCGATGCGGGCGCTCCGGATCGACTGAAAGGACCTCACCGCGAAGAGTTCGCTCACGATTCGGATCTTCGATCGCCGCGTCCCGAACAAGAGACCATTCAGTTACCGCAGCGGCAGTTCTCCGGAGCGTCGGCGATGAGATATCGCCGATGGGGAGGAGATCTTCGCCACGAGCGCGCACGCGAAACAGATCGACCTCGCTATGTGGCACGCCGGCGCTGGCGATTCAGGATGATATAACTCATTGGTCCTTTTGGTGGAGCGCACATGAAGAAATTGATCAACGACCCGCAGGATGTGATGCGGGAATCCCTCGCCGGATTCGCCGAGGCCCACGCCGACATCCTCAAGGTTTCCTTCGATCCCGTATACGTCGTCCGGGCGGATGCGCCCGTCGCCGGCAAGGTCGGCATCGTGTCCGGCGGCGGCAGCGGCCACGAACCGATGCACGGCGGATTCGTCGGCAAAGGCATGCTCGACGCCGCCTGTCCGGGCCAGGTGTTCACGTCTCCCAGTCCCGACCAGATGGAAGCGGCCACGAGCGCCGTCGACGGCGGCGCCGGCGTTCTCCACATCGTCAAGAACTACACCGGCGATGTCATGAATTTCGAGATGGCCGCCGAACTGTGCCAGGCGCGCGGCATCCAGGTGGAGTCGGTCGTCATCAACGACGACGTCGCGGTGCAGGACAGCCTGTACACCGCGGGCCGCCGCGGCATGGGGACCACCGTGCTCGCGGAAAAGATCTGCGGCGCGGCCGCCGCCCGAGGCTACGATCTCGGCGGCGTCGCGGCGCTGGGCCGGAAGGTGAACGAAAGCGGCCGCTCGATGGGCATGGCGTTGACCCCCTGCACCGTGCCCGCCGCCGGCAAACCGGGTTTCGAGCTCGGCGAGAGCGAGATCGAGATGGGCGTCGGCATTCACGGCGAACCGGGCCGCGAGCGCATGCCCCTCCGGCCGGTCAGAGCACTGGCCGCGTACATGTCCGAGGCGATCCTTGCGGACCTGCCGTTCCGCGGCGGCGACCGCGTCATCGCGCTGGTGAGCGGCATGGGAGGCACGCCCCCGCTCGAGTTGTACCTCGTGTACCGGGAGCTGGAGCTGATCCTCCGCGCGAGGCAGATGACCATCTCGCGGCGCCTCGTCGGCAACTACATCACGAGCCTCGACATGGCCGGCTGCTCGGTCACGTTGTTGCGGGCCGACGACGAGTTGCTGTCGTTGTGGGACGACCCGGTGCTGACGCCGGCCCTGCGTTGGGGAATTTGAAAATGGGAGTGAGCACCGAGGACGTCCTGCGCTGGCTGAACGCTCTGCAGAAGGTGTTCGCGGAAAATCGGCAGCGGCTGACCGACCTGGACGCGGCCGTCGGCGACGGAGACTTCGGAATCAGCCTGGACCGCGGCTTCAGTGCGGTGCAGGCGGAGCTGTCCGCGAAGCCTCCGGCTGATATCCGCTCGGCGTTTCAGAACGCGGCCGGCATTCTCATCCGCACGATGGGAGGCACCGCCGGGCCGCTCCTCGGCACGTTTTTCCTCCGGGCCGGAACGGCGTCCGCGAACAAGTCCGAACTCTCGCCGGCCGACGTGGTGATGCTGTTCCAGGCCGGCGTCGAAGGCATCCAGCAGCGCGGCAAGGCCGCGCTCGGCGACAAGACGATGCTCGATGCGCTGCTTCCCGCGGTGGATGCGATGCGAAGTGCGCTGGAAGCGGGAAGCGGCCTGGGGGAGGTTCTCGAACGAGGTTCGGCGGCGGCCGAAGCCGGCATGCAATCGACGATTGCCATGCAGGCGCGAAAGGGCCGCGGCAGTTATCTCGGAGAACGCAGCATCGGACACCAGGACGCGGGCGCGACCGCGTCGTACCTGCTGTTCAAGGCAGCGGAAGACGTGTGGCGGTCGTGATCGGGCGCGCCGCGCGTTGTCGTGTGTGATGAATGGTGTTATACATTTGCACCGCAGTCGAGGAGTGTCATGAACATACGCCGGATTGGTTTCGCCGCGGCGCTGGCGTTGTCAGCCGCCGTCACGATAGTCGCTCAGGGGCAGGCCCCTCCCGCCCCGAACCAGGCCCCTCCCGCCCCGGGCCAAACGCCACCCGCTGGGGGCGGCCGTGGCGGGGGCCGCGGCGCGTCACTGCTGCCCAAGGCGATCGACGCGCCCGATATTCCGTACGAAGTGGTGCCCAACTTCATGAAGTTGCCGCCCAACGTGTACATGGGCGAGGGCATCGGTGTCGCCACCAACTCGAAGGGGCACATCTTCGTCAACACCTGCGCCCAGCAGACGCGCAATTTCGAGTTCGATCAGAACGGCAACTACGTGAAGGAGATCGGACACGACCTCTACGGCAACGTGTTCTGTCACGGCATCCGCGTCGATCCCCAGGACAACATCTGGATAAGCGACGAGGGTGCGAACAGCGTCATCAGATTCAACCCCGAAGGCACGCGCGTGACCATGGTCCTGGGTCGCCGGGCCGAGTTCCCCTTCAATGGGCTCCAGCCGCCTGCGAAGGCGGAGGATCCGGCGCCGCACTACATGTTCACTCGCCCGACCGACGTCGCCTTCGACACTCAGGGGAACATCTTCGTCACTGACGGCTACGTGAATTCACGCGTCGTCAAGTTCGACAAGTACGGCCACTTCGTCAAAGACGCCGGCCATCGCGGCAACGGCCCCAACGAGATGATCCTGCCGCATACGCTGGTCGTGGATCGCCAGGGAAACGTCTACGTGGGAAGCCGCAGCACCCAGCAGATTCTCGTGTACGACAACGATCTGAATTACAAGACCACGTACGACACGTTCGGCGCTCCTTGGTCCATGTGCATCACCGATGGTCCGCATCAATACATCTACACGTCCAATTCGAATCCCGACTCGAACGACTCTGAGGTCCACAAGGTCACGGGTCAGGTCTTCAAGATCGAGTTGGACGGCACGCCGGTCGGCAAGTTCGGCAAGCCGGGCAAGCAGCAGGGAGAGTTCAGCACGGTGCACGGACTGGATTGCCGTAACGAGAACGTCATCTACACGACGGAGATTGTCGAATGGCGCCTGCAGAAGTTCCTCCTGCACCCCACCGCCGGCCAGACGGCCAGCAAAGGGGGCAAGTAATGAGATACACACGCCTCGCAGCCACGATGCTGGCCGCCGGCGCCGCGCTGGCCGCCGGCGCGGGTTTGTCCGGGTCGCTGTCGGCCCAGGGCCAGCCGCGCGAAATCGCGTTCGAGTCGGCGAGTGACTTTCTGAACCTGCCGGCCGATACCTACTTTGGTGAAGTGGCCGGTGTGGCCACGACGTCGACGGGCCACATCTGGGTCTACACGCAGAGCGGCGGCCCGAACGCCACGGTGGGCGCATCGCGCATCTACATCAACGGCGGTCCGCGCCTGTTCGAATTCGACAAAGCGGGAAAGTTCCTGCGTGAGATCGGCACCAAGGACGACAATCGCCCCTACAACTTCCTGTTTGCGCAGGGCGTCCGCGTCGATCCGCAGGACAACATCTGGGTGGTGGACCGGGCCTCCAGGATGGTCGTCAAGTTCGACCAGTCGGGCCGCGTCCTCCTGACCCTCGGCCGCCGGCCCGAGGCGATCGGCGAGATCGGCAGCAGCGCGGGCAGCGGCGTGTACGGCCGCGGTTCCGGCCCCGCCGGCTCGGGCGTCCCTGGCGACAACTTCAACCAGCCCACCGACGTCGCCTGGGATGCTGCCGGCAACATCTTCATCTCGGATGGGTACACCAACGCCCGCGTCGCGAAGTTCGACAAGAACGGGAAGTTCGTCAAGTCCTGGGGCGCAACCGGCGCCGCGCAGGGGCAGTTCAATATTCCCCACTCAATCGCCGTCGATACCCGCGGCAACGTCTACGTCGCCGACATGGGCAACGAGCGCATTCAGGTGTTCGACAACGACGGGACGTTCAAGAGCGAGATCAAGAACGTGGGCGCGCCACGCGCCATCTGCATCTCGCCCGGCGCGCACCAGTATCTCTACAGCTCCAACTCCAATCCGACCGAGGATCCGTTCCTCAACGGCGAGATTTACAAGATGGAGCTGGACGGCACGGTCGTCGGACGTTTCGGCCACGCCGGGAAGCAAATCAAAGAGTTCGGGATGGTCAACGAGATCGACTGCCGGGATCCCAACACGTTGTACGTCGCCGAGATCATGAACTGGCGAGTGCAAAAGCTCACGCTGCACGCCGAGTCGTCGAGCCCGGCAACACGGGAAAGACGTTAAAGTTCTAGAGGTTCTCAGGTCCTAAATTCTGAAGAACCTGAACCTGAGAACGTAGAACCTTAGAACCCTAGAACCTTAGAACCTTAGAACCCTAGAACTTTTCGAGCTCGTGGCGCAGCCGGTCGGCGACATCCCACACCTGACGCGATTGCTCGTCGGTGACGGTCACGCCGAGGTTTGCCACGAGCGCGCCCTGACGCGCATCGCGCGCACCGCAGATCACGCCCGTGAGGCCGGGCGTCTCCAGCAGCACGCCGACGCAGAGCTGCGCGCAGCTCAGGCCGCCGCTCCGAGCGATGGCCTGCAGCTCCTCGACCGCGTCGAGGTGCCGCTGGAACCGCGGGCCCGAGTAATCCTTGTGCGGGCCGCGCGCATCGTCCGCGCCGAAGGTCTTGTCGCGCGGCCATGTGGCGAACAGCAAGCCGCGGAACAGCGGGGAGTACGAGATCGTGCCGACGTCGTGCGCGGCGCACCACGGCAGGACATCCCGGGCCGCCGCCGGCCGCAGAATGCTGAACGGCGGCTGGTCGGAATGCAGCGGCACACCCGTCGCCAGCCACTCCTCGAGCTGGGGAACCGAGAAGTTCGACACGCCAATCGCGCGGATCTTCCCCGCCTGGAGCAGTCTGGCGCACGCGCCGGCAGTCTCGGGGATCGGCTGCGGCACGGGCCAGTGCAGCTGGTAGAGATCGATCCGATCGACGCCGAGCCGGCGCAGGCTCGCGTCGCACTCCTCGACGACCTCGCGCGCGCTCGCGGATTTCACCGGCGCGTCGACGTCCACGCCGAGTCCGAACTTCGTGAACACCAGCGGCCGGCGTGACGCGGGCAGCTCCTCCAGCGCGCGGCCGACGACCTCTTCGGAGTGTCCGCCACCGTAAATAGGCGCCGTATCGAGCCAGTTGATACCGTGATCCAGCGCGGCATGGATGGCGCCGATGCTCGCCTCGTCGTCCTGCGGTCCCCACTGCCGGCCACCGATCGCCCACGTCCCGAGGCCAATTGTCGTGATTTCGAACTCCGTCTTGCCCAGACGCCGTTTAACCACTCGTCCCTCCTGCTGACAAACAAACCGTCGAAAACCTCATTGCGGCGGACGTTCCAACTCCGAACATTGCATTCTGACATCAAGAGAGCCGCGCCACATACGGCAGGGTTCTAGGGTTCTAGGGTTCTAGGGTTCTAGGGTTCTAGGGTTCTAGGGTTCTGGGTTCTAGGGTTCTAGGTTCTACGTTCAGGTTCCGGTGAACCTGAGAACCTTTTAGAACCCTGGAACCGTTCATTCAGAGCAGGGTCCGGCGGTCGCCGCACGCACTATGCGGCGCTACGATTGTCCGGCCGACAATCTGAGGTACAGGATCACGACAATGAGAGCAACGATGGCGCAACGGGCCGCCGCCACGGCCGTCCTCGCGATTACGCTCGCCGGTCCCGCGAACGCCCGGGCAGACCACGTCCAGTTGAGCAACGGAGACAGCCTGACAGGCAGCATTACCGCGGTCTCGAGCGCGGAGCTGACGATGGATACGGAACTGGCCGGCCGCGTCACGCTCAAATGGAGCGTGCTCTCGAGCGTAACGTCGACAACGGCCGTCCGTGCGACGATGCGAACAGGACACACCGTCGAGGGCGTGCCGGTGATGACGGACGCGCGGTTGTCGATTCAGGGGGCCGCGGGCGCGGCAACTCCGATCGATCTGTCGGCGGTAGACCGTCTGGATCTCGCGAATGAGCCGGCCGGTCCCAGCTGGCATGGCGCGGTGAACGCCGGCGTCGACGTGACGCGTGGGAACTCCGAGACGTCCACGGTTTCCACCAATGCGGCGATCACGCGCCTCGGACTCAAAGATCGGCTGGGACTCTTCGGCACCTATTTGTTTTCCGGGATCGGCAGCGGGGCCGATGCCGTGACGACGGCGCGCAATCTCCGCGCGGGCGCTCGATACGACCATGATGTCGCAGGGCCGATGTTCCTGTTCGCATTCGGCGACGTGGAGAACGATCCGCTGCAATTGCTGGACCTGCGCACGGTCGTCGGCGGCGGCAGCGGCGCGCATCTCATCAAGACCGACGCCACCCGACTGAATCTGTTCGGCGGCGTCTCGTACGCCAAGGATTCGTACACGGACGTCACGACCACGACCGACACGCCGGCGGCGCCCGTCGTGCCGCCCGGGCATGGCGGTACGCCGCCCGGCCAGAGCGGCAATCATCCGCCGCGTGGCGGCGCCGCACCGTCGACGGTCAGGACCTCGCGCTCACGCGAGCTGGGAGAACTCCTCTTCGGACAGGATCTGTCGCATCAACTGTCGGACAACGTCAGCCTCGTCGAGGCACTGACGGTTTTTCCAGCGATCCGCGACGTGCAGGACTATCGCGTCTCGTTCGATCTCTCGTTGTCCGCGCAGATCAACGGGTGGCTGCAATGGAACGTGACCATCGGGGATCGATATCTCAATATTCCTCCTGCCGGAGGTGCCGTCCAGAACGATACGTTCGTGTCAACGGGCCTCGGCATCACGTTCGGCCATGTCGATCCCATCGCGTACACGGGGGCCGAAGGGCGGCAGCCGCAGCCTACGCAGAAGAAGTAGGGACAGCCAGGGAGCGGCTGCGGTCCCACTCGGGAAGCGGTGGATGAGCGCCGATCGACGTGGTTGCGCACGATCCATCTGAGCAGCCGATCCGCCGCATCCTTTGCTGCGCGCGACCCCGTTCCGGTGCCAATCCCTTTCATGTCCGTGGATTGCTCGCCGCTCGTGACGTGCAGGCGAATCGTCGTCGTGACGAGCGGCGTGAGCTTGACACCGCCGAACCCGCCCGCACCGAGGTCCTCCTGCTCGCGATCGGTGACCTCGACGATTACATCCGCCTGCCCGCGATCGTCGACGACGCGCAGGCCAGCCTTGTGGCGAATGGCGTCGCTGAGCTCGCGGACCGCGGCGAGCCGCGCCTGCAGCGCGTCGTCCGTCTTCGCATCGCCTGGCGCGCTGTCGGAGGCCAGCACGTAGATTCGAACGGACTCCTTGCCATACGCGCCCTGGCCGAAGAGCAACGCGCTGCAGAGCGCAACGACTGATACAGCGGACAGAGTCATCCCCGACTAGTCGCGCTTCTCCCTTTCTTTCTCTTTCTTCGTCGCGGTGCCGGTCATCACGTACGCGCCGCCGGCAAAATCGATCTGAGCCGCCATCGGGCCGTCCTTCCCGGGCGTCAACGAGACGACGGCATCGACGGGATTCCCTTCCCAGGTGAACGAATAGCCGAGCACGAGGCTCTTGTCGACGAGCGAGATGCTGCTGATCGGCTGCTTCGGGAGCATGTCGGATGCGATCTCCGCCGACACTTTGTCCTTTTCGACCGTGATGGAGAGGTTGAACGTCCCCGGACCGTTGGGGCCCTGCATCGCCAGCGTCCACTCGCCAAGGAATGGCGCGGCCTCCGCGACGGATACCGGCTTCGGTGTTCCCTGCAGACCGGAGGCGACGTCGTCGCCGCGCACAACAGGCGCAAGCGCGAGCACGAATACACCAACGGCAACCGCACGAAGGGACGCGCTCATCATCGACCTCCCCGCAAAGACCGCGGCCGTCCGCGAAGGAAGACGAGTATATATGCGCACGTTCCAAACGGTGCGGCCGGCCCACTCGTCAAGGCCTGCGCCGGGATCGGTCTGCGCTCAGCCGCTCGAGGGCGAGCGCGAGACGCAGTCGGGCCTGCTGCAGCTCCGCTGAGCGGCGCGCCCGCTCTTCAGCGCTGGCGGCGTTCGCTGCCGCGGCCTCGAGCCGCGCGACGTCGTTCAGCAGCTCGACTTCAGCCGGCAGGCAGTTGGCAGATTTGAGGATGGAGAACGCCATCCGCAGATGCGGAGGCATCGAGAAGTACGATTCGAGATCGAGCCGCGAGCCGGCATTCGGCAGGTTGTCGAACTCACCGGCGGCGAACGCCTCGCGGATCTTTCGCTCGGCAAGCTTCTCGAACGGCACGTAGTCTATTGTAGGCCGCTCGAGGAATGCTCGCGTTCTTCCGGGCCGGAGCTGCCCCCTCTGTCAATACACCGCCGCGGCGGGAACCGACGCCGAGAACCGCGACACGATGCCGGCGGCCGCCACATCGGCCGTGACGTTGAGCATCGTCGCGATGATGTCCGGAACGGCGTCAACCGCAATCAGCAGCCCGATGCCCTCGGCCGGGATACCCATCGCGGCGAGCAGCGGCGAGATGACGAAGAGCCAGCCGTGCGGCACGCCCGGCGTGCTGAAGCTCGTGAGCACGGCGGTCGGCGCGATGACGAGGAGCTGCCCGATGCCGACCGGCACGCCATAGAGACGCCCGAGGAAGATCGCCGCCACGAACCACGCGATCGGGTTCGCGGCCTTGAATGTCGAGACCGCCAGCGGCAGGACGATGCCCGTGACCTCGCATGGAAGCCCCAGCCTCCGCTCCGCGCCATCGACCATTGCCGGCAGCGACGCGAGAGACGAACTGGAGGCGATGGCGACCGCCTGCGCGGGAAAGACACCGCGGGCAAAACGCACCGGCGAGATGCCCCCCGCAAACGCGGCGATCGCGTACAGCAGCGCGGTGCACGCGAGCAGCGCCGCGGCCATGACGACGACGTAATAGCCCAGCGCGCCGGCGGCCCCTACGCCCGCTCGCGCACCCACCGGCACCATCAGGGCAAACACGCCGATTGGCGCGATCGCGATGAGCACGCGAACGATTGCCAGCATCGCGTCCGCGATGCCATGGAAGAACGCGAGCACGATGTGCCGGCGCGCCGCATCGATGGTGAGCAGCGCAAGCCCGAACGCCACCGTGAAGACGACCAGCGGCAGCATCGCGCCATCGGCTGCTGCCCGGATCGGATTGGTTGGAACGACGCTGACCAGCCAGTCGCCGAACGATGGAAGCGACGGGTGCTGCACGCTCGCCGTTCCGCGCAGCAACGCGGCGGTTTCCGGCGCGATGTGGAGTCCCGCGAAGAGCGGCGGCACGACCGCGAGTCCGACCAGCGTGCACAAGATGAGCAGCGCGGCAAACGCCCCGAACGCACGGAATCCGATCTCGCGAACGGTCCGCAGCTCGCTGGCGGACGCCACACCGGTAATGAGCAGAGATCCCACGAGCGGCACCACCGTCATGCGGATCGCATTGACCCACAGCGTCCCGATTGGCTCGACGATGTTGACCATCCCGAGGAGAGCCGGGGCGGGGTGCCAGCGTACGACGAGGCCGGCGATCAGGCCGAACAGCAATGCCACGAGCACGCGGATGGTCGGGGACGCCGTCATGGATGTCGCGGCAAAGCGGTTCGCCAAGCGGGTTATATCATCAGACCGGAGCGTCGATGGCGTGGATCACACTGGTCGTCGCGGGCCTGTTCGAGATCGGCTGGGCCATAGGTCTGAAGTACACGCACGGTTTCACGCGCGTGTGGCCGACGATAGGGACCGCTGCCGCGCTCGTCGCGAGCATGGCGCTCCTCGGCATCGCCGTGCGGACGCTGCCAATCGGCACCGCGTATGCGGTCTGGACCGGCATCGGCGCGGCGGGCACCGCGCTGCTGGGACTCTGGCTGTTCGACGAACCGGCCACGGCGGCGCGGCTCTTTTGCATCGCGCTCATCGTCGCGGGCGTCCTGGGTCTGGAGGCTGCGTCGTGATGCGGAGCGATTGAAGGCACGCGACGATGAGGTTTGTTCGCGGAGAAAACCGTTGGAGCACGCCGCCTCGATTCAGGAAAAACACCGCGCAGGCCTCTGACAGGGTTTGGGGGTGGGGGTCCCCAAACCGCGTTCCACAGACAGTGAGCCGGAGCGGTGTTTTTCCGGCGTGCGGAAGACGGTTTTCGCATCGAATGGAGCTCGTCGTCGCGGGCTGTCGGATCAGGAAAGCGTCGGTCGAGGCACCTCTAAAAGAGGTGCCCTACAGCAGCGTCCCCCGCATGATCACCGCCGCGATCGAGAAGTAGATCAGCAGGCCCGTCACGTCCACGAGCGTGGCGACGAACGGGGCCGACGACGTCGCGGGATCGGCGCCGATGCGCTTCATCACGAACGGCAGCATCGAACCCGCCAGCGTGCCCCAGAGCACGACGCCGATCAGCGAGAGCATCACCGTCACGGCAACGAGGAACCAGTGCGGTCCGTAGGCGCCGAACAGCTTCTGCCAGAGGCTCACGCGCACGATGCCGACGCTCCCGAGCAGCACGCCCAGCGCCGCGCCCGACATCAGCTCCCGGCGCATCACCCGCCACCAGTCGCGGATCGTGATCTCCCCGACGGCCAGCGCGCGGATCATCAGCGATGCGGCCTGCGAGCCGCTGTTGCCGCCGGATGAAATGATCAGCGGAACGAACAACGCGAGCACGACCGCCCGCGCGATCTCCGCTTCGAAGTAGCCCATCGCCGTGGCCGTGAGCATCTCCCCCAGGAACAGGACGACGAGCCACCGTCCGCGCTTCTTCACGAGCGTCCAGAAGGGCGTCTCCATATACGGCTCGTCGAGCGCCTCGAGGCCGCCCAGCTTCTGGATGTCCTCCGTCGTTTCGTCCTTGATGACGTCGATCACGTCGTCGACCGTGATCGTCCCGACCAGCTTGTTCTCCGAATCCACCACGGGAACAGCGAGCAGGTTGTACGCCGCCACGAGTCGCGCAGCCTCCTCCTGATCCATGTCGCTTCGCACGCGGACGACCTCGGTCGTCATGATCCGGCCGAGCGGCGTGTCCGGCGGGACGATGAGGAGCCGCCGAAGCGACGTCACGCCCACGAGGTGACCGTCGCGATCGACGACGTAGAGGTAGAAGACCATCTCCAGTCCGGCGGATCGCTGCAACGCCGCAACCGCCTCCCCGGCCGTGGCGGTCTCCGCGAGCGCGAACACGTTCGGATTCATGATGCGCCCGGCGCTTCGATCCGCGTGTTCCAGCACGCTGCCGACGTCCTCGCGGTGCTGCATCAAATCGCGCACCTGCTGCGACAGCGGCTGCGGCAGCCCCTTGATCAGCCGCGCCGCATCGTCCGCATGGAGCTCGCCGAGCAGCCGCGCGACCTCGGGCGCATCGCGATCGAGGAGGAGTTCGGCGGCGGCCTCCATCTCGAGCTCGGCGAGCCCTTCCATGGCCTGCTTCGGGTTGCGGCGTGCGAGCGCATCGAACGCCGTCCGGCGATCGCCCTCTCGCAGCGTCCTGAAGATCAGTGCCAGGTCGGAGGGATGCTGGCGCTCGAGCACCCTCTGCAGATTCCCGGTCGCGCCGGCTCGGAGCAGCCGGGACACCGAGCGGAGGACGATGTCGGGCTTGTGATTCGCCATCTGGTGAACATATCGCACCGGACGCGCGGCGCAATGGATGCCTCGATCGCGATCTGGGATAATCACCCGGGGTGAGCAGCGAACCACCGCGACATGCATGCCGGTCCTGAGGACCCGCTCGTCGGACGAACGATCTCGCAGTATCTCGTCACCGCCCGGATTGGCAGCGGCGGGATGGGCCTTGTCTACAGGGCGGAGGACCGGCGCCTGAACCGGCCGGTCGCTCTCAAGTTCCTTTCCAGCACACTTGCGGAGGACCGGCAGGCGCTCGAGCGGTTCCACCGCGAGGCGCGAGCCGCCTCCGCGCTGAACCACCCGAACATCTGCACGATTTACGATGCGGGGGAGCAGGACGGACGCGCGTTCATCGCGATGGAGCTGCTCGAGGGGTCGACGCTCCAGCACCGGTTCGCCGCCCGTCCGCTCGATCTCGATCTGCTCCTCGCCGTGATGATGGCGACAGCCGACGCCCTCGATGCGGCACACGCGGCGGGGATCGTCCATCGCGACATCAAGCCGGGCAACCTCTTCGTCACGACGCGTGGTCACGCCAAGGTCCTGGATTTCGGAGTCGCCAAGGTTCGATCGCCCTCGGCCGCCGCCGAGGGCGCTCCGACGATCACCGCGGAGGCGAGCCTCACCGCATACGGGACGACGATGGGCACCCTCTCGTACATGTCGCCGGAGCAGATCCGTGGCGAGAGCGTGGACGGGCGCAGCGATCTCTTCTCCCTGGGTGTGGTTCTGTACGAGGTCCTCTCGGGCGCGCTGCCCTTCCGTGGAGAGACGGCGGCTCTCGTCTACGAGGCAATCCTCAATCGCAATCCCGTGCCGCTCGTCAGATTGAATCCCGACGTTCCGCCAGCGCTCGACCGGATCGTCGAGAAATGTCTCGAAAAGGACCGGGCGCTCCGCTATCAGCACGCGTCCGAGCTGCGCGCGGACCTCGAACGAGCCAGACGTGATTTGGAGTCGGCGCGTTATGCCCTTCGATCTTCGACCGCCCCCGGCAAGGCGGAACACGCGCCTGCCTTTCCAGCCCGGCGGCTCATCGCGAGGAAAAGTCTCTGGACCGTCGGGGCCGCAGTCGTGCTGGTCCTGGCCGCGGCCGCCGCCTATCGCTACACCCACTCGGGCGCGAAGCTCACGGACAGGGACACGATCGTGATCGCGGAGTTCGCGAACGCGACAGGCGACCCCGTGTTCGACGAGACCCTGCGTCGGGGGCTCGCGGTGCAGCTCGAACAGTCGCCATTTCTGAGCCTCGTGTCGGATCAGCGTATGTCCGACATCCTGCGGCTCATGGGGCAGCGGCCGGACACGCCTCTCACCCCGACCCTCGCGCGCGAGCTCTGCGCTCGCGCGGGCAGCGCGGCCGTGCTCGAAGGCTCGATCGCAGCGCTCGGAAGCGAGTACGTGCTCGGACTCCGCGCGACGAACTGTCAGACCGGAGACGTCCTCGATCAGCAGCAGGACGAGGCCGCGAAGAAGGAAGAGGTGCTCAACGCGCTCAGCCGGATCGCGAACCGATTCAGGAGCCGCGCCGGCGAGTCGCTCTCGACGGTGGAACGCCACTCGACGCCGCTCCCGGACGCCACCACCTCGTCACTCGAAGCGCTGAAAGCGTACGCCGCCGCCATGAAGCAGTCGAATACAACAGGACTGGCGGCCGCCGTACCGCTGTTCAAGCGCGCCATCGAGATCGATCCGCAGTTCGCCATGGCGCACGCCCTGCTAGGCCTGACCTACAGCGACCTCGGAGAATCGGTTCTCTCAATACAGAGTACGACCCGCGCGTACGAGCTCCGGCAACGCACGAGCGATCGGGAGCGGTTCTTCATTACCTCGGTGTACGACCGGGTTGTAACAGGGAACCTCGACAAGGATCGAGAGACCCTGCAATTGTGGGCGCAAACGTACCCGCGCGATCGTGATGCGCACGGGCTGATTTCGGGGTTCTGCACCCAGGGCACCGGGCGGTTCGAGCAGTCGCTGGTCGAAGCGGCGAAAGCCCTGGCGATCGATCCCGATTTCGGGCCGGGCTTCGTCAACGAAGCCTACTCGTATGCGTACCTCGATCGGCTTGACGAGGCGCTGAACGTCCTTCAGCGCGCGGCGAATCGCCATATCGACATACCGGAGAACGCGCTGCTCGGATATCATCTCGCCCTCTTGCGAGACGATCGGGCGGAGATGGATCGTCAGGTGTCGCTCGCACGGGGAAAACCTGGCGCGGAGGACTGGATGACGCACGCCGCGGCGCTCGTCCTCGCGCGATCCGGCAGGCTCGACGCGGCACGGACGATGTCGCGGCAGGCAATCGAGATGGCGAAGCGGGCCGGACAAGCGGAGCGTGCGGCGATGTATCAAACGGCGGTCGCGCTGTGGGAGGCGCTCGACGGCCGAACGAACGAAGCGAGCCGCGAAGCGGACGCTGCGCTCCTGCTATCCAACGGACGCGACGTCGAGTTCGGCGCGGCCGCGGCGCTCGCGCTCGCTGGCAATCTTTCCGGCGCGCGCGCGCTCGCAGCCGACCTCGCCTCGCGGTTTCCGGAAGACACGTCCGTCCAGTTCAACTATCTGCCCGTCCTGCGCGGGCTCGACGCGCTCGCCGCCCGGGATACCTCAAAGGCGCTCGAATCGGCGGCGGCATCGTTGCCGTACGAGAACGGCGTTCCGGGACTCGCCTTCAATGGTTTCTTCGGCGGCCGATATCCCGTGTACGTTCGAGGCAAGGCGTATCTCGCGAGCGGGCGCCCACGCGAGGCTGCCGCCGAATTCCAGAAGATTCTCGATCGGCGCGGGCTGCTGCTCGCCGATCCGCTTGGCGCGGCGGCACTGCTCGAGGAAGGCCGCGCGCTCGCAGCCGCCCACGAGGTGCCCCGGGCGAAGCAGGCGTACAACGAGTTCCTCGCCCTCTGGAAGAATGCCGACGCCGGTATTCCGATGCTGACCGACGCGCAATCGGAATTCAGGCGGTTGCAGTGATGCCATGATGCTGCCGCCAGGAACGAGGCTTGGCGACTACGAAGTCCAGCCGCTCATCTGGATCGGCGGCATGGGGAATCTCTACCGCGTCCGCTCCCCGGACGACGATCAGCCGGAGTACTTCACCGCGAGATCCTTCAGCTGCCGGAGATACTTCGGAACGTCGGTCTTCGGATCGCCGTCCGACTCGTACTCGAGCCCCATGTAGCCGCGGTAGGCGTGCGCCGCGAACATCCGGAACACCCGATCGAGGTCCATCGGCCCGCGCGTCTTTCCGTCGTCGAGCGCAATCGTGGTCTTCATGTGGCTGCTGACCGCGTAGGGCAACGACATCTCGATCTGATCGTAGACGGCCGGCGGGCGGAAGTTGCCGATGTCGAGGTTCATGCCCGCCCACGGAGAGTCCGCCCCCTTGACGATGGCGATCGTCTCCTTCGCGAAGTCGGTGATGCCGCCGTCGTCTTCGAGGCCGAGGATCAGGCCGCGCGCGCCGGCCAGCTCGGCGCCGCGTTTGAGGGTCTCGGCCGCGAATCCAATCGCCTGCTCCATCGTCGCACCTTCCGGCTTGTTGCCGCTGAACACGCGCACGTGCGTCGCGCCGACCTTCTGCGCGACGTCGAGCCACTTGCCGAGCTCCGTGAGCTGCTGCTCGCGCAGTTCGGCCGTCGGCTGCGCGAGGCGCACGCGCGTGCCGATGCTGTAGATCTCCACGCGGTTCCTGAACGCGAGACGGCGAAGCGGCAGGAGGTAGTCGTCGCCGGTGCTCGGCAGCCAGTACACCGTCATGTCGATGCCGTCGGTGCCGGTGTCGACCGCGAGGTGGATGAGGTCTTCATACGTCATCGCCTTCGCCTGGAGCGCCTGGCGGAAGGAGTAGGCGACCAGGCCCGTTCTGAGGCGGGCCTTTCCTGGCGGTGACTGCGATTGGCTGGAGCGGGGGATCGCGGCCGCGGCGACGGCGGCGCCGGCAGTGGTCAGGAAGCTTCGGCGATTCATAGCGCGATGAATCATATCAATGAGCGAACCACTTCGAGATGCGATCCAGACTGTCCCCTGTGACGGCCGCCTCGCCGTCGCGAACGGCGGACGCGAGGCCCTGCGACGGAGACCACAACGTGCCCGCGCTCAGCATGCGGGGCCGGATCCAGATTGTTGTCGGATCCGTCGAGGGTACGCGGCCGATCCAGCGGCAATCCGACACGATGACGTGCGTTGCGCCGATGTCGCGACCGCGCGCGAACGGAACGGGCACGGCGTCGGTCAGCCCCCCGTCGGTGAGACGCAGACGCGCGCCGTCGCACGTGGCCGAGACCGGCGGAAACAGGAACGGAATGGACGCGCTTGCCTGGACCGCCGCCGCCACACGGACGCCGTGGTCCGCCCCGGTGGCGAAATAGCACGGCTTCCGCGAGACGAGATCGTGGCAGACGATGCCGAGGCGGCCGATGCCGTGGTGCAGGCGATCGAACCGTGCCGCGTCCAGCTGGCGCAGCCGCTCTGGAATGACGCCGCACTTCGGCGCGAAGCGGCGCTCGAAGCGATGCCCGAGCTGGATGTTGAGACTGTGCGCGAGCAGGTGCCGTCCGCGAAATCGTTCCGCGTCGCCGATCAGATCGTCGAAGTCGAGGCCGACGGCGGCGTAGTAGGCCGCGATGACCGCGCCGGCGCTCACGCCGACGAGCGCGTCGATTGGAATCGCATGCTCGACGAGCTGTCGGAGCACGCCGACGTGTGCGGCGCCGCGAAGCCCGCCGGCGCTGAGCACCACCGCAACACGGACCGGGGTCATTGGTGGATCCAGGTGGCGGCCCTGAAAGGACCGCCCTACGCGGCGGCCCTGAAAGGACGCCCTACGTCGCGTGCCCTTCACGGCCGCGACTATTTGATGTTCGCGAGATAGAAGTCCAGCCTGGCGCGCTCGGCGACGGGCATGGGCCCCATCCGCTCTCCCAGCTCCATCGTCACATGACCGTCCGGGCGATACGCGGGCCAGGTCGGAAGACCCTTGCCATTCGGGTCGCCCGTCTTTGCGAAGTTCGTCCAGTACGAGGACACCGTGTCGGACACCTTTCTGTCGATCGCCTCCCACGGACGGTCGAGCCGATCCAGCGTCTGGAACACGAAAGGGACCTCCGACGTGTGGAACGCGCCGAACTCGGGGTGCGCCGGCCATGGCAGCACGCGATCGAAGTAGTACGTGTAGATGCGCCCGCTCGGCTTCTGCTGTTCGCCGGCCCAGAGATCGACCGATACTCGCGCGCGATCGCGGCCCGCGGCTTTTTGCGCGGCGGGAACATCGGCGTCTTCCGTGACGGGATACAGCGTCAGGAATGTGGACGCCTGCGCGCCGTAGGTGCGCTGCGCCCCGCTCTCGAACGTGGCAACGGTCGGCTTCGCCGGTGCCTGACCGAGGCCTCCGCCCGCGATGCCGATATCGTCCGCGACGAATCCGAGCATCAGCGGCACCTGCTCGGCTGGATCCGTCTGCGGCAGCACCCATCCATCCTTGAACGGGCCGTTCGCGGGCGGCGCGGCGCCCCGCCCCGCCGACGGCGCGAAGAACACCTCCGCCGCGAGCGCGCGCAATTCGGCGAGCGACCGCGCGCCCTTCGATTCGGCGTATCGCACGCCGGCAGCCTCGCGATCCGCAAGGGTCGCATTCGCGCCGAGCACGCCCCTCCCCAGAAGTCCTGGACCGCTCTGCGCGATCGCTCGCGCGAAGAGTCCCTTCGCCAGCGGGGAACGCATCAAGTCGATCACCGACAGCGCCCCCGCCGACTGGCCGAAAATCGTGACGCGATCAGGATCGCCGCCGAACGCCCGGATGTTGCGATGAACCCACTGAAGCGCGGCAATCTGATCGAGAATGCCGTAATTCCCCGACACATGGTGTTCGGATTCCTTCGTCAGCTCCGGGTGCGCGAGGAAGCCGAGCGGGCCCACGCGGTAGTTGACGCTGACGAGGATGACGCCCTTGCGCGCGAGCGCCGCGCCGTCATACACGGCAACCGAGCTGGAGCCCTCGTTGAAGCCGCCGCCGTAGATCCAGAACATCACTGGCAGCTTCGCGCTCGAGTTCTTCGCGGGCGTCCAGACGTTCAGGTACAGGCAGTCCTCGCCGATTGGGCCTTGGGTCATGAACTCTTCGGTCCAGGGCAGCCGCGATCCGGCTTCGTTCTGCATGCAGCTCGTGCCGAAACGATCGGCCTTCCGGACACCGTTCCAGTGCACAGCGGGCTGCGGAGCGCGCCAGCGCAGATCGCCGACCGGCGGCGCGGCGTACGGGATCCCGAGATACGCGGTGACGCCGCCGTCCTTCGCCGCGCCCGACAGCTTGCCGCCATCGGTGTCGACGGTGACGAGATCCGCGCGAAGTGCCAGCGTCGATGCCAGCAACACCACTAGGCACGCGATCGGTCTCGTCAGTCTCATCATGTTCACCATGCTCATCACGGTGTTGCGCCCTTGCCCTTGAGCGCATCGAGCCGTTGCTGGACCCGAGGACTCGGAACGGCCGATACGAGCTGCTCGAGCGTGGAGATCGCCTCGGCATGCTGACCGGACGCTTCGAGCGCGTTTGCCATCAGCAACCCGTGCCGGATGCGGAGCGGCCGGTTCTCTGGCGGCGGCGGGATCGCGCGAAGCGCCGTCACCGCACCGGCAGGATCCTTTCGATCGAGGAGCAGCGACTCCGCATGCATCAACTGGACGTCGATGTTGTCGGGGAACCGCCGTGCGGCAACATCCACGAGGGCCGCCGCGTCAGCAGGCTTCCCTGCCTTTCGATCGAGGAGCGCCTGTTGGTAGAGTCCGGCGAGCAGCAGATGCGAGACGTCGCTCGGGTCGCCGCTGCGCGTCCCGACGCCGCCGGCATACGCGTACACGATTTCACCGCCGTGCTCGCCCGCCTCGTACAGTACACCAAGCCCGACGACCCCGATGACGGTGGACGCGATCAGCAGATACTTGAGCTTCGGGGAGCGTCGAAACGCGAGCGCGGCGAGCTCGATCAGCATGACGACGAGGAAGATGTTGCGGGCGCGCTCGCCCCATTCCTCGTGCTCGGTGACGATCGGCCGCAGCCCGGGCATCTGCTCTATAGGCCCATGGGCCGCGTTCCCCGTGTACACTGCCGCGATGGTCGCGAGCGTGCCGAGGATCAAGAGCGTCGCGGCAAACTGGTTCAGGAACACCGGCCGGCCCAACAACGACAGCGCGCGGCACGCGACACCGAGCATCAGCAGCGCAATGGCGAAGTGGACGACTTCCGGATGAAAGGCTCCCATCGCGCCATTGTAGCGCCTGGCGTATACGCACCCAGAGGCACCGCATGACGTACGACTTCCTCATCGACACCTACGACACGGAGCGCGTGAAGGTCCTCAGCATCTGGAGCGAGTTCAGAGACGACGACCTTCCAATCCGGCCCAGTCCGACCGATCCGCGCGGACGCAGCATTCGGGAGCACATGGTCCATCAATGCGTCAGCGAGGACACGTGGTTCCGGAACATGCTCCGTATCGACGTCGGCGCGCCGCCGCTGCCCGCCGAGGAGACGCGGCTCGCCTTCATCGCTCGATACGCGGAGGACAGCGGCAAGCGGCTCGATCGGCTGCGTCGGATGGACGAACACTGGTGGCAGGACACGACCACGTTCTTCGACGTGCAGCGATCGAGGGCATGGGTGATGACGCGGCGCCTGACGCACACGTCTCACCATCGCGGGCAGCAGATGGCGATGCTGCGGATGCTCCAGCGCGATCTGCACAGCAACTACGGGCCGACGGCGGACACCGGCGGGCTGATGCAAAACCATGCGCCGACGATCTATGCGTATTCGACGCTGGCAGCGTTGCTCGATGGAGAAGCGCGAGGAGGAGCGAAGGCGCCGCTCCCGCGAACGAGCGGGCCGGTTACAGAGCGGCCGGCGGACTGACGGCGACACCGCCGACGAAAAGAGGTGGCCGTTCGCTCGGCCACCCTCTTCATCCTCCCCGAGAACTTCCGCCTGACGGCGGAAGCCACGCCCGTTACTGAATCGCCGTACCGCCGGAGGGCGTCGCGCTGTCGGACATCCCGCTCAGCGTTGCGGTCCCCTGCCAGATCGTACCGGTCGTGTTCGTGCCGAAGAAACGCGTTCCGGTCGACGTCGACACCGGATCCGCCCACGCGTGATAACCGGTCGAGAGATTCGACGCCGCCGAGCCGTTGCACGCCGCCGTCGTGCCGCCGCCCGCGCCATCCATCGAGACGCTGTAGCCGCTCTTGGTCGCCGTCGCCGCCGCGCCGAGATCGGGGCTGATGAACGCCGAGCCGCCCGCAGGGCCGCTGCCCAGCACGTCGAGCGATTTCGCGTACTGCCCGTTGCCGCAGCTCGCCGAGAACGTCGACTGCGCGCTGCTCACGGCGCGGAGCGATCCGATCGCCGACGCCTCGTTCCCCGAAATGCGCGCCCGCAGCAGGCCGGGAACCGCGATTGCCGCGATGATGCCGATGATAGCGACGACGATCAGCAACTCAATGAGGGTGAAACCGTGTTCGTTACGAGCCTTCATCACTCAATCCTCCTGATTCCCTTGTTCGGGTTCGGCGGAGGGGAGAGCAACGGTGGTGCCACGACGGCCCTTCGCCGGGTATGGCGCGCAACCTCCCGAATCGGTAACACTTGCAGCGCGGCGCGCAGCAGCGGCCGCGGACGGAGGCGGCATTTCCTGCTCCGCGGACAAAAATTGATCGCGGAGAGCTGCCGCAGATTGTCAGCCGCGGCCGCGGACGCACGCGGGCCGCGGACGCACGCGGGCCGCGGACGCACGCGGACTTACGCGGACCAACCATGAATGTACTGGCGATCGATCTCGGCGGCACGAAGACGGCCATGGCGCTCGTCGACGAGAGCGGGCGGATTGCGGACAAGGAGAAGCTGCCCGCGGCCGCATCGTTCGAGGAGACGCTGAGCCAGATTGCGCCGCGGCTCGCGGGGCCGGCCGTCGCGGTGGGTGTCATCGTGCCAGGGATCTACGATGCGCGAACCGGCGGCGTGTGGGCGCCGAATCTCTGGGGCACGGACTTTCATCCGCTCCGGGACGCGCTGCGCGCGCGCGTCAGCGTGCCGGTGGCGATCGGCAGCGATCGAACGGGCAGCGCGCTCGCGGAGCAATGGCTCGGCGCCGCGCGCGGCCTGTCGGACGTCATCTTCCTCGCAATCGGAACCGGCATCGGCGCCGGGATCATCGCCGGAGGACGCCCCCTCGAAGGTGCGCACGGCATCGCGGGCGCCGTCGGATGGATGACCATCGGCGGCCGATGGACCGAGGCGTACCACGAACGCGGAGGATGGGAGACGGAAGCCGCAGGACCGGCGATCGCGAGGCGCGCGGGGACGTCGAGCGCGTCGGACGCGGCGTCGGCAGCGAGGACCGGGGACGCGAAAGCCGCCGGCGCGTATCGCGTGACCGCGGAATACCTGGGGCTCGGCGTCGCCAGCCTGATTGCCGCGTTCGATCCCGAGATGGTGGTCCTCGGCGGCGGCGTGATGGAGGCCGGCGATCTGCTCGTCGATCGGATCCGCGCGCACGCGCTCGCGTGGACGCAGCCGGTGGCCGCCGCGCGCGTCCGCATCGAGCGCACTACACTGGGCGAGGATGCCGGGCTGCTCGGCGCCGCGCGGCTCGCGTGGCTCGAGGCCCGTAACGTATAGAGGAGAGACGAATGTCGGCACAGGCGTATGCAGAGCGGATCGCCGAGGTGCTCGGCGCGATCAGGACCACACAGATGACGCGAATCGAAGCCGCGGGGGAACGGCTGGCGGAGGCGATCGCCGCGGGCCGGCGCGCGTACCTCTTCGGCAGCGGCCATTCCGTAATTCCGGTGATGGACGTCTTTCCCCGCTACGGCAGCTTCGTCGGCTTCTTCCCGCTCTACGATCCCCGCCTGATGTGGCACAACGTCGTTGGTCCCGGCGGCGCGCGGGAACTGTTGTGGCTCGAGCGGCGCGAGGGTTACGTCGCGAATTTCCTTCAGAGCTTCGCGCTCCAGCCCGGCGACTGCCTGGTCGTCTTTTCCCACGGCGGCCTCAACGCCGCGCCGATCGAAGCGGCGCTGTATGCGAAAGAGCGCCGGCTGACCGTCATCACGGTCTCATCGCTCGCGAATGCGAAAGCGGCCGGGGCGACGCATTCGAGCGGCCGCGCGCTGAGCGATGTCGCCGACATCGCGCTCGACAACTGCGTGCCGCCCGAAGATGCGCTCGTGGACATCGGCGCGCCCGAACGGGTGGCCGCAGGTTCGACGATGGCGGCCGTGTTCATCGCGATGGCGCTCGTCGCGGAAGCCGGCGCACGGCTGAAGGCGCGCGGATTCCAGCCGCACACGTTCGTGTCGCCGAACGTCCCAGGGATCGCGAAGGACCACAACCTCCGCGTGTTCGACGATTACACGGCGAAGTTGTTCGAACGATCCCCGCTCGATCATGCCCGTGCCTGACCGCGAGCGCATGCGGCTGCTCAGCGCCGCGGCGTACGCGGGCATGCTCGTGTTCGGCGTGGTGATGGCGCTCATCGGCGCGGTCCTTCCGCCGCTCGCGGGCCGCCTCGCGTTCGACGTCGCGGACATCGGCACGCTCTTTCTCGTCATGAACGGCGCGATGCTCGCGACCAGCCTCGTGATCGGCGTCGCGATGGATCGGTTCGGGATGAAGCCGCCGCTGGCCGCCGGCTGCCTGCTCGTGGCCGCCGCGCTCGTCATCATCGCGCGCGCGGCGGCGTTCCGGGACCTCCTTCCGGCTGCTCTGCTCCTCGGGATCGGCGGCAGCGCCCTGAACGGCTCGACGAATACGCTGGTCGCGGATCTGCACGAGGATCCGGAGCGCAAGAACGCCGCCCTCAACGTGCTCGGGATCTTCTTCGGCTTCGGCGCGCTCCTCCTGCCGTTCGCGGTGGGCGCGCTGCTCGCGCGCTTTTCGATCGGCGTGCTCCTCGTTGCCGCAGCGCTGTCGTGCGCCGCTGCCGGTCTCTTCGCTGCGTCGCTGCGGTTCCCCGCGGCCAAACAGGCGCAGCGGATGCCCGTCGCGGAAATCCCGCAATTCGTGCGGCATCCTCTCGTGCTTGCGCTGGCCTTCCTGCTGTTCTGCGAATCGGGCGTCGAATTCACGGTTGGCGGGTTCGTCTCGACCTACCTGACGCGCGAGATGGGCACGTCCGTGTCGCTGGCGTCCATGGTGCTGGCCGCGTACTGGGGCGCGATCATGGTCGCGCGAATCGCGTTGAGCCGGTACGCCGTCGGCGTGGATTCGTTTCGGGTCCTGACGCTCTCCGCGGCCGGCGCGCTCGCCGGCGGCGTCATTGCCGCGGCCGCGCCGGGTCCCGCGCTCGTCGCGCTCGGGATCGTCGTCATCGGCGCGTCACTCGCCGGCATCTACCCCGCCGCGCTCGCAATTGCCGGGACCAGGTTTCGATCCCATTCGGGCACGGTGTTCGGCATCCTGTTCGCCATCGCGCTCGGCGGAGGCATGAGCGTACCGTGGGTGGCCGGCCAGATCGCCGCCGGGGTCGGCCTGCGATCGATCTTCGGCGTGGTGATTGTCGCGTACGCCGTCGTGATCGTCCTGAGCCGCGTGGCGCACAGGAGATCAGGAGATCAAGAGTTGATCACCGATACGATGGGGTCCAGATGACGAAAAAGTGGCGTGTGGGCATTGCGGGACTCGGACACTGGTATTCGGCGTACAACCTGGCGCGGGCGCTGCCGGAGTATCCGAAGGCCGATCTGGTTGCGGTCGCCTGGCATGAACCGGAGCAGCTCGATGCGTTCACGCGCACGTTCGGCGTAGAGGGATATCGCGACTACGCGCCGCTCCTCGAGAGAAGCGACATCGACATCCTCCACATCGCGTCGCCGGTCTCGGAGATCCACGACCTGGCGATTGCCGCCGCCCGCGCGGGCAAGCACATGATCCTCGGCAAGCCGATGGCGATGAGCGTGGCGCAGGCGGATCGCATGGTCACGGCCGTGGAGCAATCCGGGGTCGTCTGTTTCCCGTTTCAGGGCATCATGCGCTTGCGCGCCGCCGATCTCGCGGCGCGCATCGCTCAGGGCGCCATCGGTGACATCATCCTGATCCATCAGACGAGCCGGTGGTCCATCGCGGAAGATTGGTACGGCTCGGGACGGCCAGGATGGTTCGTCGACCCGAAACACGTCCCGGGCGGCGCGTTCATCGACGAGGGGATCTACTGGATCGATCTCTTCCGATGGTTGTCGGGATCCGATCTCGTTCAAGTCGAGGCGCGGATGGGCAATCTCGTCCACAAGGACATTGCCGTCGAAGACTGGGGCATGGCGACCTACACGTGCGCGAACGGCGTCATCGCGACGCTCGAAGCCGGCTGGACCATCAACGCTCCGCAAAGGACCGGGCCGTCGCCGAAGCAGAACAGCGTGGTGCGGCTCGAAGTGATCGGCAGCCGCGGCGAGATCATGGATCAGTGGTTCCGCACGCCCGGGCGCGCGGTGCTGGCGGCCGGCGCCGCGGACTGGGTCTACGAGCGTCAGAGCGAGCCGCCGTTCGCCCCCGCGTCACCGTTTCCGCTCACGCACCTGATCGACTGTCTCGAACACAACCGGACGCCGATCGCAACGATCCGCGATGCGCGGCAGTCATTCGCGGCCGCCATGGCCGCCTACGATGCCGCGCGCGAGGGGCGCGCCGTTCACTTGCAGGCCGCGGCGTCGGCGTGAATGTAATAGGGCTTGTACTTGGGTGACTTCTGGTCCATGCACCCGGACAGGTTGAGGACCTCGATCTTCCTGAACTGCGTCGGCGCGCTCTCGCCCTGGATCGTGATGTAGCCCTCGGTCAGCGGCTTGCCGTCGATCTTCACGGCAGGGTCGAAGTTCGCGACGTTCCCGCCGCCGATCTGCGGCTTGTCGTACTCCAGCACGGTCTTGCCCTCGACCTTGTGCGTGATGTGCTCGCCGCCGCGCACCTCCACTTCCACGTGGACCCACTGCTCGCCGCGATACGTTGCGGACGTCGAGTTCGTGCAGTGTCCCTTGACCATCGCGCCGTTCATGAAGATCTCGGTGCCCGGCGTGCACACGTTCAATGTGGACCGCTCTCCGGTCGGTCCGCCGCCCAGGAGCTGCGCTTCGATGGAGATCGGGAAGTCCTGGTCCTTCTTCATCGTCTCGGGCGGCTGGCTGTGGAGCATCAAACCGTTGTTGCGGAGCGCCCAGGCCGGTGCGCCGGGCACCTGCTCGCCGACGAACCGGTACTCCGCCGCGATGACGTAGTAGGAAAACTTCTGGCGGCTGTAGAACAGGTGCCCGAAATGGCCGTCGAACTGCTTGTACTTGTCATACAAGACGGTGAGCAGGCCGTCCTGCACGCGGAACGTGTCGTTGTAGTTCACGCCGAGGTCGAAGCCGGTGATCTTCGGGACCCAGCCGTCGAGGTCCTTGCCGTCGAAGAGCTGAATCCAGTCCTTCTTGTCAGCGGCGGCGGTCCCCTTCGACTGTGCGGCTGCGGTCGCCATCAGCGC
>JBKPTE010000042.1:0-51737 GCA_046735335.1 Acidobacteriota bacterium | reverse complement strand
GTCCAGAGGCGGCCGCGGTACATGGACGGCTGGATGCCCCGCGTGAACGGAAATGCGCCGGGAAACGAGAGATCGCGTGCGGGATCCCAGCTCGTCAGGTCATCGGGCGTCAGGAGGGGCGGACTCTCATCCATTGACAGTGGTCGACCACGAGTTTACAATGTCCCTGCGTTTCCCGCGCCTCAAACCCTTCATATGATTAATCTTGGCGCCCGATCCCAGCCGCCTTCCCCCGAGGGCCACCGATCGGGGAACGCCCCGGTTCAGCAGCTCCGGCGGCGGTGAGGAGGTCTCGCATGGATGACGTCGTGAACCGTCTGGCCCGGGAGCTATCCGACGCCATTGCCTCGGCGGTTGCCGAGGACGCCAGAGTGGAAGCTTGCCGCGAGCGCGCGCGGGCGGCGGGGTTCGAGATGAAGCTGTCGCTCGAGGCGGTGATCGGGTTCGTGAACCGCACGCAGCCGGGCGCGCTGGCGCGCGCAACCGCACCTCAGCAGAAGGCGCTCGCGCACCATCAGCGCCGCACGTTCGAGATCAGCGCGAACGACCGCCGCTTCCTCCGCTCG
This sequence comes from Acidobacteriota bacterium, assembly GCA_046735335.1. Classification (GTDB taxonomy): domain Bacteria; phylum Acidobacteriota; class Vicinamibacteria; order Vicinamibacterales; family 2-12-FULL-66-21; genus JBKPQB01. The sequence continues at coordinate 51,171 of JBKPTE010000042.1, read as the reverse complement.
CTGCGAATCGCCGCGGACGAGACGCAGGAAAAAGAAGTCGAGTAGCCGAGTACACGGAAACACGCGAAACGGCCGCCTCCAGGGGCGGCCGTTTCTATTTTCGGGCTATGCCGAGACCGGCGTCTGTTCGATCGCCGCCGGCGCCTTCGCCACGTCCGGCGAAGGCTTCCAATCGACCAGCCGGCCGTCCTTCGGGATGCGCAGGGTGACGGGGATGACATCGGGCGCGAGCGGGACTGCCTTCTTCGGGTTCGCGTAGACGGCGTGCTTCCCGCGCTGGCGGTACCATTCCGCGACCGTGGCGCTCTTGTGCATGTTCTCGACGATCTGACGCCAGCCAACGCCGGTGTTATAGGCGCAGAAGGAGATCTCTCCGGCCTGCGTCGCGTAGGGAATGATGCACATTTCGGTGCGGCGGAAGTCGTAGGTCCAGAGATCCTGGAACCACATCCCGGCGACGAACAGGACGAGCCACTCGTCCTCTCTTCGATTGGGGCCGTCCGGCGCGCCGATGCCGCCGAGTTGTCCGCCGCTCTGCTTGTCGTACTTCTTGACGAGATCGATCAGGCGGAAGCCCGCAGGCGCCTTCGCCGGCGAGTAGTTGCGGAGCAGGCTGATCAGCGTCTGGGCTTTCGTGAGCCACGGACGGCGCGCCGAGTCGGCGATCGCGCGCGCGTCGCTCATCATGCGATCGACGTCGATGAACGCCGAGAGCGGCGCCCACGCCTTCGTCTTCTTGCTGACCATGAAGGCCGTGCCCACGCCGCAGTTGGGATGGCAGCCGCACTTGAGCGTCCCCCAGTCGGCGGCGGGGCCCTGCATCAGGTCCGTCACGTCGGAGAACACGCTGGAGGCCGACAGCGGGAACCAGTCGCGCAGCGGCTCGGTTACGCCCGTCTGGCGCTTCACGTCGTGCGCCAGATGCGACAGCGTATAACGCCGCGCGTGGCGGTCCGCATCGCTGATGTCTTCGTCCCGTCCCGTGAACGAGACCGGCTGGAACGAGACGAAGCTGATCTTCTCGCAATTCTCCAGCGCGAACTTGACGATCGGGCCCACTTGATCGTTGTTGATGGAGTTCACGATCGTGACGACCAGGCAGACGTCAATGCCAGCGCCATGCAGGTTCTCGATTGCCCGCAGCTTGACGTCGAAGAGATTGCCGACCTTGCGATGCGCGTTCGCTTCCTCGCCGATGCCGTCGAACTGCAGATACGCGATGCGGAGGCCTGCCGCCCGAGCGTCACGCGCGAACGCGGCGTCCTGGGCGAAGCGGATGCCGTTCGTCGCCGCCTGTACGCTGTAGTACCCGACCTCCTTCGCGTACCGCACCGCGTCGAGGAAGATGGGCGAGATCGTCGGCTCGCCGCCCGAGAACTGCACCGACATCTGGCGCTTCGGCTTGATCGTGATCGAGTCGTCCAGCAGCTTCCTGACGTGCTCGATCGTGAGCTCGTGCACGTAGCCCACCTGGTTGGCGTCCATGAAGCACGGATCGCACATCATGTTGCAGCGGTTCGTCAGATCGATCGTCAGCACGGCGCCGCGGCCGTACTTGATCGACGACGTACCGTGGTTGTGCAGGCTGCCGGCGTCGGCGGCGTAGTCGCGTCCCGGGTACAGCGACTCCATCCGCCGGAGAAACGCAGGATCGATCGCCAGCGTGTCGGTGAACGTCCCGTGCGTGGGGCAGGTCTTCTCTATCAGGACGCGGCCATCGCGTTCGACAATCGTCGCCGGGATCTCGGCGACGTGTTCGTTGACCAGCGTGTCGAGCGCCTGTTCGCCGTTCAGGATGCGCTCGCGCGCTTCGCGCACGCAGGTCGGACAGAGCGAGTCAGTGCGCCTCGGCCATCCGAGCGTCGGCTTCGTGCGCTCGCGGCTTTTGAGGAGCGGCCCCGGCGCCCAGCGCGGATGAAAGCTCGATGAGGGAAAGCGGCTGTTCAACGCCTGAAGACCTGGCCAGAGCAGCCGAGCGGTGCCCGAGAGGGCAAGTTCCAGTGGCGTCCATACACCCATGCGGTAGGTATCCCGCGCGAAAATATAGCATCATCTTCGCGGATGTCCGACATCGATCGCCTTCCACATCGGCCGCCGATGCGGCTGCTCGAGGAGATCGCGGAGCTCGTGCCCGGCGCGCGGTGCCGCGCGCGGCGGCGCACGCGCGGCGACGATTTCTATTTCCAGGGCCATTTCCCGACCGCGCCAGTCGTGCCCGCCTGTATCCTCATCGAGCTGATCGCGCAGGCCGGCGGGTTGGCGGCTGGAACCGCCGTGAGCACGACGAGCGAGCCGCTGCAATTGCGCGTTGCCGCGTTCGGCCCATGTAAGTTCCCGGCCGCAGCCGGCCCGGGTCAGAGCCTCGAAGTGGACGCGCGCGTCGTCGGGCAGTTCGGTGCTCTGTTCAAGGTGGAGGGCGACGTGCGCGCGGACGGAATTCTCGTTGCGTCGGGGGCCGTCACCCTGACGGATGCACCGCGACCCTGAACGTCAAATGCTTGGCTGGCGTCAGCGGCTCCGCCGCATGTTTTACGATCTGCGCCTCGAAGGCGAAGGCACGGGCCGTGAGGCGGCGGCGCTCGGGTTGGGCGTTTTCATAGGCTGCACGCCGTTCTACGGCTTCCACCTGCCGTTGTGTTGGATCACCGGCCGGCTGCTGAATCTGAACCGGCTGAAGCTCTACATCGCGTCGAACATTTCGATTCCGCTCGTCTCTCCGTTCCTCCTTTTCGCGGAGCTGCAGACGGGGGCCTGGGTACGGCGGCACGACCTGCACCATCTGTCGCTCCACGTACTGCGCACGACGAGTCCGTGGACCTTCGGTGCCGACATTCTGATCGGCAGCGCGATCGTCGGTGCCGTTCTCGGCCTCTCGGTCGCAATCGCGACGCTGGCGACCGGCGGCCTGCGGCGCGAGGACCCGGTGCTGGCGTTGCTATGGCGCCGCGCGAGCGATCCTTACATTGGCGCCGGTGTCACGCCCTGGGAGTTCGCGCGCGGCAAGCTGCGGGGCGATCCCGTCTACCGCGCGCTTCTGCAGCCCGGCGTGATGACGTCTGGCACCACGCTGGTCGACGTCGGCTGCGGCACGGGGCTGACGCTGTCGATGCTGCGCGAGGCGGCCCGGATGCGGCAGGAAGGGGCGCCGCTGCCGCCCAGTGCCCGCTTCGACAGGGTCGTGGGACTGGAGCTTCGCAGCGGCGCGGCGCGAATCGCGCGGCAGGTGCTCGGCGCCGACGCCGAGATCGTCGACGGCGATGCGCGCGGCTTTACCGTGCCTCGCAGCGCCACGGTCCTAATGCTCGACGTTCTGCACATGATGCCGCGGGCGGATCAGGAACAGCTGCTGATTCGGATTACCCAGGCGCTCGAGCCGGGCGGCGTCGTGATCATCCGCGAAGCGGACGCGTCGGGCGGCGTGCAGTTCCTGGCTGTGCGCGCCGGGAATCGGCTCAAGGCGGCCGTCACCGGAAACTGGCGCCAGCGGTTCGCCTTCCGCACGCACGCGGAGTGGACGACGTTGCTGCAGCGGTTCGGGCTGCGCGTCGAGGCACAAGCCGCGGGACAGGGCACGCCGTTCGCCAACCTACTGGTGATTGGCCGGCGTCCGCTCGACAGGGCGGCGCTGCAGCAGCGTCCCAACGTGCACGACAGCGTCGATTGCGCGCCCGCCGGCCTCGTACTCCCCGCCAAACCAGAGGCCGCACAGGGGCTCTGAGCCCACCAGCGTCGCGCTGCAATAGCGGAGGTCCGACCAAAGCACCGCGTAGCGCTCGTTCGTGTTCCCGCGCACGCGCGCGAACGTGATGTCGTGCGACGCCATCAAATTGGTGACCGTCGACAGGGCGCGCGATGCGTCGACGGAAGGGACGCTGAGCCCGCGATCGATCCTGAACGCGCGCACGGCGCTGCCGCTGAACGCATCGACCTCCCACCGCTCGGCGGAGTCGCCACTCACGTGAAAGAACGTCCACCGATGCCACGAGCCAAACACGGCATCGACATGGCTCGCGTCGGCGGCTGTGACCGCGCGACGGTCGACGGCCTTTGCCCGCGCATACAAGGCGCCTTTCGTCACGACCATGCACGCGAGCGCGACGATCGTCGCGAGCGCGACGGCGGGTCGGCGCGCCCGCCACAGGAACGCGAGCGCGGCAACGAACAGGACGACCAGCCAGGGGTCTGCCATCGCGAACAGCGGCAGGGTGGAGACGGCATTCCAGACCGGCCAGCCTGGCCGGATGTCCGCGCCGGCGAGCAGATCGAGCGCAAGGTGGCCGAAGGCTCCTGCGGTGGCGGCCACCAGGAGGGGGACCCAGCGCGACCTGGGTTCCGCGAGGCGAACGACGGTGGCCGTCAGCGCGCCGCAGGCGAGCGCACCCGCAAGGGCGTGGGTGCCCGCCTGGTGTGCGCGCAAGTACACGTCCCACCCTTGCAGGCCAAGCGCGAGATCCAGATCGGGCGAGAGGGAGCCGAGGATGCATGCGGCCGAGGCGCCCGGCCCCAATCGGTGTCGCGCGTCGAATGCGATGAGGGTGCGGCCGAACGCCGCGTGCGAAAGCGGATCCACGCCCGCCTCAGTCGAGGCCCGTGTAATCGTCGCGCTGCGCGTCCCAGTACCGATAGAAGTGATACCAGCACTCGGGCCTCGCACGGACGCGTTCGGCGATCTGGTCAGCGATCTGCTGCGCCGCGACTGGAATCCATTCGTCTTTCGTGATCGCCGGCGGGATCGCGACAGGCGCGCCCATCCAGGCATGAAAGCGGCCCGGGCCGCTGCGCTCGACCGTCGAGAGAGCGATCGGCGCGCCGGTGAGCGCCGCGATCAGCAGCGGCGTCCGGAGAAACCAGGCGCGCCGGCCGAACAGCGTCACCGGCACCCTGTCGCGTCCGATATGACGATCGATCAGGATAGCGACGAATCGGTTGCGCGCCAGCGCGGCGCGAATCTTGAGGGGCGTGTCGAGCGACTGCCGCACCTCGATCGTTTCGATGCCCATGCGGCCACGGATCTCGTTCCGAATCCGGTTGACGGTATCGTCCGGCTCTCGCATGGCGACGACGGTGAGCGGGAGCCGCAGGACGCGCGCCATCAGCAACCCGCCGGCCTCCCAATTGCCGAAGTGTCCTGTGACGAGAAGCGCTCCGCGCCCTCCCTCGTGCAGCGCCACGGCGTGCGCGCGGGTCTGTTCGCTGAAGTCGAAAGCCTGCGCGACGTCCGGGTCGTCGAGCGCGCGCAGGAAATCGATGGTGTCCCGCGCGTAGCTGCGGTACGTTTCGAGCGCGCGGCCGCGAAGATCTTTCTCGGATGCGCGCGGAAAGATGGCGTGCAGGTTATCCGCGATGGCGTTGGTCGCCCGCGGCGCGAAGCGTGCGACGAGCGTCGAGCCGAAATGCCCGATCCCGTAGGACACGGCGCGCGGTAGCCGGCGGACGCCGTGATACGTGAACCCGAAGATCGCGCCGTTGTTCATTCCGTGCAGCGTCCACTTGCGCGGCGCGCGATCGGCGTGGGTGGGCGGCTCCTCTACAGGCGCTCGAGGAACCGGTAGTACACCGCGAGGAAGCATGTCTTGGTCGTGTCTCGTATCGGCCGCAGCTTGCTGGGACGTCCATTATAGACGGCCGAGATCGGCGCGGACGCCACCGTCGCGCCGCGCCGCCGGACCTTCACCAGCATTTCCGTCTCGATCTCGTAGCCGCGCGCCTTCAGCACGAGCCCTCTGAGGGCGCGTGCGGCGAACAGCCGGAAGCCGCACTGCGTATCGGCGATCGGAACGCCGACGAACCACGAGAGTGCGCGACTCCCGATGCGATTCGCGTGGTAGCGCGACGCCGGCATCGACGCGCGATCGAACTGCCGCTCCCCGATGACGAGATCGGATCCGGTCGCGCGCGCAACCTCGATCAGGCGCGGCGCCTCGTCGGGGCGGTGCTGCAGGTCGCCATCGATCATCAGCACGTGCGTGCAAGGACTCGCCAGCACCGCGGCAAGGCCGGCTCGCACCGCGGAGCCTTTGCCCCCCTTGTGCGGCTGACGGATCACGGCAGCGCCGGCGGCACGCGCGAGTGGCCCGGTCGCATCCGTCGACCCGTCGTCGACGACCGTAATCGCATCGACGATCGGCGCGAGCCCGGTCACGACCCGACTGATCGTTTCCGCCTCGTTGAAAGCAGGGATGAGGGCGTGCACGAACATGCTGCGCCGGTATTGTCCCTCAACGCAGAAGGTGCTCGCCTCGAGCCGACGCCCGCGACGCCGGCAGCAGCGCCGGAAGCAGCAGCAACGACGCGGCGACGAGCGCGAAGACGCTGACGATCGAGACGATGCCCATGGAGCGGAGCGGCGGATAGCTCGACGTCATCAGCGTGCCGTAGCCGAAGAGCGTGATCAGGCCGGCGACCATGATCACCGGCGCGAGGTGCGCGACCGCTTCCCGCGCGTCGCCGGTGTCCTGATACCGATGGACGACGTGGATACCGTAGTCAACGCCAATGCCGACGAACGTCACGACCGCGAAGACGGCGAAGAGGTCGAGTGCGACGCCGCACAGCGCGAGCACGCCGGCCGCCCACACCAATCCGACGACGGTGGGGACGATGGAGAGGAGCGACAGGCGCCAGTCCCTGAACATCAGCACGATCAACACGCCGACAACGACGGAGCCGACGACCAGGCCGCGAATGAACTGCGGCACGAACCGGGCCGCGAGCTCCTCGTTCACCAGCGTCAGGCCGGTCAACTGGGCGCCGTCGATGGAGTGAACCGTCGATTCGAGCGCCTGGCGCTCGGCGGGGTTCGCGGGAAAGGCATAGGTCGCCAGCGTCCAGCCGTCCGGCGTCCGCGTGATGAATCGGCCGATCAGATCGCCCAGGCCATGCTGCGAAAACTCTTCGTACGCCAGGTGGGAGCCGGGCGAGAGCAGCACGGGCAAGCGATTCACGAACGGCTGCAGGCTCCCCGGGTTGAATCCAGCGGTGACCGACGTCCGGTTGAATCGCGCGATTGCCTCGGAAGTGCCGGGGACGGCGCGGGCGATGGCTTCGTGCGCTCGGCGCTGCGCGGCGTCCGAGGGAAGCAGCGAGGATCCTCCGTCGACGGCGAGCGACGGGGACGCGGTGTGCAGCCGTGCGAGCAGTTGCTCGTTCGCCTCAATCAGCGGCTGCAGATCCGGTCCCTGCTGCAGCGTGACGAAGACGTCGGACGGCAGCCCGAACGTACGGCGCACGTCCTCCTCGAACGCGGCGGCCGGCGTGGTGGATCGCAGCCGCTCGAGCGAGGCGTTGACCTGCAGCCGTGTCGCCGCGGCGCCGAGCACGAGCGTAATCGCCGCCGCCAACCAGATCAGCCTGCCGCGATGGTCGGCGATCCACGCGGCGAAGCGCGGCCACGCGAGCAGCGCGCGGCTGTCGGTGCGTCGCGCGCGCGCGGGCAGCAGCGCAGGGATCAGGACGAGCGTCAGGATGCCGCATGCCACCATGCTGTGGCCGATCAGGAGTCCGAGCTGCTGCAGGCTGGGGAAGTCGACGAACACCAGGCCGTAGAACGTGGCCGCCGTCGTCAGCATCCCGTAGAGCATGCTCGCCGACGGGCTGGCGATGGCGGCAACCGCGTCCACTCCGGTACGGCCGTCCGCCAGCGCGAGCCGGTGCGCGACATAGAGCAGCACGACCCCGTCCACGCCGAGGCCGAGCAGCATCGCGGCGGATCCTGTTGCCGCGGCCGAGAGCTTCACGCCGGTCAACCCCAGGAGCCCGAGGACGATCAACAGCGACGCCATCGATGGAATCGCTCCAGCCGACAACAGCCAGATGCTGCGAAACGCGAGGAACAGCAGCGGCAGGATGAGCGCGAGCGAGCCGACACTGTTCCAGATGCTTTCGCGTTTCACGAGCGCTTCCGTTTCGAGGGCAATCAAGTGGCCGCCCGCATACCCGATGCGCAGCGGCACCTTGCTCTCGTCTTCCGCGCCCGCAGGGATCTGGTGCAGCCGTGCGACGAGGCGCTGCGAGAACCTCGTGTCGTACGGCGGGCGGCGCGGTTTCGCGATCACCAGGCGCTGCCGTCCGTCCTTGGAGACGTAGCCCGCTTCCGTGAGCCCGAGCGAGATGCCGGCGCGCGCGCCGCCGAGCTGCTGGCGCAGCAGTCCGAACCAGTCCAGCGGGTCCTGGCGAACGAGCTGCTTCACCGATTCCGACGGCACGGCGAGGAGCTGCCGCGAGTTCTCGAGCGCGCGCGCCATGCCGTCCGGTTGCAGGCGCTCGAGCGCCGTATCGAGCGCGCGTCCATGCATCAGAAGGAGCTGGTGATCGGCGAGCCAGCTCCAGTCGCGGTCCCCTCCGGCGGTCCCCGCGTCCACCCACTCGATCTCTGGAGCTTCACGCAGCCGCGCGGTCCAGCGCTCGATTTCTGACGAGTAGTCGGTGATCGGGCGTCCGGGGGCGGCGGTGAACACGACCAGCAGCTGGTCCAGCGTTCCGAACTGGCGCAGGTACGTGCGGAACGGCGTGATGGCGCGGCCGTTCGCGGGCAGGAGGTTGACGACGTCCGAGTCCAGCTGCAGCCGCCTGAGCCCGATCGCGGAGCCGAGCAGGACGATCAACGACAGGGCGAACACCAGCCGCCGGCGACGGTGCGCCCACACAACGATGGATTGGATGGGAGAGATCACTGACGCCCGTGCGTGCGAGGATCGTGAGTATAGCGCACGTGTGTTACGCTTCCGCGCGGTCCATGCGCGTCCTCCTGCTCCGCCCGATCCCTGAAAACGAACGCTTCGGTCTCGGCCCCTTCTTCCGGATCGAACCGCTGGGGATGGAGTACATCGCGGCGGCGCTCGAGGCAAGGGGCCACGAGGTCGCGATCCTCGATCTGCGCTTCGGGCGGCCCGTCGAGCACTACCTGCACGAGCGTCCCGCGCTCGTCGGCATCGCGGCCATGCATGCGCTCGAAACCGACGACGTGCTCCATCTTGCCGCTCGCGTGCGCCGCGCGGCGCCCGACGTACCGCTGATCCTGGGCGGTCACACTGCGGCGGCGTATCCGCAGCCGTTGTTCCGCGCGGGGGTCGACGCCGTCGTGCTCGACGATGGTGAGCGCGCCGTTCCGGCGATCGCTGACGCGATTGTGGCGAAGCGTCCCTTGAGCGAGGTTCCGGGCCTTGCCGTTGCCGCAGGCGGCGAGTGGGTGAAGACGGCCGAACCTGAGGGCGCGTTCGATCTGAACGACGTGCCGTTGCCCGCGCGCCGTCATGTGCAGCCGTGGCGCCGGCAGTACGCCTGCCTCGCCCATCGTCCGGTCTGGCTCGTCGAAACGGCGCGAGGCTGTCCGTTTCGCTGCACCTTCTGCTCCATCTGGCAACTGCACGCGCGCTCTGTCCGGGAGCGCTCGATTCAATCCGTGTGCGATGACATGGCGGCGGTCGGCGATCACGTGTTCGTCGCCGACGATCTGTTCTGGTATCACCCGGCGCGCAGCCTCGCGCTGGCGGACGCGCTGCGCAAGCGCGGCGTGTTCAAGTCCTGGATTCTCGTGCAGAGCCGCGTCGATCTCGTGGCGCGCCATCCCGAGCTGCTCGAGGCATGGCGCCCGCTGGCAAAGGAGTTCGACATCTTCTTCGGCCTCGAGGCGGCGACAGACGACGGCCTCAAGGGCCTCGTCAAGGACGCGACCGTCGATCACACCACCGCCGCGGTGGCGCTGTCGCGGAAGTTGGGCTACGGCGTCACGGGCAACTTCGTCATCGACCCGGCGTGGGACGAGCAGGATTTTGCGCGGTTGTGGGAGTTCGTCGACGCGCATCAGCTGCACCAGGCCGGCTTCACCATCCTGACGCCGCTCCCGGGGACGGCCTATTTCGACGAGTTGCGGCCGCGCATCGCGGCGCGGAGGTGGGCGCAATTCGACATGCATCATCTGCTGTGGGAGCCGAAGCTCGGGCCGCAACGGTTCTTCGAGCTGTACTGCGAGACATGGCGGCGCTCGGTGCTGAACCTGAGCGGGCGAAAGTCCGTGTGGCAGTGGCTGCGGCAGGTGAAGGCGCGCGATGCGTGGTTCCTGCTCCGTGCGCTCCGGCGCACGCAGCGAATGATGGATCCCGCGCACTACCTCGCGGAATACGACCTCGCCTGCGGCGACGAGTCGGTGACGGCGTCGATCGAGAAGAGCTTCGGATCCACCGTCCCGTTGACCTGAACGTCCGCGAACGTCATCAGCTTCGAGTCCCCGTTCGGGAAATCCATCCGCATCGCCGTCAGCAGCAGCGACGTCCGGTCGATCCACAGGTGCAGCTTCGTGAGGCCCTGCGTGATCTGGCTGCGGGTCGGGGTCATCGTGATGCGCCACGTGTCGGGCGGATCGCTCGAGGTGACGGCGGCGATTCGGAATGCGCGGCGCAGTTCGTCGGGGTCCTTGTCGACGAAGTACTTGTCCACGCGCTTCCGCGCCGCCCCGATGTCGCTCTCTTGCGTGATGCCCCGCGATGGCCAGGAGAACGTCATCTGGCCGCCGTCGATCAGCACGACATGCGGCTCGGGATCGGCATAGCGGAGGACGATGCGGTCGGGGCGAACGACGGCGAGCGTTCCGTGCGACACGATCGGCTTCGAGACCATCGATGTCGTGGTCGTTTCGGTGAACTGCGCGGTAACCGTCTTGAGCGACGCTTCGATGCCGCGGCTGCGTGCATAGATGTCGTCGAACAGATCGCGTACCGGTGCCGCGGCCAGCGCCGCATACACGAACAGCGGCACCAGCAGTACGCGTGGACGGAACATGAACGCGATGGTAACGTACGCGGGGCCATGCAGCGGATCGTGATCACGGGCGTGGGCGTCGTGACGCCGTTCGGCACCGAGACCGGCGCCTTTGCCCAGGCGCTGCTCGACGGACGAAGCGCCGTCGCACCCCTGACGCAGTTCCCCGTCGACGGGTGCTCAGCGCGCTGCGCGGCGTCGGTGAAGGACTTCGATCCTTCGCGCTGGATTCCGCCGCTCAAGGCGCGGCGGATGGACATGACCAGTCAGTACGCGATCGCCGCCGCGTGCCAGGCGCTCGACGCCGCCGGCATCCGTTACGGCGAACAGCCGCAGGATCTGACAGGTGTCTCGATCGGCACCTACACGGGCGGCGGATCGCGAACGGAGGAATTTCTCGAGGGCCTCTTCCGTCTCGGTCCAATTGGCGCCCCGGCGCTTCTGTTCAATGCCACCGTCGCCAACGTCGCGGCCTCGCTCATCGGCCTCGAGCTGAAGTGCCGCGGCCCGAACATCACGATCAGCCAGAAGGAAGTGTCCGGCCTGACGGCCGCGGCGCAGGCGATCGATCTGCTGCGCGGCGGGAAGGCACGGGTCGTCATCACGGCCGGCGTGGACGCGCTGTATCCGTTGTTCTTTCGCGTTCACGATCATTTCGGCGTGCTCTCGCACGAGAACGGATATCCGGAGGGAAGCCGGCCGTTCGACGCGACGCGCAACGGGTTCGTCCTCGGCGAAGGGGCCTACGCGTCGATTCTCGAGCCCGAAGACGGGGCGCGCGAACGCGGCGCGACGATCCTCGCCGAGCTGCTCGCCGTCGAATGCGGCGGCGCGCGCGCCGGCGTGAACCAGTGGCCGACCGATCCCGCCGACATCGCGCGCGTGATGCGGCGTGCGATCGATGCCGCCGGCCTCGACCTCTCGGCTATCGACGTGGTGTATGCGAGCGCGAACTCGTCGGCAGGGCTGGACCGCGTCGAAGCCGCGGCTATCGGCGATCTCTTCGGCGCGCACCGGGCCCTCGTGACGGCGGTCAAAGGCGCGCTCGGCGAAGCAAGCGCGACCGGCACCGCATCGCTCGTGGCGGCCGTCCTGTGCGGCCGGCGGGAGATGATTCCACCCATCGCCGGGCTGCGCCAGATTGATTCCGCGTGCGCCCGCCTGAACCTGGCGACCTCGGCCGTCAGAGCCCCGGGGCGCGTCGCCTTGATCAACGGCGTCGCCTCGGGCGGCGCGCTCGTCGCCGCCGTCGTCCGCATCGCCGACTGACGCGCGTCGGTGTTACGATGCCGTCCATCACGAATGATCGAACGCCGGGTGTGCCGTCGGAGCTCGACCTGACGGGACGCGTCGCAGCCGTGACGGGGGGATCGAGGGGAATCGGCCGCGGCATTGCCGCGTTGCTGGCCGAGCGCGGCGCAGCCGTGGCGATCAGCTACCGCGATCGGCAGGACGCCGCGCGGGAAACGGTTGCGGCGATTGCATCGGCCGGCGGCCGCGCGTGGACGGCCGCGTGCGACGTCTCCGTCGCGGCTTCGGTGGCGGCGTTCTTCGAGGGGGCGGCGCGCGAGCTGGGGGCGATCGACATCCTCGTCAACAATGCGGGCACGAGCGCCGACGCGCACGTGGCGATGTTGGACCCGGCACGGTGGGATCGAGTGCTGCGGACCAACCTCGATGGTGCGTATCATTGCGTGCGGGCCGTGATGCGGCCGATGCTCCAGCGCCGGCGCGGGCGCATCATCAACATCAGCTCGCCGAGCGCGTCGCTGCCGCTGACCGGCCAGGCCAACTACGCGGCGTCGAAGGCCGGCCTGGAAGGATTCACGCGCGCGCTGTCGCGCGATCTCGCCGGCCGCGGCATTCTCGTCAACGCCGTCTCGCCGGGACTGATGGAGACCGACATGCTGGCGTCCATGCCGGCGACCGTCCGCGAGTCGACCCTGAACGCGATTCCGCTGGGGCGGGTGGGCCAGACGCGTGAAGTCGCGCAGCTGGTCGCCTTTCTCGCATCCGATGCGGCCTCGTACATCACGGGCCAGGTCTTCGCCGTCGACGGCGGACTGACATGAGAGGGGACAACGGGGGTTCATGAGCGAGCCACTTCACACCGAGATCAAGCAGGCCATCGTGCGCAGCCTGCGGCTGCCGATGGACCCGTCGGAGATCGCCGACGCGACGCCGCTCTTCGGCCCCGACGGGCTCGGTCTCGATTCCGTCGACGTGCTCGAGCTCGTGCTCGAGCTCGAACGCTCGTTCGGCGTCGTCATCGAGGACCAGGACACCGGCCTGCAGGCGCTGCGCAGCGTGGAGAGCATTGGCGAGTTCATCCGCGCGCGCCGCTCCCAACCATCCGCCTGAGGCGTGCGCAACGCGCTCACCGTCGACGTCGAGGAGTGGTTTCACGTCTGCGGCGTCCCGGCGCTCGCGCCGGCCCGCTGGGACGCTCTGGAATCGCGGGTCGAACTGACGACACGTCTGTTGCTGGATTTGTGCGACGCCGTCCGCGCGCACGCCACGTTCTTCGTCGTCGGCTGGGTCGCCGAGCGCCATCCGCGCCTGGTCGCAGAGATCGCGGCGGCCGGCCACCAGGTCGGCTCGCACGGCTTCCTGCACGAGCGGGCCTATGATCTTGGGGAGGCACGGTTCGGCGACGACCTGCGCCGGAGCGTCGCGGCCATCCAGGCGGCCGCGCCGAGCCCCTCGTGCTTCCGGGCGCCGGAGTGGTCGATCAACGATCGATCGTTGTGGGCCCTCGATGCGCTCGCCGGGGAAAGATTCCTGATCGACGCCAGCATGGCGCCGCTCAAAATCGTCGGGCGCGTCGACTATCCGCGACTCCCGCACCTGCGCCCTACGCGGTTCGGGCCGATAACAGAAGTACCGCCGCTCGTCGCCGATCGGTTCGGGCAGACGATACCCCTCGGCTGGGGGTGGGGGCTCCGCATGAGCGAGCCGCGGACGGTGTTGAAGGCGATTGAAAGGACAAACCTGGCGGGTGCGCCTGCCGTGTTGACGATACATCCGTGGGAAATCGATCCACACCCGCCGCGGATTGCGCTACCGCGGCGGCTGCGCTTCGCACACTATTTCAGGCTTGGCGGTTTCTACGGCCGCATCGGGGAGATCCTGCGCGGCGCGGCGTTCGACCGGCTCGATTCGGTCATCGCCTCGCTGCCGCCTGGCTCCTTGGCGCCGGTCTGACGGCGCCGGCGGCTGCCGCTCCTCCCGCAATCCCGCGCGTCTCGATCGACCTCACCGCTGGCGCCGCCGCCCCGGTCCTCGATCCTTCCCTCGACGCGATACCGTTCAGCGTTCGGATCGCGCTCGACCCTGCCGACGCCGCGTCGGTCGCTGACGCGGATGCGCGGGTCAGGACGATCCGCCAGTCATCGGCCAAGATTTGGATCGTCTCGCGCGTCCCGGACACCGATGACCACGTCGGGACGTGGCGCTCCGCGCTACGACAGTGGCTGCGCGCACACCGATCCAGGATTTCGATCCTCGAGCTTCAGCTCGGACGGCAGTCGCGCCAGCTGATCGAGTTTGCCGTACGCGCTGCGGCTTCCGAAGTGCGCGCGGTCTCGGAAGGCGCGCAGATCGCGATCGCCCCGCCGCCGGACGCACCAGACACTCTCACCACAATTTTCACGCGCGATCTCGCGCCGTATGTGGACCTGGTGGCCGTGTCGTCGGTCGATGCAGCCCAGCGTGCACTGGCGGCGCTGGAGCGTGAAGATCCCGACATCCACGCCGTCGTCACGGGCGTCGACCTGACGGCCGAGGCCGATGATGCGGCCGCCTCATACGTCCGGATGGTCGTCGCGACATTCGGCACGCGGATCGTATCCATCGCGGCCAGGCCCGCGGCTGCCCCGGACGCGTTGGCGCGCGCGCTTCATTTTCTTGAGCCGCTCCTGGGCCGTGGGATCGAGGTCCTCGATCCCGCGGCCTCGTCCCTGTCGATGCGCACCGACGATGGGGCTGACGCGCTGGCGTGGTCCCGCCCGAAGCTGCTGTTCGACAACGACAGCCTCGCAACGCTGCTGTTCTACGACGCCCCCGCGGACGCCGCTCCGCTCGTGGTGACCGCAACGGTGCCGGTGGAGGGCACGCCGCGTTACGAAGAGACGGCGGGCGCCGGCTGGAAGGCAGCCGAAAGCTATTCGCGCGAGGGCGCGCTGGTGAAGTTGCGCGCGCCGCGTCCCGGGCGTCCTGTGCTCGTCGATTTCAACGCCGGCGCGCCGGAGAACAGCTTCGCCGAGCGGACCGGCGTTTCGGCGACGCGGCAACTGCGCGTCGAGGAGATCGTCGCGCACCAGCGCCAGGAGCAGGCGCGCGAAGACGCCGAGGTCGATCACTACTCGGCCAGCGTCCACATGGATCAGCACTTCCGTCCCACCGTCACCGATCCCGGGTACGACGTCGTTACCGAGAATCGGCTGTTCGTCGGGGCCGACGGCGTCGAATGGGAGGAGCTGTCCTTCTCCGTGAACGGATCGAAGTTCGGCGCCAATCGGCCGCCGTTTCCGCTGCTGCAGCCGGAGAAGGTCCTGTCCCTGCCGCTGCAGCTCCGCCTGGGAGACGATTACCGTTACACCCTCGAAGGCACGGAGGCGGTCAACGGCTACGACTGTTACGTCGTCCATTTCGATCCGTTGCAGGCAGACCGGTCTCTCTATCGCGGGACGGTATGGATCGATCGGCGCACCTTTGCGCGCGTGAAGATGCAGACGGTCCAAACCAAGCTGTCGGCGCCGGTCGTCTCGAACGAGGAGATTCAATCCTTTTCGCCGGTGACGACCCCGGCTGGCGCCACGGTCTTCCTGATGACGCGGCTGACGGGCCGCCAACTCGTGATGATCGCGGGCCGCAACCTGCTGGTCGAGCGCGACGTCATCCTGCGCGACATCCGCGTCAATGCGGAATCGTTTGTCGGCGAGCGCACCGAAGCACGGCGCGGTCCGCACGTGATGTACAAGGACACCGAACGCGGGCTGCGCTACTTCGTCAAGCAGGGTGACGAGCGCGTCGTCAGCGACCGTCCGACGATGAAGGCGAAGGCCGCGGCGATGGGGATCACGATCGATCCGTCGTACGCGTTCCCGCTGCCGATCTTCGGCATCAACTACCTGAACTTTTCGTTCGGCAGCCCCGACACGCAGCTCGCGATGCTGTTCGGCGGCGTGCTCGCCGCAATCAATATCCAGCGGCCGAAGGTCCCGCATACGCCTTTCGACGCAAGCGTCGACTTCTTCGGGATCGCGGTGCCGTCGAGCGATCGCCGGTACGACGTTCTCGGCGAGCACCCGCCGGAGCGCGTGATCACCTGGCCGCTGAATACGGGCCTCAACCTCGGGTGGCAGTACACGCCTTTCCAGAAGGCGACCTTCCAGTACCAGTTTCATTTCGACGCGTTTCACGCCGACACCACGACGAGCGAGGATTTCGTGGTGCCGGCGAGCACGATCACCAACGGCCTGGGCGGCGCCTACGAATACCGTCGTGGAGGGTACAGCGCCGTAGTCAACGGGGCGTGGTACGGCCGCGCCCGCTGGACGCCGTGGGGCGTGCCGGGCAGCCTGACGTCGGACGGCCGCACATATACGAAATACAGCGCGAATCTTTCCCGCGATTTCTACATCTCGCCGATTCAGAAGATCCACGCCAACGGCGCCTACTTCGGGGGCCAGCGGCTCGATCGATTCAGCCGCTACCAGTTCGGGCTGTTCGACGATACGCGCATCCACGGGGTGCCGGCGTCGGGCGTCCGGTTCGACGAGCTGGCGATGGCGCGGGGCTCCTACACGTTCGATCTGCTGCAGATGTACCGGCTGGACCTGTTTTTGGAACGCGCGTGGGGCCGGGACCTGAGCGCGTCGCGCGACTGGCAGCCGATCACCGGCGTCGGAACGGCCTTGAACGTACGTGCGCCATTCAATACCATCCTGCGCATGGACGTCGGCCACGCGTGGCTGCCGGCGGAGTACCGCGGCGTCGGATCGTGGGTGGTGCAGGTGCTGCTGCTGAAGCCGCTCGGAAAATCATGACGGGGACACGCGCGATCTCGCGCGCCGATCTCCACGTGCACTCCCGTCACTCGCGCGTCAATGGCAACGTGCCGTTTCTGCGCAGCCGCGACTGCTACTCGGATCCGTTCGACGTCTACGCGATCGCGAAACGGCGCGGCATGGACATCGTGACCATCACGGATCACGACACGATCGACGGATGCCTCGAGTTCCTCTCGCGACACCCGGACGCGACAGACTTCCTGATGGGCGAGGAGGTATCGTGCTGGATGCCGGGCACGGATCTCGAGATCCATCTCGGGGTGTTCGGCACCAGCGAAACGGTCCACGCCGACCTGCAACCGCTGCGCGGCAACGTGTTCGAAGTCATCTCGTACCTGCAGGCGCGCGGCATGTTCTTCGCCGTCAACCATCCGTTCCATTTCCTCCGGCGCCAGATTCCGCCGCGCGACTACCTGCAGCTGCTCGCGTCCACCCCGGCCGTCGAAGTGCGCAACGGAACGATGCTCGCGCGGCACAACGAGCTGGTTGCAGAACTCTGGGCGCAGCTGCGGGGCGGCGGCGCGCCGGTTGTCGCCGGAAGCGACGCGCACACGACACGCCGGATCGGGCGCACGTGGACGGAAGCGCCAGGCGCGACCGCGACGGAGTTCCTCGCCAGCCTGCGAGCCGGTGAGGGTCGTCCGGCGGGCGAGCACGGGGGAGCGTCGACGATCGCCGGCGATGCGTACGGCGTTGTCGCGCGCTATGCCGCAAGCGTCTTCGGCTTCGGTCCGCGTGATCACACCGGTTGGCATCGTTTCTTCTGTGCGGGCTGCGTTGTCATGTCGTGGCCCGCGCAGTTCCTGCCCATCCTCATTGCGCTGAGGAGCAAGGCGGTGGAACGCCGCGTCGTCGACGAGGTCGCGGACGCGGTGGCGGCGGGTAGAGCGTTGTCGCCCGTCTGTGTGGACCCATAGACATCATGCGCCGCGTCGCCATTACCGGCATCGGCCTCGTCAGTCCAGTCGGCATCTCCCGCGAGGAGTGCTGGAGCAATCTCGTCGCGGGGAAGTGCGGCGTCGGACCGCTGACGCTGTTCGACAGCGAAGGCTATCGCAGTCGCATTGCGGCGCAGGTGGACGATGCGGCGGTTGACGCGAGGCTGACGAGACTGCAGCGACGACGCTGGTCGCGGAGCGACAAGTTCGCCGTCCTCTCGGCGCGCGAGGCCGTCGAGGACGCCGGCTTGAAGGACGCGGGCCTCGAACCGGATCGCATCGGCGTCATCATCGGCTCCAGTACCGGCGACCTGATCCGCAACGAGCGATACGTCCGGGCGAGCATCGAGCCGGCATCGGGCCGGCGGCGTCTGACCGATGCCTGGAATCACTTCTTCAGTACTGCTGTGGATCGCATCGCCGGCGAATTTGGCTTCGACGGTCTCCGCTCCTGCATCGTCGCCGCGTGCGCGTCGAGCACGATGGCGGTCGGCGCCGGGCTGGACGCGATCCGCTTCGGCCGCGCCGACGCGGTCCTTGCCGGCGGAACCGACAGCCTGGCACGCCTGACGTTCGCCGGATTCAATGCGCTGAAGGTCATGGATCCTGCCGAGTGCCGTCCATTCGATCGCGGCCGCGCCGGAATGAACATCGGCGAGGGGGCCGCCGTGATGGTGCTCGAGGATCTCGAGTCGGCGAAGCGACGCGGCGCCCGGATCTACGCAGAGGTCGCAGGCCACAGCCTTACGTGCGAAGCATTCCATCCGACGTCGCCGGAACCCGACGGCCGCGCGATTGCCGACACGATGGCGCGCGCGCTGCGCGACGCGCGGATCGACGCCGCCGACGTCCAGCACGTCAACGCCCACGGCACCGCGACGCCGCACAACGACCGCGCGGAGTCGCGCGGGATTCGCCTGCTCTTCGGCGAGAACGGCCGGCGGCTGCCCGTGACGTCGATCAAGTCGATGGTCGGCCACACGCTCGGGGCGTCGGGCGGTCTCGAGGCGGCGGTCTCGGCCCTGACCGTCCACCACGGCGTCATTCCTCCGACGATTCATCACGAGGAGACCGACCCGGAGTGCGACGTGGACGTCGTCGCCAACGAAGCGCGCGATGTGCGCATTCGTTATGCGATTTCGACGTCGCTGGCCTTCGGGGGCAATGATGCCGCCGTCGTGCTCGCGCGAGTCTAGAGGGAGAGAGACGCCTTTACACGAGCGCGCGCGTGGCGACGGCCGCGTCGAGGCGCAGCGCGTCGATCGGCACCGACGCGACGTCGCCGGCAACGGGCACGAGCCGGGCGATTTCGGCGCCACCGATTTCCGCCGCGACGCCGCGCCACGATGCGGCGAAGCGCTCCAGCCACGCGAAGTTTGCGTCGAGCCGCGCGCGCAGCGCGCCATCGTCCAGCTGCGGACCGCCGAGGGCAGCCTGAAGCCGGCACAGTTCGTCGAGCGCAACGACGCTGGTCATGCCGCCGCCGAACCGGCGCGTATCGACCACCGACCACGTGCGCAGGAACACCTGCATGCGGGCGTGCAGGACGAAGAAGCGCCGCATCAGCGTCTCGATGGACGTCATGAACGCGACGTCGCGGAGTCTCGCCTGGTAGAAGAGCAGCGCCGTGATGCCCCAGTAGCACGCATTGTCCCACGCGACCTTCGCGGTCATGACTTGCGCGTGTCCCATGATCGGGTACTGCTTCTCGTACAACCGAAGGAAGGCGTCGTACAAACGTAAGTACGTCTGATCGAACGCCGCGGCGCGATGTGCGATCTCTTCGCCGGCGGCGTCGCGCGCGATGAGATCGGCAGTGAAGTCGTTCCCCATCGCGATGAAATCGGAACCCGGCGAGTAGAACGGATCGGTGAACGGCCCCGCCTCGCCGACGAGGGACCACCGGCCTTCCGCGGAGTGCACCTGGCGGCACCCGTGCGCGAAGTGGCGCAGCGCCAGAAAATCCTCGAGCCGATCGCGTGTGGCTTCGGCGAGCTCGGCGCACTGCGGCTCGAATTCGCGCAGCCACTCGAGCGCTCCTTCGAAGCGGCTGTATCGTGCGCCGGGATGGACCTCGTCGTCGGCAACGATGCCGAAGCTCGTGGAGCCGGAGCCGAGCGGAATGAGCCACACCCAGTAGCCGCGTCCCATCAGGTGGTTGGTGCTCAACCAGCGTTCGCCGCTCGGCACACGGCTACGCCACGCCGTGTCGCTGCTCCAATCGTCAATTTTGACGCGCCCGCTGACGCGCCACCAGCTCGCGTTGGCGGCATGCCCCACGCCATTGTTCAGATTCAACTTCCGGCGAAGCAGCCCGTGACGGCCGGTTGCGTCGACGAACCAGCGTCCGGTGACCGTACGTGTTCTGCCGTCTGCGCTGACGGTGAGCCTGTGCGGCGCTCCGAGCTCGACGTCCACGACCCGCGCCGAGTCGATCACGTCGACGCCCGCCGCGCGCTCCTCTTCGAGCAGGAAATTCTCCAGCCGGCCACGATCGAGCTGAAAGGATCCGACAGACGGAAAGCTGGTGGGTCCGAGCTCGAATCGCTCCTCGATGCGCCGGTTGTCGCCGGCGGGATAGAAGTAGCGAAGCCCGAATTTGTCGAGCTGCTGCTCGCGCAGGTGCGCGGCCAGATCGAGGCGAGTATGGAAGTAGTGCGCCGCGATCTCGACGCTCGATTCGCCGACCTTGAATGCGGCTTCCGGTGCGGGATGTGCTCGCTTCTCGGCGACGAACACGCGGAGCTGCGGCGACTCGCGCCGCAGCTGGCGGGCCAGTGTCAGTCCGGCCAGGCCGCCGCCCGCGATCAGGACATCGAAGTCCGGCGTCATCCGTGGGGCTTGGCGGCGCTTTGCGCGGCCACGCGCGCGGCGGCGGCGGCAGCAGCCGCAGGATCTCCAAGATAGAAGTGACGGATCGGTTTCAGCTCGTCGTCCAGTTCGTAGACGAGCGGAATCCCCGTCGGGATGTTCAGCTCCACGATCTCGGCGTCGCCGATCCCGTCCAGATACTTCACGAGCGCGCGCAGGCTGTTGCCGTGCGCGGCAATCAGCACCCCATGATCGTCCTGGATCGCGGGCGCGATCGTCTCGTGCCAGTACGGCAGGAAGCGGGCGACCGTCTCCTTGAGCGACTCGGTCAGCGGCAGCTCGCTGCGCTTCAGATCGCCGTAACGCGGATCGTGCCCCGAGTAGCGCGGATCGTCGGCGGTGAGCGCCGGCGGAGGAATGTCGTAGCTCCGGCGCCAGATCTTCACCTGCGCGTCGCCGTGCTTGGCGGCGGTTTCGGCTTTGTTCAATCCCTGCAGCGCGCCGTAGTGCCGCTCGTTGAGGCGCCAGTGCTTCTCGACCGGAATCCACATGAGGTCCATCCGATCGAGCGCAATCCACAACGTCCGGATCGCGCGCTTGAGCACGGACGTGAACGCGAGATCGAACGCGTAGCCCCCTTCCTTCAGCAGACGCCCGGCCTCGGCGGCCTCCTCGCGCCCGCGCTCGCTGAGATCGACGTCCGTCCAGCCGGTGAAACGATTCTCCTGGTTCCAGGTGCTTTCGCCGTGGCGAAGCAACACGAGGGTATGCATGATCTTCTAGCGTTTGGAAGCTGGGAGTTGTGGAGTTGGGAGTTGCGCGATCGCGCCGGCCCCGGCGTAGCGGCCGGCGGGGCCGAGCTCCTCCTCGATCCGGAGCAACTGGTTGTACTTCGCGACGCGATCGGTGCGGCTGGCCGAACCTGTCTTGATCTGTCCCGCCGACGTCCCGACCGCGAGGTCCGCGATCGTCGTGTCTTCCGTTTCGCCCGATCGATGCGAGATCACGCTGGCGTAGCCGGCGTCGCGCGCCATGGCGACGGCATCCAGCGTTTCGGTGACGGTGCCGATCTGATTCAGCTTCACGAGCAGCGCGTTGCCGACCTTCTCCGTGATGCCGCGCTTCAGAATCTCCGGATTCGTCACGAACACATCGTCGCCTACGAGCTGCACCGTGGTGCCGAGCGTCGCGGTGAGTGTCTTCCAGCCGTCCCAGTCTCCTTCGGCCAGACCGTCCTCGATCGACGCGATGGGATACTGCCGCACCCAGTCGCTGTACAGCGCGACCATCTCGTCGGCGCTGCGCGCCTTGTCGCCCGATTTCTTGAACTCGTATCTCTTCGTGTCTTCGTTCCACAGCTCGCTCGACGCGACGTCGAGCGCCAGGTACACGTCGGATCCGGCCTTGTAGCCGGTCTGGGTGATCGCTTCGAGGACGACGTCCACCGCTTCGCGATTGGAGGAGAGGCTCGGAGCGAAGCCCCCTTCGTCGCCGACGCCGGTCGAATAGCCCTTCTTCTTCAGGATGCCGCGGAGCGAGTGGAAGATCTCCGCGCCCGCGCGCAGCGCCTCGGCGAACGACGACACGCCGAGCGGCATCACCATGAACTCCTGAAAATCGACGCTGCTGTCTGCGTGCGCACCGCCGTTCAGGATGTTCATCATCGGCACCGGCAGCAGGGTTGCCGCGGCCTTGTTCGTCTTCTCGTAGAGGCGAGCGAAGTGCGCATACAGCGGCACGCCGGCGGCGAGCGCGTTCGCGCGCGCCAGCGCCATGGAGACGCCGAGCAGCGCGTTCGCGCCGAGGCGGCCCTTGTTCGGCGTCCCGTCCAGCGCGATCATCGCCTCGTCGACCGCGCGCTGATCGGCGGGTTTCCCCACGACCGCGCGCGCCAGCTCGCCGTTGACGTTGTTCACGGCCTTCAGGACACCCTTCCCGCCGTAGCGCCGCTTGTCGCCGTCGCGCAGCTCGAGCGCCTCACGGATGCCCGTCGACGCGCCGGACGGCACGGCCGCGCGCGCGCGCACGCCGTTGTCGAGCGTCACCTCTACTTCTATGGTCGGATTGCCGCGCGAATCCAGGATCTCCCGGCCGATCACACGCTGAATAATCATCAACTCCCAACCCTCCACCAACCTCCAACCTCCAACCTCCAACCTCCAACCACCGACCTTCCACCTCCGCGCTCGGCGCTACGGTGGACGAGGCCAACCTCCTCACGGTTCGGATCCGCGGCGATCGAACTCCTGCTCGATCCGGACTGCCTCCTGCGAAATCGGCGCCACATACGGCTCGTCGTCCTTCGTGACGACGACGATCCCGCGATCGCTGACGGTGTGCCGCCGTCGGTCCTCTTCCTCGTTGAGCCCGATGCACCCGCCGCGCGGAATGAAGACGTCGCGGTCGATGATGGCGCCCTTGATGCGCGCGTGCCGCCCGATGCGCACACCCGGCATGAGGATGCTCTGCTCGATGGAGCAGAAGCTGTGGACGCGGACGTTGGGGCAGAGCACGCTGCCCGACACCCGGCTCCCCGAGATGATGCAGCCCGCCGAGATGACCGAGTCGAGCGCGTGGCCGCACCGGCGTCCTTCGTCCGCGAACACGAACTTCGCCGGCGGCGCCTGCACCTGGTGCGTCCTGAGCGGCCACTCCGGATCATACAGGTTGAACTCCGGGTTCACGTGGCACAAGTCCATGTTCGCTTCGTAGTAGGCGTCCAGCGTGCCGATGTCGCGCCAGTACTTCGACGCCTTCTTGTTCTCGTCGTAGAACCGATAGGCGTACATCGGGACCTTCGGGATGAGCGACGGGATGATGTCCTTCCCGAAGTCGTGGCTGCTCGGATACCGCGCGTCCTCCTCGAGCGCCGGGAGGAGCACGTTCATGTCGAAGATGTAGATGCCCATGGACGCGAGGACCTGCTCGCCGCGCGGAAGATTCCGGGGCTTCTCGAGGAAGCCGGTCAGGCGATCGTCGCCGTCCACCTGCAGCACGCCGAAACGGTGCGCTTCTTCAGACGACACCTCGATCACCGCGATGGTGGCGCCGGCGCCGTGATCCTTGTGGAACCGGAGCATCCGCGCGTAATCCATCTTGTAGACGTGATCGCCGGAGAGCACGATGAGGTGCCGCGGGTTCTCGCGCTCGATGGAGTACAGATTCTGGAAGACGGCATCGGCGGTGCCGAGATACCAGTGTTCGCCGACGCGCTTCTGCGGATGGAGCACCTCGATGAACTCGCCGAGCTCGTCGTTCACGACGCTCCAGCCGAACCGGAGATGGCGCGTGAGCGACAGCGACTTGTACTGGAGCGCGATGAAGATCTTCCGCAGCCCGGAGTTGAGGCAGTTGCTCAGCGTGAAGTCGATGATGCGGTACGGCCCACCGAAATAGACGGCCGGCTTCGCGCGCTCTTTCGTCAGCGGATACAGCCGCTCGCCGACGCCTCCGGCCAGCACCATGACGACGACGTCATCCAGCACCACGGCACTCCTTCAGCGTTCGAGCACGACGCGCGCCGGCGCCCCGTCGCCGCCCGCGATACGCAGGGGAAGACAATACATCTCGTACTGCCCGGGATCCGCATCGGAAAGGTTCAGCCCCTCGATGATGATGATGCCGTTGCCGAGGAGCGCACGGTGCGCGGGCGCGCCGGCCTTCTTGAACTGTTCGACGGACAGATAATCGATGCCGACGACCTTCACGCCCTGATCGACCAGATACCGCGCGCCGTCTTCGGCCAGGTACGTGAAGTCCTGGTGAAAGCCGGTCGGCGAGTTCCACAGGGCCGAGTTCGGCGTGCGCAGCAGCACGCGAAGATCGTCGCGGAGGCCCGCCGGAGCGAGGTGCTCCCGGCCGATGCCGCCGCGGACGGGCACGTCGAGTACGCGGGCGCGTCCGATGAGCAGCTCGAGCGGCAGGGCGTCGACGCCCGGACGGTCGTCGAAGAAATGCCGCGGGGCGTCGACGTGGGTGCCGGTATGCGTGCCCATCACGAGCCGCGACACGTTGGAGGAGCCGCCGTCCTTGATCCGCTTGACGGGCTGCAGCTCGAATTCGGGGTTGCCAGGGTAAGTCGGGAGGCCTGGTGCGAGCAGGACGCTCACGTCCACCAGGCGGGGCGGGCGGGCCATAGATCGGGGATGATATCAGCCCGCGCACACCTTGTGCGCACGGCGCGCAGCGCCCCGCGCGTTCTTTGACTTGCGCCGGCGGAGCGCCTTATGATTGATGGGTTTAGGCAGGCCTTTACGGTCCCGCGGCAGCCCCGCGGACGGGCCGCCAGAGCGTGAGCCGGGGCCCTTCGGCCCGGGCGAACTGTGGGCCGGGTCCTCGGATCCGGCGAACTGTAGGCCGGGTCTTCAGATCCGGCGGGAGCCGTCGATGTCGTTGTCGCGTGTGCGAGGATGGCGAGGGTTCGCAGGAGCGGCGCTCAGCACGCTGCTGATCGTTCCGCTACTCGCGCAGGACAAGAAGCCCGATCAGAAGCCGCCCGATGCGGCGGCCCAGGGGCAAGCGCAGGAGGTGCAGGGCCTCGTGCGCCTCGCCGATGCCGCGATGACGGGACAGCAGGTCCCGTCCGATTTTCCGATCCAGTTTCAGAACGATTTCCTCAAGGCGCAGCAGGGACGCGTGTGGGTGCCGATCATCCTCACCGTCGATCCCTCGAAGCTGACGACCAGCGCGGTCACGCTCTACATCCGCGTCGCGCCGCGAGGGATGACAGCGCCCCCTGCGCCGCCCGCCCAGGCACCGGAGCAGAAGCCCGATCAAAAGAAGAACGACAAGGACAACAACAAGAAGGACGCCGGCAAGGAAGCGGCCCCCGCCGCGCCGCCCTCGCCGTATCCCTTCGAAGACGTGTCGTTTCTCGAGCTGAAGCCCTCGGCCCCGGGACAGCCGGCGCACATCATGCGCGGCGTGGGCGTGCCGTCGGGCCAGTACGACTTCTACATCGTCCTGCGCGAGCGCGCCGCAGCCGGCGCGACGCCGAAAGCCGCCGTGCTGAAGCAGCCCGTCGACGTCCCGAACTACTCGAACGGCGAGCTGTCCACGAGCTCGGTCATCATGGCCGAGAAGATCGATCAGCTTCCGACCCCTGTGCCCCCCGACCAGCAGTCCGAGCATCCCTACGCGTTCGGACAGCAGGAAATCGTGGTGTCGCCCGATCACAAGTTCAAGAAAGGGCAGGAGCTGATCGTGCTCGTCCAGATCTACAACCCGACGATTTCGCAGGACAAGAAATTCAATCTCGAAGCGACCTACACGTTCTACACGCAGGGCGCGGACGGCGAGAAGAAATTCAACAGCACCGAGCCGCAGACCTTCACGCCGGAAAGCATGGGCGCGGCGTTCGATCCGAGCGGTCCGGAGCGAAGCATCCAGGCGGGCCAGGGAATCCCGCTCCAGAGCTTCCCCGAAGGCACGTATCGTCTGGAGATCAAGATCATGGACAAGCTGGCGAGCCCCCCCAAGGCCCTGACGCAGAACGTCAATTTCACGGTCACTCCCTAGCCGCCTGAGACGGAGGAGTCCATGGGACGCCTGAACCGGGTTGCCGCGGCGGTCGCACTCATCGGGTTGACGAGCCCGGCGGCGTACGCGCAGACGGCGCCGCGGTTCACAGGCGTGCAGCAGACCGCCCGCGTTCTGCTGGGCAGCATTCAGGGCACCGTCAGCGACGAACGCGGAGGGCCGCTCGCCGGCGCCATGGTCTCGGCGCTCGGCGCCACGATGGCGATGGCGGTCACCGATGCGCACGGCCGATTCGCGATCGACGCCCTCCCGCCCGGGGACTACATCATCCGCGTCCATCTCGCAGGATTCCTGTCGACCCGGCGGGACAACGTGCGCGTGGGCACGACGCCCGCGACGATCAATCGCATCGAGCTTCGCCGGAAAGACCCCGTCGTCGGCACCACCGGCACGGCCGTTCCCGCCGACGCGCCGACGCTGCCGATCATGGCGGCCGGTCTCGAGCTGCCCTCTCCCGATGCTCCGTCCGCCGATGCTCCCGACGAGGATCATCCGCACTCCGAGCTCGCGTGGCGCCTCCGGCACCTGAAGCGGAGCGCGCTGAAAGACTCGGGCGAGGTGGTGTCGATTGCCGATGCCGCGTCCGAGCAGACGATCCCCGAGCAGTCTGGATCGCTCTTCGGGCGCGCGCTGGACAGCGCGGCGTCGTTCTTGGTCGACCCGCCGTTCACCGGCGAGGTGAACCTGCTGACGACTTCGGCGGCGTCGCCGGGCCAGCAGATCTTCTCCGGAAACTTCCTGCCCCGCGGCGTCGCGTATCTGTCGATCGGCGCACCGGCAGCCGGTGGCGAGTGGGCCGTGCGCGCGTCGATGAGCCAGTCCGACACCTCGTCGTGGATCCTCGCGGGCTCGTATTCGTCGCGCGACGCCGGCAATCACGACTACGGCTTCGGGGTGTCGTACAGCACGCAGCAGTACCAGGTGCGGACCGCGCAGCCGCTCGCGTTTGGCGGCATGAGCGACGACAGCCGCGCCGTCGGCGCATTGTCCGCGTCCGACCGCTGGACGATCTCACCGCTGCTCGCGGTGGAATACGGCGGCCGATATGCGCACTACGACTATCTCCGAAAGCGATCCCTCCTCAGCCCGCGCGCGGGCGTGACGTTGACGCCGTTCGAGAACACGCACGTCACCGCGGTCGTCGCGCAGCGAATGCTCGCGCCCGGCGCGGAGGAATTCCTTGCGCCGACGATCGTCGGGCCGTGGCTGCCGCCCGAGCGGACCTTCGCGCCGCTCGCCGGTGAGGATCTTCGCGTCGAGCGCGGCCGCTTCCTCGACCTCGGCGTCGATCACGAGTTCGACAGCGCCGTCGTGATCGGCATGCGCCGCTTCTACCAGAGCGTCGACGACCAGTTGATCACGCTCTTCGGTCTGCCGGTCACCGGCGGCCCGAAGTCGCCGGGCCATTACTACGTTGCGAGCGGCGGCGCCGTCGATGCCGACGGATGGGCGGTCCGCGTGAGCACGCCGACCACGCAGCGGGTACGCGCATCGGTGGATTACAGCCTGACGCGCGCCCGCTGGCTGTCGCGGGGCGACATGGCCGCGGTGGTCGTGTGGGCGCCCGAGGCCATTCGGCCGCAGACCGAAGACATTCACGATGTGACCACGTCGCTCGAAACCGACATCCCGGAAACCGCGACCCGCGTGTTCTTCCTGTACAAGGTCGACACGGGGTTCACGCGCGGCCTCGATCCCACACGCCAGAGCCTCGATTCGCGCTTCGATCTCCAGGTGAACCAGGCCCTCCCGTTCATGCCGTTCGGCAGCACCCGCTGGGAAGTGCTGGTCGGCATCCGCAACCTGTTTCGCGACCCGACCGACGCCGGCTCCGTGTACGACGAACTGCTCGTCGTCCGTCCGCCGAAGCGGGTAGTCGGGGGAGTGCTGATCAGGTTCTAAGGCATTCCTCCCCTTAGACTTAAGCTCAGGGGTCCAAGTTCTTGGATACGGTGTCCGGCCTCTTGGAACGAGAGCGCTGCCGAACGGTAGAGTTTTCTCGTAAGTTGCACGTACGGCACTACTTGCGTGTTCGTAACGCGGCCCAGACCGGGGTATGGGCTTTGCTTGGTCGGGCTGGATACCAGGTGTACTCACCACGATGACCCCACGGCCACCCAGCATCTGGATGCGCTCAACGGCCCAGCTCGCCGTGGTCATCCTGCTGGTCTGCCTCGCCATCGCGAACATCTGGCAGAGGGCCAGGTGGAGTGAAGTCGAAGACGGCGTCCTGTGGCGCGCGTCGGGCGGCGACATCATCGCGACGGAAGTGGCGCCCGGCAGTCCGGCCGCCCGCGCCGGTCTGCAGCCCGGGGACGTGCTGCTTGCGATCGACGGCCGGCCGATCGATCGCGTGGAGGGCGTCATCGCGGACATGCACGCGAGCGCCGACGGCCGCGCGCTGCATTACACCGTGCTCCGCATGCGCGCGCAGCGGATGGTCGATATCACGCTGGCGCCGACGCCGTCGAGTCCCCGCGGCTTGTATTTCGTGCTGGCTGCGGTGGGGATCTTCTCGCTCCTCGTCGGCGTCTCCGTCCGGGTGCGCCGGCCCGACCACCAGGCCACGCTGCACTTCTTCTGGCTGACGGTCGCGTTCTTCGGCGTCCTCGCGTTCTCCTTCACGGGCAAGCTGAATTCCCTCGACTGGGTCTTCTACTGGGGCGATCTGAGTGCGCAGCTCCTGCTGCCGCCGCTGTTCCTGCACTTCGCGCTCGTGTTTCCGGACCGGCCCGACGCGTGGGTGCGAAGCGAGACGGGCCGCGCGCTCGTGCCTGCGTTCTACGTTCCAGCCCTGCTCCTCGGCGGCGCCTCGGTGGCGAGCATCGTCAATGCGCCAACGCACGGAGAGGTGCTGTCGCGCGTCGCCGCCTTCGTCCAGAACGGCCAGCTGGTGTACCTCGCCATCAGCCTTGTCGCCGGGCTCGCGATCATGGTCCGCGCGCTGCGGCGCGTGCGGTCCGTGACGGCGCGCCGCCAGCTTCGATGGATCGTCTGGGGCACGGCGCTCGGATCCGTGCCGTTCGTGTTCGGCTATGCCGTGCCGTTCGTGCTGGGGCTGCAGCCGCCCCCCGGGTTCGAGTTCACGGCAGCGCTGCTCGGCCTCATTCCGCTGGCGTTTGCCTCGGCGATCGTGCGCTACCGGCTGATGGACGTCGAGGTCATCATCAAGCGCGGCCTCGTCTACGCGGCGGCGGTGGCCGCGATCGTCGCGATCTACTCGATCCTGCTGAGCCTTGCCGGCACGGTGTTCTTCAAGGACGCCGATCAGCGCAACCCCGTGATCGCGCTGCTCGCGACGCTCGTCGTCGTCCTCCTGTCTCGCCCGGTCAAGAACGCGATTCAGGCGGCGCTGGATCGCGTCTACTACCGCGATCGGTACGATTACCGGCGCGCGCTCGTCGGGTTCGCGCGGGATCTGAACAGCGATCTCGATTTGCTGCGGCTCAGCGAGCGTCTCGTGCACCGCATTACCGAAACGCTGCTCGTGGATCGGATGGCCCTCATGCTTGCGCCCGTCTCGCCGGGTCCGCAGGAGGGGCAATTTCTCACCATCGCGCACGCAGGCTTCGCGGACCAGCCGCCGTCGCTCGCCCGATCGTCGGACGTGGGCACGCGGCTCATCTCAGGCCACACGCTGACGCTGGACGAGAACATTCCGCTCAGGCGTCTCGATGCTCGCGAGGTGGAGTTCTGGCGCGATGCCGGGATCCATTACTTCGTTCCGTGCGTCTCGAAGGAAGGGACTATCGCCGTCATGGCGCTGGGGCGCCGAGGGAGCGCCGAGCCTCTCAGCAGCGAGGACATGGCCCTCCTCTCTGCCGTCGCCGCGCAGGCGGCAACGGCGCTCGAGAACGGCCGGCTCTATCGCCAGCTTCGCATCAAGGCCGACGAAGTGGAGCGGATGCGGCAGTTCAGCGAGAACATCCTGGAATCGCTGAACGACGGGCTGTCGGTGCTCGATCGCAACGGGCGCGTGGTCCGGTGGAACAGGCGGCTCGAAGACCTCTACGGGATCAGGCACGAGAACGCCGTCGGCCGCGCGCTCCACGAGCTCTTCGATGATCCGGTCGTGCAGATGATTCAGTCGACCTCGAGCGAATCGCCGGAAGGGGCCGCCTACTATCGCGTCCCGTTGACGACGCGGCATGCGCCCGAGCGCCGGCTGCTGGTCAACGTCGCCGCGACGCCGCTGCGCGACGCGAACGGCGCCGTCTCCGGGACGATCGTGATCGTGGAGGACATCTCCACGCGCGTGCAGCTGGAGGAGCAGCTTCAGATTTCCGAGAAGATGGCGTCGATCGGCCTCCTCGCGGCCGGCGTGGCTCACGAGGTGAACACGCCGCTGACGGGCATTTCGAGCTTCACGCAGATGCTGCTCGAAGGGGCGCAGCCCGAGGATCCGAAGACGAAAGTGTTGGAGAAGATCGAACGGCAGACGTTCCGGGCCGCGAAAATCGTCAACGGCCTTCTGAACCTCGCCCGGCCGACGCAGGTCGACAGCGGTCCGTGCGACGTCAACGCCGTCATCACCGACGTGCTCGGGCTGCTCGAGCACCAGTTCCGCACCGGCCGCATTCAGGTCCGGAAAGAGTTCGCTCCCACGGCGCCGATCGTTCAGGGGATCGAGCACAAGCTGCAGCAGGTCTTCCTCAACCTCTTCCTCAACGCCCGCGACGCGATGCCCAAGGGGGGCTGGCTGACGATTGCCACCCGCCAGGAGGCGAACGAGGCGATTATCGAGATCGCAGACACCGGGTCCGGTATTCCCGCCGATCAACTCTCGCGGATTTACGACCCGTTCTTCACGACGAAGGCAATCGGCAAGGGCACGGGCCTGGGCCTCTCGATCACGTACGGTATCGTGCAGGAGCACGGCGGCAACATCACTTGCGACAGCGTGGTCGGGCAGGGGACGCGGTTCTCCCTTCGGCTGCCGGTGGCCGCGGCGATGAGCAAAGCGGCAGGAAAGTAAGAGGGGCGGAGCCCCCGGCAAGAAATGGCAACCGGTACGATTCTCGTTATAGACGACGAGGAGATCATGCGTGAGATCCTCGAGGCGCTGCTGACGCGCGAGGGCTATCAGGTCCGCCTCGCCAGCACCGCGCCCGAGGGGCTCGATCTGCTCCGGTCGATGCCGTTCGACGCCGCGATCGTCGACGTCATGCTGCCGGGCATGGACGGCATCTCCGCGCTCGACGAGATCAAGAAGATCGACGACGACCTGCCCGTCCTGATGATCACGGCGTTCGCGTCCGTGGAGAACGCGATTGCCGCGATGAAGCGCGGCGCCTACGACTACATCACGAAGCCGTTCAAGAACGACGAAGTCCTCGTCGTGCTGCGCAACGCGCTCGCGCAGCGGCGGCTCGTCGCCGAGAACCGCGCGCTGCGGCAGAACCTGCAGGCGCACGCGAACCACTTCGGCGGCATCATCGGGCGCAGCTCCCGAATGCGCCAGGTGTTCGATCTGATCATCCAGGCCGCGCCGAGCCGGACGACGATCCTGATCAACGGCGAGAGCGGAACGGGCAAGGAGCTCGTCGCGCGCGCGCTGCACCAGAACTCGTCGCGCTCCGACCGCGCGTTCATCACGGTCAACTCGGGCAATCTGCCGCCGGACCTTCTCGAGTCGAATCTCTTCGGCCACGTCAAGGGGGCGTTCACCGGCGCAATCTATCCGAAGAAGGGCCTGTTCGAGCTGGCCGACAAGGGGACGATCTTCTTCGACGAGATCGGCAACATCCCGCTCGACACGCAGGCCAAGCTGCTGCGCGTCATCCAGGAGCGCGAGTTCATGCGGCTCGGCGGCGTCGAGAACATCAAGGTCGACGTTCGCATCATCGCCGCCACGAACGTCGACCTGCGGCACATGATGGACGAAGGGCGCTTCCGCGAGGACCTGTTCTACCGCCTGCACGTCATCACGGTGCAGCTGCCCGCGCTGCGCGAGCGCAAGGACGACATCCCGCTCCTCGTGCAGCACTTCTTCGACAAGTACGGCGCCGAGAACAACAAGCACGGCCTGGAGCTGACGCCCGAGGCGCTCGACCTGCTGTACGAGTACGACTGGCCGGGGAACGTCCGCGAGCTGGAGAACGTCATCGAGCGGGCCGTCGTGCTCTCGACCGGCTCGCGGATCGACGCGGACCTCGTGCCGGATCACGTCCGCAGCAGCAAGCGATTTCAGATGCCGGTGTTCGTGGTGCCGCCGGAAGGGATCTCGTTCCGGGACGTCATCACGGATTTCGAGAAGCGGCTGATCGAGTCGACGCTCGAAGCCGCCGGGGGCGTGCAGAAGCGCGCCGCGGAGCTGCTGCACATCAAGCCCACGACGCTCAACGAGATGATCAAGCGGCACGACATCCGCCCGCGGCGGAAGAAGACCGCCAACGGCGGGACGCAGGGTCCCGGTCAGCCCGCCACGGACATCGACGACGAGGAAGAAGCCGTCACGGCGGATCGGGAATAGCCCTATCCGGCCAGGGCGACCAGGACCATTGTGCTCCCTGGCCGCCGCTTCGCTGCACTTCACGACCAGTCCGCACAACGGCCCTGATCGCCCTGACCGGACGCAAGGCCGCCCACGCCGGCGGGGTTAGCGTCCGCTCTTCAGCCGCGTGAACATCCGATCGTACTTCGACAGGATCACGTCCCACCGGTAGAACTTCCGCACGTAGGCGCGGCCGTTGCGCCCCATCGCGGCGCGCAGCCGATGATCCCCTATCAGCAGCTTCAGCGATTCCACGAACTCGTCGCGGTCCGCGTAGTACAGGCCCGCGTTGCTCCTCTGGCAGTGGTCCACGAGCACGTCGCTGCGCGCGTTCGCGAGAATCGGCGTGCCGACCGCGAACGATTCGAGCGCGAGCAGGGAGAGGCTCTCGTACGGCGAGGGCACGGTCACGACGGTTGCCGCCTCGAGGGCCTGCAGGCGTTCCGCATCGGAGAGCAGGCCGGCGAAGCGGACGAACGGCTCCTCGGGGAGCGGCATCAGCTTGACGCCCATCAGGACCAGCGAGGCGTCGCCCCCCTCCTGGACGTACGTGCTGAAGTACTCGATCAGCTCCTCGCATCCCTTGCCTGGATCGATGCGGCCGCCGTAGAGCGCGATGGCGCCATGCAGCCGGTGCCGCCGCCGGAAGAGCACGCCGCGGCCCGCCAGGTGCGGTCGCCAGCTTGGCGGCTGCTCCTCGTCGGCGACCGGCTCCTCGGCCGCGCCGTCGCCGTCCTCCTCGCGCTCGTGCTGATAGAGCTGCGCCTGGGGCAGCTCGACGCCGCAGCCGATCGTCTCCTCTTCGATCGCGCGAATCGAAAAGTGCGTGGTCAGGAACCGGCGCTCGACGTCCGTGTTGTAGGCGATTCCGGCGGGCGCGCTGAACAGCTCCTTGTAGACCTCGAGGTGGATCGCGGGCTCGTCGTGAGCCGTCGGGACGAGGATGCTCTTCTCCGGCGCGATCCGGACGCCGAGCAGCGTCGGCGCGTACAGATACGTGAAGAAGATCAGGATGTCGTACTGCTGATGATTCCGCTCGAGATGTTCGAGCAGCGCCGGGCACCACGGGCCCTGCTGCCGCACCCACTCCATCTCGTCGTCGCGCGTGTGCGGCGACGTGAAGATCCACTCGGAGTAGCGGTTGAACGCGTTGATGTCGCGGGTCCGCGCGTTGGAGAACCGGCGCACCGTCACGCCGCGGACGCGGTCGGTGCCCTCCGGGTACTCGTTCTTCCAGGAGATGTAGTCGCGCGCGCAGGTCGTGAGCACTTCGACCTGATGCCGGCCGGCGAGCCGTTCGGCGATCAGCCGGCAGTGGTATTCGGAGCCGCCGAGAATCTCGGTGCCGTACCGTTGAACAACGAAGGCGATTTTCACTGCACAAGTCCGTCGAGTGTATGGCGGAGACGCGCCTCGAACTGCGCGGGAGCGAAGTCCTGCAGCCGCCGTCGCTGGCCTTCCAGCACGCGCCGCCGCACGTCTCGATCGTACACGACGCTCCCGAGCAGTTCGGCGGCGACTTCCAGGTCCTTTGGTGAAAAGAGCAACCCTGCGCCGCCAAGCGTCTCCGGGACGGCGCCCGCAGCGTACGCGACGACCGGGACGTCCGCCGCCATCGCTTCGACGAGCGGCACGCAAAACCCTTCGTGCTCGCTGAGCGAGACGTAGACGTCGGCCCAGCGGTAGAACGCGGCGAGGTCCGTGTCATTCACCACACCGGTGAACCAGAACCGCTCCGGCAGGTTGTCGAACTCCGCGACGAGGGCGCGAATCTGCGCGTAGTACGCAGGCACCGCGTCGGCGCGGCCCACGAAGATGAACCGGTAATAGCTGTCGATGTAGCGCTTGTACAGCTCCGCCAGCCGAATGTGATCCTCGATCTTCTTGTTCGGCACGATTCGCCCGACGAACAGCACGTTGATCAAACCATCGCCGAGGATCTGATCGAGCGCTGGCGACAGGGGCGCGGACGTGAGGCGCTCCGTGTCGACCGCGATGGGCAGCACACCCGTCCGCGGGAACCCGAGCGCTTCCAGCTCGGACCGGTTGAACTCCGAGTCGCCGAGCGCGAGGTCCACGCGGTCGGCAAGCGTGGCGAGCTCGCGGCGTCCCAGCGAAGCCAGGCGAAACAGCTGCGGGTCGTAGGGCGCGAAGAACGACGCGGGGGTGATGTTGTGGTACTGCAGGATCCGCATTCCGTCGAGTGTCGCGAATGCCTCCGTCATCGGCGAGGGGAGCGCGAAGTGAAAGATGGTGGCGTCGGCTCCTCGCGCAGCGGGGTCGGAGAACGGCCGAACGTCGCCGCGGAGATCGTCGTCTATCGTGAGGGCGAACAGATCGGAGTGGTGCCCCATCGAGCGGAGCAGGCCGCGAACGCGCCGCGCGCTGTCGCCAATCGCATCGCCGCGATGCGCCGCCGGGACCCACTGGTGGATGATCATCGCTGGACGGCGTCCGGGGTTCGGCGTCCCGGCTCCGGCGGCAGCGCTCGAAACACCGCGGGGCGGAACTGCCTCAGCTCCTCGATCCGCTCCGCGAGCCGGAACTGCGGCCAGAAGTCCCACGGCACGTCCGGCGCCGGCCGCGGTCCGAGCGCACGCAGCGTCTCGACATATCGCAGCAGCGTCCCGGTGAAATCCTTGCGGCGCAGCCGGCCGAGCGCCGCATCCTGCGATGCGACGACCGCGGCGGCAACCTGCTCGTCATCGAGCACCGCCTGCACGATGCGTGCGACGTAAAACGGATCCTTCGTCTCGTACAGCACCCCGCCGCCGTCCATCGTCGCGGGCACGGCAGTTGCCGCATATGCGACGACGGGCACCCCCTTGTAGAAGCTTTCGACGATCGGCACGCAGAAGCCCTCGTGCTCGGACGCGCAGAGGAAGAGATCGGCGACGTCGTAGATCGCGGTGAGGTCTTCGTTCGTGACGTGGCCGAGGAAGTACACGTCGGGCGTGCCGAGGCGTGCGATGAGCCCCTGCAGCATCGCGAAATACCGTTCGAAGCCGCTGTAGGACCCGACGAGGAGGAGGCGCGATCGGTGGTGGTGCCGCGTGCGGTACACGTGAAACGCGCGGATGACGTCTTCGAACTTCTTGTTCGGGATCACGCGCCCGACGAAGAGGATGTTCGTCCAGCCATCATCGAAGGGGGCCGTGGCCGTCGTGTTCGGCGGCACGTCGAGATGGGCAAAGTCGGGCACGACGGGCAGCACGCCCGTGGCGGGAAAGCCCAGCGCTTCGAGCTCCTGACGGTTGTACTCGGAGTCTCCGAGCGCGAGATCGCTGCGGCGAACGTAGCCGGTCAGCTCGCGCCGTCCGTGGAAGCAGAGCTTCACCAGCTCTTTGTGGACGCCGACGAAATATTCGGGCGGCGTGATGTTGTGATACACGAGCGCCATGCGGCCGGGCATCGCGTACGCGGTCCGGGACGCCCGGGAGCCGATCGAAAAGTGGTGGATCAGGATGTCGTCGGGAGTGATGGCCCCGACCATCTCGTGGTAGTCGGTGGTCAGGTGCTCGAGCCGGCGGTCTGCCGTGTCGACGAAAATGTCCGAGTCGTAGCCTGCCGCCCTGAGCACCCGCTGGATGCCGAGGACTTCGTGTCCGATCGCGTCGCCGTATCCGAGCGTCGCGAGGACCTGATGGACGCGCGCGGTCATGCCGTGCGTCCGTGCTTGCCGTGCCGCCGATGGTGATGCCTGCCCGGGTGGTACCGCTTGCTGCGATCGGCCGCGACAGGCGCGCCCTGGCGCGTCTTGACGCGGACCTCTTCTGCCTGGCGCGGCACATCGGCGCGCTGATCGGGCTCGGGCCGGCCTCGCTCCTCAGCCTCGTCTGCCGGTTCGGCGGCCGCCGGACCTGACGGGATTGCCGCCAGGACCTCGTGGCCAGGCGGAACGTCGCGACGCAGCCGCGCGACCCACCCGGGCATCGGTTCGATGGTTCCTGGCGTCTCGTGCTGCAGGCGCTCGAACATCTGCAGGTACTTTCGCTCGATCACCGGCCACGAATAGTGGCGCGTGAAGTACTCGCGTCCGTTCCGCCCCAGGCGCGCGTTCAGCGGTCCGTTCGACTCGAGCGCGTACAGCGCCTCGACGAACTCCTCGTAGCTCTCGTAGAACAGGCCCGCGTTGCTCCGCAGGCACTGCCCTTTGAGGACGTCGCAGCGGCCGTTCGCGAGAACGGGACGCCCGAGCGCCCATGCCTCGAGCGCGACCATCGAGAGGCTCTCGTAATACGAGGGCATGATCAGCAGGTCCGACGCCGCCAGTGCATCGAACTTGTCGCGATCGCTGAGAAAGCCCAGATGCCGAATGCGCGGGTGCGCCGGCACGTCGATGATGGCGTTGCCGATCAACACCAGATCGAGGCCGCTGGGAAATGCGGCGGCGTAGCGCGTGAAATGGCGGAACAGCTCGCCGCAGCCCTTGTTCTCGTCGATGCGTCCCACGTACAGCGCGAAAGGCCTGCGGATGCCAAACGAGCGCCGGAATCGAGCGGCATCGCTGGCCGCCGCCGGAATCTCGGAGCCCACGCCCACGACCACGCCGGGGACCGCTTCGTTGTGCGAGGCCGCGTTGATCATCGCCCGCTCTTCGGGCGAGTTGTACATGACCGCGCGAACGCCGCGAAAGACGGGCCCGAAGACCGACAAGCAGACGGCGGGATCGCGCTCGGCCGTCGGAACGATGATCGCCTTCTGCGGGATTCGCCTCGCGAGATGCCACGCGTGGTAGTAGCGATAGCTGAAAAGCAGGACGAAATCGAGGTCGCGGGCCGCACGCGTGACGTAACGAACGAGCGTCGGGCTCGCCGGTCCCTCGCTCTCGAGCCACTCGAGTTCGTCGGCGATCGAGTGCATACGATCGAATACGCGGGCGGACCGCCGGCCAAACTCAATCGGCCGCCGCTCATGTGAGACTGGGAAGCGCCGGACGGAAATGCCGTTGATCGTCTCGACGCCTTCGGGCAGCTCGTTCTTCCACGTGACGTAATCGCGCGCACACGTGCTGACGACCTCGACCGAGGCGTGCCGCGCGAGCCGCTCCGCGATGTAGCGCGCGTGCAGTTCCGCGCCGCCATTGATCTCGGCGCCGTACCGCTGGACGACGACCGCCAGCTTCACGGTTCGTGTGCGGGGTCCGCGGGCGATGGAGGCGGCGCGGGCGCCCCGAATTCCGCGGCGGCGTCGGGCCCGTCGTGCAGGTTCTGCGCCGATTCACCGGACGCTCCAGCCGAGGACGGTGCGCCTTCTCCCGCTCCCTGTTCGCGGCCGAACGATGGGCCGCGCCGGCGGCCGCGGCGCCTGCGCCGGCGGAGGCGCCGCTCGTTTCCTTCGACGTCCCGATCATTCTGGCCGGTGGGCGGCTGCAGCGGGGGCACCGCGCCGGGCCGGTACTGGACGACGCCTTCGAGCGCGCGCGCGCGCCGCTCGTCGAAGTCGAGGCGGCTCGAGATGGATTCGAGCCGCATCTTGAGGTTCTTGACCTCGATGCTGCTGCGCGTCATCTCGAGCACGAGATTGTGTATGAGCTCGTAGTACAGCGCTTCCGATCGATTGTAGGAATCGTTCAGCTGCGACTGGATGTGCATCGCCTCGATCAGCGGGTTCGGGTTGAAGAACATCTTCAGGATCGGGTTCAACATCCGGCGGATGGACAGCAGGATCGGCCGGCTCGACGCGTACATCGTGGTCTCGCCGAACGCATAGTTGCGGGCCAGGTCGGACGTCTCGCGCGCCTTCCGGAACTGCTCGACGAGATCCGAGCGCACCCCCTTGGGATCGATGAACTTCTCCAGCTTGACGTTCGCGATCTCGCGGATCTCTTCCTCCGTATAGTCCACGCCGCGCTTTTCACGGATGCGCGAGCGGATCTGCCGCATGATCTGCTCGACGTCGAGGTTGTCGGAACGAATTTGAAAGTCTGTCATGCTTCGAGCTCTTGGTCCGCGCAACTGAAGTTGCGCGCGACGAATTCCGCGTTGTCCGCGTTGTCCGCGTTGTCCGCGCTGTCCGCGTTGTCCGCGGCCCGTGTTGTCCGCGGCCGAAGTTGCGCGCTCCGAATTCCGCGTCGTCCGCGGCCGAAGTTGTGCGCTACGAATTCCGCGTCGTCCGCGTTGTCCGCGGCCCGAATTCGGGGGCCTGGGCGATGCACGTCCGGAGAATGCCGAGCGAGCGCACCAGCGCCCGCCCGCCCGTGAGCGCGATCGCCGGCGCGCTGCTGCCGACGTCGGCGAAGCCGTCCGGCCCCGGCGTCAGGCGCTCCCAGTTGCGGAACAGCCGTCCCCACGGGCTCTCGAGCACCTCGCGCATCGCGCGCTTCGCGTTCGCCGGATACCAGAAGCTGTCGTGATAGATGACGCTGGCGATGTACGCCCACGGCGCGAGCACCGTCTTGAGGGACCACTCGATCGGCTTCTTCATCGGGCCCCAGTAGATCTTGTGCTGCATGCGCGACGCGAAGGTCATCTTCTGGAACGGGCCCGTGAAGTGCCAGTTCTCGGACGCCGCCGACGCGTCGCCGACGATCTCGATCTCGCGAGGATCGGCGCACCCGAGGCCGAGGTCGTGGGCCATCCGCAGGTACTTCATCCTCAGCGGATCGAATCCCATCAGCTTCGCCGCGACGGCGTCGATTGCCACCTGGTCGGCGCTCGCGAGGACGACGTTCTTG
The DNA here is from genome assembly GCA_046735335.1 of Acidobacteriota bacterium. Taxonomy (GTDB): domain Bacteria; phylum Acidobacteriota; class Vicinamibacteria; order Vicinamibacterales; family 2-12-FULL-66-21; genus JBKPQB01. The sequence goes on along the minus strand of JBKPTE010000042.1, from coordinate 11,886 downwards.
ACGTGCGGGATCATGCAGCGCGGCCCCGGTCCGTCGCCCGCGAACGTGCCGTCCATCACCGCGAACACGCCGCGATGGATCTTCTTCTGAATCATCAGCAGGTCCACGAGCGTCTCGTGGATGACGGGGTGCGTCCAGTGGCGATGCTCGTTGAGCAGGCCGCCGAACGCGTTCTTCATCGCCCCAGTCGTCGTCGTGAAGACGTGGGTCTTCACCGTCGGCAGATGAATGATGTTCTCGCCGATGAACCGCTTCGGGATCATGAAGCCGTTCGGATACACGTCGTTCAGACACGTAAAGCGCTTCGTCAGATCGCCGACGGCCTCCCGGATGTTGATCCACTCCTCGGTCTCGTAGATGTGGATGTTCCGCAGGCCGTGCGCCTCGACGACGTTGATCTGCTTGTTCTCGCGCTCACCGAGGTGGGCATCGATGACGACAGTACGGTTGTGGCACGCGTGAATGAGTGCGGGGTCGTAGCCGTCCGCCTTCATCGCCCGGACGACCCCGTCGAGCTGCCACGGCGTCGTGGAGCTGCCGGGAAAGAAGAAGTGCCACGAGATGTTCACCTTCAGGCCGGTGTCGGCGGTGCGGTCGACGACCTGCTGGTAACCGGCGAGATTCATCACCGTGTGATAGTCCTTGAACACGGTGGCTGGAGACGTTCGGAGAATCGCAACAGTAGATTTGGGCATGTGTTATCCGGGGGGCAGCACCGGAAGATCGGCGCCGTAGATGATCGCGGCCACCGCGACCGCCCACAGCGCGACGCAGATGAGCAGCGGCCGGTCGTTCAGGAGCATGTCAGAAGGGCTGCCCCCGCCTTCCTTCTGATGCACCAGATAGAGGTATCGGAAGATGCCGTAGAGAGGAAAAGGCAGCGTCAGGCCGAGCCAGTCGGTCTGGAACTTCTCCACGGTCTCAGGGCTCACGGTATAGATCACGTACGAGATGAGCGTCGACGCCGTGACGACGGCGATCATCTGATCGAGAAGGTACGGGCTGTACTCTTCGAGTATCGGACGGTGGTGCGTGGCGTCGTTTGCGAGCAGCACGAGCTCGTGCCGCCGTTTGCTGAGCGCGAGAAACAACGCGAGCAGGATCGTGAGGATCAGGAGCCAATGGCTGATCGGAACGTCGATCGCGACCGCTCCTGCGGCCGCGCGCAGCACGAACCCGACGGCGATCGTGAGGACGTCGATGATCACGACGTGCTTCAGCGGGCCCGAATAGAGCGCGAGCAGCGCCAGGTAGACGACGGACACGAGCGCGAACGCCGGGCGGAGCGCCCACGCCGCGGCCAGCGCCGCGACGGCGAGGATCGCCGCGAGAGCCAACGCGGTGGAAGCCGGTACGTCGCCGGAGGCGATCGGACGCAGGCGCTTGGTCGGATGGCGGCGGTCGGCGTCGCGGTCCGCCACGTCGTTGACGAGATAGACAACGCCCGAGAGGACGCAGAAGATCGCGAACGCGGCAATCGACTGGAGGACGGAACGTGCGTCGAGCAGGCGCTGACCGAAAATCAGCCCCGCAAAAATGATGAGGTTCTTGGTCCACTGCGAGGGGCGCAGGGACAGCAGGAGCCCGACCGGCAGCGGCCGGCCAGGCGCTCGAAACGGGGCCAGATGCTGATCGGCGTGCTGCGGGTCGAAACTCGGTAACGTGCTATGCGCCATGCGCGAGTCGTCGCCTGGCGGGCCCGCCGGACTACTTGAAGCTCTTGAGGGCGTCCGATTCCGCGTCGTAAGTCTCGAACACGGTCAGCAGCTTCGTGATGGCCAGCAGATCCTGAATGCGCTTCGTCAGGTTCAGGAGCTTCAGCTTGCCTCCCTGCCGGCTGACGGTCGTGTAGGTGCGCACGATCTCGCCCAGGCCCGCGCTGTCGATGTAAGGCACGCCCTCGAGGTTGAGCAGCAACTGCTTCCGATCCTGCTGGATCAGGGAGTTGATCTTGTCCTTGAGCAGTTCGTCGCCTTCACCCAGCGTCATCTTGCCCTTCAGGTCCAGAATCGTCACTCCGTCGACGACCCGTTCGTCGATCTGCATTGCTGTCCTCTCCTCGTCGGCAGCCCTGATTATTCCACGTAAAAAGACCTGAAAGCGTACTACGGGGTCGCGGAAAGTGTCAACTTTTCAGGGGTTTGCGCCGCTTACCCGTGCGCGGCGTCCGTTCCCGGGACCGGCGCGGGCACGCCGCCGAATCGTTCGCGCACCGTTTCGATCACTACGTACAACACGGGGATGAACACGATGTTGAGGAACGTCGACACCACCATTCCGCCCGCGACGGTCGTGCCGACGGAGTGCCGCGCTTCCTGGCCCGCGCCCGTCGCGAACACCAGCGGCAGCACGCCGAGGATGAACGCGAGGGATGTCATCAGAATAGGTCGGAGCCTGATGCGCGCGGCTTCGACCGCCGCGTCCACGATCGACAGGCCGCGATGCCTGAGCTGCTCGGCGAATTCGACGATCAAGATTGCGTTCTTGGCCGCGAGGCCGATCAGCATCACGAGACCGACCTGGCAATAGACGTCGTTTGCGAGGCCGCGCAGCCATTGTGCCGAGAGTGCGCCCAGCACCGCGAGCGGCACGCCAAGCAGCACGATGAACGGCAGGACGAGACTCTCGTACTGCGCCGCGAGCGTCAGGTACACGAGCAGGAGCGCGAGTCCGAAGATGATGAACGACTGGCGTCCGGCCTTCGTCTCTTCGAGCGAAATCCCCGACCACGCGTAGGCCATGCCTTGAGGCAGCGTCCGTTCGGCGAGCGATTCCATCGTCTGCAGGGCGTCTCCGGAGCTGACGCCGGGCGCCGCCGACCCGTTGATCGTGGCAGAGCGGAACAGATTGAAGTGGTTGATGACCGTCGGCGACGTCGTCTCTTTCATCGAGACGACCTGCTCGAGCGGCACCATCGTTCCCGTCCGCGTGCGCGCGTACAACTCCTTCAGCGCCTGCGGGCTCGATCGAAACTCCTCGTCCGCCTGCACGTAGACGCGGTACGCGCGGTTGTTGAACTCGAAGTCGTTCACGTACTGGGAGCCGAGGAACACCTGCAGGGCGTTGGTGACCTCGTCGAGCGGAAGGCCGAGCGCGAGCGCGCGCTGGCGATCGATCGTCACCTGCAGCTGAGGGTCGTTTGCGGTGAACGGGCTGAACAGCCCGCGAAGTTGTGGCGAACGGTTGCCCGCCGCCACGAGCGCCTGCGTCGCCTGCGCGAGATCTCCGATGTCCGTTCCCGTCTGGTCGAGCACCTGGAACTCGAATCCGCCGAACCGGCTCAATCCGGGGATCGACGGCGGCGCGAACGCGACCACGATCGCCCCGGGCAATGAAAACAAAGGGCCGCTGATCCGCCCGAGGACGGCCTGCAGTGAGTGGGAGTCCCCCTTTCGGGCGTCGAATGGCTTGAGCCGCACGAACATCAGCCCCGTGTTCGACGAGGCGCCGCTGAAGCTGAATCCCATGACGGAGAACAGCGCCATCACGTCGGGGTCCTTCAGGATGATCTGCTCGGCATGGCGGGAGACGCCGCCCGTGTATTCCAGCGACGCGCCGGCCGGCGCCTGAATCTGCACGATGAAGTAGCCCTGATCCTCCTCGGGAACGAACGACTGCGGGACGCTGCGGTAGACCAAGTACGTCGCGCCGAGGGCGACGAAGAAGACGAGCACGACAGCCCATCGCCCGCGCATCGCGCCGCGCAGCCCGCGGACGTACTCGTTCGTGCCGCGCGTGATGCTGCGCTCGAAGAAGGTGAAGAAGCGTCCTTTGTGGTGGCTCTCGCGATCCAGGAGGAGCGCGGACAAGGCCGGCGTCAGCGTCACGGCGTTGAATGCCGACAGCGCCACCGCAAACGCGATCGTCATCGAGAACTGTGCGTAGAGGCGGCCCGTGGTGCCGGGAAAGAACGCAACCGGCACGAACACCGCAATCAGCACGAGCGCGGTCGCGACGACGGCGCTCAGCACTTCGCCCATCGCGTCCACTGCGGCCTTCCGCGCGGGCACCTTGAATTCCTGGATGTGCCGCTCGATGTTCTCGATCACGACGATCGCATCGTCGACGACGATGCCCGTCGCGAGAATGATCCCGAAGAGCGTCAGCGTGTTGATGGAGAATCCCATCAGCTTCACGAACGCGAACGCGCCGATCAACGAGACGGGGATCGTGATCGTCGGGATGATCGTGCTGCGCCACGTCTGGAGGAAGATGAAGATGACGAGGACGACCAGCGCGATGGCTTCGGCCAGCGTCTTCAGGACTTCGCGGATCGACTCCTGGACGACGTCGGTCGTGTTGAAGGCGATCTGGTACTTCATCCCCGGCGGGAACTGCTTCGCAAGGCGATCCAGCTCCTGCACCATCGCCTCGTAGACGTCGAGCGCGTTGGCCGTCGGCAGCTGGATGACGCCCATGCCGACGCCCTCGAGCCCCTGGAAGCGCAGCTCTGACGAATACGTCTCGGCGCCGAGCTCCGCGTGTCCGACATCTCTCAGACGGACCAGCGCGCCTCCTTCGCCCGCCTTCAGGATGATGTTGTCGAACTCGGAGGGTTCGGTGAGGCGTCCGACGGCGCGGACGCTGAGCTGATACATCTGGCCCGACGGCGCGGGCGCCTGTCCGAGACTGCCGGCCGCGACCTGCACGTTCTGCTGCCGCAGCGCCGTGACTACGTCGTTGGCGGTGATCTGGCGCGCAGCCATGCGATCGGGGTCCAGCCACAACCGCATGGAGTACTTGCGTTCGCCGAAGATGATCACGTCGCCGATGCCGGGAATGCGCTTGAGCGCGTCCCTGACGTAGACGTCGAGGTAGTTGCTCATGAACAGCGAGTCGTACCGGTTGTTCTCGGAGTACACGCCCACTGCCGCGATGAATCCCGTCGACTGCTTCTGCACCGTCACGCCGAGCGTGCGGACTTCGGCGGGCAGCCGGCCGAGCGCCTGGTTGACGCGGTTCTGCACGTCGACCGCCGCGAGATCCTGATCGCGCGTGACGTCGAACGTCACGGTGATCGTCGAGACGCCGCTGTTCGTGCTCGACGAGGTCATGTACAGCATGCCCTCGACGCCGTTGATGGCCTGCTCGAGCGGCGTGGTCACCGCGGTTTCGACTTCCTGCGCGTTCGCGCCCGTGTAGATCGCCGTCACGTTGACGTTGGGCGGCGCGAGCGATGGATACTGCGCGATCGGCATCGTCGGGATCGCGAGGAGCCCGGCGAGGATGAGGACGAGGGAGCAGACCGACGCGAGGATCGGCCGGCGAATGAAGGTATTGACGAACATTTACTGAGCCCTGACGGGCGCGCCGTCGGTGATCTTCTGCACGCCGGACGTGATGACCTTGTCGCCCGCCTTCAATCCACTCGTCACGACGTAGTCGTTGCCGACGACCTCCCCGACCTGGATCGGGTGCTGGCGCGCGACGAGCCCCTGCTCGCCGGCTTCGGCAAGGTAGCAGAAGAACTGGCCGCCAACCCTGAGGACCGAGATCACCGGGATGGTCAAGCCCGGTTCGGTGCGCCAGACGATCCGGGTGCGGACGAACTGCTGCACGCGCATGCCAGGCGGCGCATCGCGCAGCAGCGCCTTCGCGAGGATCGTCTGCGTCGCATCGTCGACGCGCGGCGCGATGAACGTGATCGGGTTGGTCGCGAGGACTTTTCCTTCCGCGTCCAGAATCTGGACCGGGAGTCCGAGGCGAAGGTCGGGGGCGCGATCGAGCGGCACCTGGATGTAGGCCTCGAGCCCGGACCGATCGTCGATCGTCGTGATCTGCGTCGACGTGGTCACTCGATCGCCTTCGCGCACGGGAATGTCGCCGACGATGCCGTCGGTCGGCGCAGTGACGCGATAGTACTGGAGCTGCACCTGCCCTTCGCGAACCTGCGCGTCCAGCGCGGCGAGGTTGGCCTGCGCCGTTTCGAGGCTGTGCTGCGCCTGGTCGAATTCGTTGCGGCTGATGGCCCCCGCGTCGAGCAGCGACTGCAAACGGCCGACCTGTCCTTTCCAGTACTCGACGTCCGCGACGCCCGCCGCGCGGGTGGACTCCGAGGAACGGACCGTCGCGGCCTGGCGCTCGGGGTCGATCTGCACGAGCGGCGCGCCTTCGCGCACGCGATCGCCGGACTTGACGAAGATCTTCGTGACGTGTCCTTCGACCTGCGGCTGGATCGTCGCCGAGTGCAGCGAGCGGATCGTCGCGATGAGCTCGGATGCGCGCTCGATGGGCTTCTGCTCGAGGGTGACGATGGTCACGGCGGCCGCTGGCGGAGCGCCGCGTCCGCCGCCCGCCTGAGCCTGCGCACCGCCGCCGTTATTGCCGCCGCAACCTGTGAAGAGGAGGGCGAGCGGGATGCCGAGGAACAAGCGTGCGAGGTGGCGACGCATGAAGGCGCTACTCCAGGAATGATCGCGTGGGTCCAGAGAGTGAGACGTAATCGACAGGAGACGAGGTTCAAGCAGGGCCGCACGGGCGAGGTCGAAAACAACGAAGGCCACGCCGGGGCGTGGCCTCAGATTCACGCCGGTCGAAGGACGATCGTACTATACGCCTCCGGCCCCCGCGAATTTCCGCGACTGAAAGCACTCGCGGCAGAACACCGGACGACCCTGAGTTGGGCGGAACGGCACGGTCGTTTCCTTGCCGCAGGCCGAGCAGTTGGTCGTGGTTTCGACGCGCTCGCGGCCGACGGCCGCACCTCCTGCCGGACGCGCTGCCCGCTTCGCCTTGCAGCTCTTGCAGCGTTTCGGCTCATTCTTGAAGTTCTTGTCGGCGAAGAACAGCTGCTCGCCGGCGGTCCATACGAACGGGGCCCCACAGTCCACGCAGGTCAGGGTCTTGTCCTGGAACTCCATCGTTACCTCTCTCGCTACCCGGTCGGATCCCATCGCGCGCTGGCGGTCTTACCGAGGACCCGGCGTGGTCGGCCGGGCCCGCAGCCCCTTGCTCCGGATGTAGGGCGGGTCAGACCCGCCGGAGCCATCCGGCGTCTCGTCAATCCGATTCGCGACGCTGCTTCTTGCGCGTTCGCTTGCGCGCCAGCGCCTGCTTGGCGCGGCGCCGGTCGCCTGGTTTCAGATAGAAGGAATGCTTCTTGATATCCTTGATGATATCTTCCTGCTGGACCTTCCGCTTGAACCGGCGAAGCGCGCTTTCGATGGACTCGCCATCCTGCACTTTCACTTCAGCCAAGCTTGTTGACACCCCCTTCGCGGCCTTCGTGTCACGGGTCGCGGACAGCGACTCCGGTGCGTACTGTGTGGCCCTTGCCGTTTGGCAGAATACGCTAGGCTATCACAGGTAGCGGCGGATTCTAGGGCAGAACACCACCCGTCGTCAATCACCTATAACTACTGTAATCACAGCACTTACGCGCGTCACATGCGAATCATGATCATCGGCAGCGGCGGCCGCGAGCACGCGCTCTCGTGGAAGCTCGGGGCCGAGCGCGGCGTCGACGATGTGCTTTGTGTGCCGGGCAACGCGGGCATCGCGAACACGGCGCGCATGGCGCAGTGCGATGCGTCGGATCCCGCCGCGCTTGCAGCGCTCGCTGCGCGCGAGCAAATCGATCTCACGATCGTCGGACCCGAGCTGCCGCTCGATCGCGGCGTCGTCGATCGGTTTCGGGAGAACGGGCAGCGCATTTTCGGGCCGCCGCGTGCGGCGGCTCAGCTCGAATGCAGCAAGGTGTTCGCGAAGCGCTTCATGGAGAAGCACGGCATCCCGACGGCGCGTTACCGGGTGTGCACGGCGTCGCGCGATGCGCGCGCGCTGATCGCGTCGGGCGAGTTTGGATTTCCCGTCGTGGTGAAAGCCGACGGACTGGCGGCTGGGAAAGGCGTAGTGGTCGCGGCGGATCGCGCGGAAGCGGAGCAGGCGATTGCGGCGGCGATGGACGAACGGCAGTTCGGCGACGCAGGAGCGCGCGTCGTGATCGAGGAATGCCTCAGCGGACCGGAAGTGTCGTTCTTCGCGATCTGCGATGGCACGCGCGCCGTGCCGGTGACGTCGGCGCAGGATCACAAGCGCATCTTCGACGGCGATCGCGGCCCGAACACCGGCGGGATGGGCGCGTTCGCCCCCAGCCCGCTCGTCGACGACGCGCTGGGCACCGAGATCATGGAGACGATCGTCGACCCCGTGCTGCGCGGCATGCGTGCGGACGGCACCGAGTATCGGGGCTTTCTCTATGCCGGGTTGATGCTCACCTGCAGCGGCCCGAAAGTGATCGAATTCAACGTACGCTTCGGCGATCCGGAGGCGCAGGCGGTGATGCCGCTGGTTGACGGCGATCTCCTGCCGCTGCTCGAATCCGGCGCGGAGGGCGACCTGCGCGGCAATCGCGTGGAGTTGCGCGAGGGTGTCTCCGTCGGCGTCGTCCTCGCATCGGCCGGGTACCCGGGATCGATTACGACTGGTGCACCCATCGATGGTCTTGCCGATGCGGAGCGCGTCGAGGGCGTCACGATCTTTCATGCTGGCACTGCGCTGAGGGACAATGCTTTCGTGACCTCAGGAGGCCGCGTGCTGACCGTCGTGGGAACGGGGCGCGACTATTCGGAGGCGCGCGCGCGGGCGTACGACGCGGTGCGCAGGATCTCATTCGACGGGATGCAGTACCGGACGGATATTGGCTTGAAGGCGCTGGCCCGCGCGTGAGCACGAATTTCGTGAATCGGTCGGGACCTGATACGGATAACCCCCAATGCCAGACGTGTTGATTCTCATGGGTTCGGATTCCGACGCGCCGGTGATGCAGCCCGCGGTCGACGTGTTGAACGAGTTCGGCATCTCGAACGAGATGACGGTCGCATCGGCGCACCGGTCTCCGGAGCGCGTCATGCGTCTGGTGGGCGAGGCGCCCCGGCGCGGGGTGAAAGTCTTCATCGTCGGCGCCGGCGCGGCGGCCCATCTCGCCGGGGTTGTCGCCGCGCATTCCACGCTGCCGGTCGTCGGCGTGCCGATCGATTCCTCCGCGCTCAAGGGCCTCGACGCGCTGCTGTCGACGGTGCAGATGCCGCCCGGGGTTCCGGTGGCGACGGTGTCGATTGGCAAGCCCGGCGCGACGAACGCGGGCGTGCTCGCGGCGCAGATCATCGCCGTCGGCGACGACACGATGGCGGCCAAGCTCGTCGAGTACAAGAAGAAGCTTGCGGAGAAGGTGGAGGCCGCCGCCGCGCGCATCGGCGCGAAGTGACGATCTTCGTGAACAGCCGTCGGTCGTGACAGTGAAGTACTCGATCATCACCTTCGGCTGTCGCGTCAACCAGGCCGACTCGCTCCGGCTCGACGAAGACCTCCGCGCGCGCGGCGCCGTCGAAGCGCCGAGCGGCGCCGCAGATCTCGTCATTGTCAACACGTGTTCGGTCACCGCGTCCGCTGACCAGGGGGCGCGCCAGACGATTCGCCGCATCGCGCGCGAGAATCCGTCCGCGCAGATCGTCGCGACCGGCTGCTACGCGACGCGGTGTGCCGACGAAGTCGCGGCGCTGCCAGGCGTGGTCCGCGTCGTCCGGAACGACGAGAAGCGGGATCTCGTCGCCGCGCAGGCCGCGCAACTCAAGTTGCGCGCTACGGAAGAAGACGACGCCGGCCCATGCGGAAAACCCATCGAGCCTGGCGTCGCGGGACGGACCGCGTACACCTTGCGCGTGCAGACCGGCTGCGAAGAGCGCTGCAGTTACTGCATCATCCCCTCGACGCGCGGCGCATCGCGCAGCGTACCGCCCTCGCTCGTGATCCGGGAGGTGCAGCGCGTTGCGGACGCCGGCTTCAAGGAGGTTGCGCTCACAGGCGTCCATCTCGGGTCGTACGGACGCGATCTGTGCCCGGCGGCATCGCTGCTCGATCTGCTGAGGATCCTCGACGGCGTCAACCGCGACGTGCGGTTTCGCATCAGTTCGCTCGAGCCGATGGACTGCACTTCCGGCATCGTCGATCTGGTCTCCCGCAGCGATCGCTTCCTCCCGCATCTCCACCTGCCGCTGCAGCACGCAAGCGATCGCCTGCTCGAGGCGATGCGACGTCCGTACACGCTCGACCGCTATCGCCGGCTCGTCGACGATATTCGGGCGCGCATGCCGCACACGTCCATCGGGTCCGACATGATCGCGGGATTCCCCGGCGAGACGAACGACGACTTCGCGGCGAACGAGCGCTACCTGCCCTCGTCGCCGCTGACCCACCTGCACGTGTTTCCGTATTCCGATCGTCCGGGGACGGCGGCATCGACGATCGCCGGGAAAGTGAGCGGTGCGGTCGTGCGGGAGCGCGCGGCGCGCCTGCGGGCCATTGGCACAGAGCTCACGCGCCGCTTCCACGACGCCCAACTGCAGACAGTCCGTCCAGGTCTCACGCTCGAAGACGGCTCGCTGGTCGTGACGGACAACTACCTGAAAGTGAGGATCGCGGCTGGACTGCCGCGCAACACCCGGGTGAGAGTCCGGCTGGATCGACCGGATTTTGCAACAGTCGTTCAGTAAGGCTGGTATGTGGCGGACTGCCACGTAGCTTCCGTTTCAGGCGGAAGACGACATAAGTGTTGCGAGCACCTGTCCCGGGGATTTCTGTCGCGTCGATTCGGTAATCAACTGCCCGCACGCCGCGCGAATGTCGCGTCCCCGGGACTTGCGCACCGAGACGACGACGCCGCGCTCGGCGAGCATCTGAGCGAAGCGATTCACGCGTGCATCGGACGGACGCTGGTAAGGAATCGCCGGCGCTTCGTTCAGCGGCAGCAGATTCACCTTCGCGCGAATGCCGTTGAGGAGACGAACGAGACGGCGGGCATCCTCGTCGGTGTCGTTCACCCCAGCCAGCATCACGTACTCGAACGTGATGCGCTCGCGCCGTTTCACCGGGAAGCGGCGGCAGGCGTCGAGCAGCTCTTTCAAGCCGTACTTCCGGTTGATCGGGACGAGCGCGTCCCGCTGATCCTCGGTCGTCGCGTGCAGCGAAATCGCGAGGTTCGGCATCAGCGGTTCGGTTGCAAGCCGCTCCAGTGCGGGCAGCACGCCGACGGTCGACAAGGTCACGCGCCGCGGACTCACCGACAGCCCGTGTTCGTCCGCCAGCATCCGGAGGGCCTTCATCGTGGCGTCGTAGTTGTGCAGCGGCTCGCCCATCCCCATGAGCACGATGTTGAACCGGGCGTCGAGCAGGTCGAGCTCCCGCGCCAGGACGCGAACCTGTCCCGCGATCTCGCCGGCCGTGAGATTGCGGACGATGCCCATCCGGCCAGTCAGACAGAAACCGCACCCCATCGCGCACCCGACCTGCGTCGACACGCAGAACGTGTTCGCGGGGGTATCTGGAATGAAGACGGACTCGATCTGCTGGCCGTCCTGCAGGAGCAGAAGGAATTTCGTGGTGCCGTCCGCCGAGGTCTCGCGCTTGACGATCTCCGGTGTGAGCACCCGAAACGCCGCTGCCAGATTCGTTCGCAGGTCGCGGCTCAAGTCTGTCATCTCGCCGAAATCTGTCACGCCGCGCTTGTACATCCACCTGAACAGCTGGCGAGCGTGAAACCGCGGCGACCCGAGCACCGCGACGGCATCTTCGAGCTCGGCAAGCTCCAGCTCCGCGATATCGCGCCGCGTTTCGGTCCCCATGATGATCTCCAATATTGTACGCCCGCGTGAGCGCGGCCTCGTCCCGCGGCCGGACTTCCATCGTCGTCTGCTTGCGCGGCAGGCTCTCGGCGTGATAACATTGCAGCGTTACTCAGCTCCAATAAGGCCTTACCATCCAATTACTTGCGTGCGGTTCGAGCGAGCGGCGCGCACCCGGCGGCGATAAGTTTTCCGGCAAACGCATGGTCACTCGCGAGGTCCTGGATACCGGTCTTCGTCTCATTACCGAGTCGATGCCGCACGTTCG
>JBKPTE010000041.1:0-27309 GCA_046735335.1 Acidobacteriota bacterium | reverse complement strand
TCGAGCTTGCAGGGTGCGTGTCCCAATATCACCTTCAGCGTGAGCGGCCGCAAGGTGATCGCGGACCGCGACACGGAGTTCAGAAAGAGCGAGTGCGGAGCCGTCAAGAACGGCACGAGCATCCAGGTGAAGGGCACGACGCAGCCGGACGGATCCGTCCGCGCAGCGCAGATCGAGGTCAAGAAAGACAAAGAGGACGGCGACGCTCAGGGCGATGAGTAGCTGAGTCCACCTTTCCAGGCGGGATCCCGTTATCCTCGCCTGCATCATGAACCGTTCGGACATGCTGGGCCGCCTCGACGCGCACGGCGGCGCCTGGGACATCATCGTCATTGGCGGGGGCGCCACCGGAGCGGGCATCGCGGTAGACGCCGCCTCGCGCGGCTACAGCGTGCTCCTCCTGGAGCGCAGCGATTTCGGCAAGGGCACCTCGAGCCGCAGCACGAAGCTCGTCCACGGCGGCGTGCGCTATCTCGAGCAGGGCAACATCTCGCTCGTCATGGAGGCGCTCAAAGAGCGCGGCATCCTTCGAGAGAACGCGCCGCATCTCGTCGGCAACCTGCCGTTCGTCGTGCCCAACTACGACTGGTGGGAAACGCCGTTCTACGGCATCGGCCTGAAGATCTACAACCTGCTCGCAGGGAAGTACGGCTTCGGCGAGTCGTCGATCCTCTCGCGCGAGGAAACGCTGCGCCGCCTGCCCACGATCCGCACCGACGGCCTCCGCGGCGGCGTTGTCTACTACGACGGCCAGTTCGACGATGCGCGGCTGCTGATCGATCTCGTCCGGACGGCGGCGTCGCTGGGCGCGACGCTCGTGAATTACTGCCCCGTGACCGGACTCACCAGAGGCGCGGACGGCAGCGTGGACGGCGTGGTCGCGTCAGACATCGAGTCCGAACGCGAGCTCCGCGCGAAGGGCAGCGTCGTGATCAATGCCACGGGCCCGTTCTCCGACGGCGTTCGCCGCATCGCGGATCCCGATGCGCCGCGATTGATAGCGCCAAGCCAGGGCATTCACCTCGTGTTCGATCGATCGTTCCTCCCCGTGGACAACGCGATCATGGTCCCGCATACGAAGGACGGCCGCGTCATGTTCGCGATCCCGTGGCACGGCCACACGGTCGTCGGCACCACGGACACGCCCATTCCCGAGCCGCTCGAAGAGCCGCGCGCGCTCGAAAGCGAGATCGGTTTCATTCTGGAGACGGCGGCGCTCTACCTGCACAAGCCGCCGACGCGCGACGACGTGCTCAGCGTGTTCGCGGGCGTTCGTCCGCTCGTGAGAAGCGGGGACAGCCGCGTCACGGCGGCGCTCTCGCGGGATCACACGATTCACATCGATCCGTCGGGACTCCTCACGACGGCAGGCGGGAAGTGGACGACGTACCGCCACATGGCGGAAGACACGGTGAACGAAGCGGCGGAGCTGGGCCGGCTGCCCGAGCGTCCGTGTCCCACGCGGACGCTGCGCATCCACGGCTACGATCCAGACGCGAAGCGATTCGGGGCGCTTGCGGTGTACGGCTCGGATGCCGAGCACATTCGCGATCTCTCGCGCGCCGACTCGAGCCTCGCGGAGCCGCTCGACCCGGCGCTCCCGTACACGCGCGCCGAGATCGTCTGGGCGGTTCGGATGGAGATGGCGCGGACCGTGGAAGACGTGCTCGCGCGCCGCTGCCGCGCGCTGTTCCTCAACGCCGCCGCCGCGGTGCGAATGGCTCCCGCGGTCGCGTCATTGATGGCTCGGGAGCTCCGCCGCGATCGGCGCTGGGAAGAAGCGCAGATCGCGGCGTTCGCGGAAGTAGCGGCAGGGTATTTCGTGAATTCGTGTAATTCGTGAACTTGTGAATTTGTGAATTCACGAATTAATTCACCAATTCACCAACCCACCAACTCACCAATTACACGGGTTCTATCTCAGGGCGCCGTCCAGCAGTTCATAGCGTGCCCGGTGGGCTGCGGGCTGCGCCTTCGACGTCACGTCGATGTGCATCACCTGTTCGCCGCTCGCCCCGTTCACGGCGGGCCATTTCGGCAGTCCGGGACCGTTCGGATCGCCGGTCTTGACGAAGTTCGCGAAGTACCCGAGGAAGGTCTCCGAGACTTTCTGATCGTCGGGCGTCCACGCGTACACCTTGTTCGTCGAGAGATTCCCCATGGCGTACTCGATGTCGGCCGAATGGACGGCCCCCTTCGGCGGGGGCGGATGCGGCGTTGCGGCGGCCTGCTCTCCGCGAATGACGCCGCCGGCCAGGCCTGCGACGGCGTTGCCCATCTCCGGCGTCATCGGTGGACGTGGATGCGAGTAGTAGTACCGATAGACGGGCTTGCCCCCCGTCTTCGCCTGCAGATCGATCCACTTCCACGTGCTGTACGCGATGAACTGATCCCCGGCGAGCGCCGTTCCCGACTCCTGCACTTCCTCCGGCGTGTTGCCCGGATAGAGCTTCAGGATCTCATCAGCGTGATCTCCGTAGCGCTTTTTGACGGCGGCGGCGTAGTTCTCGGGTGTGGGTTCGGTCTTGGGTCCGAGCAACCCGCGGTAATTCGATTCCTCCGAATTCCAGCCCGCGAGCAGCGGCACCTTCGCCTGCTCCCCCGCTTTGTAGATGTCGGCCACCGGCTTCGGCAGCAGATAACCGTCGATCGTGGCGGCGCCTCGCGGGATATCCGGACGCGCGGTCGCTTCCAGCAGTTCCGCCGCGGGCATCGCCCGCAGCGCGGCGAGATCCGCGGCCTTGACCGCCGCGGCGAACTTTACGCCGGCCTGCTCTCCATCGGCGAGCGGCACGGCGGGCAGCGTGGGGGCGATCATCGCGCCGCTCTCGCCGATCGCTCCCGCGATGAGTCCCTTCGACAGCGGCGACGCCATCAGCACGCTGACCGAGATCGATCCCGCCGATTCGCCGGCAATCGTCACCCTGGACGGATCGCCGCCGAACGCCGCGATGTTCCGCTGCACCCATTGCAGCGCAGCCACCTGATCGAGCAGGCCCTGATTGCCCGACGCGTGCTGCGGCGACTCCTTCGTCAGTTCCGGATGCGCGAAGAAGCCGAACACGCCCAGGCGGTAATTCACCGTGAGGGCGACGATGCCCCGCCTGGCCATCGCTTCGCCGTCGTAGCGCGGCTCCGATCCGTCGCCGGCGATGAACCCGCCGCCGTAGTAGTAGACGAGCACCGGCAGCCGCTCGGTGGCGGATTTCGCGGGCGTCCACACGTTGAGGAAGAGGCAGTCTTCGCTCATGCCGCTCGCGCGGAAATTCATGTCGCCGAAGACGCGCCGCTGCATGCACTGCGCGCCGAACTTCTCGGCCGGCCGAGCGCCCTCCCAGTTCTTCGGCGGCTGCGGCGCCTTCCACCGCAGATCGCCGACCGGAGGCGCCGCGAACGGAATCCCTCTGAACACGCGGATCCCGCTCGGCTCCGCCCCGCCCTCGACGATACCGTTCGCTGTGGTGACGCGCGGGGCATCAGCTGCGCTGGCTGCTCCGGGAACGCTGATGGCAAGCAGGGTGACGGCAACTATCGAGCATCGACTCATGCACAGGGCTCCTCTACCTCGACGGCGGTTCGTCGTGTCGTCCGAGTGATTCGCGGAACGTCATGCGACGGCGAGCTCCATTCACTCCGAAAACCGTCTTCCGCAGGCCGGAAAAACGCGGCTCCGGCTCACTGTCTGGAGCCTCGCATTACGATGATCCATCACCTCGGCTCGACGCGGGTTCAGCCTTTCCGCGGCCACTAGCATTGGCGATCGCCGAAGCCTTTTGCAACAACCCTCCGAGGCGTCACAATAGAGGCGAACATGCCGCCCTGCGGGGCCGAGGATACGACCATGGGCCACAACATCAGCGCGACGGCCGCGGCCGCAACCGCCACGTACAAGAGCCCGCTCCACCAGATGACGCAGACCACTGACACCTGTCTGTGGAACGACTCGGCGGCGGAAGCGGATCTCACGTATTCGCTCGAGCACGGCGCGGTAGGCGCGACGTGCAATCCCGTCATCGTTCTCGACGTGCTCAAGCGCGAGATGCCGACGTGGAAGCCGCGGATCCTCGCGCTCGCGCGCGAGCTGCCGGCAGCCACCGAAACGGAGATCGCCTGGCGCCTCGTCGAGGAGATCTCGTCCACGCGCGCGGGGATGCTGCGTCCGGTGTTCGAGGCCTCCGGCGGACGCAACGGGCGGCTGTCGATTCAGACCGACCCGCGGCTGTACCGCAACCCGAAGGCGCTCGTCGATCAGGCGATGCGCTTCAGCGCCCTCGCGCCCAACATGATCGTAAAGCTGCCCGTCACGCGTGCGGGCATCGACGCGATCGAGGAGGCCACCGCGCGCGGCGTGAGCATCAATGCGACCGTCTCGTTCTCGCTGCCCCAGGCGATCCAGGTGGCCGAGGCGGTGGAGCGCGGGCTTCGCCGCCTGGAGGCGAAGGGAGACAGCATCGCCGCCATGGGGCCGGTCTGCACGATCATGGTCGGGCGGCTCGACGACTGGCTGAAGGTCGTCGCCGAGAAGCGCGACATCACGATCGAGCCGGGCTATCTGGAATGGGCGGGCGTGGCGGTCTTCAAGAAGGCCTATCGCCTCTACCGCGAACGCGGCTATCGCCTGCGGCTGCTCTCGGCCGCGTTTCGCAATCACATGCACTGGAGCGAGTTCATCGGCGGCGACGTCGTGATCTCTCCGCCCTGTAAGTGGCAGATGCGCTACAACGCGTCGGACGTCGCCGTCGAGCCGCGCATCGACAAGCCGGTCGACCCACGCATCGTCTCGGAGCTGCAGAAGAAATTCGAGGACTTCCGCCGCGCGTACGAGGAGGACGGGTTGACCCTCGCGGAGTTCGACACGTTCCCGCCGACACGGCGCACGCTGCGCCAGTTCATCGACGCCTGCAACCAGCTCGACGTGCAGGTTCGAAACGTGATCACACCGGACCCGGATGCAGAGCTGTAGCGCCGTGGGCCGCCCGCTCCGACTTGGTGTGCGGCGGCAATGACCGCGCCTGCGTCCTCGCGCGCCGGGGATCGGCGCCTCAACCTGGTGCTCATCGGGCCGCCGGGATCGGGGAAGGGCACCCAGGCGATCCGGCTCGCCGAGCGCTACAAGGTTCCGCACATCTCGACGGGTGACATTCTCCGGGCGGCCGTACGCGACGGCACGCGGCTCGGACGCCAGGTCGCCGCGATTCTCGCCGCGGGCTCTCTCGTGGGCGACGACGTGATCACGGACCTCGTCCGCGAGCGTCTGCGCGAGCCCGACGCGCGATCGGGTTTCGTCCTCGACGGCTATCCGCGCACGGTCGTGCAGGCGAAGGCGCTCGATCAGCTCCTGACGTCGCCGCCCATCGTCATCCTGATTGACGTGCCCGACGAGGAGATCGTCACGAGGCTTGGGACGCGACGGGTGTGCGAGTCGTGTCGTATCACGCAGACCGGGTCGGCGGTGGAGTCCGATCCGTGCCCGTACTGCGGCGGCAAGCTGGTGCGCCGTCCCGACGACGAGCCCGCGACGGTGCGGCACCGGCTCGCGACGTACGTGGAATTCGCCGCGCCGGTGATCGCGCACTACCGCGCGACGGCGCTCTTCGGCACCGTCAACGGCGTGCAGCCGCTCACCGCGGTGCTGCGCGATCTCTGCGCCGAGATCGATCACAGAAGGCCGGGCGTTCAGGAGTAAGGGCGATCTCCCGTGATCACCAGACCGCGCGCGCCGTGGCTCCCACCAGTTCGAGTTTGCGTTTCTGATCCTCCGCGGACAGGCGGTTCCCTTCGTGCGTCGACGCGAAGCCGCACTGCGGGCTGAGCGCAAGGCGATCGAGCGGCACGACGCGCGACGCTTCCTCGATGCGCCGCCGCAGGACGTCCGACGATTCCAGCTCCGGCCGCTTCGAGCTCACCAGCCCGAGGACGACGACGCGATCGTCGGGCACGAATCGAAGCGGCGCGAACGTGCCGGACCGCTCGTCGTCGTACTCCAGCAGATAGCGATCGAAGCGCGTCCGTCGGAACACGCGCTCCGCGATGCGGTCGTAACCGCCGGCCGCGTAGAACATGCTGCGGTGGTTGCCGCGGCAAATATGGATGCCGAACGTCATGCCCTCGTGGCCGCTGACGATCGCGTTGTCCAGATCGATGCACGCGTCGAGGAGCCTGTCCGGATCGCTGCCGCGCTGCCGATACCCTTCTCTGATCGTCTCGTCGAGGAGCGCCGCATACTGCGGCGCGTCGACCTGGACATAGGTGCACCCGAGGCGCCGCAGCTCCTGGATCTCGCGGCGGGTGAAGTCGACGATGTCGGCGAGGTAGGCATCGCGGGTGGGATACGCCGCGCGTGACTTGTCGGGATCGTAATACGCCGCCGCCTGCTGCGCGCTGATGAGCGTCACCTTGACGCGGCGCGTTGTCCTGCCGCGCAGATACGTGAACTCCTCGACGCTCATCTGCCGGCGCCAGCGCAGCGTGTCGACCACGATGGGGCGCCGCAGCGCCGCCTCGTGTCCCTGGCCGTCGCGGAACGTGATCGACCAGCCGCCGAACTTCTCGAATCCTTCGAGGGCCTCCACGAGATGGCCGTAGAACGCGTACCGGCGCATCTCGCCGTCCGTGACGACGTCGAGCCCGGCCGCTTCCTGCAGCGCGACCGCTTCGCCGACCGCTCGGTCTTCGATGCCCTTGAATGCGACCGCGTCCAGCTCGCCGCGCTCGTACTGGCCGCGCGCCTCGAGGAGATACCGAGGTCGCAAGAGACTCCCAACGACGTCGCTTCGTGGTACGGGCATCTCTTAGTACTCGCGGGGCCCCACCCCGCTCGGTTTCGCTCGGCGCCGCCGCTCCTCGGCGGTGCACTCCAACCTTCGCGCCGATGTCGGGCGAAGGTTGCGCTTCGGTTGCAGGCCTCGCCTCGCTCGGGCCGCAGGCGCTCCTCAGCGTAGCGCGAGCAGCCGTGCGGCGTTCTCTTTGAGGATCAGCGGCCGCACGTCATCCTTGATGTTCAGCTTCGCGAAGTCCGCCAGCCAGCGATCGGGCGTAATCCACGGGTAGTCGGATCCGAACAGCACCTTGTGCTTCAGCAGCGATCCCGCGTACTGCACGAGCGTCGGCGAGAAGTACTTGGGCGACCAGCCCGAGAGATCGATGTAGACCTGCGGCTTGTGCAGGCAGATCGAGATCGCTTCGTCCTGCCACGGGAAGGACGGGTGCGCGAGGATGATCGGCATGCCGGGAAAGTCCACCGCCACGTCGTCGATGGGCATCGGGTTGCCGTACTTCAGGCGGATGCCGCCGCCTCCCTTCATCCCCGTGCCGATGCCGCTGTGGCCGGTGTGGAAGAGGACGGGCAGCTTTGCTTCCGCGAACAGCTCGTACAGCGGATAGGCGATTCGATCGTTCGCGCAGAACTGCTGGACGGGCGGGTGCAGCTTCAGTCCGCGTACCGCGCCCGTTGCGAGCAGGCGCTTGGCTTCGTCGATGGCGGAGGGCCCGCGCGTGGGATCCACGCTGATGAACGGCAGCGCGATGTCGGCGTTCTCGGCCGCGAACGCGAGAACCTGATCGTTGGTGGCGTGCGGACGTCCGGTGAGCCGCTCGTCCACGGTGAACACGACGAAGCCGATCCGGCGCGAGCGGTAGTACTCCGCCTGCGCCTTCCAGTCGTGCGGCGCGCCGCTCTCGCCGAAATAGCGTTTTGCCGCCCGCTCGGTTTCCGTCATTTCGCCGGCGTGCTCGAGGTGGACGTGCGTGTCGAACGCGGTGAGGCTGTCGATGTCTATGCTGGGCACGGCGGCCACAATCGTGACCATTGCGCACCGCCTTGTCAAAGGCGCCGCGCGATTGATACCGTCTCAGGCCGTGACGGGCCACCCGTTTCGAACGCTCGCCGTCGTCGGCGCCGGCAACATGGGCAGCGGCATCGCGCAGAAGATGGCGGCCGAAGGCTTCGACGTCGTCCTGGTCGACCTCGACGAGGCCAGGGTCGCGCGCGGGATCCGAACGATTCAGGACACGCTGGCCCAGGCGGTTGCGCGCGGCCTTGTCGATGCACCGGGCGCGGACGCGACCGTCGCGCGCGTTCGCGGCACCGCGCGCTTCGACGATCTGTCCGCCGCGGACCTCGTCGTCGAGGCGGTCTTCGAGGATCTCGCCGTGAAGCGAGACGTGTTCACGCGCCTCGATCGCGTCTGCCGACCCGACGCGATTCTCGCGACGAACACGTCGTCCTTTTCCGTGCACGACATCGCCTCGAACACCCGGCATCCGGAGCGCGTGCTCGGTCTGCACTACTTCTATCACCCGGCCAAGAACCGCCTCGTCGAAGTCGTACCCGCGCGCGAAACGGACCCTGCCCTCGTCCGCCGCGCCTGGGAGCTGCAGGAAGTCCTCGGGAAGACGCCGATCTTCTCTGCCGATGCCTGCGGCTTCATCGTGAACCGCTTCTTCCTGCCCTGGCTCACCGAAGCCGTGCGGATGCTGGAATCGCGCGACGCGGACGCACCCACGATCGACGCGGCGGCGAAGCAGGCGTTCGGCATCGGCATGGGACCGTTCGAGCTGATGAACGTCACCGGCGTGCCCATTGCGCTGCACGCGGCGGGCACGCTCGGCCGGGCGTTCGGGGATCTGTACGCGGCCCCGGGCCTGCTCCGCATGCAGGCCGAGTCGGGCCGCCCGTGGGATCTCACGGGGTCGGCGGATACGTCCAGGTTCGAAACGATCGCGGACCGCTTGCTCGCCGTCACCTTCTTCGTGGCCGGCGCCGTCGTCGACGAGCAGGTCGGCACGATCGAGGACGTGGACATCGGCGCCCGCGTCGGGCTGCGATGGCGCCGCGGTCCGTTCGAGCTGATGAACGACCTTGGCGTCGACCGATCGGTACGGCTCGCGGAGAGCGTCTCGCGCGAATGGGACATGCGGCTGCCGCGGACGCTCGCAGGCCAACGCAAGGCGGGGGCGCCATTCGCGTTCCGGTTCGTCCGGTTGGACGTCCGCGATCGAATCGCCACGCTCACGATCGACAGGCCCGACGCGATGAATGCGCTGAACGAGGCCGTGTTCGATCAGCTGGACGCCGCATTCCGACACGCGGCTGCGGATCCGGCCGTGGATGTGATCGTGATCGCGGGCAGCGGCAAGGCGTTCGTCGCCGGCGCCGACATCCGCTTCTTCGTCCGGAACATCGAGGCCGGTGCGTTCGATCGCATCGAGCAGTTCACCGGGCGCGGGCAGCGGCTGTTGCAGGATATCGACGCCTGCAGGAAGCCGGTCGTCGCACGCGTGCACGGCCCGGCACTGGGCGGCGGCGTGGAGCTCGCACTCGCCTGCGACTACATCGTCGCAACACCGCGTGCCTCGTTCGCGTTCCCCGAAACCGGAATCGGGATCTACCCTGGACTCGGCGGAACGCAGCGAACGACGCGCCGGATTGGCCGCGGATTGGCGAAGTGGCTCGTGCTGACGGGCGAAACGATCCAGGCCGACGAGGCGCTCGCAATCGGCCTCGTCGATCGCGTCGTGCCGCACCACGAGATCGAGGACGCGATCCGCGAACTCGCGTCGAGGGGGCCGAAAGACGATCGTGAGCCCCCTCGCGCGCCGGATTCGCATCGGGCCCTCGCGGAGTTCTTCGCATCCTTCGACATCGCCTCGATGAGTGGGGAACATTCCGCTTCACAGGATTCACGAGTGACGGCTGCCGTCCGCCGGCTTCGATCGAAGGCGCCGCTCGCGTCGGCGCGAGCGGCGGAGCTGATCGACCGCGCCGAAACGACCGCGCTGGCCGAAGGGCTGCGGCTCGAGCTGGCGCACGTGAAGGAGATCTTCTCGACCGAGGACGCGTACGAAGGGCTTGCGAGCCTCGGGACCAGACGGCCCGTTTTCAAAGGACGATAGCAGCATGAAGATCGAACACACGGCATACCAGGTGCGCGATCCCGTCACGGTCGGGCAGTGGTACGTCGATCACCTCGGCATGACGATCAAGCGCTCGCAGGGCGAATCGCCGTTCATGCGCTTTCTGGCCGACGATGGGGACGGCGTGATGCTGGAGTTCTACAACAACCCGGCGGTCGACGTGCCCGATTATCGCGAGCGGCACCCGCTGGCGTTCCACCTGGCGTTTCTCACGGAGGATGTGCCCGGGACGCGCGGGCGTCTATTGGCCGCTGGCGCCACGGCCGAAGGAGAGGTCAGCGTCACGCCAGCGGGGGACGAGATGGCCATGCTCAGGGATCCGTGGGGCCTTCCGGTGCAGCTCATCAAACGGCGCGTGCCGATGATCTGATGGGAGGGTGCATTGACCAGCGCGCATGCACGTGAACTGGACGAGCGGGGATACGTTCTCCTCGAGCGCTGCATGCCCGGCGACCTGCTGCGCGATCTGCGGCGCCGGCTGCTGGAGTTGTACATCGAGGAAGGCGACCGCGCGGGCGCGGAGTTCAGGACGGAGGCGCATGCGCACCGGCTCGCGAATCTCGTGGACAAGGGTGATATCTTTCGACGCGCGATGCTGTTCGCACCTGTCCTCGACGGCGTGCGCCACGTTCTCGGGCCCGAGATCAAGCTGAGCAGCCTGAACGCGCGCTCGGCGGATCCACACAGCTCCGACGGTCAACCGCTGCACGTGGACATGAACGCGCTGCCGGACGAACGTGGCTACTGGGTCTGCAACAGCGTCTGGATGCTCGACGACTTCACGCGCGCGAACGGCGCGACGCGGGTCGTCCCCGGGTCCCACACCTGGCGCAGGCGCCCTCAGGAGGTGCTCGCGGACCCGATGGCGGCGCATCCTGATGAGGTGCTCCTCACGGGGCCGGCCGGCAGCATCGCGATCATGAACGCGCACGTCTGGCACGGTGGGACCGCGAACCGGACGGCGGCACCGCGCCTGGCGATGCATGCCTTCTACTGCCGCCGCGACAAGCCGCAGCAGCAGTATCAGCGCGCGCTGCTCGGTCCCGACGTGCAGTCGATTCTCGATCCGGAGGCGCGGCATGTGCTTGCCCTCGACGACCCGGCGAACGATCGATTGAGCAGCGCGCCGGGGGAGCGAAGCGGGTTCATGAAAGATGGCCCGCCGGCACAATGATTTGTCCGCCGCTGCGACGTCAGGACGCTTTTGCGTTCGCAAATCGACGTGAGCCGTTCCTGCGCGACGCCCACTCCTCGGGAGTATGAATGGGAGGCCCCGTGATGGTGCCGCCCTTGCAGGGTGCACGACCATGCATCGCATAGCCATACGCTGGCGCGAACAGCGGTTCGACTGCGAGCTGCAAAGCGACGGGGACACGAAGTGGCTGTGTCTCTTCGCCGGCGGTCAGCTCGTCTGGCGTGAGCGTGTCGCCTCGGTCTATGCGGCGTGCGATCGCGCGCGCGAAGTCGCGCGCCAGCTCATGGCGCCTGTGGCTCAGCAGGCGTGACCCGCTTCACTGTCCCGCCTGCCTGACGAGATACTGCTGACCCGCAATCGTCAGAGCTCCCGTTCGAGCCGGTCCTCCATTCGGCCCCACGAGAAACTGCACCAGCCCGTTGCCGGTTCCCGAAGATCCCGCCGTCAATTGAATCCAATCCATCGTCGTCGTGGCCGTCCACGTGCAGCCGCCGTTCAGGATCACGAGCACGTTGCCCGTCCCTCCTTCAGGCGGAAGGTCCGTGGAGGCCGGCGCGAAGGTCCACGTGCAGGCGGAGGATTGCGCGATCGTCAGCGCCTGTCCCGCGACGGTGATCGTGCCGCTGCGCGGCGGCCCCGAGTTGGGCGCGATCGAGAAGGCGGCCTGCGCGGGGCCGGATCCGGAGGGAGTGGCCGTCGTGATCCAGTCCACGCTGGATGACGCGGCCCATGAACACCCCTGTCCCGTGGAGATCGCCGGACTGACGCTCCCTCCCGCCGGTGCCACATCTTGAGTTGCGGATGTCACTGAGTACGTACATCCGTTCGCTTGCGCGATCGCGACCGTGCGTCCGGCGACCGTGAGCGAGCCGCTGCGTGCCGGGCCCGTGTTCGCGGCAATCGCGATCTGCACTGGACCTGAGCCGTTTCCGGTTGCGCCGCCGGTCACACCTATCCACGGCGTGGCGCTCGCGGCCGACCACCCGCAGCCGGATCCGCTCTGCACCTGAATCACGCTGGCGCCGCCGGCCGCGGCGATGTCGATGGCCGTGGGGCTTACGGCGAACGTGCAGCCCTGACCTTGTGTAATCGTGACGGGATGTCCGGCCACGATCAGGGTGCCCGATCGCTCCGGACCATCGGTGGCGCCGACGCGGACGCTCACCGCGCCGGAGCCGCTGCCGCTGCTGCCGCTGGCAATCGCTATCCAGGACGTCCGGCTCTCCGCCGTCCAATTGCAGCCCGATGGAGCCGTCACCGCGATCTGCCGCTCGCCGCCCGCCGCATCCACCAGTAACGTGTCGGAAGCGATCGCGTAGCTGCAGCCGGTGCCCTGCTCGATCTGGACGGTCTGGCCGGCGATCGTCATCGTCCCGGCCCGCGGCGGCCCGCTGACGGGGTCCACGTGGAAGCCGATGCTGCCGTTTCCGCGTCCCTCTCGTCCGGCGACGATCGTGATCCACGCGACGTTCGTGGCGGCCGTCCACGCGCATGCGGTGGCGCTTGCGCGCACGTCGACCGAGCGATCTCCGCCGGCAGCGTCGAGCACCTCATGCGTGGACGACAGCGTGAACTCGCACGGCTTTCCTTGCTGCGAGATCGCGACGCGCTGATCGTTGACGGTGATCTCGCCGGTACGGGACGAGGGGTCCACGTTCGAGACGACGGTGAAACTGAAGGAGCCATCGCCCTGGCCGTCAGCCGGCGA
Organism: Acidobacteriota bacterium; assembly: GCA_046735335.1. Taxonomy (GTDB): domain Bacteria; phylum Acidobacteriota; class Vicinamibacteria; order Vicinamibacterales; family 2-12-FULL-66-21; genus JBKPQB01. The sequence continues at coordinate 14,491 of JBKPTE010000041.1, read as the reverse complement.
CGCGAGCGTCATCCACGGCGCGTCGGTCCGCGCGGACCATTGGCACTCGCGATTCGTGCTGACGCGGACGGTGGCGGATCCGCCCGCAGGGGGAAAGGCTGAGCTGTCGGGCTGCGCCTGAATGGCACACTTCACCGGCGATGGCGCGGTGGTCGATTGTGTTTCCGAGGACGATCCGCAGGCGCAGAGGATTCCGGCCGCAGACAAGGCGAGAATCGCCGGAATCGCGAGGGGCCGCCCTGCGAGGGTGAGGGTGCGCACGGGAAAACCTTGCTCCGGCGTCGCAGCCAGCCGCAGCTCGACGGGCATTATATGACCGCGGAGTGATGCGGACAACACCGCGATACGCGTTCGTCCCTGGATCATGCCGTCACGATCCGTGTTGTACGATCGACGGATATGCAGTATGCCGCGCTGGCCACCGACTACGACGACACGCTTGCGTGCGAAGGACGGGTCGATGCATCGACGATCGCCGCGCTGGAACGTGCGCGCGCCGCTGGGCTGCGGCTGCTGATGGTCACCGGCCGCGTGCTGCCGGATCTGTTCGCCACGTTTCCTCAATACTCGTTGTTCCACCACATCGTCGGCGAGAACGGCGCCGTGTCGTACGAGCCGCGGACGGGCGCGCAGCGCAGGCTCGCCGAGGCGCCGCCGGCCGTGCTGCTCGATGCGCTCGCCCGCGCGAACGTGCCGGTGTTCGTGGGCGAGTCGATCGTCGCGACGTACGAGGCGTACCACGACGCCGTGCGTGAGGCCATCCGCGACCTGGACCTCGACTGGCACGTGATCTTCAACAAGGGATCCGTGATGGCGCTGCCCGCGAACGTGACGAAGGCGACGGGGCTGGCGCACGCGCTCGAGGCGCTGGGACTGACGAGCGCGGAGATCGTCGGCATCGGCGATGCCGAGAACGACGAAGCCTTCCTGCAGGCGTGCGGCGTTGGCGTTGCCGTCTCGAATGCGCTGCCGTCGCTCAAGGACCTGGCCGACTTCGTCACGACCGGCGCGCGAGGAGCAGGTGTGACCGAACTGATCGACCGGCTGATCGCCGGCGACCTTGCTGCGCTCGATACGCACCGCCGCTGAAAGATCATCGAGGTACGCGTGGTGTTGCCGCGCTTGCGCGAACGCAACGAGTGGAAGTTCTTCGCCGTTCTGCCGCTGGCGGATCGTCCGCTCACCGTCACGTGGTGGATCGTGCTCGTGCTCCGCGGTGTCCTCCCCGCGGTGTTCGGCATTGCGATGGGTGTCCTGGTCGCGGCCGTCCAGCGCGGCAGCAGTCTCGTGTTCCCGCTCGCATTCGCCGGCATTGTCTTCGTGCTCCTTCAGGTGCTGCCCCCCGTGCACCGCACGCTGAGCGCGAATCTGGGGGACCGCACGGCCGCGTGGCTCTACGACCGCCTGACGGAAGCCTGCGTCCGCCCTCCGGGCATCGCTCATCTCGAAGACGCGTCGCTCACGACGGACCTCACGGTCGCGCGCGATTTCGATCGCGGGATGACCGGGCCGCCGCTCCAGATCGCCGTCGATTTCATCGCGGGCGGCCTGGTGGGCACGATTGTGGGGCTCGCGTCGGCGGCGATTCTGCTCGCGTACGCATGGTGGGCGCCCGTGCTGCTCGCGGGCGCCTGGCTCGCAACGCACTGGCTGCTCAGTGAGAGCGCGGTGTGGCGGGATCGCAATACGCCCGAAGTGCGCGCCGCGCAGCGCGATGCCGAGTACGCGTACCGTCTCGCCGTCGATCCCGCGCCCGCAAAGGAACTGAGGTTGTTCGGCCTCGCCGCGTGGACGCTCGAACGGTTCCTGGGGCGGCGGACTCGTTTGCACGCGCTGCAATACGAGGCCACGCGTTTGCGCGAGAAGCCGCTGCTGTGGAGCGTGCTGCTGGTGGCGGGGGCGAACGTCATCGTGTTCTGGTCCCTCGCAAGCGCAGTCCAGCACGGGAGCCTCACGCTCGGGCAGGTCGTCGTCTTCGCGCAGAGCGCGGTCGGCGTGTCCGCCATTGCGTTCGGCGGTCTCAACTGGGCGCTCGATGAAGCCGCTGCTCCCGTCGCGGCGGTGCTGCGCCTCGAGTCGGCGATGGCTCCGGCGGGCGCCCTTCGCCGCGGGAGCGGATCCGCCGCGGGTCTGCCGTCCCGGCAAATCCATTTTCGCGATCTCACCTTTGCGTATCCGGGGGGGCCGCCGGTCCTCGAGCAGTTCGACCTCGTCGTGCCGGCGGGATCCTCGCTGGCCATCGTCGGGCAGAACGGTGCGGGCAAGACGACGCTCGCCAAGCTGCTGTGCCGGTTCTACGATCCCCAGGCCGGCGCGATTGAAGTGGACGGCGTCGATCTGCGCGACCTCGACGTCGAGTCGTGGCGCGCGCGCGTTACCGCCGTGTTCCAGGACTTCACGCGCTTCGAGCTGCCGCTGCGCGACAACGTGGCCCCGGCCGGCGCACCGGACGAGGCGATCGCCGGAGCGCTTGCCGCCGCAGGCGCGGCGACCCTCGCGCCGCTCGACACCGTGCTCGCGCGGGGCTACACGGGCGGCACCGATCTCTCCGGCGGCCAATGGCAGCGCGTCGCGCTGGCGCGCGCCTTGTGCGCCGTGCATCTCGGCGCCGGCGTCGTGCTGCTCGACGAGCCGACGGCCCAGCTCGACGTCCGCGGCGAGTCGGAGATTTTCGACCGCATCCTCGCCGCGACGCGGCACTGCACGACAATCCTGATCTCTCACCGATTCTCGACCGTGCGCCACGCGGATCGTATCTGCGTCCTGGAGCACGGACGCGTGATCGAGTTCGGCACGCACCAGGACCTGATGGCGAAAGGCGGCCGCTACCGGACGATGTTCGATCTGCAGGCGCAGCGCTTCACGGAGCCAGACGACGAGGGGACGAGGTATGACGCGCTCGCCTGAACGTACGGCCGCGATCGACACGCTGCCGCCCGCGCTGCCGTCGATGTGGCGCCTGTGCAAGCTGGGCTACCGGCACGAGCCGCGGCTGATGCTTGCCGCGTTCGTGCTGTCGCAGCTCTCGGCCCTCCCCGACGCCCTCCTCGCCCTCTGGCTCATGCTTCTGGGCGTCGGTGTCGTGCGTGGCCGGCCCGGCCTCGTCCTGGTCGCAGCCCTCGGGCTCGCGCTCTCCGCTACCGGCACGTGGTTCCTCAACGTCGTCAGCACGCGGGTGCAGCGGCAGTTCCGGGACAAGGTGACGATCGCCCTCGAGTCCCACGTAGCGCGCCTGCAGGCGACGATCGCCACGATTACCCATCACGAGCGGCCCGAGTACCTGGATCGCCTCGCGATGCTGCGCGATCAAGTGTTCGTCCTCGATCACATGTACATGTCGCTGTTCTCGACGTGCGCATGGATCCTTCGGCTCGCGATCACGGTCGTGCTTCTCGCAGCGGTCCACGCCGGCCTCGTGCTGCTGGTCGTCTTCGCGATCCCGGCGGTCCTCGCCTCGACGTGGCGGCCCGCGGTCGAACGCGCCGCGGAAGAACGCGCGGCCCAGTCGAACCGTCTCGCGCGCCACCTCTTCACCGTCGCGACGACCGCCTCTCCGGGAAAGGAGGTCCGCGTGGCTGGAATCGGCGATCGTCTGATTGCCGAACGCCGCGGCGCATGGGAGCGCGGATACGCCACCATTTCGACCGCTCGTTGGGGTTCCGCGGTGTGGCACACGCTTGCCTGGGCGGTCTTCGGTGCCGCGTACGTCGGCGCGATCGTCTTCGTCGCGTTCCGCCTGCGCGCGCCGGCGGCGCAGGTGCTGCTCGTGCTCGCGGCAGGCTCGCGGCTCTCCGCGTATGTGAGCGGCACCGTTGGCGAGCTCGGGTTCCTGCGCGGCTTCTGGATGGATGGTTCCCGGCGGCTCGCGTGGCTCGAGGACTACGCTGCATCCCTGATGGCGCACGCGGACGCGGCGGTGCCCGACGCGCTCCGAACAGGGATTCGCCTGGAGCACGTGTCGTTCGCCTACCCGGGTACGTCGCGCCTCGTGCTCGAAGACATATCGTTGACGCTCCCGGCGGGTTCCGTCGTCGCCATCGTTGGCGAGAACGGCGCCGGCAAGACGACGCTCATCAAGCTGCTCGCGAAGATGTACGAGCCGGCGTCCGGGTCGATTTTTGTCGATGATGTCCCGCTCGCCCGCATCCGCGCCGACGAGTGGCGTTCGCGTCTGGCAGGGGCGTTCCAGGACTTCTTCCGGTTCGAATTCCACGCGCGCCACGCCGTTGGCGTCGGCGACGTGCCCCGTCTCGACGACGAACCCGCTGTCGTGGCGGCGGTGGGGCGGGCCGGAGCCGACGATGTGGTCGCGCGACTGGAGTCGGGCCTCGAGACGCAGCTCGGGCCGACCTGGCCCGGGGGCGTCGACGTGTCGTTCGGCCAATGGCAGAAGCTGGCGCTCGCGCGCGGCTTCATGCGGGATCGGCCGCTGCTGCTCGTGCTCGACGAGCCGACCGCGGCGCTGGACGCCGAAACCGAGCACGCGCTGTTCGAGCGCTATGCCGCCGCCGCCCGCGGTGCGGCCGGCGGCGGACGGATCACCATCCTCGTCTCGCACCGGTTTTCCACCGTGCGCATGGCCGACCGGATCGTCGTGATGGACGGCGCGCAGGTCGTCGAGACCGGCACGCACGACGAGCTGATGGCGGCGCGCGGCACCTACGCGGAGCTGTACGCGATTCAGGCTGCCGCGTATCGATAATCGCGCATCTCCCAATTGCGATGCTGAACATCGTCGTCCTCGCCGTTGGCCTCGTTGCACAGGTGCAGCCGGCGCGTCCCACCGGTCAGGCTGTCGTCGTCAGAGGACAAGTGATCGCCGATGACACCGGCGAACCGATTCCAAACGTGCGCGTTGCCGTCACGCCGCCCGTCCGGGACGCGCCGGTCGTCCGCTCCGATCGCGAAGGGCACTTCGAGCTGGTCGCTGACGGCGGATCAATTCGAGTGGCCGCGGAGCGAGCGGGCTACGCACGGGCGGAAGCGATCGCCGGGCCCGGAGAGGCGCTCGACATCCGCTTGAGGCGCGCTGCCGCGGTGTCAGGTCGGATTCTCGGCCAGTCCGGTGATCCACTCATCGGCGCGCAGGTGGACGTCGAGCGGCTCCTGGACAACGGATCGAGTGCGGCGATCAAACCCGCGCAGACGGACGACAACGGCGAGTATCGGATCGGCGGCCTGGCTGCGGGACGCGTGATTCTCGCGGTGAGATTCACACCTGCATCCAACAGCCCGATCCGGGTGATCGGCCCCGACGAAACGATCGTCGATGCGCCGTCGCGGCTGTTCTTTCCCGGCGTCGCATCGCCCCGCGAGGCGCAGGCGATCGATCTGAAGGACGGCGACGATCGGTCGGTGGACATGACGGTCCCGGCCGGGTCCTCGGGCGGCATGGGCGCCCGGATCATGACGTCGTTGACGGCCCGGCACGAGAACCGAGTGGCACCCGGCAGCAGCGCGCTGCACGGGCGAGTCGTCACGCCCGGCGGACAGCCGATCGCGCGTGCCGCGGTGACGTTGATGCGCAAGGACGACATCCTGCCGCAGCGCACCGCGACGACCGACAACGAAGGACGATTCGCGTTTGCGGCGCTCCCGGCAGGGACCTTCCGTCTCGCTGCCGCAAAGGACGGGTATGCTGCGGCGCGCGACGACGACCTCGTCCTGGCGGGGTTTCCCTCTCTCGGAGCGGGACCTCTGGTGACGCTCGCGGAACACGACCTCCGTTCGGTCGAAATAACGCTCGTTCGGCATCGTGCGATCACGGGATACGTGACGGACGAGCGCGGAGATCCCGTTGACGGGGCGCGGGTCGAGCTGCTGGTCCTCCGATATGCGGCCGGACGACGCTCCCTCGTGCCGGCCGATATCCATCCACGCATGACGGACGATCGCGGATACTTCCGCCTTTTCGGCGTCCCGCCCGGCAACTACATCGTCAGCGCTGGCGTCGGTTCGCTCGGCTCCGACGTCGCGGGATACGCGCGCACCTATTTTCCGGGCTCGAGCGTGCCCGCGGAGGCACGGTTCGTGTCGCTCGGCGCTGCCGACGATGTATCGGGAATCGACTTCGCGCTGGAGCGAGCCGCGATCGCTCGCGTGAGCGGCAAACTCCTGGACGCTGCCGGCGAGCCGACGATGGGCGGCGCCGTCCGCCTCACGCCTGCCGTCCGCTCGAATGCGCTGCGCAACGTGGCCGTTGGCGCGCGCATTTCCCGCGATGGCGTATTCGAGTTCGACAACGTCGCGCCAGGAGAGTACATCGTTCGAGCGGATCGCGGCCGATCGAGCATCTCCGTCGAGGGAGAATTCGGCGCGCTGCCGGTCACGGCGGCGGGGAAGGACGTCGGTGGCGTGGTGCTTCGGATGTCCGCGGGATCGTCGATCCGCGGCCGCTTTCGCTTCGACACGGAGTCGGACGCGAAACTCCCGCCGACGTCTGCGATCGAGCTGTCACCCATCGGCGTTGATCCCGATCTCACGCCCGACAACGTCGCGGTCGCCGAGATTCACGACGACTGGACGTTCGAGATGCACGGCATCAACGGCAGGCGACGCCTTGCGCTGGTTCGATTGCCGTCGAATTGGGCGCTCGAGGAGATCAGGGCCAAAGGGAACGAGGTGACGGATCGGATTCTTTCGTTCGGCACGAACGACGATTCCCTGAACGACGTCGAGGTGGTGCTGACCGATCGCCTCGCGGAGGTCTCCGGGACCGTCGAGGATGCGCGGGGCCGGCCTGCGGCGGGATCGCACGTGATCGTGGCGCCCATGGAGCGTCGGCAGTGGTATCCCGGGTCGCGTTTCCTGCGACACGCGCTAACCGAACAGAACGGCACGTTCCGCGTCGCCGGGCTGCCTGCGGGGACCTACTACCTCGTCGCGTCCGAGGGTGTGCCGACGCACGGTGACGATGCCTGGCAGGATCCGGAGTTCCTGGAATCGATTGTCACGCGCGGGGCGACGCTGACGCTGCAGGACGGCGAGAAGCAATCCCTGCAGTTGGAAATAGCGGCCCGATAGCCAACCTTCCCACGCCCGTTCCCGTCAAAGCACTCGGGCCGGCCCTCGACGTTGCCGGGCTAGGCCCGCTCGCAACCTGCGGCGGGCGCGGTCCGTATTTTCACAGGAGCCCATGCGAAATCTGTTGAACGACATGCGCTACGCGTTGCGGCAGTTCGGGCGCTCGCCCGTCTTCACCACAGCGGCGGTCCTCACGCTGGCGCTCGGCATCGGCGGCACCACGGCCATATTCACGCTGATTCACGCGGTGATGCTCCGGTCGCTGCCCGTGACGGATCCCTCACGGCTCTACCGGATCGGCGACGGCGACGACTGCTGTGTCGAGGGGGGCCCGCAGGACCGCTGGGGGATGTTCTCGTACCCGTTGTACGAACGGCTGAAGGCGGCCACGCCCGAGTTCGACGAGGTCACCGCATTTCAGACCGGCATCGGCCGATTGAGCGTGCGGCGCGAAGGAGCGGAAGAAGCCGCGCGCCCTCTGCGGTCGGAGTTCGTCACCGGCAACTATTTTTCGACGCTCGGTGTCGGGTCGTTTGGCGGCCGCATCCTGACGCCGGAGGACGATCTGCCCTCGTCCACGCCGGTCGCGGTCATGAGCCATCACGCGTGGGCGAGCACCTACGGCGGCGATCCGTCCGTGGTGGGATCGACGTTCGTCGTGCAGGGACACCCGCTGACGGTCGTCGGCGTCGCGCCGCCCGGCTTCTTCGGTGAAACGCTGCGCGGCGACCCGCCGGATCTCTGGATCCCCATTCACCAGGAGCCGATGATCGACGGACAGTCCGCGTTGCTCGACCAGTCGGTCTCCGCATGGCTGCGAGTCATCGGACGTCTGCGTCCCGGGGCGACAGTCGAGGGGATGTCGCCGCGCCTCACCGAGCTGTTGCGCAACTGGATGATGAACGACTCCGGCTATCCGGCCAACTGGCTGCCGGAGATCAAGCGGCTCCTCCCGAAGCAAGTGATCAACGTCGTTCCGGCGGGCGCGGGCGTCGGTGAAATGAAAGAGGAGTACGGGCGCGGCCTGCAGATTCTGCTCGGCGTGTGCGGGCTCGTGCTCCTCATCGCGTGCGCAAACGTCGCGAACCTGCTCCTCGCGCGCGCCGTCGCGCGTCGCGGCCAGACAGCGCTTCGCCTGGCTGTGGGTGCCTCGCGCGGGCAGATCATCAGGCAGGCGCTCGTCGAGAGCGTGCTGCTCGCGATCGCGGGGGGCATTGCCGGCCTTCTCGTGGCGGCGGGCGCCGCGCGGCTGCTCCTCGCGCTCGCGTTCCGGAACACGCATTTCCTTCCGATCAGCACGGCGCCGTCGCTGATGGTGCTGGGATTCGCGTTTGCGGTCGCGCTCGTCACGGGGATCGTCTTCGGCGCCGCGCCCGCGTGGTTCGCGACACGCACGGATCCGGTTGACGCGCTTCGCGGGGCCGGGCGATCGACCGGCGATCACTCGTCGTTCACGCGCCAGGCGCTGCTCATCGTGCAGGCGACGCTTTCGGTCGTTCTCGTCGCGGGCGCGGCCATGCTCGCGCGCAGCCTGGACAAGCTCGAGCACCAGGATTTCGGCTATCGCGTCGACGGCCGCGTCGTGGTCTCGCTGAACCGCCTGCCCGCGAACTACGAGCCGTCGAAGCTCGCGTCGGTGTATCGGCAGATGGACGATCGCCTGAATGCGCTGCCAGGCGTGCAGGGCGCAGGCCTGGCTCTGTACAACCCGCTCACGGACAACTGGGGGGAGCTCATCTTCGTCGCCGGCCACCCGCCGCCGAAGTTTAACGAGCAGGCCGGCGCGTCATGGGATCGCGTGAGCGCGAACTACCTCCAGAACTGGGGCATTCCCGTGCTGAAGGGACGAGCCTTCACGCCGGCCGACAACCAGACGTCGGAGCTGGTCGCGATCGTGAACGAGGCCTTCGTGAAGCGGTTCTTCAAGAGCGGCGAAGACCCGATCGATCAGCACTTCGGCCTGGACATGCCGCAGAACGCAAACACGTTCCGGATCGTCGGGGTCGCGCGGGACGCCAAGTTCGCCGGCTTCGCGCTGAGCAGGCCCGCGCGTCCGATGTTCTATGTCCCCCTCGCGCAGACGGTGCCGTACACAGACGATCTGATGATGCGAATCGAGCGCGCATCGCACTTCGTCGGCGGAGTCATGCTCGTGACCAATCAGGGGCCCGGCGCGCTGGAGCCCGTGCTCACGCGTACGCTGGCCGGGATCGATCCGAACCTCACGATCATCACCGTGAAGACGATGCAGCAGCAGGTCGAGCAATCGTTCGATCAGGAGCGCGCGATCGCCAGCCTTGCCGGTCTTTTCGGCATCGTCGCGTTGCTGCTCGCGGCCGTTGGTCTCTACGGCGTGACCGCGTACACCGTTGCCCAGCGCACGAACGAAATCGGCATCCGCATGGCGCTTGGGGCCGACCGCAGCCGCGTGATGGAGCTGGTACTGCGCGGCGCGTTTCAGCGCGTCCTCATCGGGCTCCTGGTTGGAGTGCCGCTTGCGGTTGGCGCAGGACGCCTCATCGCCTCGCAGCTCTATGGCGTCACGTACTGGGATCCGCTCGCGCTTGGGATTGCCGCTGGCGCGCTCGCGATAGCAGCGTTCATCGCGGCCGTCGTTCCGGCCGGCCGCGCCGCGGCGATTTCGCCGATGAGCGCCCTTCGGGCAGAGTAGGGCGCCTCCGTTAGGGCGCCTCTTTAGAGCCGCCTCAGCACGCTGCGACGCCCCGCATCACCACAGTACGCCAACTGCGCGTGACGCGATGATGTCGCTGTCGCGTGTGAGGAGCGGCAGATCCAGGTCGCGTGCCGCCGCGGCGATGAGGGCATCGAACGGATCGCGATTGAAGCGGAGGCCGTCCGCGTCGTAGATCTGCGCCGCGGAGAGATCGTAGGGCTGGTAGGCGGGATTGCTGAACAGATCGTCGAAGAACCCGCGAACGGTATTCCGCAGGCTCACGTGCCCGCTTCGAGCCAGGAGCGCCATCTCCCAGATCACCGCCGCAGGCACGTAGACTACAGCCCGCCGTTCTTCACACGCCCCGAAGTGCGCCGCCGCCCGCTTTCCCAGACGCGGACTGGCGGCAGCGTGGTAGATCAGCGCGTGCGTGTCGGTCACGGCGGCGTCGAGATCAGCCACGGCGCTTTCGGCCGCGCCCGCGTGCGCCGCCCGTCGTTCCCGGCCGCCGTTCCCTGACGAGCATCGGCCGCGCGAGCGATCGCGCGAACATCGTCCGCACGGACGCATCGGCCTCGTCGAGATCCTCGTGCGGCAGATCGATCGTGCCGACGACGGACCGGATCGCGCCTGTGCGGCCTTCGAGGCGCGCCTCCCGCACGAGGCCATCCAGCACGTCGCTGACGCTCCCCTTCGCCGTTGCGGTTGCCTGCGCCTTCAGCCAGAGCAGGTTGTCCTCGTCAATCGTGACAGAGATTGGCTTCCGCATAGACACATTATATCGTATCAATATACGAGGCTATCGCTCGTGATGTCCGCGTCCGCCGTACCAGAACGACAGGCGATCGCGGCGCCTGAGCGTGCCGGGCCAGAGCGTCCGCAGGAAGAGGCCGATCGTCTGGAGCGCCGAGAACTGATGCGCCTTGCGGGCCGACGTGATCACGCGATCGTCGAGAATCGCGAAGCGCCCCTGCTTCTTCAGCGCGCGGCTCAGATGGATCTCCTCGCTGGCGAAATAGCGTTCGTCGAAGCCGCCAACTCGCTCGAATGCATCGCGCCGGGCGAACACGAAACATCCCGCCGCCCAGCGTGCGGTTCTCAGAATCCAGACGACCGCCGTCACCATCCGCGCCGCCCAGCGCGGCGCCGAGTCCATCACCGGCATGGCGCCGCCGCCGACCGCGCCGTGGCGAACGGCCACGACCGTCGCGTTCAGGACCGACGATGGCACCAGGGTATCCGCGTCGACGAAGACGAGAATCTCTCCCTTTGCCTCTCGCGCGCCCGCATTCCGCGCGGCCGCGATGTGCCGCAGGCGGACGCTGACCACGCGGGCGCCATGCGCGCGCGCGATCTCGGCCGTTCGATCCGTCGAGTCGTCGTCGACGACGATGATCTCGTGCGGCTCGCCGAGTGCCGCGGCCGACGCGGCGAGTGTCTCCAGTGTGCCGCCGAGCAGCGCTTCTTCGTCATGCGCGGGAATGATGAGCGAGAGGACCAGGTCCAAATCGTGGGCTACGGAACCATCGATCGCGCGGAGAGGACGACCTGATGCCTGGGAAGGGGCACGGGAACCGCGAACACCTCCCCGTCGTAGAGCTCGTAGCGGCGACCGTTTTCGGGCGTTCGCTCCAGATCGGCGTACCTGACGAGGGGGCGAACCACCTTCACGGGAGCCATTGTACCGCCCCTACGAGCGAGTTCATGCCGCACGGAATGTGGCGCGTATCGCGGACCCGTCCTGCCGGTGTACCTAGGAAGTGCGTACTCCGCCACCCTTTCCGCTAAGATCTGCAACTGCGGGCAGCAGCACGATGGCCACCACGGAACTGCGTCATCCCGGCACCGCAGCGGTGCTCAGCGCGATCATTCCTGGCGTGGGCCAGTTCTACAACGGCGACTTCCTGCGGGGCATCTTCTGGCTGATCGTCACGCCGGGCATGTGGATCGGCACTGGCGGACTTCTCGGGTGGGTGTGCCACGTGATCGCTGCCGTGACGGCACATCATCGAGCGAAGGTGAAGAACCGAGCGCTCGCGTAGACCGCCACGCAGGCTGTTCGAACCGATGGCCGCGAGCTACGACGACGCTTCGGTTGCGATGATCCTGAGCGGATACCACCACGACGGCGCTCGGGGCGTCGTCGCGATCCTGCGTGCCGGCGGCAGCGTGATCGCGCAGGAACCTCAAACCTGTGACCCGCAGGACATGCGCGGCCGCGATCCGCACCGGATGCGCGACGCGCATCCTCCATCCCGAGCTGATCTCCTGCGCGATCGTCGTTCGCGTGCACCTGCTCGAGCTGGAGCGGCTCACACGGGAATTCGAGGAGCCGTTCAGTCGCGAAGCCGCCTCCTGATTCGCACGATCTCCCCCTCAGCGGAACACGGCGGCGGCAGATCTACTCGAGCCGGAGTGCCGAGACAGGCTCGATCGAAAGCGCCCGGCGAGCCGGAATGTAACTCGCGGCTGCGGCGACGAGGGCGAGAGCGGCAGCCGACGCGGCGAGCGTGAGCGCGTCGAGCGGGGCAACGCCAAACAGCAGCGATCGCATCGACAGCGCCAGCGGGATCGCCACTGCTGCGCCGAGGGCGATCCCGGCGCACGCGAGCGTCAGCCCTCGCATCATGATCATCCTGAGAATGTCGTTCCGCGAGGCGCCCAGCGCCACGCGGATACCGATTTCGCGCGTGCGCTGAAGCACGTAGAACGCGAGCACTCCAAAGACGCCAATCGTGGCGAGCGAGAGCGCCAGTGCTGCGAAGGCGGCGAGGAGCCACGTGCGGAAGCGCGGCTCCGAGAGCGTTTCGGACGCGACGTCGCCAATCGTGCGCGGCGTGAGCAGCGGGATCAATGGATCGGTGGCCCCGACGTCTGCTCGGGCGCGCACGAGCGCGTCCGCGAGCGGAAGCGTGCTCCGCACGACGTACGTGAGACCGCGCGCCCACGTTGTGAGGAAGCCGGAATCGAGTTGCGAGTAGGGGATGTCGACCTCGGGGCGAGGCTCCTCCGCGAGACCGTTGTGCCTGATGTCGGCGATGACGCCGACGACCGTCCGCATCGGTCCGTCGGCGCCCGCTTCCAGGAGATGCTTGCCAATGGCGGACTGCCCGGGCCAGTACTGCCTCGCAAAGGTCGCATTGACGATTGCGACAGGTTGGCTCCCGAGCCGGTCGGCGGAGGTGAACGATCGCCCGGCTTCGATCGGGATGCCCAGCGCGGCGAAGTAATCGCCGCTGATGCCGCGCATGCCCGCGACAGCGACCTCACCGACGCGTGCCGGAACGAATCCCTCGACGGTGAATCCGTTCTCCAGGTTCTGACCGCTCAGCGGGAGGTGCGTCGTTGCGCCCGCGTGCTGAACCCCCGCACGGGCGGCGATCGTGCTCGTCAGCCGATCCGCGAACGCAATCATCTGTTCGTGGGTTCTGTAGCGCGCCGCCGGCATGACGATGCCGAACGTCAGCTGCGCGTCGGCGTCGAAGCCGGGATTGACCGACGAGAGCCGCGCCAGGCTGCGGACGGCCAGTCCTGCGCCGACGAGCAGCGCAACGGCGAGCCCCAGTTCGCCCACGACGAGCGCCATCCGAAGGCGCTGCCGGGCGGGACCGAAACCGCCGCCGGGCGTTCCCGATTTCAGCGCGTGGATTGGCGGCGTTCGCGAGCCCTGGACGACCGGGGCAAGACCGAACAGCAGCGAGGTCAGGAATGTGACCGCGAGCGTCGCCGTGAGCACGCGGGCGTCGATCGACGCCTCGTTCAGCCGTGGAATCCCGCCAGGCTGCAGCGCGACGATCCCGCTCAACCCCCACGCGGCGAGCGCGAGCGCACCGGCCGCGCCGACTGCATAGAGGGTGATTGATTCCGTCAAGAATTGCTGCGCGAGTCGCCAACGGCCCGCCCCGAGCGCCTGCCGGACGGCGACTTCGCGGGTTCGCGCGGTCGCGCGCGCGAGCAGGAGGTTCGTCACGTTCCCGCACGCGATCAAGACGACGAGGCCGACGGCCGCGAGCAGTACGTAGAGGGGCGTTCTTACGTCGCGAACGGCGTATTCGCCCAAAGGCGTCGCGGCGGCCGAGAGGCTCTGATTCGTGTCCGGAAACTGGCGCGCGAGCCCCGCCGCAATGCCCGCGATTTCCGTTTGCGCGTGCGCCACGCTAACGCCTGGCCGCAGGCGCCCAATCACCTGAAGGTAATGCGACCCGCGATTCGCGGGCGGCATTTCGGGCGTGGGCGGCGTGGGAAGGGGTGCCCACAGCTCGTATGTGGCGTTGGGGTACGCGAAGCCCGCGGGCATGACGCCGACCACCGTGTACGGCCGGCCGTTGATCGTCGTCGTATTCCCGACGATCGCAGCGTTGCCGCCGAACCGCCGCTGCCATAGAGGATACGAAAGGAGAACGCGCGTTTCGCGTCCGGGTGAGAACTCGTCGGCGGCAAACGTGCGCCCCAGCGCTGGCCGCACTCCAAGCACCTTGAAGAAGTCGGCCGTGACGACCTGGCCGATCACCAGCTCGGGATCGCCGTTCCCGGTGAACGTGAACCCTGTGCCGACATGACCGGCCAGCGCATCGAACGATGCTGCACGCGCGCGCCAATCCTGGAAATCGAGCGCACTCGTTCGGATCTGACCGACGTCTGCCTGTCGATTGATGGTGAAGAGGACGAGCAGGCGGTCGGGATCCGGAAAGGGAAGCGGCCGCCACAAGACGGCGTTGACGATGCTGAACATCAAGGTCGTGGCGCCGATGCCGAGCGCCAGCGTGACCGCCGCCGTCAGTGTGAAGCCCGGAG
>JBKPTE010000040.1:0-31096 GCA_046735335.1 Acidobacteriota bacterium | reverse complement strand
GGCGGGCGCGGCAGCTTACCGCTTCTTGCCGCCCTTCTTCTTCCCGCCCTTGGCAGTCTTTTTCGCCATTGCGCTTTATCCCCCCCTTCACTCGTGGGATCGACCGCGAAGAGCCTCCACCGCATCGCAGCGCCGCTGCCTCCCGGCACGCTGGCGGTGCGCCTGCCGGCGCTCATCGCTTCGTGCTGACATCTGCACCGGTGCAGATGTCGGCATCTAAAAAAAGCGGGGGTGCCCACTGACTGCGTGACACCCCCGGACCGGTCGGCGGCGATTAGCGCTTCTTTCCGCCCTTTTTCTTGCCGCCCTTCGCAGTCTTCTTCGCCATTAGTTCCTCCTTGGAACGTGGCAGCTCAGCTCGGTTACCGGACCAGGGGCACCCACAGGTGGGCTGAGCGATCCACCCTCATACAAGATGTAGATTATGGATGAGAAAAATCAGCTGTCAAGCACAAAGTGCAGGAAAAGTCAAAAAACTGCATCGCAAAATGTGTTTCGGATCGTGCATGCGATCGCTGTATGGCGGTTGGCGGTTGGCGGTTGGCGGTTGGCGGTTGGCGGTTGGCGGTTGGCGGTTGGCGGTTGGCGGTTGGAAGTTGGTGGTTCGAGCGCGCCGCGCGATGCTGGATCAGCGTCGCGATCGCAATCGCGCGAGCGCGCGCGAGGCGACCGCACGCGTCTCCGCGCCGCCGCCGAACCAGGTGCTCGCCGATTCGTACTCGCTCAATGCCGCGTCGACGTCGCCGTGGCGTTCGTGCATGCGCGCGGCTTCGAGGAACGCCGCCGCCGCGATCGGCGCAGGGCATTGCCGCGCGCTCTTGATGGTCTGCTCGAATTCGTCGAGCGCGGCCTCGTCCCGTCGCCGCGCCTGCAGGATGCGGCCGTAGCGATAGTGCGCGACGGGATCGCGCGGGTTGAGTGAGACGCTGCGCGCGAGCGCCGCTTCCGCCCCCGCGACGTCGGAGTGCTCGAAGCGGCGGAATCCTTCGAGGGACAGCCGGTAGGCTTCCGCTTTCACCGGATCCGGCGTGCGCCGCAGCCGCTCCGCCGCTTTCGATCGGATGTTCTGGTGGTCTGGCGACGGCGCAGCGGCCATGGCCGCCCGGTAGGCGCGGACGGCCGCGGCGTGATCGCCCATGCGGTCGCGCGCTTCGCCGAGCGAGTACCAGGCCGTCGCCACCGCGCCGTACGGCTCCGCCGGCTGCGCGTCGACGACGGCGGTGAGCTGCTCGATGGCGTGGTCGGTCTGATACAGCGCCTCGAGCTGGCGCGCGACGCCGAGCCGCGCCCGGATCTCCGCGATGTCCGCTTCGTTCAGCCGCTGCTCGCGCGCGAGCGCAAGGAGCGTCCGCCAGGTGTCGAGGCTCGCGTTCGTGTCGTGCAGATACGTCTCCTGCACCTGCGCGAGCTCCGAGAGGAACAGCGGGTTGCCGGGATAGCGCTCGTGGAGCGACTGCAGAATCCCGATCGCCTGATCGATGCGGTGCTCGTACCAGAGATAGACGATCTGGAGCTGATAGTCCGCCTCCCCCTGGAGCAGCCGGCCGCGCGCCCGCGCGCGCTGCATCCGCGCAAGCCCCTCGGTGCGATCGCCGCCGGGCAGCGCCAGCAGGAAGCGCAGGACCTTCGCCGACGTCGGGGCGACGTCGGCGTAGTACTGATACATCCCGATCCCGAAGTACGCGTCCTGAAGGGTAGGATCCAGCGCGATGGCGCGCTCGAGCGCCTGCTTGATTCGTTTGCCGTCGCGAGCGGCGGCCAGCTTCTCATCGCGGAGCACGCGCCACTGGACGCGCACGGCGTACGCCGCCCCGAGATAGAAGTGCGCCTCGGCGCTGCGCGGCTCGCGCGCAACCCACGCTTCCGTCGCGCTGATCGCCCCCTCGACGGCCGCCGACAGGTCATCGTCGAGATCGCGGCTCTCTGGATCGAGGAGGATGCGCCACCAGGTCGCCGTTGCGTCGAGGACGAGGCACGCCTGGGGCGGCGCCGGGCCGCACGCCCGCTGCAGCTCGGCATCCGCCTGATCGAATCGCGCGTCGAGGATGTAGTCGTAGACGCGCGCGAGGCCGTCGACGCCGGTGAGCTCCGCGGCGGCGCCGGCTGGCGCGCCGCACAGACACAGGGCCATGGCAGCCGTCAGAACGCCAGTGCGCCATGGAGCCCGAATCATTCAGTTGGAAGTCCGCCTAAGTCTGCGGCCGTCGTCGTCCTCACGTCACGCTGGTGCGGAGCTGCTGCTTTTCGGCATGCCGCGCGAGCGCCAGCTGGATGAGCCGATCGAGCAGCGCTCCGTAGCGGAGGCCGGATGCCTCCCACAGCTTCGCGTACATGCTGATGGTCGTGAACCCGGGGATCGTGTTCACCTCGTTGACGTATATCGATCCATCGCGCCGCGACATGAGGAAGTCGACCCTGGCCATTCCCGCGCCGTCGATCGCCTTGAACGCGTCAATCGACAGACGCCGAATCTCCGCGAGCGCGGCGGCCGGCACCTCTGCCGGGATGATCACCTTCGAGCCTTCGTCGATGTACTTGGCCTCGTAGTCGTAGAACTCGCGCGACGGGATGACCTCGCCCGCGACGGACGCTTCGGGGTCGTCGTTGCCGAGGACGGCGCATTCGATCTCCCTCGCGTCGGGCACGGCGGCCTCGATCACGATTTTCCGATCGAAGCTCCCGGCGAGCGCGAGGGCGTCGTGCAGCCCATGACCATCCTTGGCCTTCGAGATGCCGACGCTCGATCCGAGATTGGCCGGCTTGACGAACATCGGGTAGCCGAGGCCGTCGGCCAGCATCCTTACGGTGCCCTCCGGATCACGCTCCCACTCGTGGCGCAGCACGAGGCGATAGGGGCACACGGGAAGGCCGCGCGCGGCGAAGAGGACCTTCATGACGCCCTTGTCCATCCCGACCGCGGACGCCAGGACGCCGGCGCCGACGTAGGGCACGTTCGCCAGTTCCAGCAGCCCCTGCATCGTGCCGTCTTCGCCGTAGGGACCGTGAAGCATCGGAAAGATCACGTCGAGGGCGAGACCCGTCACCGTGGGGGCCGACAGCTCTCCACCGTGCGCCGACCGCTGGATCGCCAGGATCGTGTCCTGGCTCGGGCGTGCGACGAAGTGGATCTCGCGTCCGTCGCGCACCGGCCGCGCCGCGTCGATGCGGGCCTGCTCGATGACCTCTCCCGCAATCATCGTCGAGGGCGGCTTGTCGGCGAGCGTCCAGCGGCCGTCCTTCTCGATTCTGATCGGCACCGGCTCGTAGCGGGTGCGATCGAGATTCGCGAACACCGACGCCGCGGAGGCGAGCGAGACCTCGTGCTCGCCGGACCGTCCGCCGTACAGCACGCCGACACGAAGGCGTTTCACAATGCGAGAATAGCAGGTGACGCGGCCGCTGAAAACGGCGCCCTTGTCATGCCCGTGCTGCCGCGTGTGGATGCCGGGGACTGGCGCGTCATGCCGAAGAATCCAGGATCGGCATTCGTCGTTCGGCGTTCGTCCTTCGAAATTGACACGGCCGTTGACATTCCACATCACCCATACCGACGGCGCCGCGCGCCGCGGCGAACTCGACACGCCGCACGGGCGCGTGCAGACGCCCGCGTTCATGCCCGTTGGCACCCGCGGCGCGGTGAAGGGCATCACGCATCGCGATCTCGTGGATCTCGGGGCCGAGATCATCCTCGGGAACACGTACCACCTGCACCTGCGTCCCGGAGACGCGCTGATCGCGCGCGCGGACGGCCTGCACGCGTTCATCGGCTGGGACCGGCCGATCCTCACCGACAGCGGCGGCTACCAGGTGTTCAGCCTCGCGGGCACGCGGAAGGTGCACGAGGACGGCGTGACGTTTCGGTCCCACCTCGATGGCGGCCTCTGTTGCCTGACGCCGGAGTCGGCAGCGGACATCCAGGCGCGGCTCGGCTCGGATATCGCGATGGTCCTCGACGAGTGCATCGCGACGCCGGCGGCGGACGCGGTCGCGCGCGCCGCGATGGAGCGCTCCGCGCGCTGGGCCAGGCGCGGGCGCGCGCGGTTCCTGGAAATTCGCGGCGAGTGCCAGGCAGTAGCCACCAACCCGGGACAGGCGCAGTTCGGAATCGTCCAGGGGGCCACGTCGCCGGCGCTTCGCACCGAGAGCGTGCAGCGCACGCTCGAGATCGGCTTCGAGGGCTACGCCGTGGGCGGGCTGAGCGTGGGCGAGTCCGTCGACGTCATGTACGATCTCGTCGAACACACCGCGCCGCAGTTGCCGGCGGGGCAGCCGCGCTATCTCATGGGCGCGGGAATGCCGGACGACCTCGTCGAATGCGTCGCGCGCGGGATCGACATGTTCGACTGCGTGCTGCCGACGCGCAACGCGCGCAACGGACAACTGATCACCAGCCGCGGCGTCCTGGTCATCAAGAATGCGAAGTATGCGGAGGATCCGGGACCGCCGGATCCGGCGTGCGGCTGTTACACGTGCAGGACCTTCAGCCGGGCCTATCTCCGGCACCTCTTCATGGCCGGCGAAATGACGGGCGCGACGCTCAACACGCTCCACAACCTCTACTTTTACCTTGACACGATGCGGAGGATTAGGGAGGCTATTATGCTCGGTACGTTCGAAAAACTCCGCCAGGAGTTTCATCGGACCTTCTCCCGCCGACCTCAGCTTTGAACCACGTAACTCTGGTGCACGTAGGAATGCCGCTCCCGGATCTGCGACAGCCGTTCCTTGCCGCGCTCGGCACCCCGCAGGGCAACGCCGGCCTGCTCCAGTTCGTGCCGTTCGCGCTGATCGCGGTCATCTTCTATGTACTCATCCTGCTTCCGATGAAGCGCCGCCAGAAGAAGGTGCAGGAGTTCCAGGAGGCGCTGAAGGCGGGCGACAAGATCATCACGACGAGCGGGATCTACGGCCAGATCGTCCGCGTGAACGAGAAATCCATCCAGCTGCAGATTGCGGATAAAGTACGGATCGAGGTGGCGAAGGCCGCCGTCGCCGGCTATCAGGGCCAGGAGCCCGTCGTGACCGAATCCGGGAACATGTGACCATGTACAAGAACCTCAAATGGAAGGTCACCACGATCCTCGCGGTCCTCGTGATCTTCCTCGGCCTCGGCATCTATCCCATTCTCGCCGCCCGGTACCACGTGCCGATTCCCGGCTGGCTGATGGCCTATCAGTTGAAGCTCGGGCTCGACCTCAAGGGAGGCGTCCAACTCGTGCTCCGCGTCAACACCGACGACGCGCTGAAGCTGACGACGACAGCGGCGAGCGAGCAGCTGCGGGAATCGCTGCGGACGGCGACCGTGCCGGTGAGCAGCATCGCCGTGACCTCGCCGACGAAGTTCGTCGTGGAGGGGGTCGCCCAGGACCGCGACGCGCAGTTCCGGACCTCCGCGGACGAAGTCGCGGCGACGAACTACGACCGCAATCCGATGGCGGGCGGCACGTACGAGTTCACGATGAAGCCGACGGTGGAGCGCGACCTGCGCGAGCAGGCGGTCGACCAGGCGCTGCAGACGATCGATCGCCGCGTCAACGAGCTCGGCGTGAGCGAGCCGAGCATCGCGCGTCAGCCGCAGGGCGATCAGATCCTCGTGCAGCTCCCCGGCGTGACCGACGTCGCGCGCGCGAAGGAGATCATCCGGTCGACGGCGCTGCTCGAATTCAAGCTGGTAGAGGCGGGGCCGAATTCGGCGAAGGAGGACCTGCTCAAGGGCTACAGCGGCAAGCTGCCCGAAGACATGGAGATCCTTCCGGGGGCGCCGGACCGTTCGAGCGGCGACACGGGTTCCGTGTTCTACGTCGTCCGCAAGGTCGCGCCAGTGACGGGCCAGGATCTCCGCAGCGCGAAACCGGGCCTCGACGAGAACAACCAGCCGGCCGTGTTGTTCGAGCTGAAGGGCGACGGCGCGCGCCGGTTCGGGAAGCTCTCCGGCGAGAACATCGGCCGCCGCCTGGCGATCGTGCTCGACAATCGGGTCATTTCGGCGCCTGTCCTCGAGGGGCGCATCACCGACAACGGCCGGATCAGCGGCGGGTTCACGTCCGAGTCGGCGAACGACCTGTCGCTGACACTGCGGTCGGGCGCGCTCCCGGCATCGCTCTCGTATCTGCAGGAACAGGTGGTCGGCCCGTCGCTCGGCGCCGATTCCATTCGCTCCGGCATCATCGCGTCGGGGGTCGGCCTGCTGCTCATCCTCCTGTTCATGCTCTGGTACTACAAGCTGTCGGGCGTGAACGCGGTCGTCGCGCTCATCTTCAACCTGATCATCCTGTTCGGCCTGATGGCGTATATCGGGGCTACGATGACGCTGCCGGGGATCGCCGGCTTCGTCCTGACGATGGGCGTGGGCGTCGATTCGAACGTCCTCATCTTCGAGCGCATCAAGGAGGAGCTGGCGGCGGGGCACGGCGTGCGCGCGTCCATCAACGCCGGCTTCGGGCGCGTGTTCTGGACGCTGTTCGACACGCACATCGCCTCGCTCATCTCGGCGGCGTTCCTCTTCCAGTTCGGCACGGGCCCGATTCGCGGGTTCGCGACGACGCTGTCGATCGGCCTGATGGTGAACCTGTTCACGTCGATTTTCGTGTCGAAGACGATTTACGAGATGGAGCTGTCGACCCGCAAGACGCCCGCCCTGAGCATTTGAGCGCAGAACGACCATGCATATTTTCAAGAACCCGAATTACGACTTCGTGCGATGGCGGTGGCATGCGATCGCGTTCTCGTGGGTGTTGATCCTCGCCGGCGTGTTCGTCATCTGGACGAAGGGCATGCCGAGAGGCGTCGAGTTCTCCGGCGGGACGATCGTGATCCTGAAGTTCGCCCAGCCGACGAACGTGGATCGCGTCCGATCCGCGCTGCGCCACGGCGGCGACGCGGTCGTCCAGGCATACGGCGATCCCGCGTCGAACCAGGTGATGGTCCGCGTCCCGACCTCGGGCGAGGAATCCGGCGCCTCGCTGAGCGCGAACGCGGAGGCCGTCGTCAGCGACGTCAACCAGGCGGGCCTCGGCCCGATCGGCGGCGCCTGCGCGAACTCGTCGGCCACCAACTGCGTGGCCGGAACCGAGATCGTCGGGCCGACGGTCGGCCGTGAGCTGGAAACGCGCGGAACGCTCGCGACGATCTTCGCCCTCACGGGCATCCTGGTCTACATCGCGTTCCGGTTCCGTCTCAGCTTCGCGGTGGGCGCCGTCGTCGCGACGGTGCACGACCTGCTGATCACGGTGGCGTTTCTCGCGTTCTTCCGCTACGACCTCACGCTGAACATCATCGCGGCGATCCTCACGATCACCGGCTACTCGATGAACGACACGATCGTCATCTTCGACCGCATCCGCGAGAACGTGCGCTCGATGCGGCGCGACAACATCGCGCAGGTCGTGAACACCGCGGTCAACCAGATGCTCGATCGCACCCTCATCACGGGGGGAACCACGATGCTGTCGGTCATCGCGCTCTACATCTTCGGCGGCGACGTGCTGAAGGGGTTCGCGTTCACGATGATCGTCGGGATCATCACGGGCACCTATTCGAGCGTGTTCATCGCGGCGGCCATCGTCGTGATCTGGCAGGGACGCCAGCCGGTCAAGGTCGCACCCGCGGCGTCCGCCGCGACGCCGGCACGCAAGTCCGGGCGGCGCCGCGCCTCGTAGCCGTTCGTGATCTGGGCCGTTGCATCGCTGCTCGGGATCGTGCAGGGGCTCACGGAGTTCCTGCCGGTCTCCTCGACGGCGCACCTCCTGATCGGCGCGCGCCTGCTCCACTTCGACGATCCCGGCGGTGTCTTCACCGTCATGATTCAGCTCGGCTCGATTCTGGCTGTGATGTGGCTGTATCGAGCCAAGATCCTTCACGTGCTGCGCGGTCTTCCCGGCGATCCCGAAGCGCGGCACTTCGTGCTGATGATCCTGGTGGCGTTCCTTCCGGCGGTCGTGGCCGGCGCGCTGCTGGCGGATTACGTTAAGAGCGTCCTGTACACGACGCCGGCGGTCATCTCGGTGACGTTCGTCCTCGGCGGGATCGTGATGATCGTGGCGGAGCGCCGTCGCCCGGAACCGACGGTCGTCGACGCCGATCGGACGCCGCTGTCGCGCGCGCTCGGCATCGGCGCGTGCCAGGTCCTGGCGCTCGTCCCGGGCGTCTCCCGTTCGGGCGCGACGATCGTTGGCGCGATGCTGCTCGGGCTCGATCGCCCTGCCGCGGCGGAGTTCTCGTTCTTTCTCGCGATGCCCACGATGATGGCGGCGTTCGCGCACGATCTGCTGAAGGTGCGGCACGATCTGGGCGCGGAACGCGCGCTGGAGATTGCGATCGGGTTCGTGTTCGCGTTCATCGCGTCGGCGCTCGTCGTGAGGCCGTTCCTCGCGGTCGTCCGGCGGGCCGGGTTCATTCCGTTTGCGTGGTACCGCATCATTGCCGGCGTGATCCTGATGGCCGCCCTCCTGCTCGGATGGCGGTGAACGTCCATGCAGTGGCTGCGCCGGAGCTTCATTGCCGGGTTCTTCGTCACCGTCCCGCTGTTCATTTCGGTCGCGGCGTTCCTCTGGCTGTTCCGGCTCGTTGACGGGCTGGTCGGCCCGTTGTACGTCAAATTCCTCGGGCGCGAGGTGCCGGGGCTCGGCATCGCCACGACGGCGCTCGCCGTTCTGCTCGTCGGCGCGATCGCGACGAACGTGGTCGGCAAGCGCGTCCTGCAGCAGGGAGAAGCGCTGTTGATGCGCGTGCCGCTCTTTCGCAGCATCTACGCGCCCGTGAAGCAGCTCGTCGTCGCGTTCTCACCCGACAACGAATACGGCTTCAAGCGCGTCGTCCTCATCGAGGACGCGACGGGGGGGCTCGTGCTCGGCTTCCTGACGAAGGAGTTCAGCATCGATCGCGGACAGGGTCCGGAGGCGCTGATCGCGGTCTACGTGCCGACAAATCACCTCTATCTCGGCGACATCTACATCTACCCGCGCGACCGCGTGTCCTTCCCGGACGTCACGGTGGAGCAGGGCATTCGCATCTTCCTGACCGGTGGAATGGCGCTTGCGAGCCGTCTGCGCGCACGGCGCGGCGACGATAGAGTCGGTGATTTCCGGGTATAATTCGACGCTTTTGACGTTCATCCCTTTCGATTTCCCAAGGACGCCATGATCAAGACGTTCCGTCTCTGTCTGCTTGCCGCGCTGCTCTCGATGACAGTCGCTCCCGCCTTCGCGCAGGCGCAACCGCGGGGGACCGCTGTGGCCGAAACGGCGCAGCGCCACGCCGGCGGCGAGGCGAGCCTCATATTGCCTGACCTCGGGCAGGCGGAGTTCGCCGGCGTCAACGCGCGTTCGCTGCTGATGGCCGGCCTGCTGGTGTGCGTGCTGGGGCTCGCGTTCGGAATGGTGATCTACCGGCAGCTGAAGAACCTTCCGGTTCATCAGTCGATGCGCGAGATCTCCGAGCTGATTTACGAGACCTGCAAGACGTACCTGATCACGCAGGGCAAGTTCATCCTGCTCCTGGAAGTCTTCATCGGCGTGATCATGATCTTCTACTTCGGCGTCCTGCAGCAGATGGAGGTCGTGAAGGTCGTCATCATCCTGCTGTTCAGCCTGCTCGGCATCGCGGGCAGCTACGGCGTCGCGTGGTTCGGCATCCGCGTGAACACGTTCGCGAACTCGCGCGCGGCGTTCGCGGGGCTGAAGGGGCAGCCGTATCCGATTTACGCGATCCCGCTGCGCGCCGGCATGAGCATCGGGATGCTGCTCATCAGCGTCGAGCTGTTCATGATGCTGTGCATCCTGCTGTTCATTCCCGGCGACTACGCGGGCCCCTGCTTCATCGGCTTCGCGATCGGCGAATCGCTCGGGGCCGCGGCGCTGCGCATCGCCGGCGGCATCTTCACGAAG
The DNA here is from genome assembly GCA_046735335.1 of Acidobacteriota bacterium. GTDB lineage: Bacteria > Acidobacteriota > Vicinamibacteria > Vicinamibacterales > 2-12-FULL-66-21 > JBKPQB01. The sequence goes on along the minus strand of JBKPTE010000040.1, from coordinate 21,212 downwards.
ATCGCGGACATCGGCTCGGACCTGATGAAGATCGTCTTCAACATCAAGGAAGACGACGCGCGGAACCCCGGCGTCATCGCGGACTGCACGGGGGACAACGCGGGCGACTCGGTCGGGCCGAGTGCGGACGGCTTCGAGACCTACGGTGTGACCGGCGTCGCGCTGATCTCGTTCATCCTCGTGGCCGTGAACGAACCGATCGTGCAGGTGCAGCTGCTCGTCTGGATCTTCGTCATGCGGATCATGATGATCGTGGCGAGCGGCGTCTCGTATCTGCTGAACGAGGCGATCTCGAAGGCCCAGTACAGCGGCGCGCCGACGATGAACTTCGAAACGCCGCTGACGCGCCTCGTGTGGCTGACATCCATTGTGTCGGTGATCCTCACCTACATCGTCTCGTTTCTGCTGATTCCCAACCTGGGCGGCGACCCGAGCCTCTGGTGGAAGCTGTCGACCGTGATCACGTGCGGCACGCTCGCCGGCGCGATCATTCCCGAACTGGTGAAAATCTTCACGTCCGTGGATTCCCACCACGTGCGCGAGGTCGTGACCTCGTCCCGCGAAGGGGGCGCATCGCTGAACATCCTGTCGGGATTCGTCGCCGGGAACTTCAGCGCGTACTGGCTCGGCGTGGTCATCGTCGCGCTGATGTCCATCGCGTACATTGTCAGCACGTATGGCCTGGAGCAGTTGATGATCGCGCCGGCCGTCTTCGCGTTCGGCCTGGTGGCGTTCGGATTCCTCGGCATGGGCCCGGTCACGATTGCCGTCGATTCGTACGGTCCCGTGACGGACAACGCCCAGTCGGTGTTCGAGCTGTCGGTGATCGAGACACTGCCGAACATCAAGCAGGAGCTGAAGCGCGACTACGGTTTCGACGTGAACTTCGAGCGCGCGAAGCACCTCCTCGAGGAGAACGACGGCGCGGGCAACACGTTCAAGGCGACGGCGAAGCCGGTGCTGATCGGCACGGCCGTCGTCGGCGCGACGACGATGATCTTCTCGATCGTCGTGGTGCTCACGAATCGGCTCCAGCCGGAGTACCTGCGATATCTCTCGATCCTTCACCCGCCGTTCCTGCTCGGACTGATCACCGGCGGATCGATGATCTACTGGTTCACGGGCGCGTCGACGCAGGCGGTGACAACGGGCGCGTACCGCGCCGTGGAGTTCATCAAGCGCCACATCCATCTCGATCGCGCGGAGAAGGCGTCGGTGGCGGATTCCAAGAAGGTCGTCGAGATTTGCACGCAGTACGCGCAGCGCGGCATGTTCAACATCTTCCTCGCCGTCTTCTTCGGGACGCTCGGATTTGCGTTCCTCGAGCCGTACTTCTTCATCGGCTATCTCATCTCGATTGCGCTCTTCGGCCTCTTCCAGGCGATCTTCATGGCGAATGCGGGCGGCGCATGGGACAACGCGAAGAAGGTCGTCGAGGTCGAGCTGAAGGAGAAGGGGACGCCGCTCCATGCGGCGACGGTGGTGGGGGATACGGTCGGCGATCCGTTCAAAGACACCTCATCCGTGGCGATGAATCCTGTGATTAAGTTCACGACGCTCTTCGGCCTCCTCGCGGTGGAGCTGGGCGTCCGTCTCGCCGCTGATTACGGGCCGAGAATGAGTCACCTGCTGGCGGCAGCGTTCCTGCTTGGGTCTGCCGTGTTCGTGTGGCGCTCCTTCTACGGGATGCGCATCCGCGCGGCCGCCTGAGCGGAAATCCTCCGGACGGGCCGGCGCGGACGGCGGGCGGGGAGGAAGGGATGTCTCGCGGGAGGCGCGGAATCGCAGGGCTGAATCGCAGAAACCGGTGTCTAATCCTGCAGGAGAAGGTTCGTTGACACTGCTTTTTGGCTCTGACTATAATTCGCGGTCTTGCGCCGCATTCGAGAGGGTGGGAGGGTGAACCGTGCCGCGTGACATGTTCGGCGACGTGGTCGATCCGTCGATAAAGGTTGGTTCTCAGAAGTGGTACACGGTCCCTCTGTCGATCATCGTGCACGTCGTGCTGTTCGCCGCGATCGTCATCATCCCGTTGATGGCGACCGATGTGCTGCCGACGCCCGAGCACATGGTGGCGTTCGTTGCCGCTCCGCCGCCGCCTCCGCCTCCACCGCCGCCGCCGCCGGCTCCCGCCGCGCCGCAGCCGAAGGTGCAGCCGGTGCCGGTCGCGAATCCCAACGCGGCGCCGATCGAGGCGCCGAAGGAAATCAAGCCCGAATCCAACCTGCCCAGCGTCGGTGAAGGCGTGCCCGGCGGCGTCGAAGGCGGAGTCCCTGGCGGCGTCGTGGGCGGCGTTGTCGGCGGGCTGCCCGAGGCGCCTCCGCCGCCGCCGCCGCCGCAGGCGCCGGTTCGCGTCGGCGGCTCGATCAAGCAGCCGACGAAGATCAAGGACGTCAAGCCGGTGTACCCGCCCATCGCGCAGTCGGCCCGCGTGCAGGGCGTGGTGATCATCGAGGCCACCATCGGGCCCGACGGCCGCGTCAAGGATGCAAAGGTTCTGCGCTCGATCCCGCTGCTCGATCAGGCGGCGCTCGACGCGGTGAAGCAGTGGGTGTTCACGCCGACGCTGCTCAACAACGTGCCGGTCTCGGTCATCATGACCGTCACCGTGAACTTCACGCTGCAATAGGCGGAGCCCGAGCGGGCCGGCGGCCCGCTCTCGTGTCCCGCATTACCGGAGGATGGGGCGCCGGCCCCGCGTCATACAAAAGAGGATGAGCGCATGAACTGGATGGAAATGATTCAGACGATGGGGCCGATGGCGAAAGCGGTCGGCGTAGTGCTGATCATCATGTCGATGATCTCGTTTGGCGTGGCGATCGAGCGCATCTACACGTTCACGCAGGCCCGCAAGCAGTCGAAGCTCTACGCGCCGCAGGTGGCCAAACATCTCAAGGAAGGCCGCCTGAAGGACGCGATTGCGATCTCGTCCTCGAAGAACTACCGCTACAGCCACCTCGCGAAGGTCGTCCTCGCAGGGCTGCAGGAGTATCAGTTCCAGCAGGAAGCCGGCGGCAACCTGAGCCGTGAGGACCTCGTCGATACCGTGCGGCGCGCCATCCAGCGCGCCTCCGCGCTGACGGCCAACGACCTGAAGAAGGGCGTCGCCGCGCTCGCCACGATTGGCGCCACCGCGCCGTTCGTCGGGCTGCTCGGCACGGTCGTCGGCATCATCACGGCGTTCCAGGGCATCGCGGCCACGGGCTCGGGCGGCCTGGGCGCCGTCTCTGCCGGTATCGCGGAAGCGCTCGTCGAAACGGCGCTCGGCCTGCTGGTCGCCATCCCGGCCGTCTGGTTCTACAATTATCTGACCGGCCGCATCGAGTACTTCAACGTCGAAATGGACAACTCGTCGTCGGAGCTGGTGGACTACTTCATCAAGAAGACCGCGTAGGAAGAAAGGTACTTTCCCATGGCCATGGACATCGGCGCCGCCAAAGGCGCCCTGAAGGCCGACATCAACGTGACGCCGCTCGTCGACGTCATGCTGGTGCTGCTCATCATCATGATGCTGATCGCGCCGATGCTGCAGCAAGGCGTGGCGGTCACGATGCCGGAAACCGTCAACCGCACGGACAAGCCCGACACGCAGGACCAGACCGTCATCGCGATCGACGCGATCAACCACTATTACGTCAATGCGATTCCGGTCACGAAGGACGACCTCGTCCCCCGCGTGCAGGCCGCCCTCGAGGACAAGAAGGAAAAGATCGTGTACCTCAAGGGTGACAAGGACGCCAAGTACAGCGCGATCATGGACGCCATGGATGCGCTCCGCAAGGCGCAGATCGAGAACATCGCGCTCATCACCGAGAAGAAGAACGTCCCCGGGCAGACGGCGGGAGGAGGGCAGTAATGCAGCACGCCCACAAACACTTCGGCGCCGAGCGGGTCGTGACGGGCGAGGTCCCGCACGCCAGCGCCGACATGAACGTCACGCCGCTCATCGACGTCCTCCTCGTGCTGCTCATCATCTTCATGGCGGCCCTGCCGTTGACGCAGAAGGGGATCGACATCAACCTGCCGCTCGAGACGAAGGCGCCGCAGCAGCAGCAGCAGAACGACACGCAGGTCGTGCTCGAGTACAGCGCGGACAGGTCCATCCAGGTGAACCATCAGCCGATCGGCATCAACGACCTCGAGTCGCGGCTGCGCGACATCTTCGAGACGCGCAAAGAGAAGACGATGTTCATCATCGGCGACCCGTCGCTTCGCTACGGCGAGATCGTCACCGCGATCGATGCCGCGAAGGGTGCGGGCGTCGAGAAGGTCGGGATCGTGACGCTCGGCATGCGCAACGAGGCCAATCCTGGCGCCGCGGCGGCGACCAAGGGCGGGAGCTAGGGCCGCGGACGACGCGGAAAACGCGGAATAAAAAAGGGCCGCTCGAAAGAGCGGCCCTTTGGTTTGTACTTCCGCCCGAAGGCGGAAGCCACGTCGTAGGGCGGCCCTTTCAGGGCCGCCGAACCCTAACCCTTCCCGGTCTGCTTCCGCTTCTGCATGTCGAGCACCTTGTTGCGAAGCTGGTCCGCCTGGTTCAGCAGGTCCTTCTGCTTCGCCGGGTCCTTCTCGGTGTTCGCCTGCATGCGGAGGAGGATGTTCTTGTACGTCATGGCTTCCATGTACTCGGGGTTGAGGCCGAGCGCCTTGTCCTCCATCGCCAGCCCCTTCATGATGTAGTCCTTCTGCTGGGCGGTCGAGAGGCGGTAGTCCTTGCGGGCCTTGTCCCAGTAGAACGTCGCCACGCGGTGCCAACCTTCGGGGTTGTTCGGATTGAGGTTGGCGGCCTTCTCCAGCGCGTCGATCGTCTTCTCGAACTCCCCCTGCTTGTTGTAGAAGTTCGCGAGGTTCGTATAGACGGCGGGGTCGTTCGGCTTGACCTCCTGCGCCTTCAGCAACTGCGCCTCCGCGTCGTCGTAACGGCCCGCATCCTCGTACAGCTTTGCCAGCGCGGCGTAGTTTGCCGGCTCGCCCGGATCCATTTCGATGATCTGCTTATAGACGGGCTCGGCCTTGGCCGGATCGTTCAGCTTCTCCGGCCCGTAGGCCGCCGCGAGATACTCCAGCGCGAGCTTTCGCATCTTCGGATCGGCGTCCTTCTGGGCAGCCTGCTCGTAGTTCTGGATCGCCTTCTGGATGTACGCGTCGTTCTGCGCGTCGCCTGCCTTCGCCGGCTTGTACAGCTCGTCGTAGGAGTTCCCGAGGAAGAAGTACGCGCTGGCCAGCCGCGGCTCGGCCTCGAGCGCCGCCGGGTTGGCGACGACGGCTTCGTAGCGATCGGCCGCCTTCTTGTAGTCCTTCTGCTGATAGAGCTGGTTCGCGTCCTTGAAGGCCTTGATCGACTTCAGGTTGCTGTAGGAATACTTGCCGCAGCCCGCGGCCGCCACACTCAACCCGCATACGAGGGCAATGGACGTCGCTGATGCCGCGCGGAATCGGTTCGTCATGCTCTCCCCTTCTCGCGCCGTTTACAATGGAACAAGGGGGTCAGTATATTGACGGCCCAACACGCCGTCAACCGCGGGCAGACGCGCCCGCGGCCCGAAAACCACCCTCGTTTCCGTTCGCCATCTCGCAAAGATGTTGTCTCTCGCTGCGGCGATCGCATCAAGATCAGGCGCGCCATGGCGCGGCCGCCGGAGCGGAGCGGGGCAAGGGGCCCCCGCGAGCGAACGGCGATGGGGGTCCGGCGGGGCGAAGCCCCCCGGTCAAGTTAGACACCGTACAGCATGATCCGGTTCGAGGACCTCATCGAGAAGGTCCGATCCACTCATCCGGACGCCGACATCGAGCTCCTGAGGCGGGCGTACGTCTTCTCCGCCTTCGAGCACAAGGGACAGGTGCGCCATTCCGGCGAGCCGTACCTCGTGCACCCGCTGCAGGTGGCGGATCTCCTGGCCGACATGAAGGTCGACGTCGTCGCGGTCGCGGCGGGCCTGCTGCACGACATCGTCGAGGACACGCAGACGCCGATCGAGCGGATTCGCGAGCTGTTCGGACCCGACGTCGCGCACGTCGTCGAAGGGGTGACCAAACTCGGCGCGATCTCGTTCTCGTCCAGCGAGGAGCGGCAGGCGGAGAACTTCCGCAAGATGCTGCTCGCGATGGTCGACGACATCCGGGTCATTCTCGTCAAGCTCGCCGACCGCCTCCACAACATGCGGACGCTGCACCATCTGCCCGAGGAGCGGCGGATCAAGATCGCGCAGGAGACGCGGGACATCTACGCGCCGATCGCGAACCGGCTCGGGATGAGCAAGATCAAGAACGAGCTCGAGGAGCTTGCGTTCCGCTATCTCGAGCCGAAGGCGTTCGAGACGCTGCGGCGGAAGGTCGAATCGCGCCGGCGCGCGACCGAAGGGCTCATCGAGGAGCTGACGAAGACGATTTCCGCGAAGCTCGCCGACGCGCAGGTCCCGATCATCCACATCGACGGCCGGATCAAGCGGCTGTTCAGCATTCATCAGAAATTGAAGCGCCAGAAGATCGAGCTCGACCAGGTGTACGACTTCATGGCGCTGCGGATCGTCACGGACTCGGTCAGGGACTGCTACGCGGCGCTCGGCATCATCCATCAGACCTGGTCCCCTGTTCCGGGCCGCATCAAGGACTTCATCGCGATGCCGCGGCCGAACGGATACCAGTCGCTCCACACGTCCGTGATCAGCGAGCGCGGCTTTCCGTTCGAAGTCCAGATCCGGACCGCCGAGATGCACCGCGTGGCGGAGGAAGGGATCGCCGCGCACTGGAAGTACAAGGAAGGCCGCCTCGGGGCCGATCGCGACGAGCAATACTTCGTCTGGCTGCGACAGCTCCTCGAGTTCCAGCAGGAGGTGCGCGACCCGCAGGAGTTCCTCCAGAACCTCAAGATCGAGCTGTATCCCGAGGAGGTCTACATCTTCACGCCGGCCGGCGAGGTGAAGGTGCTGCCGCGCGGCGCGACGCCCGTCGACTTCGCGTACTCGATCCACACGGACGTCGGCCACCAGTGCGTCGGGTCGAAGGTGAACGGAAAAATGGTGCCGCTCCGCACGCGTCTGCGCAACGGCGACATCGTCCAGATCGTCACGGCTCAAGGCCATCATCCGAGCCGCGACTGGCTCAATTTCGTCGTCACCTCGCGCGCGCGGAACAAGATCAAGCACTACATCCACGCGGAGGAGAAGGAGCGCAGCCTCGAGCTCGGGCGGAAGCTGTTCGAGAAGGAAGCGCGCCGCTACGGGCTGAACCTGAAATCGCTGACGGAAGGAGCCGCCTTCGCGACGATGCTGACCGAGTACGGCTATTCGAAGCCCGAGGAGCTGTTCGTCGCCATCGGCTACGGCAAGCTCGCGCCGCGCATGCTGCTGACGAAGCTCGTTCCGCAGGAGCAGCTGAAGGAGGCGCCGGAGAGCGGCATTGCGTCAGTCGTGCGGCGCGTGCTCGGACCCGCCGAAGAGAAGATCAAGGTGCGCGGCTTCGACGACCTGATGGTCTTCCGAGCGCGCTGCTGCAACCCGATCCGCGGCGAGAAGATCGTGGGCTACGTCACGCGCGGCAAGGGGGTCTCGGTCCATTCCGCTTCGTGCCCCAACGTCGTCAACCTCCTGTACGACCCGGAGCGCCGGATCGACGTGGAGTGGGACAAAGGCACCGACGCGTCGCCGTACACCGTCCGTCTGAGCCTTCAGGTGGAGGACCGGAAAGGCATCCTCGCCGACGTGACGTCGAAGATCGCCGGCATCAACACGAACATCCGCAACGTCGAGGCGTCGACCGACGACGATCAGATGGGGCGGATTGATATGACGGTGGAGATCAGCGACGTGAAGCACCTGCAGAAGGTGATCAAGTCGCTGAGGAGCGTCGACGGCGTGGTGGACGTCGAACGCGCGAGCCGGTGACGGTGTCATGCCGGGTCTGAGAGACCCGGCCTACGACGGTCTGAGAGACCCGGCCTACGAGGGTCTGAGAGACCCGGCCTACGAGATCGGATTGCCCCGCAACTACGCGGCCTTGGTCACCTTCCCCGACCGCAGGCATCGGGTGCAGACGCGGAGCCGCCGGATCCCGCCGTTGACCATCGCGCGCACCCGCTGAAGGTTCGGCTCGAACCGGCGCGGGCTCACGTTGTGCGCGTGGCTGATATTGCGCCCGACGACCGGGCCCTTCCCGCAGATTTCACAGCGCTTTGCCATAGAGCGTTCCATTGTTCCTGTAGGGCGGGTCTCTCGGCCGCCATCCGCATGCACAAGAACTGCAAATTATATCACGGCAACACGATCCGCGGCTGATCGACGGGCGCGTCGGCGCGCTCCTGGCCGCTCTCGTGAGCAGCCGCGGCCGCGCCGCCCATCATGCGCGTGGCGAGGGCGAGCCAGCTCGATTCGGGTGACGACGGATCGGGGACGTGCGCGGCGGTCTCGCGGGCGGCGCGTTCGAGACGCCGCAGCGCCGCCGCGGCATCGCGCTCCAGACGCGCCGTTTCGGATCCGGCTCGCTTCGCGAGATCCGCGATCGCGCGCCCGATCTCGGTCGCGAGGCGCTGCGCCGGAATGGACGCTGCGCGGTGCTCGTAGATGATCCCCTTGCGCGCCGTCTCCAGCGTCGCCGCCACCGTCGCAGCGGCGTCGGCGACGTCGTTGTCGTGCGGCGCGGGCAGCGCGCCTTTCGCCTGCTGCAGCACGGTCGCTTGCAGAAACAGGAACAGCCGGTACTGCGCCTCGGTGAGATCGCTGATCCGCGGCACCACGAACTCGAGATCCCGCGCCTGCTGCCGCTGGATCACGGCTGCGGGGTGCGTTCGCGCGCTCGCGAGATACACGCAATCGGGCGGGCAGGCGATCTCCGTGAGGCGCTTCGTGCCGCAGCACACGGCGCAGATGACCTGGTTCGTACCGGGACACGCGCGCCTCGCCTTGCGCGTGCCGCACAGCGGACAGACGGATTTCATCGGGCGAATGTCTCCCACAATTGTCACTTCAGGATTGCAATCCTGCGGCGTCTCCGTATAATCGGGCCGAAATCCCGCACAAATCTGCGCGTCGCGTCCCGCGGCCGCACAGGTATACGCTTTGCAGTTTCATCATCCGCGAGGAGGTCAGGGTGGACGATCCGCTCCTGGAGCAGTCGCCAGCCGAGTACTTCAAGGATCTGATCGAGGCCGCGCTCGAGCGTCAGCACCTGCGCGCGAACGAGCTTACTGCCTATTATCTCGTCAATCTCCTCTGCCGCTACGTGCGCCCCGACGCGAAGTCTCCCTTCCGGGACGAGGGCGAGCCGCTCGCCATCCGCCTCGGACGCGCGCTGCAGACGGGCGGTCTCGAGCAGCGCGCCCGGCTTCGTAGCCTCGGTGATTTTTCGCTCTTCATGTCCGGGTATTTCTCCGACAGCTTCCGCCGGAAAGTCGTCGACGTCGACTACTACGTCTCGATGGGCGAATACGCGTACGGGTCGCTCGGCCAGCGCGATGAAGACGCGTTCGGCGAGGTTTTCGCCGAGCTGGCCCGCAAGTTCGTCGGGTTCATGGACGTCCTCTCGGATGTCAGCGAGCATACGGGCGTCGCGTCGAACGGAGACGTGCTGCGCCTGTACGAGAAGTGGCTGCGCAGCGCCAGCCCCCGCGATGGTCAGCGCCTGATCGACCGCGGCATCGTCCCCAACAGCTCAATCGGATCAAGGTTCATTCAGTAAGAGCTTCCGCCTGAAGGCGGAAGCCACGGTCCCTCCTGCGGCTTCCGCCTTCAGGCGGAAGCCAGGGTCGCGGCTGCCACAGTGAGGCGCGGTTCCATGTCTGCGAACCAAGGCGCCGTCCTCTTCGAAGGACGCGTCGCGAACCGAAACCGCAGGCTGCGGCGTCTAAACCGCAATAACGCCCGTGCGGAACTTGCCAGACCGCAGAAAATGCAGTAAACTGACGGGCTTTATTGCTGGCAAATTCATTGCATGAACGGCCCCGTCTGAATGAACGGGGAATCGAGCAGAGACGGAAAGGAGTCGCACTCATATGAGCGGTCATAAGGAACCCCGGGAGCAGATGAACCGGGAACGGTATCTCGAGCTCAAGAACATCCTCGAGGAGCGCCGCCGGGAGATGATGAGCGAGGTCCAGGAGCGGATGCGCGACGTCCGGTCCGAGGGCGCCGGCAACACCGTCCAGGGAGTGCTCGACGCCGCGGAGAGCTCCGAGGCCGACATCCAGGACGAGATCGAGTTCGCCCTCATCCAGATGAAGGCCGAGACGCTCAACAAGATCGACGAAGCGCTTCGGCGGCTCGAAGAGGGCACCTACGGGTACTGCTTCGAGTGCGGCGACGAGATCAGCGAGCGCCGGCTGCGCGCGCTGCCGTTCGCCGTCCGCTGCAAGGATTGCGAAGAGGCCCGCGAGGTCAGGCAGCAGCGCGAGCGCCTGATGGCGCAGCGCCGCGGCGCCGCCTCCCTCTTCATCGACATGCAGGGCTGAGAAGCCCGACATCGGGACGGACGTCCGCCGGGCGTCCGTCCCGCCAGTAACCGGGCAGTCCGCCGACGCTTCAGCGGAGACGGAAACGGACCGCCCAGCGACCGTCCGTGTCTTCCCCATGAGCGATCAACCCGATCCCGAGGAGCGTGCGGTCACGCTGATTGACACCGGGTCTGATACCGAGCGGCCCGTCCAGGTGCCGTCGGAGCTGCCGGTGCTCCCCCTGCGCGACACGGTCCTCTTCCCGAATTCGTTCATGCCGCTCGCCGTCGCGCGAGAGGCGTCGGTGCGCCTCGTCGACGAGGCGAACGGCGGCGGGAAGCTCATTGCCGTCTTCACGCAGAAGGACGCGTCGGTCGAAGAGCCGCTGCAGGACGATCTGTATCCGGTCGGTACGGTCACCCACATCCACAAACTGTTCAAGCTGCCGGACGGCAGCCTGCGGCTGATCGTGCAGGGCCTCGCGCGCGTGCGTCTCGAGCGGATCGTGCAGACGCGGCCGTACCTGCGGGCGGCGGTCGCCGTGGCCGACGATGTGCTGCGCGAGGAGGATCATCTCGAGATCGACGCGCTGCAGCGAAACATCAAGAGCAACTTCCAGCAGGTCGTCTCGCTTTCGCCGCTGCTCTCGGACGACCTGCAGGCGCTCGCCGCCAACATCACGGATCCGGGAAAGCTCGCGGACTTCATCGCCTCGTCGCTCGCGACGATCGGCACGTCCGTCCGGCAGGAGATCCTGTCGACGCTCGACGTGCGCGCGCGCATGGACGGCCTGAACCGCCTGCTGATCAAGGAGCTCGAGGTGCTGGAGCTCGGCTCCAAGATCCAGTCGCAGGTGCAGTCCGAGGTGGGCAAGAACCAGCGCGAGTACTTCCTTCGGGAGCAGCTCAAGGCCATTCAGAAGGAGCTCGGGGAAGGGGACGAGCAGGCCAAGGAGATCGAAGAGCTTCGCAACAAGATCGATGCGGCCGGGATGCCCGAAACCGTCAAGAAGGAGGCGCTGCGGGAGCTGGATCGCCTGTCGAAGATGCCGGTCGCCGCCGCCGAGTACACCGTCTCGCGAACGTATCTCGACTGGCTGATCGCGCTGCCGTGGGCGAAGCGCACAGACGAAGTCATCGATCTGCGCCACACGAAGGAAGTCCTCGACGCGGACCACTCGGGACTGGAGAAGGTGAAGGACCGCGTGCTCGAGTACCTGGCGGTGCGCAAGCTGAACCCCGACGTGAAGGGGCCGATCCTCTGCTTCCTCGGCCCTCCGGGGGTTGGCAAGACCTCGCTCGCACGCTCGATTGCGAACTCGCTCGGCCGGAAGTTCGTTCGCGTGTCGCTCGGCGGCATGCGTGACGAGGCGGAGATCCGCGGACACCGGCGCACGTACATCGGCGCGCTGCCGGGACAGATCATCCAGGGGCTGCGGCGCGCCGAATCGAAGAACCCGGTGTTCATCCTCGACGAGATCGACAAGCTCGGATCCGATTTCCGCGGCGACCCCGCATCCGCGCTCCTCGAAGTGCTCGATCCGGAGCAGAACAACTCGTTCCGCGATCATTACCTCGACGTGCCCTTCGATCTGTCGGAGGTCCTCTTCCTCACGACCGCCAACGTCATGGATCCGGTGCCGCCGCCGCTGCGCGACCGCATGGAGGTCCTCGAGCTCGCCGGGTACACCGAGGAAGAGAAGGTGAAGATCGCCTTCGAGCACCTGATCGCCAAGCAGCTGAAGAACCATGGCCTGACGGCCGATCACATCGAGTTCACGGAGCCGGCGATTCGGACGGTCATCCGCGGCTACACGCGGGAGGCGGGGGTCAGGAACCTCGAGCGCGAGATTGCCGCGCTCTGCCGCAAGATCGCGCGCCGGCGTGCCGAAGGGGACGAAACACGCGTCGTCATCACGCCCGACGAGGTCGTTTCGATGCTCGGCGCCCCGACGTTCCTCGACGAGGAGATCGAAAACCGCACGAAGGATCCGGGCGTCGCCGTCGGCCTCGCGTGGACGCCCGCGGGCGGCGAGGTGCTGTTCGTCGAGGCCTCGCGCATGCAGGGCAGCGGTTCGCTCACCCTCACCGGCCATCTCGGCGACGTGATGAAGGAGTCGGCGCGGACGGCGCTGTCCTGGTTCCGCGCGAACGCGCAGCACTACGGCGTCGATCCCGCGTTCTACAAGGACTCGGAAATCCACCTGCACGTGCCCTCCGGCGCCGTGCCGAAGGACGGCCCCTCCGCGGGCGTCACCATGGTCGCGGCGCTCGCCTCGCAGCTCACGCATCGGCCGGTGCGGGGCGACATCGCGATGACCGGCGAGATTTCGCTTTCCGGCCGCGTGCTGCCGGTGGGCGGGATCAAGGAGAAGGTGCTGGCGGCGCGCCGCCACGGCATCAAGGAGCTCATCCTCCCGCGGCAGAACGAAAAGAACGTGAAGGAAGATCTCACCGAGGATCTCCGCCGCGAGCTGACGATCCACTACGTCACCGAGATCGCGCAGGCGGTCGCGATTGCGCTCCAGCCGTCGGCGGAGCAGACGACCCTTCCGCGCCCGATCGAATCCGAAGTCCAGCCTGCGGTCTAAGTCTGCCGCCGGGCCGAACAGGACCATTGGGCTCCCTGGCCGCGGCTTCGCTGCACTTCCCGGCCAGTCCGCCCAACGGTCCTGCTCGGCCCGGCCGCGTGTCGGTCGGTTATGAGATACCTTCTAGTCGTTGCTTTCCATGGATCGTGCGGACCTGCCGTCGCGGGTCGCTGAGCTCCGCTGGTATCACTCCATCGATCTCGGGCACGGCATCGTCACTCCTGGTGTCGATAACACGCCTGTCCGCCTCGCGAGGCTGGATCTGCCCGTATCGCTCGCCGGCAAGAGCGTCCTGGACATCGGCGCATGGGACGGCTTCTTCTCGTTCGAAGCGGAGCGGCGGGGGGCATCTCGTGTCGTCGCGTCCGATTACTATTCGTGGCACGGCGGCGGGTGGGGGACGAAGAAGGGATTCGAGCTTGCGCGTCAGGCGCTCGGCTCGCGCGTCGAGGATGTCGACATCGACGTGATGGACCTGTCGCCCGACCGGGTCGGCATGTTCGACATCGTTCTTTTTCTCGGGGTCCTCTATCACCTGCGGCATCCGTTGCTGGCGCTCGAGCGCATCTTCGCCGTCACGCGCGAGCTGCTGGTCGTCGAAACGGTTGTGGACATGGTCGGCGTACGCCGGCCGGCCGCAGCGTTCTATCCCGGACGCGAGCTGAACGACGACCCAACGAACTGGTGGGGTCCGAACGTGCCTGCGGTCGAAGCGCTGTTACGGGCCGCGGGCTTCACGCGCGTACGTACGGTGACGCCGCAGCGTTCGGCGCTCTATCGAAGCGCGAGGGCGATCCATCACCGTCTGCGCGGCCGGAACAGCGTACCTGCCGCGTTCCGTCAGGATCGCGCCGTCTTCCACGCGTTCCGCTGAGAACCCGCGTGCTCCCGGTCGTTCATTCGCTCGCGTACGAGGTCGAGTTGCCGGGCCACATCTGGCCGACGGCCAAGTACAGATTGATCGCTGATCGGCTCGCCTCTGCGCAGATCGAGTGGCGCGAGCCCGGCCAGGCGTCATGGGATGATCTGGCGCTCGTCCACACGTCCGAATACCTGACGAAGATCCGGGAGAACCGCCTGACGCCATCGGACATCGCGACGCTGGAGCTGCCCTGGCGTCCTGCGCTGGCGGACGCGTTCCGCCTGATGGCCGGCGGGACCTGTGATGCGGCGCGGGCGGCGCTCGACACGGGGCTGGCCGCCCATCTCGGAGGCGGACTGCACCACGCGTTCGCAAACCACGGCGAAGGCTTCTGCCCGCTCAACGACGTCGCGGTCGCGATCCGCGTGCTGCAGCGGGACCATCGCGTCGCGCGCGCGGCTGTCATCGACTGCGACGTCCATCAGGGCAACGGCACGGCGATGATCTTCGAGCAGGATCCGTCGGTGTTCACCTTCTCGATCCATCAGCAGCACAACTACCCGATGTTCAAGCCGCGGAGCGACATCGATATCGGCCTCGACGATGGTGCGGGCGACAAAACGTACTTGAACGCGCTGTCCAGGGCTTTACCGCGCGTGCTCGAGAGCAGGCCGCAGCTCGTCGTGTATCTCGCGGGCGCCGATCCGTTCGAGGGCGACCAACTCGGAGGCTTGGCGGTCACGAAGGCCGGGCTGGAGGAGCGGGATCGCATCGTCATCGGATCGTGCCGCGATGCAGGCATTCCGCTGGCGATGGCGTTATCGGGAGGCTATGCCGCGGACCTGCGGGATACCGTCGATGTGCACGTCCGCACGGTGGAGATCATGATCCAGGTTCCACGGTTCTACGGTTCTACGGTTCTAAGGTTCTAGGGTTCAGGGTTCTAGAGACCAGAGTTCTGCGGTTCGCGAGAACCTAGAACTAGAATCTTAGAACCTTAGAACCCGAGAACCCGAGAACCGCTGATCTCAGATCAGCGTCATCGCGACGATCGTCTTCATGTCCACGATCTCACCGCGCCGGATCATCTCGCGCACCTCGCGCACCTCGAACGTGCGGGTCTCGATGTCTTCGTCCTCGTCGGCTTCCGCTGGCTCCGCCGGCTCGCCGAGGCCCGACAGCCGGAAGAAGACCATCTCTTCGTCACAGTAGCCCGGCGTCGGATACAGGGCCGCGAGCCGGACGATGGTGTCGGGGACGAGTCCGATTTCCTCGTGGCACTCTCGCTTCGCCGCGCCCTCCGGCGTTTCTCCTTCGTCGACGCTTCCGGCAGGCGCTTCCCACAGCGACGCGTTCACCGCATAGCGGAACTGCCGCACGAGCACGACGTGACCGGGCTCCGGCATCGGAATGAGGACGACCGATTTGGGGTGGCGGACGATGTCGAGCGTGACCTCCCGGCCGTTCGCCATCCGCACGCGGTCGCGGTCGACCGAGAACACGCGCCCCTTGAATGCCTCCTCGGACCGCAGACGCTCGGCTTCAGCCATTCACAGCCTCCTGCTGCCGCTCGCGGATATCGTCGATCACCGATTGCAGATCGTCCGGCAGCGGCGATCTGAATTCCATTCTCCGGCCGTCGGCGGGGTGAGCGAAGGCGAGCCGCGCCGCGTGCAGGAACGGACGCTCGAGCCGCTGGACGGCGCGCAGGTCGTGCGCGACACGGCGATGAACGCCGCCATACGCCGGATCGCCGACGATCGGGTGCCCGATCGCGCTCAGGTGAACGCGGATCTGGTGCGTGCGTCCGGTCGCGATCGCGACGGAGAGCAGGGACACGCCCTTCAGGTGCTCGGCTTTCGTGACGCGCGTCACGGCGGTGCGCGCGCGGCGCGCCCGCGTGGACATCTTCTGACGGTTCGACGGGTCGCGTCCGATGGGCGCGTCGATCCGCCGCCCAGCCTGCACGACGCCCCAGACGAGCGCGATGTAATCCTTCTCGACCTCGCGGTCGTGGAACTGGCGCGCAAGCTCCTGGTGCGCCTTGTCGTGCTTGGCGACGACCATGACGCCGGACGTTCCGCGATCGAGCCGGTGCACGATGCCAGGCCGCAGCTCACCGCCGATTCCGCTGAGGTCGTCGACATGGTGGAGCAGCGCGTTCACGAGCGTGCCGCTCTCGTGCCCCGCCGCCGGATGGACGACCATGCCCGCCGGCTTGTCGAGCACGACGAGATCCGCGTCCTCGTAAAGGATCGCGAGCGGGAGGTCTTCGGGGGCCGCGTGCGGCGCGACTGGCTCGGGCAGCTCGACCGCGAAGGTCTGCCCGGTACGGACCGGAGTACTGGCACGCAACGCGCCGGCGCCGCGTGCGCCTGAGAGACCGGGCGCGCCCGTGGCGACCAGCCCGTCTTTGATCAGCCGCTGGATCTGCGAACGCGATCGATCCGGGAGCAGCGCTGCGAGAAACGTATCCAGGCGCGCGCCGTCGTACTCGGCATCGACCGTCACCTCGCGGCTAGGGCCTTCCACGGCGTGTCATGCAGGATGGGGAGCCTGACGCCGTCCCACTCCGAGCATTTCGAGCAGCACGAGCACCGCGCCAATCGTGATCGCGGCGTCCGCGACGTTGAACGCCCAGAAGTGCGCTTCTCCCCAGTAGACGTCCACGAAGTCGACGACGTAGCCGGAGAGGGTGCGGTCGATGAGGTTGCCGAAGGCGCCGCCGAGGATCAGGGCAAGGCCGTAGCGCGAAAGCCGCTCGTGCGAGCCCAGCTGACGCGCGTAGAGCGAGATTGCGACCAGCGCAAGCGCCGCGACGACGATCATCACGCCCGACTTGTACGGAAAGTCCGCCGCGTTGAGCAGGCCGAATGCGGCGCCGGTGTTCTGCACGTGGGTGATGTCCAGCAGGTTCGGGATCACCGTGACGTGCCCGGTCAGCGGCAGCATCGCCCGCACGATCATCTTCGTGAGCTGATCCAGCACCACGATGGATGCGATGACCGCCAGCTCGATTCCGCGAATCGGCGGCCAGTGAGGGGCGGCTTCCGCGGCGGCCGGCGCATCGGCGGGCGGGGGGGCAGCGGGTGAAGGGGCGGGTTCCATCTGTTCCAGCATGACATCACCGTGCCGCGCGAGGTGCATCGAGCTCGAGCGCGCCGATGCACCGGCTGCACAGTCCCTCCGTACCGGGTTCAGTCGAGACGTCCGGCACGATACGCCAGCAGCGGTCGCACTTCTGACCGTCCGCGCGCGCCACCGTGACGTCGACGGTTTCGCCGGCGCGCTCCTCGAGCCTCACCTGCGAGACGATGAAGAGCATCGGCAGATCCGCTTCGTGCTGCCGCAGCAGTGCGGCCGTCTCGCCGGCGGCACCCAGCGTGACGGCTGCTCCGAGCGACGTGCCGATCACCTTGCTTTGACGTGCGGCTTCCAGCGCGCGGTTCACGTCGTCGCGGATCGCGAGCAGCCGATCCCATTCCGCGAGCAACGCGGGATTTCGGAGCGCCTCCACGCCTTCCGGAAACACCGCCAGGTGGACGGAATCCTCGTGCGCTCCGGGAAGATGCCGCCACAGCTCGTCCGCGGTGATCGGGAGGATCGGCGCGAGCAGACGCGCGAGTCCATCGGCCATGACGTACATCGCGGTCTGAGACGATCGACGTTCCGGTGATGCCGCCGCGAACGTGTAGAGGCGATCCTTCGACACGTCGGCATAGAATGCGCTGACGTCGACGGTCATGAACCCGTTCACCGTCTGGAAGATCGAGGGATAGTCGTACCCGTCGTACGCCTTGATCACCGAAGAGGCCATTTCCGCGTAGCGCGCGAGCGCGAACCGATCGACCTCCTGCAGGCGATCGGCAGGCAGGCTATGGACCGCCGGATCGAAATCGTACAGGTTCGACACGAGATAGCGCAGCGTATTGCGGATCTTCCGATAGGCCTCGATGACGCGCGCGAGGATCTGCTTGCTGACGCGCAGCTCTTCGCGGTAGTCGCTCATCGCGACCCACAGCCGCAGGATCTCGGCGCCGCTCTCCTTGATGACGGCCTGGGGCTCGATCACGTTCCCCAGCGACTTCGACATCTTCCGGCCGTCCATGTCGATCAGGAACCCGTGCGTGAGCACCTGCCGGAACGGCGGCCGTCCGCGCGTGCCGAGCCCCACCAGGAGCGAGCTCTGGAACCAGCCGCGGTGCTGGTCGCTGCCTTCGAGGTACATGTCGGCCGGCCAGGTCAGCTCCGGGTTGAACGGCAGCACGGCTTCGTGGCTCGATCCGGAATCGAACCAGACGTCGAGGATGTCGCGCTCTCGCTCGAACGACGTGCCGCCGCAGGACGGGCAGGTGAGCCCGGGCGGAACGAACTCCCCGATCGGCCGTTCGTACCACGCATCTGCGCCGTACTCGTCGAAGACCGCCGCCGCGCGTTCGACGATCGCGGGCGTGAGCATCGCTTCGCCGCAGCCCTGGCAATCGAGCGCGGGGATCGGCACGCCCCACGCGCGCTGGCGCGAGATGCACCAGTCGGGGCGGTTCACGAGCATGTTGTAGATGCGATCGCGGCCCCAGGCAGGGATCCACCTGACGTCGCGGTCGATGGCGTCCAGCCCCGCCTGGCGCAGGGTGCTCTTCGAATCGCCTGTCCCGATGCGAGGCTCGCCGTCCATGCGGATGAACCACTGCCACGTGGCCAGAAAGATCACCGGATTGTGGCAGCGCCAGCAGTGCGGGTACTGGTGCGAAAAGGTTTCGCGATGCCACAGGCGATGACGCGCGTGGAGCGCCCGCTCGACGTTCGGGTTCGCGTCGAAGACGCGCTGGCCGCCGAACAGCTCGACGGTGTCGAGGAAATGGCCTCCGGGGCCGACGGGGGCGTAGATGTCGAGGCCGTAGCGGACGCCGGTCGCGAAGTCGTCTGCGCCGTGCCCGGGCGCCGTATGGACCGCGCCGGTGCCTGCCTCGAGCGTCACGTAGTCGCCGAGTACCGCGACCGACGGTCGCGCGTACAGCGGGTGCTGAAAGTTGATGTGCTCGAGGTCGGTCCCCTTGAACCGGGCGACCGGAGCGCCGAACGTGCGCCCGGTGGCCTGCGACACACGAGCGGCGAGCGCTTCGGCGACGATCACGGCTCGCCCGTCCACGTCGTACGCGGCGTACTCGAACTCTGGATGGAACGCGACAGCGAGATTCGACGGAATCGTCCACGGCGTCGTCGTCCAGATCAGGACGGACACATCACGGCCGGCGAGCGCCGGAATGCGCCCGGCAAGGTCGTCCTTGCTCGTGGAGGCCAGCGGGAACTCCACGTAGATCGAGGGCGAGGAGTGCTCCTCGTACTCGACTTCCGCTTCCGCCAGCGCCGTGCGGCAATGGATGCACCAGTGGACCGGCTTCTTGCCCTTGTAGACGAGCCCCTCCTCGACGAACCGGCCCAGCGCGCGCGCGATCGCCGCCTGATACCTGAAATTCATCGTCAGGTACGGGTGCGCCCAGTCGCCGAGCACGCCGAGGCGTTGGAACTCCTTCGTCATCACTCCAATGAACCGCTCCGCGTACGCGCGGCACGCGCGGCGGAAGTCCGCCGGGCTCATCTCGCGCTTCTTCGGGCCCATCTCGCGGTCGACCTTCAGCTCGATTGGCAGGCCGTGGCAGTCGTAGCCCGGGACGTACGGCGCGTCGAAACCCGCCATCGACCGAGACTTGACGACGAAGTCCTTGAGGATCTTGTTCAGCGCCGTGCCGAGGTGAATCTGGCCGTTGGCGTACGGCGGGCCGTCGTGGAGGACGAACTTCGGCGCTCCCTTGCGCCGCGCGGTGATCTGCCCGTACAGGTCCATCTCCGTCCACCGGGCGAGCACCGCAGGCTCGGTGACCGGCAGGTTGGCCTTCATCGGAAAATCCGTGCGCGGCAGATTGAGGGTCTCTTTCCAGTCGGCCATCGGTGATCTCTTCATTGTACAAAAAAACAGGCCGGCGCCCGGGAGAGCGCCGGCCTCTGCCGCGCGGCGTGCGCGCGTCGACTACTTCTTGATCGTGACCTGGAACGAGCCCTGGTTGTCGCCGAACGAGTCGTCGTTCACGCCGAGGAACAACTGCCCGCTCGCCGGCGCCTGGAACGTGTTCTGGGTCCCGATGCCGAACGGCGTGCTGTTGCCGATGCGGCCGATGAGCGCACCCGCGAGCGTCTTCGGCATCGCCGAGCGCCCCGCGTAGCGCCCGTTCTTCGAGCCGGACGCCGTGGCCATATCGTTCGAGTCGGCGCTCAGCTGCACGTCGCCCGTCGCGCTGAATGTCAGCATTTGTCCCCTGGTCACCGTGATGCCCGTCGGGGTCCAGGCGGTGTTCGCCGGAACCGTGATCTCCGGGCCGCCAGCGCCCGGGGCAGCAGTACCGGTGGTGGCCACCGCGTTGGTGGGTCGCGCAAGCAGCACGCGCTCCACCTCGCTCGACGAGAACCTGCGATCGCCCGTCGGCGTCTTGAACGTCAGCTGCAGTGGCGTCCTGCCGCCAATGTCCGAGAGCTGACCGTCGACCGTCTGGCCATTGCGCAGCACGACCTGGCCGGTACCGTTGAACTTCGCCCAGTCGGCGTCGCTGACCCAGTTGCCGGTGAAATCAATCGCGGCTACGTCGCTCTGCGGAATCTGGCGTTCCTGACCGTTCACCTGGACGGTATACCCGACGCCGCCCAAATCGACGAGCTGGCCCGACAGTCTCTCCCCGGATTTCAGCGTCAGGGTCGCGCCGTCCTGCGCGGACGCGACGCCGCCCATCAGCATCGCCGCCGCCACGCACAACGCGCCCACAACTGTCTTCTTCACCCACATATCCAAGCCCCTCCAGTCAATTCCATTGCCGGGTTTCACTATTCGCTCTGGTCAAGATGCAAACGACGGTCCAGCTCCAAACGCGGCAATTTGGTCGAATTTAGGCCTGTTTTCGCCGATTCTCGTCCCAGACGGCGCACCATGCGACCTGTATAATTGACGGGTATGGTCGTGCCTGCCGCCCGCGCTGCGCAGCCCGCCGTGAGGTCCGTGCGTCTGGACAACGGCCTGTCGATCCTCGTTCAGGAGGTTCACACGGCGCCGCTCGTCTCGGTGTGGTGCTGGTATCGCGTCGGCTCCGGCGACGAAGCGCCCGGCCTCACCGGCGTCTCGCACTGGGTGGAGCACATGAACTTCAAGGGCACCTCGCACATCCCGCGCGACGAGATGAAGGGGATCGTCGAACGGTTTGGCGGCACGTGGAACGGCTATACGTGGATCGATCAGACCACCTACATGGAGACGGCAGGGCGCGAGGCGCTCGACACGCTCCTCTTCATCG
>JBKPTE010000039.1:0-39560 GCA_046735335.1 Acidobacteriota bacterium | reverse complement strand
CTTCCACCACGCCAACGATTTCATGCGCCCCGTCCTGAGGAATCTTGACCGCGCCAGAAAAGCCAAAGCGATGGCCGATCGGATTGCGTTTGCCGAAAAACTGCTTGACGAACTCCTGATTGACGACGGCTACGGGCGCCGCGTGCAGCGTGTCTTGCGGCGTGAAGCCGCGACCCATGACAACACGCGTGCCGACGGAGTCGAAGTACTCAGGAGTGGCCTTCACCCAGGACGCACCCTTGTTCAGGTCCGGCTCGCCCTGAATCTTGACGCCGGATCCCCAGTTGTTCTCCTCCATTGGCGTGTACGTGGCGAGGCCAACTTTGAGAACGCCGGGAATGGCGTGGAAGCGGTCTTCAATGGCTTGGTAGAGTGGTTCTACCTCTGTGTTCTTGTAACCGGCCGCCTGTGGATTGATGTGGACGATGTAGCGGTTCGTGGCATCCAGCTTCATGTCGACGTTCTCGGCTTTGTTGAGGCTCTGCGCAAACAGGCCTGCAGCCACGAGCAGCACGAGGGAAAGCGCCGCCTGCAGGACAACGAGTGCGCGCTGTAAGAGCGATGCCCCGAGGGCGGTCGTGCGAGCATTGGCGCGCAAGGCCTCTATGGGCTGCGTCCGCGCCGCCATCATCGCTGGGGCCAGACCAAAGAGGACGCCGGTCGCAAGCGACAGCACGAAGGCAAAGCCGATGACGAGAGGCGCCGGTGCTGCATTGATCGGCATATTGTGCTGCTCAGGGAAGGCGAGCGCCAGCAGCGCGTGCGCCCCGAGATACGAGACGGCAAGGCCGAGCAGGCCGCCCATGCTCGAGAGAAGCACACTCTCCGTCAGCAACTGGCGCACGATGCGGCTGCGCTGTGCGCCGAGCGCCGAGCGAATCGACAGTTCAGCCTTGCGGCTCACGCCGCGCACTAACAAGAGGTTGGCAATATTGGCGCAAGCGACGAGAAGGACGAGCGCGGCGATCCATTGCAGCAGCTTCAGGTGATCCTTGTACCCGTTCTGCATGTTCTGGATGCCTCCGCCTCCGGGTGTAAGGACAACGTGGGTGCGAGGAAGAACCTTCTGAGCGCGTGGATCGGTAAATGTCTTGAGCGGCACAAACTGCTGCTTCAGCAGCGCGCTCGCCTTGGCCTGAACGGCGGTCACGACGGTTCCCGGCCTGACGCGCCCGATGATGTAGGCCCACTGAACGTCGGGATCTTTGAAGTACGGGGCGCCGATGACCGGGTCCATCGAATTCATGGGAAGGAAGTACTTCGGCGGATTGGTATCGATGCGGTCCCCATAGAAGCCTTTGGGAGCCACGCCGATGATGGTAGCCGGCTTGGCATTGATGTAGAACGCGCTTCCGACCACGCTCGGATCCCCTCCAAAGTCCTGTTGCCATGCGTCGTAGCTCATCACAGCAGTAAGAGGCGCGCCTTTCTGATCGTCAGAATCCGAGAGGAGGCGGCCAGCCGCCGGCGACAGCCCGAACACGCGGAAGTAGTTGCCGGAAACAAACGTTCCCATGACGGACTTCGCGGCGCTCTGCGCTCCGGAGCGACGGACGGTCAGAGGCCGCCAGGCGTAGCCGGACTCCATTGCGGCGAGCTCTTCGAACTCCGGCAGGCTCTTCTTGAACATGTAGTAGGTGTCTGTGGAGAAGAGCGAGTAATCGCCGGCATCGTTCCATCCGCCATTGACGCAGCAGTCATCCTTGTCCCCAATTCGCACCAGGGCATTGGGATCCACGACCGGCAGGTTATGCAGCAATATGGCGTTGACCAAGGTGAAGATGGCCGAGTTGGCGCCGATGCCCAGCGCCAGCGTCAGCAAAGCGGTGATCGTGTAGCCCGGTGTCTTGCGCAGTTGGCGGAAGGCATAGCCCAAATCCTGAAGGAGAACTCTCATCGCTTCATCTCCACGGCGTCAGCTTGCACCGACAGAAAGGCACTCACGCACCACGGGAGGCTTGAGATCGTGCAACGCTGACGGCATCAGGACGCCTTGGGACGACGCCGGAGATCGCACGCGTCGCACGGATTCCGAGCATAAGCGTGAGGGCATCCATAACAGCGACTCCGGGCGACCGGCGAAGCAGCCGGGCGCCATAGCGGAGATCCTGGGCGAGATTGCGCATTTGGTTGGACGGAGAAAGGACTGTCCGGGTTGGTGGTGCGCCTGCGTACATTACGGGGTCATCACCCCCTCGAGCTCAGCGAGGCCTCACAACTCACGTGCGGCGACGGGTTCGTGTCGACCGCCGCGGCCGGAGGGCGCCTCCCGGCGGGGCAGTTCTCGCCTCTCGGCGTTGAGACTTGGTGTCGTCCCGTGCATCCGACGCGGGACTCCCCTCGAGACCGACAGGCAGCATTTCGAGAAAGAAATCGAGATTGCTACGCATTACGAGGTGTGGAACGACATGGATCCGCTCCGCAGGACGTTCTCCTGTGAGCAGGAACTGATACAGCGCCTGCAATGCCATCCGCCCCTGACTGAGCGGCCGTTGATAGACTGTCGCCGCGACTGCGCCGGAGCGGATGCGCGCGACCAGCTCTGGAAAGAGATCGGTGGCGACGACGGTGAGGCCGGGAAGCTTTTGCTCGTGCTCGGCCGCGTGTAGCACGGGCAGCGAGTTGACCGTGCTGACGTAGATAGCCCTGAGATCCGGATTCTCCCGCAGCACCGCCAGTGCGCCTCGATACGCTTCCCGCTCGTCGTCGTGTGCTTCCACAATCGGCCCCAGCTGAAGAGTACTCGTCGTTGCCAGGCCCGATCGGAACCCGCGAAGCTTCTCCGCGTGCTCTTGCATCGACAGCCAGCCTGTGAAGAATGCGACCTTGCCTCCCGCAGGCCGGAACCGGGCGAGTAGCTCCCCGGCAACGGCGCCCACGGTAAACGGGTCCGCCGATACCGAGGCGAGCCGTGGTGTGTTGGGCGCGTCGGTTATTACGCAGACGACCGGAATCTGCCTGCGCGCCGCCTTGTGGATGTACGGCGCCAACGCGTCGGGATTGCCGGGCGCGATGATCAACCCGTTCGTGTGATTTTCCAGTGCTTCGTCAAAGAGCGGGATGTCCCCTTCACCGAGTCTGGGATAGCTGCGGAAATCGACGTGCAGCGCAGGACCAAACGGGGCCGCCGCCTGCCGGATGCCTTCGCGGAGTGAATCCCAGAACAGCGCGATCTGGCGGGGCAGGTGGATTGAGACCCGAACCTGCTTGCGCGATTTCAGGTAACGAGCGGCGAGGTTCGGGCGGTAGCCGAGTGACTCGGCCGTGCTCAGCACGCGGGCTCGCGTCAGGGCGTTCACGCCCGGCTTTGCGTGCAGCGCCCGGTCCACGGTGCCGGTCGAAATCCCGAGCGCACGCGCGATGTCTTTAATGCCAACTGGATGGCCTGGCGCGCCAGACTTTCGAGCGTCCCACGACATCAGTTCGCGATCGCAAGCGTGACAATGGCGATCGAATGCCGAGGCAACTGGAGAGAGAAACCATTGCCTGCCGCGATCGTGTCACGCGTGATTTTCACTGCCTCGGGCGTGGCGAACCCGTTCACGGCCATCAGCGAATCGGCGACGACCCGTTCCACGACCGCAGTGGAAGAGACCCGCGCTCCCGACACGCGGACGCGCGCGGTGGCCGCGTCATCGAGGTCCGTGTTCACGGCCTTGATGTATATGCTCCGGCCGTCGGCGGATCGGCTCGCCACGGCATCGATGGGAGAACCGCTTGGGTCCTCTCGTTTCAATCGCAACCGTTCCGATCCGAGACGCGACGCGTACAGAGAGTTGACCAGGTAAATCGGCGTCACGAATACGCCATGCCGGCTAGCCTGGATGATGCCTCCCGGCCAGCCATTGACGAGATCCGAGACCGCGCTCATCGCGACGAGATCGCTCTTTCGCTCGAACACGTTCATCAGCCGAGCACCGTAGAGTGCCGCGACGATGGAGTACTGTTGCGACTCGGGAAGATCCAGGCCCCATTCGTTGATCGCGAGCTTCGGGCGATGGTCCCGCGGGAGGCGCCGCAGGAATTCCGCGATCTCGTCGTAAAACTGTTCGTAGTGCAGCGGTCGTGCGAGGAGCTTCTTCAAGTCCCCTTGCATGTCGCGGCGCCCGTAATAGTGATGAATTGCCAGGTAATCGAAGCGGTCGCCCGCGCGTTCGAGCACAATACGGTTCCAGGTCATGTCGTTGTCGCCGACCGCGATGATCTTGATTGACGGATCGACGCTGCGCATGACGGCGGCGTACCGGGTGAGATTGCGCGCGTACGTCGCGGCATCGGAGTGCCCGCGGACCCAATCGCCCCAGATCTCGTTGCCGATCTCCCAATATGTCACGCGATACGCTTCGGGATGACCATCCCGTGCCCGCATCGCGCCGTACGTCGACGTGGCCGGACCGTTGCAGTACTCCACCCACGCGGCGGCTTCCTCCGCCGTGGCGCCGCGCCCTTCCACGTTGACCGTAATCGACGGCTCCGCACCGACGTTCCGCGCGAGCCTGATGAATTCCGCCGTGCCGAAGTCGCTCGGCTCGAGCTCGTCCCGCCAGGACAGATTGATCCACGTCGGCCGCGCGTCGCGCGGACCGACGCCCCATCTCCAGTGATAGTCCTGCGCCACGTTGCCGCCGGGCCATCGAATGAACGCCGGCCGCACCTGTTTTATCTTCTCGAACACGTCCGCGCGCACCTCGTCCACAGCGTCGCCTGGCATCAACGACGCCTGATCGATCCACGCGGTGCCCTGGCCATCGAGGAGGATCGCAAAGCGTGCGAGCGGATCGCTCGCCGACGGCGTCAACGTGAACGTGTATTTCGTCCAGTCCCCCGCGATCTGACCGATGCGCGCCTCGTCGTAGACACGTCCGCCGGCCGCGTCCGCTTCGAGGGCGACGCTGACGTTTCCGCTGAACGACTGCGTTTTCATCCAGAACGAGCCGCGATACTCGAGGCCCTGCCTGACGGCCTCCCGCGCCTGATAAATGCCATGCCGCTGGACGACCCCGGGCTTGAGCTGGACGCGGAGCGAGTGGCCACCAGATGTACCCTGAGATCGACTGGTCTCGGGGTAGGCCACGTCGTTGTCGCGCTGCATCACCAGCGCGTAATCGTCGATACGATCGTCCGGGTAGCGCTCCCAGAACTGCGGAAGTCCGTTGACACCGGAGTCCTGCTCGAACCCGCGGTTCCTCAGCAGCTCGGCGTGGAGCCCGTACTTGATCCCTTCGAACATGAACTCCAGGAACTGACCGTACAGGAGCGGGCTGATCCGTCCGTCAATCGAAGACGCATCGATGGCGATGTCTGCGGTGTGCGGGGTCCATGCCGGCCCGGACTGGCTCGCCAGAACGACGGCGAGCAGCAACGCAGCAGGCCTGACGGTCATTGTGTGAATCGCTGCTTGCGTTGAACGCCCGATCCCTCATGGATGACGACCAGCTGGTCTGCTTCGACCCCCGTGATTCTCTCCGTCGCGCCGTTCGGCCACCGGATCGCCAGGTCAGCCGATGTTGCCGGCCCGAGACCGAAATGCAGCCGCCGATCGTTCGCCGAGTAGAAGCTCGATTGGGCGGTGACTTCCTGCGCCTGCACTCTGTTTCCGTAGCGGGCCGTCACGCGCGCGCCGATCGCGCTCCGGTTCGAGGACGTGCCCTCGAGCAGCACCTTGAGCCAGTGGCCGCCGCTCGAGAGGTCATTCCGCAGCAGCGACGGCGGCGCGTTCATGTTCATCACGAGGACGTCCATGTCGCCGTCGTTGTCGAAGTCGCCAAACGCGCACCCGCGGCTGACCTGCGCCGCAGCCACGCCGGGGCCTGCCTCTTCGATCAACTCTTCGAATCGTCCGTCGCCGAGATTGCGGAAGACGAGCCGCGGCGTGTGGAACGGGTACGCGGGCAGGGTGTGCTCGACTTCCGGATACACGCTTCCCGTGACGAGGAACAGATCCGGAAAGCCATCGTTGTCCAGATCGACGATGCCGGCGCCCCACCCGACGAAGCGCGTCTCGACGCCGATTCCTGCGCGGATCGTGAAGTCGTCGAAGTAGCCCTTGCCATCGTTGCGATAGAGCACGTTGGTGTCGTCGGCGAAGTGGGTCTTGAAGATGTCCAGGTGTCCGTCGAGATCGTAGTCGCCGATCGCGACCCCCATGCCCGCCTGCTCGACGCCGTCCTCGCTCAACGCCACGCCGCGCTCGAGCGCCTCCTCGCGAAACGTTCCGTCGTGTTGATTGCGAAAAAGCCAGCTTGGCGTCGAATCGCACGCGACGTAGACGTCGGGCCAGCCGTCGTTGTCGTAATCCGCCGCAACCGCGGTCATCGGGTACGAGCGCGAGGCGGCCGCCACACCCGACTGCCGGCTCACATCCGTAAAGGTGCCATCACCGTTGTTGTGAAACAGCTGGACGAAACCGGTCGGCAGCCCTCGCGGGCCGCAGTTCACCGGAACGCCCTTCCAGCGGCAGTCCGTATTCTCCCCTGGCTTCGGCAGCTTCTCGAGCGTGGTGTCGAGATAGGTTGCGACGAACAGATCGAGGCGGCCGTCGCGATCGTAGTCGACCCACGTGCAGCCGGACCCGTAGCGGACGTTGTCCTGCAGCAACCCGGCCTTCCTGGTGACGTCGGTAAACGTGCCGTCGCCGTTGTTGTGATAGAGCACGTTCTGGCCGTAATACGTGATGAACAGGTCGTCGAACCCGTCGTTGTCGTAATCACCGACGGTGATCGCGGACGCCCAGCCGGAACGCGTCAAGCCCGCCTTCGCCGTGACGTCCGTGAACGTGCCGTCACGATTGTTCTTGTAGAGGCGGTTCGTCGCACCCGCCGGCGCGCCTTCGAGCCGCGTCCCGCTCAGGAGGAACACATCGAGCCAGCCGTCGTTGTCGTAGTCGAGAAAGGCCACTCCGCAGCCGACCACCTCGATGATGTAGGTCTTGCTCTCAGCGCCGCCGTAGACCATCGGTTCGGTGAGTCCTGCCTGCCGAGCGACATCGGTGAAGCGCGCCAGGAACGGCCGCCCGGACGGCTTCCCTCGCGGCTGCGGCCTGACGCCGCGCGATGACACGCCCTGACCGAACACGGAACGCGCCGACGCGAGTGCCAGCAGCCCGAGCAGTTCGCGGCGCGTCATCGCAGCGGCGGCTCCGTCGCCGTGAGAACCTGCCCCGCCCTCGCGTTCCCGAATCGCTGAATGGCACCGGACGGCCATCGGATCTCGACGAGCGCGTCCGAATCGCGGCCCAGGCCGACCGTCAGCCGGCTGTCACTCGCCGACAGGTAGCCGACCGCCGTGGTGACGGTGAAGTACTGGGTCGCTCCCGATGCAGACACCACCTTGACGCGACAGCCAATCCCGTCGCGGTTGGACGTGGTCCCCACGGTCCGAATCTGTAGCCAGTTGTTCCGGTTTCCGCCCTCGTTCCTCAAAACCACGGCGCTCTGGCCGACGTTGCTGAGCACGATGTCGACATCGCCGTCGTTGTCCAGATCGCCGAAGGCGGCGCCGCGGCCGGCCCACTGCTGCTGAAGCGCTTCACCGGCGTCAACGGGCTCGAACTGCCCCGACCTGTTCCGCAGCAGCAACGGCGATTGCAGGTATTTCAGGTTGGGCGCCGTCTTGTCGATCGTGTCCATGACGTGTCCCTGTGCTACGAACAGATCCTTCCACCCGTCATCGTCGTAGTCGAAGAACCGCGTACTCCAGCCGGAGAAGAGCTGCGTGGCTCCGCCCACGCCGGTTGAGTTCGTCACGTCCCTGAAGGTGCCATCCGGATTCTGCCGGAAGAGGCGGTAGCGTTCGTTCGACAGATCGGTCACGAAGATATCGGGGCGGCCGTCGTTGTCGTAGTCCGCGAAATCGACGCCCATGCCCGCGAACGTCTTCCCGTCTTCGTTGAAGCCAACGCCCGCGAGGAGCCCGATTTCAGCAAACGTGCCGTCGCCGTTGTTGTGGAACAGGAACGATTGAACGGAATCGTTCGCCACGTATATGTCGACGAAGCCGTCGTTGTCGTAGTCCGCGAACGAGACGCCGAGGCCCTTGCCGACCGATTTCGCGATCCCGGATCTTTCCGAGACATCCGAGAACGTGCCGTCGCCGTTGTTGCGGTACAGGAGATCGGTCATCCCTTCATAGTTATCGGGATGACAGTACGACCTGTACCCGGGCTTCCTCTCGCCGCAATACCGGTTGTTCTGAAAGCCCCAGTCCACGTAACGGGTGATGAACAGATCGAGCCTGCCGTCGTTGTCGTAGTCGAAGAACCCGGCGCTCGCGCTCCAGCCTGCGGCGGCAACGCCTGAGCGGGCCGTCACGTCCGTAAACGTCCCGTCGCCATTGTTGTGATACAGCGTATTCGCGCCGTAGTTGGTCACATAGAGATCTTCGAAGCCGTCGTTGTCGTAGTCGCCGACGGCGGCGCCCATACCGTAACGGTTCTGCGGCATGCCCGTCAGGTGGGCCTTTTCGGTCACGTCGACGAAGGTGCCGTCGGGCGTCTGCCGATAGAGGCGATTCCAGAATTTAGGGTCGGACTTGTCCGGCTGCCGTCCGTCAGGCATCGGATCGCCAATCTGTGCGCCGTTCGTGAGGAATACGTCGAGCCGCCCATCGTTGTCGTAGTCCAGCAGCGCGACGCCGCCGCCCATTGTCTCGAGCAGGTGCTTGTTCGACGTGGCGGAATTCTGGTGCGCGAAGCCGATACCGGCGGTCCTGGTGACGTCCGCGAAGTGTACGTCGGGACCCGAGGTTGCGATGAACAACGCGACCGACGCGCAGGCAATGGGCGGAGCTCGCACGGCTTCGCTACCCCGGTTTCCTGGTGCTGACGATGCCTACGTTTTCCTTGATGACGAAGAATCGATTGACCCCGAGATCGCGGAAGGTCTCCTTGACGCCCGACGGCCACGCGACCTCGACGCTCTCGGCCGTGCGAGCGGTGCCCAGGCCAAAGTGGAGCCGCAGATCGTTCTGTGAATAGTACCCCGACCCGCTCATGACCTCGTCAATCTGGCTCCGGCCTGCGGCCGTCACTTTCACGCGCGTCCCAATCGCCGATCGGTTCGAGCGTGTCCCCGTGCACTTGATCGAGATCCAGTTGTTGCGATTTCCCCCATCGTTGCGCAGCAGCGTCGGCGGACCGTCGAGATTGTTGACGAGGATGTCGACGTCGCCGTCATTGTCCACGTCGCCGAACGCGCAGCCGCGGCCGACGTTCTCGGCGGTGATTGCCGCCCCGGCAGCGGCCGACATGTCCTCGAACCGGCCGTTTCCGAGATTCCGATAGAGCGTCTTCGGCTCTCGATAGGTCAGGTGCAGCTTCCGTCCGGCGATCTGGGAGTACACGTGTCCATTCGCGATGAAGATGTCGGCCCACCCGTCGTTGTCGAAGTCGAGGAAGTTCACGCCGAATCCCAGCTGCTTCCGGTTGACGCCAAGGCCGGCTCTGATGCTCGTGACCTCGAACCCCGCGCCATAGTTGCGATAGAGCGTCGGCACCTGTTCGGAGAAGTTCGTGCGAACGATGTCGAGCCACCCGTCGCCATCGTAGTCGCCGACACCGGCGCCCATGCCCGCAAGCGCCACGCCGTGCTCGTCGAATGCACAACCCGCCGGCACGGCGACCTCGCTGAACGTGCCGTCATGGTTGTTGCGATAGAAGAGGCTCGGCGCCGTGTCGCACGCGACGTAGATGTCGGGCCACCCGTCATTGTCGAAGTCCGCGGCCGCGGCACCCATGCCGTACGAACCGGACGCGCGCCAGTTGCTGTTCACGAACACCATCGACGAAGGGCCGCGCGGACGCGCGATCCCTGATGCGTCGGAGACGTCCGCAAACGTGCCGTCGCCGCGGTTCCGATAGAGGATGTTCGTCCCGCCGGCAAACCCGAGCGGCCCGCACGGCACGGGGATCTCGTTGTAGCGGCAGTACGCGGAGTCGCCCGGGCGCGGCGCGCCTTCCGGATCGAAGTTCACGTAATTGGCGACGAACAGATCGAGGCGGCCGTCGCGGTCGTAGTCCAGGAAACAGCAGCCTGCGCCCCACCGCGTCCCCGTGCCTGAGACGCCCGCCTTTTGGGAGACGTCGGTGAAGGTGCCGTCGCCGTTGTTGCGGTACAGGACGTTCCGGCCCCAGTAGCTGACGAACAGGTCGTCGAAGCCGTCGTTGTCGTAGTCGCCGATGCAGCACGCCTGGCCCCAGCCCGAATGCGTCAGGCCGGCCCGTTCGGTCACGTCGGTGAACGTGCCGTCGCGGTTGTTGTGAAAGAGGTAGCTGGTCGGCTGCCCGTCCCGCACCTCGGGCTCAAAGCTGGTGCCGTTGACCAGAAAGATATCCAGCCAGCCGTCGTTGTCGTAGTCGAAGAACGCCGCTCCACAGCCCATTTCCTCGAGGATGTACTGCTTGTTGTCCGGACGGCCGGACACGTTGATCGCGCGGGCCAGGCCCGCGGCGGCGGTGACGTCGGTGAAGACCACCGATGCTGGAGCGGCACCCGCGGCGACACTCCGTGCGCCGAGGGCTGCGGTCCCAAGCCCACCCAGGGTCCGCAGGAATGCGCGTCGCGGGATCTCACACCAGCGCTGTTTCGCATCCGCATCCTCCGCGGCCCTACTCACGCCCCGCTCCCGCTGTCCGCCGCTTCTTCTCCAGCTCGTTGTTCTCGCGCTCGAGCTTCTGGAAGACCTCCAGCGCCTTCCGGCTTTCGTCGATCAGGCCGAGACGCCGGCAGACGCCTGCGAGCACGTAATAGTACGAGGACGCCCGCGGGTTCAGCACGATCGCCTCGTTCAATGCTTTCGCCGCCTCGTCGAGGTTGCCCTGCCGCTCGAAGGCGCGCGCCTCCTGGAAGAGTGCGCCGTCGGATTTGGGATCGAGCGCCAGCGCGGTGCGCGCGTGCTCCAGCGCCTTCTCCGGATCGCCGGTCCTGTTGTAGAACGCGCTCAAGTTGACGAGCGGCAGCGCGTAGGTGCCGTGCCGCTCGTCATTGGCGGCGATCGCCTTCCGGTACATCGCGACGGCCTCCTCGTCGTTGCCCAGCGCTTCGAGCGCGAAGCCAAGCGCATCCATCGCCTCTACATAGGACGGGTCGATACGAAGAGCCGACTCGAAGGCCTTCCGCGCCGGGTCCCAGTTGTCCTGCACGGAAAAGAGCTTCCCGAGATTGTAGTAGCTCTCCGCCGAATCGGGCTTGTACTTGATGGCCTGCTCGAACTCGACCTGCGCCGCATCGAAGCGCCCGATCAGCATCAGGTCGCGGCCGAGAATCTTATGCGCCTCCGCGTTGCGGATATCGAGCTCGAGCGCCTTCGAGAGCGCGCGGATGGAGTCGCCGATCTTCTTCTGACCGAACTGGCTGTAGCCCAGCGCGTACCATCCCCAGCTCGACGTCGGCTGCTCCTTCACAAAGGCGACGAGCAGCGGCTCGACTTCGCTGAACCTGCCTTCGCGGATGTAGCCTTCGAACGTCGCGATTCGCGTCGCCTCGTCGGCTTTGGTCTTCATCTGCCGGAGCGCGTCGAGCCGCTCCGTTGCAGCCGTATCGCCCGGATTCATCTCCAGCGCCTTGCCGTATGCGGCGGCAGCGCCCTCAGTATCTCCCTGCTTCTCGAGCACGGCGCCCACATACCGCGCCGCCTCCGAGGATTTCGGCGCGAGCTGCACGACGCGCCGGAATTTGGCGAGCGCGTCATCGAGCTCTCCGCGATCCATCGCGGTCCGCCCCTCTGCCAGGATCTGCGCCGCGTTCTCCGATCGGTCCGCCGCGGTCGTCAGTTCGCGTCCCTTCTGGAGCTCCGCGGCCCCTTCGTCCTTCCGTCCGGCGCGCACCAGTGCCAGGCCAAGCTGGTAATGCGTCTCTCCGCTGGAGGGTTCGAGCCGCGCGGCTTCCCGCAGCGTCTCGACGGCTTCGTCGATCTTCCCTTCCTGGAGGAGCGCCTTGCCGAGGGCGAAACGAGCCCGCGCGAACGCAGGCGCCAGATCGAGGACCTTGCGAAGCTGCTCGATCTCCTTGGCGGGCCCGTACTGCGGACTGGAGCCGTAGGCGGTCGCAAGATTGAACTGCGCTTCGATCGAGCCGGGCGCGAGCGCGACTGCCCTCTCGAGCTCGCGAATGGCCTCGTCCGGATCCGTTGGCGTGAGGGCGGCCCCGAGGTTCGCGCGTGCCTCGGCGTAATCGGGCTGCAGCCGGACCGCTTCCCGGAGCGCGGCAAGGCCGTTCGGATCGTCGCCGGCCTGAATCAGAACGAGGCCCAGGTTGTTGTGCGCCTCGGCGTAATCCGGGCGCAGGCGGATTGCTTCGCGGAACGCGGCCGCGACGTCGTTGCTGCCGGCATCGGCGCGCCCCAGCAGACGACCCAGAAGATTGAAGGCCTCGGCGCGCTCGGAAACCAGGCGGGCGGCGGCCGGACCGTCGGCCTGAGGCGCCGCCGCATCGGTCGGTGCCGCTGCAAGCCGCGCACGAAGCGCCGCGACTGCGCCGCTCCAGTCGGGTTCCGGTACCGATGGCGAGGGCACGTTCAGGCCGGCCTCGAGCTGTCCCAGCGCGTGATCGAGCGCTCCTGCCTGCACGTAGGTGATGCCAAGATCGATGTAGACGGCCGCGGTGGGCGGCAGGAGCGCGATCGCGCGCTGAAGGTTCGCGCGCGCGGCCGTCAGGTCGCCGCTGTCGCGCAGTGCGGTCCCGAGGAATGCGTAGCTGTTGCCGGCGGCGGGATCGAGCGTCACGCTCTCCCGCAGTGCCGCCGTGGCGCGTTCTTTCGCCCCGCTGTACCACAGCGCGACGCCGAGGTTGTAGTGCGCCGGCGAGGAGTCGGGTCGAAGCGCAATCGAACGTTCGAGATGTCCGATCGCTGCGGAGAGCTTTCCCTGCTGCCCGAGCGTGAAGCCGAGCAGCATGTGAGCCTCCGCATGCCTTTCGTCGACGCGCAGCGCCTCTTCGAGCTGCTGGCGTGCACCGTTCAAATCACCCGTCCCGAGCGCGTCCTGCGCGCGCCGGCAGAGTTCGTCCGCGGGGCTCTCCGAGGACGCTGGCGCGTGCTTCATGACGCTGCTCTGCTTCTTCAGCTCGGCGCCGAGCGCGTAGTAGGCCTCCCGCATTTCCGGATCAATCTCGAGCGCCCGCTCGAATGCGGCGATCGCGCCGGTGCCGTCGCCGCTTTGCGCGAGCGTCTGGCCGATCTCGTACTGGATGGACGGGTTCTTCGGGTCTGCCTCCGCGACGCGCCGGAGATGTTCCATCGCGCCTTCGAAATCCCCCGTTTCACGCAGCGCCGTTCCGAGGTTCAGGTGCGCGCCGATGCTGTTCGGCTCCAGCGCGAGCCCCTGTTTGAACACCTGCACTGCCGCTAGGTAGTCGCCGCTCTGCGCGAGCGTCGAGCCGAGATTCGAATACGCGCGGCCGTACTTCGGGTCCAACGACACGGCCTTCCGGAATTCGGCGATCGCGCCGGGCAGGTCCGACTTCTCCGCCAGCGCAACCCCCAGCCAGTTGTGCGCTTCCGCGGAGCCGGGACCAACCTGCACGGCGTGCTGGAACGATTCGAGCGCGCGTGGGTACTCGTTTCGATCGAGGTACGCGAGACCGAGCAGCACCCAGCCTTTCGGATCGTCCGGATGGCGTTTCGCTTCCGCCTCGAGCTCTTCGAACGACAGCGTCGGCCGCCGGTCCTGGCCGGCAGTCGTTGCGTGTCGAGGCTGCTGGCGCTGGGTGTGGTCTTGCGCGGCCAGCGCGAGCGAGGCGGACAACAGCAACGCGATCATCATTGGCCGGGATCCAGCAGCCGAAGCTGCAGGCGCGACGTGGTTTCGTCCTCCTCGCGCAATGATTTCGCGAGCGCGAGCTGCCGATCCGCTTCGTCCTTCCGCCCGGTGCGCGCGAGAAGCAGCCCGAGCTGGTAGTTCGCCTTGACCAGCTTCGGATTCAGACGGATGGCGTTCCGCAAGTGCCGCTCCGCCTCGTCGTACTGCTGCGCGCTCATCAGCAGCCCTCCAAGCGCTTCGTTCGCGACCGCGTGGTCTGGAAAGCGTTGGAGCAGATGCTGCAGCATCGCAATGGCTTCGGCCTCGTTGCGTTGATCGCGGACGACGAGCGCCAGGTAGTACTCGGAAGCGAGCTGCTCGGGCTGCAGCCGCAAACTCTCCCGCAGATGCAGCGCGGCATCGTCGAGATGCCCTTGCAGATAGAGGATCGAACCCAGCGCATACTGCAGCTGCGGATCGCGCGGCCGTTTGTCGACGAGCGGTTCGATGAGGGCGCGCGCCGCATCGAACTGGCGTTTTCCCATTTTCGCAGCCGCGAGCGTGTACTGGTAGGACGGATCGTCCGGCTTCAGCCTCGCGGCCTCGAGCAGCGCAGGCTCCGCATCCTCGAGGAGGTCCATCCGGAGGCAGACGCGGCCGAACCCCAGGAGAATCTCCGGATCGTCCGGGCGGATCTTTTTCGCGCGGAGCCAGTACGAGAGCGATCGTTCGAGCTCGCCCCGGCGCTCCGCCACCGCGGCGGCCTGACGGAGGGCCGGGACGGACGCCGGTTTGATCGCGAGCGCCGCGTCGTAGCTGTCCAGCGCACGCGCCGGATCGTTGTTCAGCAGATATGCACCGGCGAGGTTGAACGTCAGCTCGTACGAAGGCCCGCTGATCTTGCGCACCCGCTCCAGCATCGTGATGGCTTCGGGCGCCGCCCCGTGCGTGGCGAGCAGCACGCCGAACTTGATCGCGAAGTCCAAAGGGGCGTCGGCGAGGCGCGACGCGTCCAGCTTCACGACGCGCTGCAGCGGCGGGACCGCCAGCGCATCCTTCCCCTGGAGGATGTACAGCTCGGCGAGGCTCAGGTGCGCGCCGACGAGGGCGTCATCGAGCTGGATAGCCTTCTTGAACAGCACCACGCTGTCGTCGAACCGATTCTGTCTGAAGCTGATCGTGCCGAGGACGGAGTACGCGGCCGCGCGTGTGGCAGGATCGTCGAGCGCGCGCTTCGCCTCCAGTTCCGCGTCGGCGAGCTGCCCCTGCTGAACGAGGCGTGCGGCGGTTTGGAGCGCCTCAGAACCGGACGCGCGCGCGGGCGCGTTTTGCGGCCGGAGGTCTTCGCTCGCAAACGTGCTGACGGTCAGCAGCGCGCACACGAGCATCGCGCTCGGAGCGACCGATCGGCTCCGCGCGCGCATTCTCTGCGAAGGCGGAGCCGGAACCTGTGAGCTCAGTAGTCGAGTCTGAAGGCAAACTGTACGGATCGAGCCTGGTTGCACTGCGTGTTGACCGTGCCGAACGCGGGCGAGCTCCAGTTCGTGTTTGGGTTGCAGAACAACGTGCGATTGAACAGATTGCCGAAGTCGATTTCGACTCGGGCCTTCATCGGGTCGCGAAGCCTGAACTCCTTGAACACGTTCACGTCCTCGCTGTAGTTCGGGAAACCGCGAACCGTTCCGTCGTTCCGCGGCGCGTTGCCGAACTGGAGCGGCCCGGGATCCGTCCACGCATTCTTGTTGAAGTAGTTGTCCGTCGTCGGGTCGAAGTTGCCGCCTGCAGCGACCGCATCGGTTCCCGAGTTGCGGTTCGGTCGCTTCTGGCCGTTGAACAGCAGGCCTCCCAGGTCGTTGTTCATCGTGATGTTCAGCGGCCGTCCACTCTCGTATCGGAGGATTCCCGCGACGTGCCAGCCTCCGAGCAGCGTCTGCGACAGGCCGGCTGTTGACGGTCCCGGCACTTCCCATGTGAAGCCGGTCAGGAAGACGTGCGGCGTGTCGTCCTGGCTCAA
The DNA here is from genome assembly GCA_046735335.1 of Acidobacteriota bacterium. Taxonomy (GTDB): domain Bacteria; phylum Acidobacteriota; class Vicinamibacteria; order Vicinamibacterales; family 2-12-FULL-66-21; genus JBKPQB01. The sequence continues at coordinate 23,814 of JBKPTE010000039.1, read as the reverse complement.
ACTCCATTCCAGCGGGTCCGCCGGGTTCTGTACACGACCGTTGTCGCCGTTATCACCCTGAGCGCTTTCCGCGCCATTGTTGTGCAGCTTCGAGTAGGTATAGCCAATCCGCCATTGGAGTCCGGCGGAGAACCGGCGTTCGAGCACGAGCTCCATCGCGTGATACTGGCTCTCTCCCGTTGGAACGCCGCGCCACTGGATGTTCTGGTACTGAGGCCACTGTCTGAGCGCCTGCGCGACGTTCCCGTTGAACCCCGGATAGGGCGGCTGAATGCCGGCGGCGCGCGCCAAGTCCGAATTGATGTTCGACTGCAGAACCGGGGTGCCCAAGCCAAGCACGCTGGGATCGTTCATGTTGGCGTCGACCCCCATTGTCTGCCAGTGATGATTGAGACGGCTGCCGTGGTTGCCGATGTACGACACGTCGACCATCATGTTGCTGGTGAGCTGCCGCTCGTACGTGACGGACCAGTTCTGGAAGCGCGGCAGCGTCAGCCCGTTTCGAGCTACGGCGATCGGCGAACCGCCGAGATCGATCGTCGGGTCGATGAACGGAGGCTGCTGGATCCGGTTCGCTGGAAATCCCTGATCGAGGTAGAACGCCGGGAAAATACCGTTGGTTGTGTTCGGCGCCAGCGCGTTGGCCTGGAATCCTTCCGTAGGCTGGCCGACGAACTGATCGAAGGCGACGTGCGCGTAGTAGATGCCGTACCCGCCGCGAAGAGCGGTCCGGTCGTTTAGACGATAGGACGCCCCGACGCGGGGGCCCCACGCGTCCTTTGGCGGATCCTCGAACTTCCGCGTGCCTGCCCGGCCGGTACCGGTGCCCGCGAAAATAATCGCGCCAGGATGCCCGCCAGCGCCCGGGTTCGCCGCGTTTGGATCGAACGTCGAGTACTGGTCGTTGACCTCGGTCCGCGCCGATTGATAGTCGAAGCGGAGGCCGAGCGTCAGCGTCAGCTTATCCGACATCTTGAACTCGTCGTTGATCCAGCCGGCTGTGTAGCCCTCGCGGAAGGTGGGCTCAACCGGTATGGTCTGGTTCGCCGTCTGCACTTGTCCCAGCAGGAATGATGCGAACGGATCGCCGGTCGGGCCGAGGTTGTTGCCGCTCGCGTCGAACCCGGCCGTACCGAGCCGATTGAAATGGAACTCCCCCGCCACGGCACCTACGGCCCACCCGCGGAACGGAAAGTCGTGGTAGCGGTACTCGAACCCGCTCTTGAGCGTGTGTCGCCCCTTCACCCACGTGATGTCGTCGGAGAACTGCCACCGGTTGTTCACCAGGAATCCGAAACCGGGCCAGCCATACTGCCCGAGCTGATTGTACGGAATGTTCCCGTCAAAGCTCAGAAGGGGCGGCCCCCCGGTCGTGTCGAGAATGCCGCCGGTCGGAGCGGCCGTACTCGCCCACAACCGCTGTGGCCACTGGGCACCGGCAGCGAGGTTGTTCCCGCCCATGAACCACCGGTCGTACGCGACCGTCGAGTGATTGAGCAGGTTGGGCTTCACGATCCAGTCGAATTGCTGGTGCAGGTGATGCGTCGAGATGCGCTGGAAGAAGCCGTTGCCGTAGTAATCCGTGTTCTTTTCGGGGCTGGTTTCGGGATTGTTCGGGACGGTGCAGCCGGCCACCTCCCCGCAGTTTCGGATGGAGGGACGATGGTTCCAGTAAAAGCTGGTGCTCGCTCGTAAGTTCTTCCCGATGTTCTGATCGACCCGCGCCATGATATTCCGCGCGTTCAGCTCCCATGTCTGATCGCCGGCCGGGTTGCCGGCGACGTTGAAGGAGACGCCCGGACGATCCGGGCGCACCATCAACGGAACGACTCGGGATGCGACAAGACTGCGCAACGGGTCATTCTGCGGGATGATGTTGCCCGGATACGGGTCGCGCACCGGGATGCCGTTGACGAGGCGCGTCGTAGCGGGATTGAAAATCTGCCCCGCAAAAATCGGCCGCCCGAGCGCGTCGACGCCGATTTGATTGTTCGTGAGCAGGGCGCCGAAGTCGCCGTTCTTGAATGCGTCGGTCGGTGTCGTGTTGCCGAAGCCGGGCAGCACCCCGGACCGAAGGCGCGTGTAGTCGTAATTGACGAAGAAGAAGGTCTTGTTGTGACCGTCGTAACCCGGTAGCTGCACCGGTCCGCCGAGCGTCGCGCCGTAGTTGTTATTGCTGAGGGGGGTCTTGCCGATCCCCGCCTTCTTTGCGAAGAACCCGTTCGTGTTGAACTTGTCGTCGGCCACGTAGTCGTACACGCTGCCGCGATACGAGTTGGTGCCGGACTTCCCGGTGTACTCGATGAAGCCGCCGCTCGTGTGACCGTACTGCGCGGAATAGCTGGTCGAGATGACCTTCACCTCGCGGATGGACTCCACTGGGGGTGTGCTCTCGTGGCTTTGCTGGTGTCCCACCGCGTACCCGAAGGCGGCGCCGTCGAAGAAATTCTCCGTCGCCATCGTCTGGCCGCCGTTGATCCGCGAATTGAACTGGCTGCCGCGGAACATCGGGTCGCCGTTCGGGCGCATCGGGAGGTAACCGGGCTGGATCTGCAGCACGGCCTCCGCGAGCCGCACGTCGGCGGCCGTGACGATCGGAAGCTGGCGGTAGTACTGCTCGTTGACCGTGTGCGCGACGTCCGGTGTCGTGACGTCGAGCCCGCCGCGGCCGGCAACCTGCACGGTTTCCTGGAGGCCGCCGATCTGCATCGAGATGTCGTGCCGCACGGCCTCGCCGCCCTGCAGGACGATCCCGCCGATCACAGCCTTTTTGAAGCCCGACATGTCGACGGTGACGGAGTACTGGCCGAGCACCAGCGGCGGACTCGTGTACGCGCCGGCGCTATTGGTGACGAGGACCGTGTCGACGCCGGTCGCCTCGTTGTGGATGGTGACGGTTGCACCGGGCAGCGCTGCACCCTGTTCGTCCGTGACAACACCGCTGATCACGGCCCGGTCGGCACGCTGCGCGAGCAAGGGGCTGCTCAAGCAGAGGCTCAACAGAAGCGAGCTGACTAGGGCGCGGGGGCCTACGTGGTAGGTCCTCGTCATAGCGAACCTCCCGTGCGCCTGCGAACGACGACTTCTGCGCGCCGTGAACGTTCACGGCCGCTGGAGGCGGCACGCTAACGCGAACGCATTAGTCTGTCAAGGAATATGTGCTAGCTTGTGGCTGAGCTACGACTTACCCCGCGGCCGGCGCGCTCTGGTTGGTGGCGATCTGCGCCACCGTGTACGAGCGCGCGGGCAGCTTGAAGGTCATCCGACCACCGGCGGCCGGCGGCTCGAGCGGACGCGGGACGACCCGCTTCGGATCCTCGAACGTGTTGAACGCCTTCAGATCTGGCCCGCTCAGTGTTTCGCATGCCAGCACTTTCGTCGGCGTGAGATCGCGCCACTCCAGCACCAGCTCGCGATCCGCGTCGAGGTCGCGATTCAGCATCAGCACCGAGGCGCTGCCGCTTGCGGCATCATGCGTCGCAACGACGTCGACGAATGGCACCTGCGCGTCGCGCGCGAGATCGGGCCGGAGACGATCGGCGGAGATCGGGTAGGTCTCCGACTCGACGAACAGATCGAGCACCCGGCCGCGTGCGTACTTCAGCGCCCAGGCGTACGGATAGTAGGTGCTCTGCCGCAGCACCGACGTGGCATTCGTCACGAGCGGCGCGATGACGTTCAGGATCTGCGCAAGGCACGCCACGCGCACCCGATCCGACTGACGCAGCAACGTGTTGACGAAACCGCCGACCAGCAGTGCGTCCTCGAGGTTGTAGACCTCTTCGAGCAGCTTCGGCGCGAACGCGCGCTTTCCGTTGACGGCGTCCCCGCTGCGCGCGCGGTACCAGACGTTCCACTCGTCGAACGACAGCCACAACCGTTTAGGAGACCGGTGAAGTCCCTGCACGTAATCGGCGACCGCAGCGATCTCGCGGATCTGGCGATCCATGTCCAGGTTCATCGCGAGGAATCGCGCGCTGCTGCCGCCGGTCTCGTTCGGCGTGTTGCCGTAGTACGCGTGCAGCGAGATGCCGTCCACCTGGTCGTAGCATTCCTCGAGCACCTCGCGATCCCACACGAGATACGTGGGCATGGCCGCGTTGCTCGAACCGCAGGCGATGAGCTGTAGCCCCCGATCGATGACGCGGATCTGCCGCGCGGTGTCGACCGCCTTCTGACCATAGGCGCGGGCCGGCATATGACCCATCTGCCACGGGCCGTCCATCTCATTGCCGAGGCACCAGTAGCGAACGTTGTGCGGCGCCTCGTAGCCGTGCGCGCGCCGGAGGTCGCTCCACTTCGTTCCTTTGTCGACGTTGCAGTACTCGACGTAGGCGACCGCCATCTCCGGTGTACCGGTGCCGAGATTAAACCCGAGCAACGGCTCGGTGTTCACCAGTTTGCACCACTCCATGAACTCGTTCGTGCCGAACTGGTTCGTCTCGAGCGAGTTCCACGCGCGCTCCAGCACGGTTGGCCGCTGTTTCTTCGGACCAACGCCGTCCAGCCAGTTGTAGCCGGACACGAAATTGCCACCGGGATAGCGCATCACCGGGACGCCCAGCCCCTTGACTTCGGCAATGACGTCGGTGCGGAGTCCGTTGGCGTCGGCACGAGGCGAACCGGGCTCGTAGACGCCTGTATAGATCGCCCTTCCCAGGTGTTCGAGGAAGGCGCCGAACAGGCGACGATCCAAGTCCGTGCGGGTGCGCGACTGAACGATCACCGCCCGGGCCGGCCCTCGACTCACCTGCGCGTAACCAATACTCTCCAGCCATGGCCCGGCGACCAGCAGTGCACCGGACTTTCCCAGTCCCTCAAGGAAGCGGCGACGGCTGAACGTGGTGCTCATGGTGTCGTCCTCTGTCGTCGGGAAGACTCCCGCGCCCAAAATTCGGCGCGCAGCATATCAGGTTTCCTGCGGTAAGGTTGACGGGCTGCGTCGCCGGATGAAAGGACGGAACCATGAAGAAAACACGATTGCTCGGTCTCTGGATGTGCAGTCTCGTCCTCGTGCTTGCGCCGACGATGGCGCCGGTCGCGCGGTGGTCGGAGGCAAAGGCAAACGAATGGTACGCGCGGCAACCCTGGCTGGTCGGCAGCAATTACATCCCGGCGACGGCGATCAACGAGCTCGAGATGTGGCAGGCCGACACGTTCGATCCGAAGACGATCGACAAGGAGCTGGGCTGGGCCGAGGATCTCGGCATGACCACGATGCGGGTATTCCTGCACGATCTACCGTGGCAGCAGGACGCGGCGGGCTACCGCGGCCGGATCAATCAGTTCCTCGATATCGCGGCGCGACATCATATCAGGCCGCTGTTCGTGCTGTTCGACTCGTGCTGGGATCCGTACCCGAAACTCGGACGCCAGCGAGATCCGAAGCCCGGCGTGCACAATTCCGGTTGGCTTCAGAGCCCCGGCGCGAAGGCCCTGCAGGATCCGGCGGATTACCCACGGCTCAAAGCCTATGTCACGGGCGTGGTGCAGGCCTTCGGGAAGGACTCGCGCGTGCTTGGGTGGGACGTCTGGAACGAACCGGACAACATGAACACGAACAGCTACGGAAGCATGGAACCGAAGAACAAGGTGCAGCTCGTGCTCGCGCTCTTGCCGGAAGTATTTGATTGGGCACGCGAGGCCGGCGCCGAGCAGCCGCTGACGTCCGGAGTCTGGAAGGGCGACTGGTCATCGGACGCCAAGCTGTCCCCGATGGAGCGCGTGCAGCTCCAGAGCTCGGACGTGATCTCGTTCCACAACTATGACAGCGCCGCCGAGTTCGAGAAGCGGATCAAATGGCTCCAGCGCCTCAATCGTCCGATTCTGTGCACCGAGTACATGGCCCGCGGCAACGGCAGCACCTTTGAAGGTTCGCTGCCGGTTGCAAAGAAATACAAGGTCGCCGCCATCAACTGGGGATTCGTCGCAGGGAAGACGCAGACGTATCTGCCATGGGATTCGTGGCAGAAGCCATACGTCGGCCGCGAGCCCGCGGTGTGGTTCCACGAAATCTTCAAGCAGGACGGCACACCGTACAAGGAGCACGAGGTAAACCTGATTCGAAAGCTGACGGGCGCACCGGTTCCGGCCTCTGTGGGGCGCTGAGTGATCGCTCTCATCGTGAAATGGCGCTTGGGTCCCGTCTGAAGCTGCAGCACACCGTAAGACCGCGATTCTCGTCGAATCGGCGTGTTGCGCATGACCCGTGCGAAGTCGTTAAGCTTTGAAGCATGACATCGTCGCCAGAACGTCCGCGCTTGCATGGTAATGTTCTTTCGCGCTCGTCGCTGAGGAGACTTCTTGCTGGACGTCTTCGCCGCAGATCTCGGATATGCGCTGCGTATCTTCCGCCGGAGCCCCGGTTTCGCCGCGACGGCTGTCGTCTCCCTGGCAGTCGGGATTGCCGCCGCTACAGGGCTGTTCAGCATTGTCAATGCGGCATTACTGCATCCCTTCCCATTCGCCGACAGCAATCGGATCGTCAGGCTTGACCTGATCGACAAAGGGCGGCCGCGTGGTCTGGTTGTCACGGCGCGACAGCTCGTTGCGCTTCAACACAGCGACGTCTTGGACGGCGCCTTCGCCTCGAACACCTGGGAGATGACGCTGACCGGCCAGGGCCTCCCAGAAGCGGTGCGCACCCAGTATTTTTCAGCAAACGGTTTGAACGTACTCGGGGTTCCCGCTCTCCTCGGACGAGTCTTCAACGAGGCGGACGGCCCGGCGGGCGAACAGCCCCAACGCGTCGTCGTGCTCACCTATCGGTTCTGGAAGCGACACTTCGGCGGACGGCCTGAGGCCGTGGGGCAGACCCTCTATTTGAACCGCGAACCCTACACCGTGATTGGCGTGCTGCCACGTCAATACTTTTCCACTGGGCCGGAGATTCTCGTTCCCATTCATCTGACTTTCGATCCGAACTTCGCATGGAGCGTCCAGGCCCGTCTCGAGCGCGGCGTCACTCCACGCATGGCGGAGCAGCGACTTCAGCCACTCTTCAACCAATTCGCCAGGGAGGACCCGCAACGCTTTCCGAAGGAGGTGCGTCCACTCGTACGAAATCTGGTGGAGACGCAAAGGGCGGCCGGCTTTGTGCCGACCCTCCTGCTGATCTTCGCGGCGTCCATGTTGCTGCTGCTGCTCGCGTGCGCGAACGTCTCCATCCTGCTGTTGGCGCGCGGGACCTCGCGGGCGCACGAGTTCGCCGTGCGAGCCGCCATAGGGGCAAGTCGTGGACGGTTGATGAAGCAGCTCCTCGTGGAATCGCTGCTCCTGGCATTCACCGGCGCCGCACTGGGCGTTGCGGCCGGCTACTGGGGCCTGCCGGCTATGCTCAGGCTCTTGCCCCCCAATTCAGTTCCGGTAGGGAACCTGATGGCAGTGCCCGTCAATGTACCGGTCTTGCTCTTCAGTGCGGCCCTTGCGATGGCGTCGGCCCTGATTTCTGGACTGGCACCGGCCTTGTCGTTTTCGCGCCCACGCCTGACGACGACTGCCCGGACGACTACCGGAGTCGAAAGCCGGCGAGCGCATCACGTCCTGCTCGCGGCCCAAATTGCGCTGACGGTGCTGTTGCTCGCGAGCACCGGCGCGGCCGTCCGGGTGCTCATGGGTCTGTACCGGACATCGCTTGGCTACGATCCGCACAATGTGATCATCGCGTTGATCAACCTTCCGGACGGATCAGCGCCCACGACCAGTCACACGGAATGGGCCGACCGCGCCGCGTTCTATGAGCGCCTACGGAATCGCATGGCAGACGTGCCCCACGTCGAATCCGTCGCGCTCGCCACATACAGCGGGATACCACCCCGATCGGGCGAACGGTCGGCGGTCGAAGTTCCCGGACGGGACACAACAGGAAACGAGGCACCGATTCTCCAACGGATCAGCGCCCACTACTTTGCGACGATGAAGATCCCGCTCATTCGCGGCCGCATGTGGTCAGATTCAGAGAGCGCCGGAACGCCCCACGTCGCCGTCGTCAACCAAACGATGGCTCGTGAGCTGTGGCCTGACGAATCCGCGATTGGACGGCGAGTTTGGATGCCCGAGTACATTAAATCACCCACCTATTTCAGGCTGGCGGCGCCCGGCAGCGACGGCTGGTTCGAGATCATCGGTGTTGTCGGCGACACACCCAATGTCGGTCTCCATGAGCCGCCGGCGCCGTCGATCTACGTGCCGTACACACTCATGTTGAGCGATTCTCTGAATGTGATCCTGCGGACGCGTCACGATCCACTGTCCATGACCCGATCGATTCGGGAGGCGGTGCGTACCGTCGATCCGAATCAACCCGTGAATGTGGTACGCACAGCGGAAGACGCGCTGGCCGATGCGGGTTGGGCCCGTGAGCGGTTCGTGACGTTGCTGTTGCTCGGCTTCGCGGTTCTTGCGCTGATGCTCGCAGTCGTCGGGCTCTACAGTGTCGTGTCGTACTCGGTGTCGTGCCGATTCAAAGAATTTGGCATCCGGATGGCGCTTGGTGCCGGTCGCGGGCGCATCGTAAACGCGGCGGTACAGCCGGCCGTCTTGGCCATTGTCGCGGGCCTCGTCGCGGGTCTCGCATTGAGCGTGGAGCTTAACAAGGCTGTCGTCCAGTGGTCGATCGGCAATCTGAACGATCCGGTCGTGCTAGTCGCCGTCAGCTTCGTGCTGTTGGTCGTGACGATGATGGCCGCCGCGATTCCGGCGAACCGAGCGGCCTCGATTCAGCCGGCGCACGCGCTTCGGCTCGACTGAACAACGGGGCCGCGCCGATCGAGTGGCGCGCCGATGGCGTGCGTGAAGGGGCGCCACCCAGCCCTGCTGACGAAAGCACTCTCGCGCCTGAGAAATCGACCGTCGCGCCGGCCGAGATTTGTTGAGGGTTAGGTTACTTTTCGAACACCAACGTTCCGAAGTTTTCAGGCACGTGGTTCGGGTCGCGATCCTTCACGCACGTCGGTTGCCAGCACATGAAGCGGCGCTTCGGATCGGGCCCGTCGCCGTCGATGCGGTAAAGATTCGCGCGCCACCGCGTCCCTGGCCCGACCGGCTTCGTGGTCACCGATCGAAGCGGAATCCGGCAGGCGGCGTACCAGACCTTCGCTCGCTCGTCGATCCTGGCCAGCGTCTGCCAATTCGACGCCCATCCGTCGCCAGCGTGCGGACGATCGAGGTCAATCGCGAGGTCGATCCAGTCGGCCGTTGGAGCGATTTCGAACTCCCGGTAGTGGCGGATGTTGTCCCAATCGTCGCCCAGGAACATCTCCACGACGTCGCGGTCCCAGAGTCCGCGGCGCGCGCGATCGGTCTGCGACGGAAGGAAGACGTTGAGGGATCGATACGGGCAGACGAAGAGAAAGTAGATATCGGTGTCGGTCCAGAAGCCGCGAACCTCGGTCTTGAGATCGGGGTAGTCCACCTCTCGGCTGCAGTCCTTTTCTATCCAGGCGGACCGCGCGTTCCGCCACGCCGGCGAGTTGGGGTCGGTGTTCAGCTCGGGCGCGGCCGTCCGGTGCGCGATCGAGAACGTGGCTGTCGGCCGCGAGACCTCGCAGGCGGCCGGCGCGGGATTCTGGCGATCGGGCCCCTCGACAACGTGGGCGTTCAGCAAGAGGCCCAGGCCGATCGAGAGCCAGGCGCACTGGTGGTTCGTCATGCACGCCATCATGGCCTCGGTGGGTCACCAAACGCCAGCAGACACTTGATCACTACGAGCCGGCATTTGGATCAGTCACCACCTGACGGTCAACAGCGATACCGCCTGGCGCGGAAGCGACAGGCGAATCGTGGCTTCGCCCTTTACCGTTTCGATCGTTCTGGGTGGCTCCAGGATCTGCAGTTGAGCGGACCGTTCGAGTTGTGAGCGCTGCGAGGCCGTGGGCGATCCGGGTGAGCCCATACGGAGCCACGCTTCATACGCGTTGCTGTGATCCTTGTCGACGCGGTAGTGCACCAGCGTTATAGCCGGCGACGGCAAGCCGGCAATGATGAGGGCAACATCGGCGTCCGGCGCCGGCACGTTGTCGTCGTGGTAGTTCCAGATCAGCACGGAGACTGACCGTCCGTCGCGGCTCGCGAGCGCCGAAATGTCTGGATCGGCCCGCACACTCCTGTCGCGCACATCCTCGAGCGGCAGAGCCGCGCTGCTCTCGACCGCGACACGATCCCCTTTCATTCGACCGAGCATGCGGAAGACGTTCAGCACCGGCTTGTCGATGCCGTTAGTTGACAGGTCGCGGAAGCCATCGAAGTACGGCTGTCCCTCGAATTCGAACGCCCACGTGACGGCACCTATGAGATTGACGTGATGACGGTCCGCGAGGTCGTACGTGCGCGCGAGCTGCTCGGCGGTGTAGCTCGAATACATCGTCCCGTTCCGATACGCGTTGGCCGGATTCGTCCGCATCGGACAGGCAGCGCACCCCTCCGGATCTGACTCCCCGATGACGATCGGCGTGTTCGCCAGCTCGGGAAACGATGCGACGATGGAGAACCCGTTGGCAATCGCGCGCAGCTGGTTGCCGAGGTTCATTCGGACGAATCCATCAGGCGTGACCTGGGGCGATCCTTTGGCGTGAAAGCCGACGTAGTCGAGCGGCGAGCCGCGCTTACCGGTCGCGAAATTCGTGCCGCGAAGGCAATGTTCGAGGAACCCGCGCAAAAACTCCTGCGTGCGCGCGCTATTCGGTCCGGTGACGTGCGGACCGCCGATGCGTGCCGACGGCAGCGCGCGCTTCAGCCCGTCGGCTGCGTAGTCGTACAGCTTCTGGTACTCCTCCGGCGTGCCGTGCCAGTATCCAATGTCAGGTTCGTTCCAGACTTCCCACCACCAGCCTTCGACCTCGCGGCGACCGTACTTCTCGACCGAGTGGCGTACCCACTCGTGCACGACTTGTCCCCACTTCGCGTAGTCGCGCGGGGGATAACTCCACCCCGTGAAAAGTTCGGCTCTTTCCCCGGGCTTCCAGAAATGACGATAGGGAGCCGGGTGCGTGGAAAGCGCTTCGGGCATGAATCCGATCTCGACCAGCGGCTTCATGCCGCGCTCGATGTACGTCGTGAAGATCTTGTCGACGATCGTCCAGTCGTAGACTGGGCGTCCGTTGCTGTCTTCGGTGTACGCGTTCGTCGATCCCCATTTCAACGCAGGTGTGCCATCACCTGTCGTGAGCAGGTTGTGGACCCGCACGTAGACGGGTACCGGGCTCGCCTCTGCGATTTTCGAGAGAAGCTCCCTGCCCTGAGCGGTGTAGCTATAGTTCGGTTCGTCGTAGCCGAACCACGCCCAGATTGGCTTCAAGGGTCCCCGACGCTGCGTGCTGTCGACACGTATCGAAACGGGCCTTGCGTCCTGAACGGACGGTCTGCCCTGGAGGAGCATCAGTGCGGCGGCGGCGATCCAGACCCTCGCATTCATGCGGTGTCTGAGAATAGACCTTTTCGTGCCGGCTCGCGTACGCCGTCACTGCACCCACCGCGTGGGCCCCCGTCCCAGGACGGCCCCAGTCAGGAGGGGCACCACGACATCGCGAAACTGGACTACGATCTCGCGCTGGTGAGGGCGAGCGACTGGCGTAAGCAAGGCCAAGACCGGAGAGATTCGTGCAGGATCAGACACTTTGTCGTGCGGTCGTGATCGTTGGATCGATTCTCGGGGCGCTCGTGATTGCGCCTCGGATGCTGTCAGCCCAGACGACGGTCGTTCGGCCTACCGAAATAGACGACCTTCTCGTGAATCCGGGAATGGGCATCGAGACCTTCCAACGCTTCCAGGGAGAGCCGCTGAACGAGGGCGTTCGCTGGTCGGAAGTGGGTCCCGAGACGACGGGCGGTGGATCGGCGCCCGTCGACTTTCCTGCGTCGAGCGTAGCGTATCTGCGCTGGTTCTGGTCGCAGCTCGAGCCGCAGCGTGGGACGTATCGCTGGTCGATCATCGACAACGCCCTGGCCGAGGCACATCGTCACGGCCAGCGACTGGCCATCCGATTGATGCCGTACGACGACAAGCATCCGATGCCCGACTGGTACATCGCATCGGGCGCGAAGCGCGCCAACCGTCCGACGGACAAAGACGGCGCGATTTGGTCACCCGACGCGAACGATCCACTCTATTTCACGCAGTGGAGCGCTCTCATCCTCGAAGCGGGAAAGCGCTACGACGGCCACCCGGACCTCAATCACGTCGACGTTTCGACCGTCGGCTACTGGGGAGAGGGCTGGGGGCCGTACTTGCCGGAGTGGGCCGTCCAGCAGCAGTTGATCGACGTGTACTTCAAGGCGTTCCCGCGCACGCTGCTGTTGATGAACTTCGACGCGCTGCCTGCACTGCAATATGGTGCCAAGCTGGGCGCAGGCTGGCGGCTCGACTGCTGGGGAGACATGGGCGCACCGGGCCGCACCTTTGCGCACATGCTGGACTTCTATCCACAGCAGCTCGCGCGAGGCGGCCTTCAGGACGTCTGGCAGACCAGGCCGGTCGCGCTCGAAACCTGCTGGGTCCCCGAACAATGGCACCAGTGGAACTTCCCGTTGAAGCCGATCCTCGATCAGGCGCTCCGCTGGCACGCCTCCACAATCAACATCAAGTCCAGCCGAATCCCCGCGGACTGGAAACCCGCATTCGACGCGTTCCAGAAACAGATTGGCTACCGCTTCGTCCTGAAGAAGCTCGAGTACCCGACGCGCGTGTCACGCGGATCGATGGCCGCGGTGAACATGTGGTGGTTCAACGCAGGCGTCGCACCCGTCTATCGCAGCTACACCCTCGCGCTCGCGATCGGCGACGCGGTGATCGAGACGGACGCGGATGTCCGGCGTTGGCTGCCCGGCGATGCTGTGTACGAGAAGACGATTGCCGTGCCTCGGGAGCTCGCGCCAGGGCGGTACCCTCTGCGCGTCGGGCTGCTCGATCCGACCACGCGACGGCCGGTCATTCAGCTCGGGATTGCGGGCAGGCAGCCGGATGGGTGGTATCAGGTCGGCGAGATCGTGGTGGATTGAGGGCGGATCGATTGAACGCGCGAGAAGGACCACGGATAATGCCGGTGGCGGCGGTCTGAAGGGGCCTCATGACAATGATCAGTAAGGGCGTAGCCGTTTCAGTTCTCGCGATCCTGGCGCTCGCCGCGACGAGGATCCTGCCTGCGCAATCGCGCATCAAGGTCCTGCTCGTCACCGGACAGAGCAACCGGTATCACAACTGGGAAGTCAGCAGTCCGATCGTCAAGCGCATCCTGCAAGACGCAGGTCGCTTTGTCGTCACCGTGGCGACGACGCCGCCGAAAGGTGCGGCGCCGAACCAGGACATGTCGAGTTTCGCGCCGAAGTTTTCCGACTACCAGGCGGTCGTGCTGGACTACGAAGGGTTCGAATTCGCGGCACCCGTGAAGCGTGCGTTCGTCGAGTACGTGAGAAACGGCGGCGGGCTCGTGGTGTTGCACGCGGCGGACAATGCCTTTCCCAGCTGGGCCGAGTACAACGAGATGATCGGCGTCGGCGGCTGGGGCGGGTTCACGCCCGGTTACGCCAATCGGACGGAAGCGGCCGGCCCGAAGATCCGCTGGCGCGACGGCGGCATGGTCCTCGACAGCACCACGCCCGGCACCGCGCAGCATCCCAGCCCGCACGATTATCTGATCACGGTTCGTGCCCCCGAGCACCCCATCATGAAGGGTCTGCCGCCGGCCTGGATGCACGCCAGTGACGAGCTGTACAGCAACCTGCGCGGTCCGGCGAAGAACGTCACGGTTCTCGCGACGGCGATGGCGCCGACGTCGATGCCGAACGGCACCGGCGAGAACGAGCCGATCCTCATGGCCATCACCTACGGCAAGGGGCGCGTGTTTCACGACACGCTCGGCCACGTGGGGGCGACGCAGAAAGAACCGATCGTCCCGATGAACTCGGTCGACTACATCGTCCTGCTGCAGCGCGGCACCGAATGGGCCGCGACGGGCGATGTCACCATTGCGGTGCCGCGCGACTTCCCGACCGCCGACAAGACGTCGATCCGGTGAGCCACGCGGTTCGATTCCCGACCTGTTGCGGGGACCGCGACGTCTCCGGCTCCTTCTGCCGTGCTATTCTTTCGGCCTGCTCGAGGGGGGTATGCGCACGATCGCCGTTTCGCAGACGATGCCTCAGGCGCCGGTGCGCCGCGTAGGCAGTCACGACCGTGTGTTCTACGGCAGCATTGCCGTGTGTATGGCGCTCCTGGCGATCGTCGGATTCGCGCCCACCTTTTACCTCCGACTGTTCAGCGGCAGTCCGATGGCCACCTTCGCTGTCCGTCACCCTTTCACACCGTTGATCTACATCCATGGCGCGCTGTTCACGGCATGGGTCGCGCTCTTCATCGTGCAGACCGCACTGATTTCGGCGCGCCGCGTGGCCCTGCATCGCCGGATCGGCGTCGGCGGCGCGCTCCTGGCGGTTGCCATGATTGTGGTCGCGACCATGACGGCGGTGGCCGCGGCGAAGCGTGGCCCAGGGCCGGCGGGAATGTCTTCGCTGGCGTTCCTCGCGATTCCGCTGTTCGACATGCTGATGTTCACCACGTTCCTCACGGCTGCGCTCGCGCTGAGACGCAAGAAGGAGGCGCACAAGCGGCTGATGCTGCTCGCGTACGTGAGCATCATGGCGGCACCGGCCGCGCGCCTGCCGGGCGCGCTGCCGCTCGGGCCGCTCGCCTTTTATGGCATCGCGTTCGTATTCCTCGCCGCAGGAATCGTCTACGATCTCGTCTCGCGGCGGCGCGTCCACCCTGCTTATCTCTGGGGTGGCACCCTGCTGGTTGCGTCGGTCCCGCTGCGCCTGGTGATCTCGGGCACGGCGACGTGGATGGCATTCGCCCAGGCGCTGACGAGATAAGCCCTCCGAAATCCGGCTATCGAGCGCCGAACAAGAGGTGCAGAACGCGGCGACACTGACATAAGCCCTTGCAACCGATGATCAGCGCGGCTCCGCGCTGCTCAATCGCACCACAATGTCTCTGACCGGGTTGTCCTGCGCGTCAAGGAAGCGCGCGCAGAAGTCGGTCGCGCCGCCTGCGTTGATCACGGCCGCACGAATCGTATTCAGCCCCTTGGTGAGCGTCACGCGCTTCGACACGCCGTCGTCGATCACCGTCTGTCGATCGCCGTAGATCCCGATGACGTCCTGGCCGTTCAGCCACCAGATCGACGCGGCATTGGATCCGATCGCCAACCGGACGTCGCGCATCTCCTGTGGCGCGTCGACCTGCGTGACGGCCCAGAAGAGCACGTTCGACGTCGGCCTGTCGAGCGCGTGGGCAAAGTGGTACAGATTCACGTTGTAATTCGTCGTGTCCACGGCGTGCCAGACGAGCGGCTCGTCACCGACCGTCACCGTGTCGCCGTCGTGGGGTACGGCGGTGAGCTGGTTCGGGAAGTACTCTTTCTCGACGGTGGCGCGCACGGCGCTGTCCGTGAGTTGACCGGACACCTTGATCGGTTCGAGCAGTAGCCACCGCCGGAGGAATCCGGACGTGTCCGTCCGACTGGCCGGCGACGACGGCCGCGTCAGCGTCGACGCCTCCCGACGGGACGCAGGCGCCAGCGCGTGCTGGGTCGCGAAGAGTCCTGACCCACCGGCGATCGCCATTATGGCGAGCGCAGCGAACCAGGTACGACGGATCACGGCGTCTTCAGCAGCCACCGCTGCCGGTCGCTGCCCGCGCTGAACTTTTCGAGCGTCGGCATGCTGCTGCCGATCGCCGAGAGCGCGAGTGTCTCCTTCCCCTCCGGCAGGCTCTTCGGCATGACGCGATAGGTGCCATCGGCGAGTTGATCGATCCGCCACAGTTGTTCGGGCCCTCCAGTAAACGCCGGAAGAACGGCGAGCTCGCGATCCGACGTCGCCGCCAGCGCGCGGTCGGTGCCGGCAACGGTGATCTTGAAGTACGGCGAGCCGGGATAGCCGCCGCCATGGTCGACGGGCGTGATCGCCCATTTCTGCTGCGCCTGCAGCATGTACGGTCCCAGACGCGCGTCGACTGGACCTGCCGGCCACGCACTCCCGACCTGCGCCGCGTCCTGATTCGGAATCGGCCGTGGCGGCGGCGCGTCGGCACGCCCTCCCGCTGGTGGCCCCCCGCGACCGGTGCCGCCACGGCCGCGCGTGCCACCGACCGGCGCGCCCTGCACGGCCATCTCAAGCGCCGTCCCCGTCCGCGCCGACTCGATCTCGTAGGTGCCAGCCCTCACGTTGTCTCCCGCCATCGGCCAGCCGTCGCGCCACAAGAGCGGACGGATGTCGAGCACGCTGATCCCGCCGCGATCGAGATCCGATTCGTAGTGGCAGGAGAACCTCTGCACGCCGTCGCCGAGATCCAGCAGACCGAAATGCCCCGGCCCGATGTGCCGGCCGCTCGAGCCGGCGAACAGCTTGCCGCCACCCTGCAGCATGTCGATCCCCATGCTGTCGAGGAACGGGCCGGTCACCTTCCTCGCACGCCCCATGCGGATGTTGTAGCTGGACGCGCCGCCGGCACAGCACGATCCGTGCGTCAGCAGCAGGTAGTACCACCCGTCGTGAAAGATCATCACCGACGCCTCGCCATTGATCGCGATGTCGAGCGGCCTCGTCTCGGGATGCAGGCGTGTCCCGGTTTTCGGGTCCAGCTCCACGAGGCGGATGTAGCCGAAGTACGAGCCATAGGTGAGCCACATCGTACCGTTCGTCGGATCCAGCATGACGCCCGGATCGATTGCGTTGCTGTCCTCGACGCCATCCGACCAGACGACCGGGCCGCCGTCCTCCCACGTGTAGTCCGGCGAGGCGGGATCGAGCGTGCGGCCGACGAGCAACCCGACCGCCGCTTTCGGCTGTGTTCCCGGAGCGGCGTAGTAGAGAAAGTACTTGTCGCCGGATCGAATGATGTCGGGCGCCCACGAATTGTTGCCCCCGCGGGCGATGACGTCCGGTCCAGGCTTGCCGCCCGGCACGGCCTGCATCACCGCGCCGACGCGATGCCACGACCACCCGTCGTCAGACTCGAACGCCGGCAGCCCGTTCCCCGTGGCGTAGACGTAGAACTTGCCGCCGGCCTGGATGACCGTGGACGGATCGTGCATGGCGGGCTGACCGTCGAGCGCGAGGATCGGCGTGATCGCGAGAGCCATCGCCGCGATCGCGAGACCGAATCGTCTCATTGCCCGGCCACCTCGAACGACAGCGTCCGGCTGAAGAACGGCATCACATGCTCCTGGAACCGGACGGCGACATCGCTCGTGTGCGTTCCCGGATAGATCTCGAACGTGTTCGCAACGCCGTACTGATCCAGCACGTCGTGCAGCTTGCCGGCATCCACGCGCAATCCGTCCTGATCGCCGACGTCAATCGCGATGGCGCGGTAGCGCTTCAACTCGAGAATGTACTGGTCGACGAACGCGAGCGGCGCATTGGCCGCCCATTTCGCCAGCACCGCCGGCGCCAGTTCGCCGATCGGCAAATCGAGATACAGGGGCGGATTCTTCGGGTTGGGCGACCAGGCCGCCGCCGACGCCAGTTGCGCACGGAGCCCGAACGGCAGCTTCGCCGAGTCGGCCGGCGTCTTGACTGCCGCCAGCGCCTCATCGCTTGTCGACGCGTTCGCCGCCGGCGCGCCGCGGCCCCCGCCGCCGCCGCGCGGCGAGAGGCAGCACGGGCTCATGATGTAGAGACTGCCGAAGACGTCGGCGTGCTTCATGCCTATCCGCGTGGCGCCATAACCGCCCATCGAGTGTCCAACGAGACCGCGACTCTCACGCACCGGGATGGTTCGATAGTGCGCATCGATGTACGACACCACGTCGCGCGCGACGTAATGCTCGAAGTCGCCCGTGGTCACCGAACTGGAATACATCGACCCGTTGTGCACCGTCTTCGAATCGGGAAGCACGACGATCATCTCGTGCGCGCCTTTCGCGAACGCGCCTTCCATCGTCTGCGGCACGTGGATCTCCTGAGACCACTGCTCCGCTCCGATTGAGTAGCCGTGCAAGGCGTAGACGACCGGATACCGGCGCGCGCGGTCCTGGTTGTAGCTCGGAGGCAGAAAGACGATCGCGTCGCGGTCGACGGCGTTTTTCTCGAGATTGCCCTCGAGCGACTTTCCGTGAATCTTGACGTGCTCGACGATCGCCGGGCGCGCACCGGGGACTGGATCGGGTACGTTCGTCTTCACTTGCGCGGCAACCGTGAGCAGGCCAGCCGCTGCGGCGAGTGCAACCGCCAGCGCGGCCACGGGTCGATTCGGTCTCTTTACGCGGCCCATGCTGGTGTCCTCGTTCGGAAGAGTCTCGCCGATCGTGTCGGCGAGATGTGCACGGTCGTGAGGGCCGGCGGGCAGAACTGCGCCAGGCTAATGTCGTCAATGATACGCTCGACCGCACGTGGAAGCGTTTACTCCTGGTGGTCCCGTCAGGAAGGAGAAGCGATGAAGTCCGTCATCGTCGTTGCCGTGCTGTGCGCGCTGTCGGCCGCCTTTGTGACAAGGGCTCAGACGCCCACCGATTGTCGACCGTCCTCGCTGAACATCGCGGAGGCCAAATATCCGTGCGTGTATCCGGACAAGCGGGTGACCTTCCGCTTCATTGCACCCAACGCGGAGAAGGTGCGGATCCGCGTCGGGCCGGGGTTCGACATGCAGAAAGGGCCCGATGGCATTTGGGACGTGACGACCACCCCGCTGGTCGAGGGCTTCCACTACTACACCGTACAAGTAGACGGTGCGGTGGTCGCGGATCCGTCCACCATGACGTTCTTCGGATCGGGTTGGTGGAATAGTGGCATCGAGATCCCAGCCTCCGACGCAGAGTTCTATGCCGCCAAAGACGTGCCGCACGGCCGCGTCAGCCAGCAGCACTACTACTCGACCGTCACCCAGCAGTGGCGGCGCGCTTTCGTCTACACGCCTCCCGACTACGACAGCAAGCCGCGCAACAGCTATCCGGTGCTGTACCTCTTGCACGGTTGGGGAGAAGACGAAACCGGCTGGTACCGGCAAGGCCACGTCGATTTGATTCTTGACAACCTGATCGCGGCCGGCAAGGCCAAGCCGATGATCGTCGTGATGGATAACTTGAATGCGGTGAAGCCTGGAGAAAGCGCGGCGATCTTCGCCGCGCGTGGGCTGGTGCCCCCGCCGTCCGACGCGCCGCCGCCACCACCGCCTGCACGCGGGACACCTCCTCCAGCGCCCGGCGGGCGTGGAACCAGTCCCGGCGCCGCCGGCCGCGGGCCGGGCGGGCCGCTGGGACGCCCCACCTACACGGAGATGATGTTCAGGGACCTCGTGCCGATGATCGAGCGCAGCTATCGCGTGCTGCCGGGCAAGAACAACCGGGCCATGGCGGGGCTCTCCATGGGTGGCGCGCAGACGTTCGCCACCACCTTGACGAACCTCGACAAGTTCGCCTACATCGGCGGCTTCAGCGGCAATTGCGGTGGGTTCGGGCGCGGCAACGACGCGCCGGACGTGAAGACCATCTGCGGCGGCGCGTTCGCCGACGCGGGGGCCTTCAACAGCAAGATCAAGGTGCTGTTCCTCAGCACGGGTTCCGTGGAGGGCCCTCGCACGAAGGCATTCAGCGACGCACTGGCACAGGCCGGCGTCCGCAACGTCTACTTCGAGTCGCCCGGTACGGCGCACGAGTGGCTGAGCTGGCGGCGCGCCCTCAATGACTTCGCGCCGCGGCTGTTCAAATGAGACGCGACCGCCGCGAGTTTCTGGCGGGTCTCGGCAAGACCGGCACGCTGCTCGCGCCGGCGCCATGGCTGCAGGCCCTCGGCTACGAACAGAGCGCTCGCGGCCCGGCGCGCGTCGCCATCCGCCGTTCGCCGGATCGCACCGACTTCGATCGCCGGCTCCTCGGCTCGTTCCTCGAGACCTCGGACGCGCCATCTACACTGGTATCTACGAGCCAGGATCACGCCTCTCGGATGCGGAAGGGTTTCGCACCGACATCGCACGGGGAATCAAGGAACTCGGCGTTCCGATCGTCCGCTATCCGGGCGGCAACTTCGTCTCCGGCTACAACTGGCTCGACGGCGTGGGGCCGAAGGCGCAGCGCCCGACGGTCCTCGATCGCGCGTGGAACTCGACGGAGACCAACCAGTTCGGAACGAACGAGTTCGTCGAGTGGTGCCGCTTGACCGGCGCCGAGCCGCTGCTCGGACTCAACTTCGGAACCGGCTCCGCCGAGATGGCGGTCGCGTACGTGGAGTACTGCAATCTGGAGCGCGGCACGAAGTGGAGCGACCTCCGGCGCGCGCACGGATACGAGCAGCCGCACAACGTGCGCTATTGGTGCCTCGGCAACGAGATGGACGGGCCGTGGCAGATCGGTCAGCTGCAAGCGCGTGAATACGGGCGCAAAGCCCGCGACGTGGCCAAACAGATGCGCGTCGTCACGCCGGACCTCCAGCTGATCGCCTGTGGATCGAGCGCGCCGTCGATGCCGACGTATCTGACGTGGGATCGCGAGGTGCTGGAGGAATGCTACGACCAGGTCGACGGCATCTCGCTGCACGCCTATTACGGCAATACGCCGGCGACGAGCGGCAGCAGCACCGCGCGCTACCTCGCGATGAATCTCGACATGGATCGGCACATCCACGAGATCGCGGCCGCCTGCGACTACGTCCAGGGCCTGCGGAAATCGAGCAAGCGGCTGTGGCTGTCGTTCGACGAGTGGAACGTCTGGTATCGCGCGCGCGACCGCCAGGCGACCGACGGCCGACGCGCGGTCGCGCCGCACGTGCTCGAAGAGGTCTACAACCTCGAGGACGCACTGCTGGTGGGCGGCTTCCTGAACACGCTGTTGCGCAACTCGGATCGGGTGCACGTGGCGTGTCTCGCGCAACTCGTCAATGTCATCGCTCCACTCGTGGCGCATGAGAACGGCGTCCTGCGCCAGAGCACCTACTACCCCTACGCGTGGGCGCTTCGCTACGCACGTGGCCGCGTGCTCGATCTGCGCGTCGAGTCCGAGACCTACCCGATCAAGGCGAGCGGCCTTCAGGCCGACTTCGCGCGCAACGCCGACGTGCCGTTCGTCGACGTCGTCGCCACCCTGGATGAGCCGAACGGCCGAGCGTGCGTGCTGATGCTGAACCGCGATCTCGATGCGGCGCGCCAAGTCGCGCTGGCGTGGGAAGACGTCACACCAGCGCGCATCGTGGCGTGCGAGACGATCACCGGCCCCGACGCTGAAGGCGTTCAACACGATCGATCAGCCGAACCGCGTTGCGCCGCAGCCTCTGACTCCGCCGGTGCCGGCGGACCGTATGATGTTCGAGCTACCGGCGCGGTCCTACACCGTCGCTCAGCTTGCGGTCACTGTGCGGTAACGCCGCGTTGCATCAAGGCCCGGAACGGACTCATGTCGTACCTCGTCTCAGCCCTCGCGAGAAGCTGGCCGCACGCCTGAGGGCCCGGTCGAGCGGAGCGTCAGAATACGCCTCGCTTGTGTGCGTACAGCCGCGACATCTTCGCAAGCGCGGCGATTGAAGCTGAGCTGTGGGCCTGCGCGAACTGCTTGAATTCGCTGTCGATCGAAACGCCGCGTCGGCTGCTGCGGTCTACGGATCGAAACGAGCGCGGCCGAAACAACTGGTATGCGGAAGCAGCGAAGCGCAGCGAAGGGCGCCCGAGACCGAACAGGCGGGCTCGTCGAGAGCATTTCGCGCCGACTCCCGAAAGAACTGTTGCAGGATCGTCTGTTCCGGCGCCTGTTGAAGGACAGCATGCGGGGGTACACCGGAATCTACGTGCTCTACAGCGGCGAGACGCCCTGTCACACGGGCGCGACCGGCAATCTGTTACGGCGCCTCCGACCGCACGTACAGGACGAGCATGAACGTGACTGGGATCACTTCGTCATCGTGCGCGCCCACCGACACCGGCACCTGAAGGACGTAGAAAGGCTGTTGCATGCGCTGATCGAGACAGGGGGCACCATCGTCCGAGGCGAGGTCCCGAAGAACGCGAACATCAGCCGGCTGTTTCGGCAGGAAGTGTGGACCCACAAGCGGCAGGCGCGCGCATACGAGAAGACACCTCGCTGAGGAAGGTGGCGCTGCCGCTACACCGGCGTCTTCAGCACGTCGAGCAGCTGGTCGTACTCATCGCCATCTATGCTGTCGTAGAGATCTTCCCAAGTCGCGTCAGCCTCCAATTGGTAGACCTCGGCCTGATCGTAAGCCCGCGCGGCACTCAGGCAGGCGAGAATGGCAATCTCATCGTCGTCCACGGTCCAGCCATCGAGGCACGCGCGAATCGCCATGGACTTGACCCGCGCCGGAATGCGATCGAGCCAGCCTTGCGATTGTGCGCCGCTCACCAGCGCCCGGGCGTTGTCGTCGTCATCGCTTCCCAGCAGACTGGGCAGCGACAGCGAAGCAGTCAGCTGGTCGGGCAAGTCGATGATCGCCTGCTTGAGGTCCGCGAGGGACGTGACGACCGGGGCGATGACATTTCGGATCGCGTTGAAGATTGTCGCTGGCGGCGCGGCGGGAGACCAGACGTCCAACGCTGCCTGACGCGCCGTCATGAACCGCCCGACGGTCGATTTGGCGGCGTTGTCGCCGGCGAAGTTCACCGCCCCCTGCGCCGCCGCGAACTCGAGATGGAGCGAATCGACGGCATCGTGGCAAGCCTGCCGTTGCCGCTGATCCGTGATGGCGGGGTCGGCCATCTCCAGGAGAACGTTGTAGAGATCGTCGTAGCGCAGCAACTCGAGCTGATAACAGATGCGCCGGGTGTAATTCACGCGGTACATCAAGGTGACGACGTCGTTCACGCGATGGACCGGCGGCACGGCGGTCGCGTGGGCCTGGATCACGTCGTTTACGATGCGCGACGCCTCGACCATCGAGCTGCGGTTGCGCAGCGCCGCACTCGCGACACGCTTGAGCAACTCAGGTTGCTGGGCGAGGATGAAATCAATCTCGTTGGGCTGGAGGTTTGCCGGCGCCTGCCGGATCTTCATGAAGACATCGCCAAGGTTTGGCGAGGCTTTGTAGTCGAGCACCCAGAGGTATTTTCGGATCAGCTGGTAAGGTGTGTAGTCGCGCTGGTCGAGCACCTGCGCTGTCTGGCGGCCGATCTCGTCAAGATAGCCTTCCTCCAGCTCGTCGTCGAGACCTTCCCAGTTCCGCATCGCGAAGTACATGCGGACCATCTCGTAACTGTTCTCGGAGTGCGACATGGTATCGCGAATATCGCGCTCGTCGTCGCCGTCGGTATAGCCGTCGGCGAGTTGGTACACATGCTGGCACTTGGCCTTCTGGACGTTGATCCTCAGGCTGTTGCTCGGCGGATCGTAATCGACGTTGTCCGAGCCATAGAAGCCTCGGAGCGTACTGTTGCCGCTAGCAGTGACGTGATGGCGTACGGTCTCCATCCCCGGTTCCTATTGCAACGCGATGAGGATGGGGACGAGGCCGAAGCCTGCCTCGAGCGGCGCCATCGCCTTGCCTATGATCGCTCCAAACGCTCTCTGCGGATCGCTCGCCTTCATCGCGTGGCCAGGTGTCGGTGAACTGGTCAGCAGATCGCCGACATCGATCGCGCCGTAGTTTGCATCGGCCCGGCACCACACGCGGCCTACGAGAGCAATCGGCCGCGCTGGCGCAGCCCCATGCTGATGCTTGCCCATGACGATCCCGGGCCGGAAATTGCCGGCGCCCGCGACGACCCCCGCGACCTTCCGGTCATAGGGCCGGCTCGCGGGCTCGAGGACGCCATCAGCGCCAATCACCATCAGCGTACCGGGCTCGATGGCCACGTCCGTAACGACGAACTCCTCGGCACAGTCC
>JBKPTE010000038.1:0-91796 GCA_046735335.1 Acidobacteriota bacterium | reverse complement strand
GCCGAGAATCCGTGTGATCCGTGTTGTTCCGCGGCTGCCGAGAATCCGTGTGGTCCGTGTTGTTCCACGGCTGCCGAGAATCCGTGTGCTCCGTGTTGTTCCGCGGCTGCCGGAGGATCCGTGTGGTCCGTGTTGTTCCGCGGCTGCCGGAGGATCCGTGTGGTCCGTGTTGTTCCGCGGCTGCCGGAGGATCCGTGTGGTCCGTGTTGTTCCGCGGCTGCCGAGAATCCGTGTGGTCCGTGTTGTTCCGCGGCTGCCGGAGGATCCGTGTGGTCCGTGTTGTTCCGCGGCTGCCGAGAGTCCGTGTGCTCCGTGTTGTTCGGAGGCCGCTTAGATCCGTGACCTCAGTGGCTACCCCTCATGTCGGGAATGGAAGTCTACGATGAAGCGATCAAACGCGTGGAGCAGATCCTCACGGTTCGAATACGGCCCTGGCACGTACGCGCGAGACGAGATGCCCGCCTGCGACAATTCGCAGACGTGCCAGTCCTGCCGGTTCGTCAGGTCCCAGAAGTCGACGCAGTCCGACGAATCGAACGAATCCTTTGCCAGCTCCGATGCCTGGAAGTGCCACTCGCAGACGTTGATCGTACGGTCCGCCGCCACCGGCCACAGCGTGTGCGTCATCATGTAATCGGGGTGGAGGCTGAGGAGCATGTTCGGGAAGATCGCATAGTAGTACACGCGGCGGCGATCGTCGGCCGAGAGGCCCGGCAGGAATGCGCGCGGGCAGGATCCGTCAGTCGACAACGTCTCGACGCCAGGGCGCAGATCCATCCGCCCGCCCATATAAGTCGCATGCAGCGGCTCGTTCTCGCCGCTCAAGTAATGTGAAAGCCTGTTGAGCGCCGGGTGCAGGTTCGGGCAGTGCAGGCACTCGTTGTAGTTCTGGATGATCAGCTTCCAGTTGGCCTTCACGTCGTACACGATGCGTCGGCCGAGCCGCAGATCGCTCATCCGCCAGTCGCGGAACTTATCGACGAGCGAACCAAGTTGGGCACCGAGCGGCTGCGGCTGCGACTCCAGGTTCAGGAACAGGTGGCCGTCCCACTCGTCCGCGTGGACCCCGAGCAGCGGATAGTCCGGCTTCTGGAAGTGCGGCACTTCTTCCATGTGCGGCGCGCCGATCAGGCGTCCGTCGAGGTCGTACGTCCACGCGTGGTACGGGCACTGAATGCTCCCGGCGAACTGGCCCGAGGCCTCCGTGCAGATCCGAGTGCCGCGGTGGCGGCAGACGTTATGGAACGCGTTCACGCGCCCCGCTGCGTTCCTGGTAACGATAACGTTGTAGCCATTCAGCTCGCGGACGAGGAACTGCCCCGCACGTTCGATCTCCTGCGACCGCGCCGCGCAGAACCACATCCGGCCGAAGAGTTCGTCCATTTCGACCCGGAAGAGCGCAGGATCCGTGTAGTACCGCGCCGGCAGCGTGCGCGCCGCTTCGGGCATGACGTCGCGCGGCTTGATGCTGATTGAGCTCTCTTCCATTCCGCGTAGTCCGCGTAAGTCCGCGGCCCATGATACAACCACCGCGTGCATCCTTCGTCGGCGGTGCGCGCGCCGGCAGCCGTCCTCCGACGTGCGCTGGGGAAATGGGACCTCAGCGCGATCGGCATCAACCAGGTGATCGGCGGTGCGGTGTTCGCGATGCCCGCGACGGTCGCGGCCTACTCCGGGCGATGGAGTCCGGTCCTCGTCGTGGTCGTCGGCGCAGCATCGCTGCTCATCGCGGCGACCTTTGCCGAAGTGGGCAGCCGCTTCGACGCGACCGGCGGTCCCTATCTCTACGCGCGCGCCGCGTTCGGACGATTCATCGCCTTCGAAGTCGGCTGGATGCTGTGGTTCACGCGTGTTGCCAGCTGGGCGACGGTGGTCAACATCTTCGTGGCTTCGCTCGGCTTCTATTGGCCCGGGCTGACGAGCGGAACGCAGCACACCGCCTTCCTGGCCGCTATCATCGCGGCGCTCGCGATCGTCAACGTTCTGGGAATCCGCCAGAGCGCGGTTGCAGTGAACCTGCTGACGATCGGAAAGCTCCTCCCGCTGACGATCTTCATCGTCGTCGGACTCTTTTTCGTCGAGCCGGCGAGGCTCCGTCCGGAAGGCTCGTTGACAGTTCAGCAGACGTCAGCGGCGGCGCTGTTTCTCGTCTACGCGTTCGGGGGCTACGAGGTCGTGCCGGTTGTCGCCGGCGAGACGAAGGACCCGCGACGGACCGTACCGTTCGCGCTCATCACGACGATTCTCGTGGTGACCGCCGTCCTGACCCTGGCGCAGGTCGTCGCGCTCTCAGCGCTTCCCGGCCTCGGGTCGTCGAAGACGCCGCTGTCGGATGCCGCGAGCGTCCTGATGGGACCAGCAGGCGCCGCGTTGATCACGATTGGCGCGGTGATGGCGACGATGGGGAACAACATGGGGAGCGCGCTCTCCGGTTCGCGCAACCTGTTCGCCCTGGCGGAACAAGGAGATCTGCCGGCCTTCTTCGGTCGCGTCCATCCGCGCTTCCGGACGCCGGTGAATGCGATCCTGGTGACGGCCATCGTGACGCTGGCGATCGCCGCAACGGGTACGTTCGTGACGACGGCGGCGGCGAGCGCGATAAGCCGCCTGGTCGTGTACCTCGCGACGGCGGCGTCGGCGGTGCGGCTCCGCAACCGCAGCTTTTCGAATCGCGTCGACGCGCCGCGCTTCCTGCTGCCGTTCGGACCCTTCGTTCCGTCCGTCGCGATGCTCGTCACTCTGGCGATTCTCGCCGGCGCAAGCGTTGCGCAGCTCGCCGCTGGCGCTGCCGCGCTCGCGGCCGGAGCGCTCCTGTTCTTCGCGAGCGCTCCGCGAGCTGCCGCTCGGCCTCGCGATCGATAATGTCGCCCATACGCGTGGAGCAGTGATGAAGGCTTTCGTTCCGACGCTCGTTGCCCTTGCGAGTCTCTCTGGAATCAGCGCGGCGACACTGCCGCAGCAACCGCCCGGCCGCACGACGCTGCTGAAACCAGCGCGCGTGTTCGACGGCACCGACATGCACGACGGATGGTCCGTTCGCGTGCGGGGCGATCGGATCGAGGCTGCGGGCCCGGCAGTCGCGTCGGCCGGGGCCGATGTGGTCGTCGACATGCCTGGCGTGACGCTCATGCCGGGACTCGTCGAGGGGCATTCGCACGTACTCCTGCATCCGTACAACGAGACGGCCTGGAACGACCAGGTGCTGCGCGAAGGGCTGGCGCTCAGGGTTGCGCGCGCGACGAATCACCTGCGCGCGACGCTCATGGCGGGGTTCACGACTGAGCGCGACCTCGGAACGGAAGGCGCTGCGTACTCCGATGTGGAGCTGAAGGAGGCCGTCGAGCAGGGAATCATTCCTGGCCCGCGCCTGCTCGCGTCCACGCGCGCGATCGTTGCCACGGGCAGCTATGCGCCGAAGGGATTCGCGCCCGAGTGGCGCGTGCCTCAAGGCGCCGAGGAGGCCGACGGCGACTCGCTGGTGCGCGTCGTGCGCGATCAGATCGGCCACGGCGCGGACTGGATCAAGGTGTACGCCGACTACCGCTGGGGCGCGCGCGGTGAAGCGGCCCCCACCTTCTCCGGGGACGAGCTGCGGCTGGCCGTCGCGACGGCGCGCAGCAGCGGCCGCGCGGTCGCGGCGCATTCCGCGACGACCGAAGGCATGCGGCGTGCGGTCATGGCCGGCGTGGAGACCGTCGAGCACGGCGACGAGGGCACGCCGGAGGTCTTCCGCCTGATGAAAGACCACAACGTGGCGCTGTGCCCGACGCTCACGGCGAGCGAGGCGGTCGCACAGTACGCCGGGTGGAAGAAGGGTTCGGCCACGGAGCCTGCGTCGATCACACGAAAGCGCGCGAGCTTCAAGGCGGCGCTCGACGCCGGCGTCACGATTCTCAGCGGCAGCGACGTCGGCGTGTTCGCGCACGGCGAGAACGCGCGCGAGCTGGAGCTGATGGTCGAATACGGGATGCCTGCCCTGAGCGCGCTCAGGAGTGCGACCTCCATCGCCGCGCGCGTGCTGCATATGGAAACCCGGATCGGCGCGGTGAAAGACGGGCTGCTGGCCGACCTCGTCGCCGTCGACGGCGATCCGGCGCGCGACATCTCCGCGCTGACGCGCGTCAGGTTCGTGATGAAGGGCGGAACGGTGTACCGGCCGTTCGAGCGCTAGTTCGTGCCGGGCCGAAGATCCCGCCGGTACACGACGCGACCGTCGAAGATCGTCGCGACGACTTCGGTCGATTCGAGCTGTTCGCGATTTGCCTTGAAGACGTCGCGCGACAGCACGACCATGTCGGCGAGCATGCCCGGCTTCAGCATGCCTTTGCGGTGCTCGTCGAACGACGCCCACGCGCCACCGGAGGTCCAGGCGTTGATGGCGGATTTCAACGCGAGGCCTTCCGCCTCGCTGTCCGTCGGTTCACGCTCGTCGCGGCTCCCGGCATCGGTGTGAGAGTTGCGCGGTTGCGTCTTCACGACACGGCTCAGCGCAGCCATCGGATCCAGCGGCTGTCGCGGCCAGTCGGTTCCAAACGAAAGGTGGGCGCCGGCCTTTGCGAGGCTCTCGGCCGGAACGCGAATGAGCGAACGGCTCAATTCGACCCCGGATGCGCGCAGGTCTGCCGTCGCAGGTCCGGGCGGGATCAGCGTGGCGGCGAGATTCCGGAAGCGTCCGACATCCTCGACGTCCACCTCACCGATGGCATCGATCCGATGGCGGCGCTGGCGTGCGCCGGATCCGTCCTTTTTCGAAACGGCCGCATAGGCGTCGAGCGCCAAACGAACGGCCTCTTCGCTGCGAGCGTCAATCGCGGCCTGCCATCCCTCTTTATCGATTGTGGCGACGAGACGGGCGAGATCGTCGGGATCGATAGCCGCCGCATCGCGGGTGACGCCCGAATCCGCCAGAGGGATATGCGCGAGTCCCGTCTTGAGAACTGCATCCTCTGCGTACTGCGTCGTGACATCCTCGAGCGTTTTTGCCGCCCCCGATTCCGAGGCAGGTGTGAGCGTTGTCCCCGCGTACAACCTGAGCGTCAGCTCTTCCGAGCGCCGTGCGGCGTCGTAGGTCTCGAGATCTTCCGGCGAGCTGTCCACGTCCTGGACGCTCGTGATCCCATGCTCGTGCGCGGTGCGGATCGCCAGGCGGAGCGCGCGCGCGCGCTCATCTGCCGTGGTTCGGGGCATCGCCGACGTGACGAGGGCCGAGGCCGCGTCCTTGAGAATGCCCGTCGGCTCGCCCGTGCGCGGATCCCGAACGATGCTGCCCCCGCGCGGCGCACCCGTGGTCCTGGTCACGCGCGCCGTCCGCAACGCTTTCGTGTTGACCCATGCCGTCCGGCCTTCGTCGGACCAGAGGACGATCGGCCGATCCGGGACGATGCCGTCGAGATCGGATCGCGAGGGAGCGCCGAGCAGGCGTGTGGACGACCATCCGCGGCCGGCGATCCACGCAGCATCAGGATGCGCATCGGCCCAGTCCTGCACCCGCTGGAGAATTTCCTCGAGGCTCTTCGCGTCGCGCAGGTCGATCTCGTTCTTCGACAGCGCCGCTTCCATGAAGTGCGCGTGCGCATCGTTGAAGCCGGGGACGACCGCCGCCCCTTTCGCGTCGATTACCGTCGTCTGCGGGCGGCGGTATCGCAGGATCTCGCGGTTGC
Source organism: Acidobacteriota bacterium (assembly GCA_046735335.1). Taxonomy (GTDB): domain Bacteria; phylum Acidobacteriota; class Vicinamibacteria; order Vicinamibacterales; family 2-12-FULL-66-21; genus JBKPQB01. Next base: position 86,136 of record JBKPTE010000038.1, on the reverse strand, counting down.
TGCCCACGTGCAGGATCGTATTGCCGCGGACGGCCACGGCTTCCGCCATCGACCCGAGCGGATCGGCCGCGTAGAGCTTCGCGTTGTAGACGATCAGGTCGACGGGACCGCTGCTGTCGTCGCGCTGCGCGCCAACGATGAGGCCTGCAATGAAGGTCGCGGCTACGATCGCGACGACAACATATGTAGTAAGGCGCGCGGCCATAACCCCTCCGGTCGACCGTAGGCAGACCGGGCATTCTAGCACGCGGTATTTGTGAGCGCCGGCGCAGCGCACCTCGCCCTAGTAGGGCACCTCTTTAGCGGCGCCTCATACTTACCGGGAGTCCCCAGATTCAGCGATGCCTCAGAAGTGGTACATTCGTCCGACGAACGGATGAGATTTGCAATTCTCGGTTCAGGCGCCGTTGGCGGCTACTACGGTGCACGCCTCGCGCGCGCCGGACACGAGGTCGCCTTCGTCGCCCGCGGCGCGCACCTCGACGCGATCCGCGACCGCGGCCTCGAGATTCGAAGCCCTCTCGGCGGCTTCACCGTGACGGCGCCGGCGCACGACGATCCGCGGGACATCGGTCCCGTTGACGTCGTGATCGTTGCGGTCAAGACATACGACAACCAGACGGCGCTCCCGCTGCTTCGGCCGATGCTCGGTGCGCAGACCGCCGTCCTCACGCTCCAGAACGGCGTCGACAGCGCGAGCGACGTCGCCGCGATTGCCGGTGAGGCCTGCACGCTCGCGGGAACGACATACATCGCGACCGAGATCGAAGCGCCGGGCGTCATCGTCCAGACGGGGATTCATCGCCGCGTCGTCTTCGGGGAGGCGTTCGAGCCCCTCCCTCGACTGAGCGAACGCGTCCAGACGATTCAGCAGGCGCTCGCCTCGGCCGACATCCAGGCCGACGCCGTACCCGATGGACGTGTGCCGGTCTGGGAGAAGTTCATCTTTCTCGCGGCGCTCGCGGGGTTCACCGGCGCGGCGCGGCTGCCGATTGGCCCGGTATGGGCGGATCCGGTGACGCGTGCGCAGTTCCTGGAAGCCTGTCGGGAAATCGAGCGCGTCGCGCGCGCGGAAGGGATCGCCGTCGCGCCTGATGTCGTCGATCGGATCCCGCGTTACGTCGAAGGAATCCCCGGCTCGATGCGGTCCTCGCTTCTGATCGATCTCTCGCAAGGAAAGCGGATCGAAGTCGAAGCGCTCCAGGGGTCTGTCGTGCGCCGTGGCGCACGAGCCGGCGTGCCGACGCCGATCCTGGCGACGCTCTATTCCGTTCTGCGCCCGCATGCGGCCGGATTGCCGGCCCCCGTTGGATAATCGATGTCTCGTAAGGAGGATCGTTTGAGACGCTACATCGCGTTTGCCGCGCTCGCATCGATGCTGCCGTTCGTCGTGGGCGCGCAGGGAAAGGAAGAGGATCGCCTCCGATCCTGTGCGACGGTTCTGAAGGAGATCCTGGGTGTACCCGACGACATCCCGAAGGACCTTCTCGATCGCGCGGAGTGCGTCATCGTGTTTCCTTCCGTCAAGAAAGTCGCCATCGGCATCGGCGGCTCCTACGGCCGCGGCGCCATCTCCTGCCGGACCGGCGAGAACTACGACGGCCCGTGGAGCGCACCCGCGATGTTTGCGCTGGAGGGAGGCAGCATCGGCTTCCAGCTTGGCGGGCAGGCAACCGATTACGTGCTGCTCGTGATGAACGATCGCGGCGCAAGCTCAGTGCTCGGCAGCAAGGTGAAGCTGGGCGCAGATGCATCAGCCGCGGCAGGACCAAAAGGCCGGACAGCCGGAGCGTCGACCGACATCGTGATGAACGCCGAGATGCTGACCTACTCGCGCGCACGCGGATTGTTCGCCGGCGTGTCGCTCGAAGGATCCACCCTGAGGAGCGACGACGACGCGAACAAGCTCGTGTACGGAAAGGAACTCGGCGCGCGAGAGATCGTGACGGGGGGTGTTGACGTGCCGGCTGCCGCGAAGCCGATGATCGATCTGCTGAACAAGCGCTCGCCGAAGAACCTGTCGGATCGCAAGTGATCCTCGCGGTGATCGCGGCCGGCGCTGTCGCCGGCTGCCTGGGATCTCTGCTCGGCATCGGGGGCGGCGTGTTTCTGGTCCCGTTCCTCAACGCGGGCCTCGGGCTGCAGTTCAAGACCGCCGCCGCAGTCAGCCTCATGACGGTCATCGCGACGTCGAGCGCCGTATCGGCGCACACGGCGGGGCGGCAGCTCATCAATCTTCGCCTCGGGATGCTCCTCGAAATCGCGTCCACCGCGGGCGGCCTGATGGCGGGCATCCTTTTCTGGTACATCTCCGACTCGGTGCTCACCGTGTTGTTCGCGATCGTCACGGCGGGTATCGCAGTGCTCATGCTCACACGCCTCGAGAAGCGGAACGTTCTGGAGGCAAACGCGGATATCGGGCGTCTCGGCGGACGTTTCTTCGAGGAGGAGAGCGGGCGCGAGGTTGCCTATCGCGTGCGGCGGCTGCCCGTCGGGATGCTGGCTTCACTTCTGGCCGGCGCGATCTCGGGAACGCTCGGCCTCGGGGGCGGCATCCTGAAGGTGCCAATTCTGAACGCGTGGTGCGGCGTCCCGCTGAGAGCCGCGGCGGCGACGAGCGCGCTCATGATTGGCGTGACCGCCGTTTCCTCGGTGCCCATCCAGTATGCGCACGGCTACATCGATCCCCCGCTCGCGGCCGCCGCCGTGCTCGGCGTCCTTGCCGGATCGCGCGCGGGCTTCTGGTTCGGCGGCCGGGCGCGCGCCAAGTGGCTGAAGCTGCTGATGGCCGTCATCCTCGCAGCCGTTTCGGTGTTCTATTTCAGGCGGTCCCTGTGAGCGAATCGTCGATCGCCAACCTCGAGATTCATCTGGGACGGCTGCTGAACGCCGGCGTCTTCGCGTCCGCGACGCTGCTGGCGGCCGGGTTGTTTCTCTGGGAAGCGACGCCCTGGCATCGGAGCGGCGGCGCGCTGCTGACGACAGGACTCGTCATTCTGATGGCGACGCCGATCCTGCGCGTGCTGGTCTCGGTGGTCGAATACTGGCGGATGCGCGACTGGTTCTTCGTCGCGACCACTCTCGTCGTGCTCGCGGTGCTCTTCACGACGGTCGCGACGGCGCTCGCGGTCCGCGCCGCCGCCTGAGCGCCGCGTCAGGCCATAGGTTCTTCGAAGCCTTCGGGGCTCGACGGAATTCGCGCTTCAGTGACGGCGGTCTCCACTTCCTTCATGCGCGCGTGCGCCGCCTGTCGCATCTTCTCCAGCAGGCTCGCAATCCGCTGCGCCTGCCGCACGACCGTGGCGAGATCGCGCTGCAGGGCCGGATCGGGGTAGCCGCGCTCGAGCAGATTGCAGTGGCCGATAATCGTCTGGAGCGCGCTGTTGATGTCGGTCGATACCGAAAGCGTCAGCTCGGACATCGCCTCCATCGTTCTGTATCGGCCGAGGAGGTGCTGGAGCTGCTGCGCGACCATGGTGACGGCAAAGATCTCGGCTATGGGCTGCAACGCGGCGGCATGCTCGGGCCCGAACGCGTTCGGCGTGCGCGAGACGAGATTCAGCGTTCCCACGGCTCGCCCCTTCGAGACGAGCGGCATGATGAGGACGGACGAGAACCCCGATGTGTGCAGCACGTTCGCGTCGAGAAAGTCGCTCGACGTCTGCGCGATGTCCGACAGGATGAGCGGCTCGCGCGATCGCACGACGCTTCCGAGGATCGTGCGTTCCACGCGAAACACGACGTCCGGCCGCGGGCGAAGGCGCCGCTCCTCTTCCTGCACGCGCGCGGTGTACGTCTGGAACTCGTCCCCCCCGTCGTTCAGGAGCGCGAGTCCGACGCGGTCGCACGGCACGAGCCGCGCGATACGCGACGCGAGCGCCTGAAACGCGAGCGGAACGTCCACGGAACGCGCGACAATCTGCAGCATCGCGTTCTGCGTCTGCAGTTGCTCGACATCGTCGAGCGTGGCGGCGTGCCTGTGCTGTTCTTCGCGAATGCGTCCGGAGAGAAATCCAATGCGGCGCGTGGCCATGCGTGCCAGGACGAGCATGACGATCCACGCCGCGAAGACCTGGACGAGGACGAGCGGACGACGGGGAACGCCGCCGGCTGCAATCCAGGCGAGCGCCTCGATGATGCCGAATGCGGCGACGAGCGCCCAGATCAGCCACACAGGCGCGTCGCGATCGTTGGATGTTTCCCTGCGTACGCGCGCGCCCACGAAGGGACTATATCGCATTCAAATCTGCGAACGGCCGCTCCTCGATCGCGGAAGTCAGCGATCGGCGGCAGGATTCCCGGACGGCCGCAGGGACGAGCGGGAAGGTGTCGAGCACGTGTCCGAACTCGAACGTATCGAGGCGATACAGTCGAGCCACGGAAGTCTGCAACTGTACGTAGCTTTCACCGGTGATGTCGTCTGATGTCGAGAGCGTTCGCGCGAGCGCCGCAACGTGCTGAACTCCAGCCCTGTGGGTGCGTGGCACGGGAAGACGCGCGATCGCGGACGAGGTGACGTGCGTCCCGCCGCGGAGGCGAACGAGATAGTTGGCAACGAAGCTGTTGAACACGCCGCAGAGAAACCACTGCGTCTCGATGTCGACCACGTCCTTGAGGCAGAAGATCGTGTGGGTCGTGACGGTGCCGGCGGGGACGATCGCGGCGATGAGCGTGAGGCGGTTGGTCGCGGCGGCGACCTCGCGGTACCCAAGGCGCGGACGATCGAACGGCATCGTCCGGAGAAGGCGCGCGGCGCGCGTTCGGGGAATTCTGTTCATCGAGCGCTCCACGTGCACCCGAAACGGATCGAGCAGCTTGCCTTCGAGCACCGGCAAACCTGAGGCGCCGAAGTGGCGGCGATCGTCGGTCGCGTTCAATTCGCGGCCGAACCGGCATCCCCATCCTTGTTCATCGGCAAGGGCCGGACACGACGAGAGAACGTGAGAAACGATCTCCACGTCCTTCTTCGACGTGAGCTCGGGCACGGCCAGGCTCTCTCCGCTGAACTTCCGGATCAGTACGATCGGCACGTGGACCGAGCCCGCGGGCGAACCATCGTCCGCGATGTCTTCCAGTTGCCGTGCTGAACGGAGGCCGAACCGCGACTGGAGACTGTCGGTCCGCGGCTGGCGGTCTGCCGTGATGAGGACGAACTTCACGCCGCGATGAATGGGAAAGATCGCCTCGCGGTTCTCGAACGACAGCAGCGCATCGATGCGGCATCCGTCGAAGATCTCGCGGCGCAGGCGCGCGCACCCGTGATCCGCAAGCAGGCCCGTCGGCAGCAGCAGTCCGAGCCGGCCTCCAGGCGAAGCGAACTGCAGCGCGCGTTCGGTGAAGAGCTGGTACAGGTTGGCGTGTCCGTCGCTCTGCAGGCGATAGCAGCCCGACTCACGGCTGAAGCGCGTGAGCGCCGCCGGCGCGGACGAGGGGGCGTCGCGGGCCGACTCACGAAGCGAGTCCCATGGAGGGTTCCCGATAACCGCATCGAACCCCGCATCCTCACGGGCGCCGTCCTCGTCGAAGAAGACTTCGGGAAACTCCAGCTCCCAGTGAAAGAACCGCTCAGTTTCAGCGCTCGCGTCGATTGCGGCGAGCCATTGCGCCGCCAGCGCCGCGGGTAGACCGGACGTGCGACCCTGGAGCGCGGCGCTGACGCCGCCCCACGCGCGCACGTCGAAGTGCGGCCGGCCGGGTGGCCAGAACCATCGCGCGCACCAGCCGTCCGCGAGCCGGCGGCAGAGGCCGAGCGGCGCGTCGATGCCGCCGAGCGCTGCGAGCGTTCGCTCCTTGCGCCGCACGGCTTCCGCGGAATCGTCGGGTTCGGCCGCGATCGCGACACGCGACGCAACCGTCGATGCGACGCGCTCGTGAAGGTCGCCGTCGGCAAAGAGGGGCAGCGGAGAGCTGCTGGCGCGCGGGCGCCCAGGTCCGGGCGGCTGGCGAAGGATGTCCCGAGGCGCCGCTCCGACCAGACTGTTGCCCGCGCGGAGGTGGTGGTCGAGAAACGTGAGCGGCTTGCCAGACGCGAGCGTGCACAGCCACAGCGAGAGGCGCGCGAGCTGCACGGCCGTGGGATTGAGATCCACGCCATAAAGGCAGCGCTGCGCGATGAGCCGGCGAAAAGCCGCGCGGTCCGAAGGCGTGATATCGGACGGGTTCGCAGCGCCAGACCGGAGCAGCGCCTGTTCGTACGCGTCCGCGAGATAGCGGCACGCCGCCACGAGAAATGCACCGCTTCCCATGGAGGGATCGAGAACGCGCAGGCGCAGCAGATCCTCTGGAGTGCGGTCGCGAACGAGCGGCGCAAGCGTGCGACGGACCAGGTACTCGGTCAGCGCGCGCGGCGTATAGAAGGTGCCGGTTGCCTTCCGGCGGCCGGATCTCCCGAGGACTACGTCGCCGTCGACCACGGCAGGCACGTAATCGAGCACCCGCTCGTACACCGCCCCGAGCTGTTCGACGCCGAGATCCGCGTACGAAATTCGCTCACGTCGATCCCCCGCGCGCCGCGTCGTGATCGCCAGGAGCGCGTCGCGGACGCGTCGATCCTCGAGCGTGATCGTGTCCGCCAGAGGGGCGGCCGAGGGCGCGAAGAGACGCCCGTTGAATGGCGCCACGCGCAGCGTGCCGGCGTGGCATCCCTGGTGCGCGAGTCGCGCAATGGCCTGCAGCGCCTGCCACACGCCCGGCGGGCGGACGCTGCACTCGATCTTCGGCCGCAGCGCTTCGATCGTGTAGCTCCGGCGATACACCGGATGCCATCGCGGTACGAGACCACGCGCTTCGGCGAAGAGCAGGAACAGCACGCGATACACGATGGTCAGCGCCTCGGCGAGCGCTCCATCCATCGACCCCCGCGGACTGCGTCGCGCGAGGCCGGCGACGAGGAGGCCCAGCGCCTCTTCGACGCCCGTCTGGAGCGACGCTCCCACCGCGACGTGATGCGCCTCGGTCGCCGCGCATGCACGTTCGAGTTGTGCGAGCGGGCCGTCCGCGTCTCCGCTGAACAGCGCTGCAATAGCCGCCAAGCTTTCCTCGGCATCACGGGCGGGCTCCAGATCGACGTCGAGCGTTCGCCGCGAATGGAGCCGGCTGCGATCCGTGACGCGCAGCCCTGGACCGTTGACCAGGACACCCCAGCGCAGGTGGCGGTGCCGAGATGCCGACGCGAGCCGTCCGAGCGAGAGAAAGTCGGCGCCCCACGATCCAATCGCGAACACGGCGCAAGGACGTCCGTCGGTCCTCAGGCACGCCAGGATCTCCGACGAGGACTCCTCTTCCGCGACGACGTCGAACCCGAGCGCACGCGCGAGCGGAATTGCCAGGCCGTTCAGGATCTGGCGTGCGCTGCTTGCCGGCCCGAGCGCTTCTGCAGCTCTTGCGAGAACAGACTGCAAGCGCGCCGCCGTCGCTTGCGCGTGCGGGCTCGCCAACGTGTGGAGGATCTCGAGCGACAGGAGCGAGCCAGAGACGCCGTTCACGACGATGCGACCAGCAGGATCGCGATCGGCTCGCATCGCGACTGAACGCGCGCGCGGCGCTGCAGCGTCGCGATGTGATCGCCGTGCTCGGCTGACGCTTCGATCAGCGCCGACGAGTCCTGCCGCGACTCGTCGACGGCCCTGTTGTCGAAGAGACCGGCTTGAAAGAGACCTGGCTCGCGCAGCGAAGCCATCAGCGCGCGCTCGCGTCCGATGCTCGAACCGACGACCGCCTCATGGCGCGTCCGCACTCGAGCGAGACACTGATCCGAAAACCGGCTGACGTACCGGCCGAGGGACGGCTTCCATCTCTCGAGCGCGGCCAGTGCAAGTGCTCGCGCAGTTCCTCCGGATCGAGGGTGCTCGATGACATCGGGCGCATGGAGGACGAGGAGCTGCGATTCGATCGGGCAGCCGTCCGGGGTCGCGGCAAGCCAGCGGTAGATGAAGACGATGCCGCCGGGGAGGCCGGAGCCCGACCGCATGGTGCTGATGTAGAAGCGTGAAGCGCCTGCAGGATCAGCCTGCACCCCGCGCCTCTGCAGACGCACCGCTTCTTCGTTCGACCTTCCGGTGTGTCCCTCGTCAGGCACGACCCCGCTGAGGATCGGACGACGATGGGATTCAACGTACTGGTGGCGGCCGATGATGATGCCGGCGGTTCGCGCTTCGTCGAGCAGCGAGGCGAGGCGGTCGCGCTCGCCGAGTGTGGACGCGATCGTATAGAGGCGCCGCGCCAGCTTCTCGAGGACGAACTCTTCGGCCGTGTGCCGCGCGACGAGCGTTAGCGCGTGAACCGGACGCTTTTGGCCGATGCGATCGACGCGGCCGATTCGCTGTTCGAGCCGCACGGGATTCCACGGCAGCTCGTAGTTGACGATCAGCCGGCAGCGCCCCTGCAAGTTGAGGCCTTCCGACGCCGCGTCGGTCGCGAGGAGCAGCCCTCCCCGCGCATTGAACTGCTCCTGCACCCGCCACCGCTCAGCCGGCACGAGGCCGCCGTGCAGCAGCAGCGCGTGCGGCAGCGACGCCGCGAGATACGTGAGCGAGTCGCGGTACTCGGTGAAGACGATGGCTGACTCGCCGCGCAGCCGCCGGACGAGGCGCTCGAGAAAGCGGTGTTTGGAATCGAGTGCGCATGCGCGGGCCGCTGCATCCAGCAGCCGCATCAGCCACCGGCGCTCCCTCGCCTCGTCCCGGAGCCCTGGCGGCGCCAGCGCCGCCACCGGCTCCCCATCCTCCACGTCATCGTCTTCGGAGAAGAGCGCAAGTTGACGCGCGCCCACCGGCATCTCTCGGCTGTCGAGCAGCCCGAGCCGGCGTCGGAGCGATCGCAGGACGGCGTGCGGAGACGAGAGGGCGCGCTTCCGAAGGACCGTCATCGCCAGCTGCGCACCCTCGCGACCCTCGGTTTCGGCGTTCCAGACTTCCTCGGTGTAGCGCGCGAGCTGAACCTGGAGCTCGCGCTCGTCGCGGCTCAGACGGATCGACGTGAATCGATGCCGCCGCTTCGGCGCGTTCGCCACGTCCTCCTTCGATCGCCGGAACATCCGCAGCGGAGCGCCCCCGCCGAGCGAGACGATCGACTCGAAGCTCTTGACGTCGCCTGAAAACGGCGTTGCGGTGATCAACACGATGCGGCGCGCGCGCATGGCGAGACGCGCGATCGCCGCGTGCCGCTCGGTGGGCGCCCGTGCGGCATGCGCTTCGTCGACGACGAGCGCGTCCCATGGGCGGCTGCCAATCGATCGAACGACGTCGGAGCGCTTCACGAAATCGAGCGACGTGATGTAGATGCCCGCAAGCGACCACGGACTGATGTCGCCCGGCAGGTCGGCGGCCGCTCGGCGCAGCCATGCCGCATCCGCGATTGCCGACGCCAGGCCGAACTGGGTCAGGAGCTCTGTGTGCCACTGCAGGCGCAGCCCCGCCGGTACGGCGATCAGGACGCGTGCGTCCACGTTCTCGGAGACGAGGTGCGAGAGTATCCACCCGGCCTGGATCGTCTTGCCCAGGCCGACTTCGTCCGCGAGGAGGACGCGCGTGTCCCCGGCGGCGACCGCCAGGGCGGGCGCGAGCTGATACGCGAGGATCGCGGCGCCGGCCGGCCGTGCGTGGAGCCCGTCCACGCGCGCGACGGCATCCTGCTCACGAACGTGCGCGGCCCAGCGGCGCAGCCGCACCACGAGCGGGCGCACCGGTGCATCGATGCGCTGAATGCGATCGAAGGGGAACAGCAGCACCGACGGCTCGGACGGGCCCGTAAGGTGGAGCTCGGTGCAATCCGCGTGTTCGATCGTTCGCTCGAGCACCGCCCGCGCTCCACGGGCGATCACCGCCGAACCGGCAGGCGGCAGCGTCTGCAGCGGCGTGGCGGCTGGCTGTATGCAGATTCCGCGATCGGGCGGTGTTTCGAGCGGCATTTCTCGCGGGCCTCTCTGGCGCGCGATGCGGAGGGGCAATCGACGTGCCCATCAACTGGGCCGGTTGATGGCGTATCGGCAAACCCTGAAGGTGAACAGTCGGCTCACCGGCGATCGGCAAACCCCAACCAACGCGGCCCAGCGTCAGCTGCACCGCCGGACGCGCGTTTTCCCGCGCGACGGCAGAGGGAGCGAGACCCGCAATGCAGCAGTGCCACTCCCTTCGAGCGCCATGCGTGTGCACGCGCGCCCTCGGGTGAACAGACTCGAACGTGTCAGGCGTTCGGCGTGCGGGCTTCTTCGAGCGCGCGCTTCGAGAGGATCACGGGGCCGGGCGTGTCGCCGCGGCGGCGATCCTTGCCGCCCGGCACGCGGACGCGTCGGATGCGGCAGCCGCGCGCGTAGCTGACGCCGGCAACGTGCGGCGGGACGGCCAGCGCGGAGATGAGGTTGCGGAGCTCGTCGGAAACCGAGCGAGGCTCTTCGACGTCTGGAGTGTTCTTCGCGGCCGGCGCGGGAGCCTCGCTGCGCGCCCACATCGCGAGCGGCGCGAGCCGCGGCGCGGTAGCCGTGCGCGGCGCAGGCGCGGCAGCGACCGTCACCGGTTCGATCGCGTTCTCAGCACTATCGAACGCCCGAGCGTCGAACGTCGACGGCCCGGCAGCGATCACCGGTTCCGGGTCGCTGTCCAACTCGCTCGCGGCCGGCGGCATTTCCTCTATGACCGGCGCGGCCGGCAGCGCTTCGGCAGCGACAGCCGGTATCGGTTGTTCGTACACCGGCGCCGGTTCTTCGTAGACCGGAATCGGTTCCGGAATCGAGGCGCTCTCTTCGGAGGCGCTCGAGTCGGCGCCCGGGTCGTACCGATCTTCCTGCGGGTCCTCGAGCGCGTCGGCAAGCGGCTCTGCGCTCGCCGGTGCGGCGGTCTCGAGTGTTGGCGGCTCGTAGGCGTTTTCGGGAGCCGTCTCGGGCTCGTACGGCGCCGGCTCCGGCGGGGCTTCGGCGGCTGGAGCGGTGTCGCGCGCTGCCGGCTTCCACTCGAACGGCGATGCCCACGATCCCGTCCCAGGGTCGCTTTCGACGGCGGGCGCCGGTTCCGAGTAGCGATCGGCGGCGGCCGCGACCGCGGCGGACGATTGTTTCAGGTACTCGAGCTGATGCTGGCGGCTCTGCTGCTCCGCGGCGTTTTCCGCCTTCTTCTCGGCGGCGCGCTGCAGGTATGCGGAGATCTCTTCGGCGAACAGATCCGGATCGCACCCGGACGTCTGCTGCGAATCGTCCTTCTTGCGGCGGAACACGCCGAACAGCCCGCGTCCGCGCCCGGAATCCTCCTGGTCGGCCGCGGTCGACGCCAGCTGCGGAATCGTGTGCGTCTGGATGTGATCCGCGGCGTCGAGCGTGCGCAGGTGCGCGATCAGTTCGTCCTCGTCGCGCGGCGACAGCAGCGCGCTCAGGAGGAGCACGTCGGGAATCTGGATTCTGATGGCGCCAATCGCGGCGTCCGGCGAGTCGACCACCGAGACGTCGGCACGGACCTTCTCCCGCACGATCCGTTTGAGGATCGTCGCCTGCCGCAGGTCTGGTTCGATCGCGAGGACGAGGGGCACGACGCGCTCGTCAGCTCTTGAACATGAAGAGCGTCAGCACCGCGCCGATCGTGGCGAACACGACCATCGGCGCGTTGTCGATGCTCTGCGTCCGCACGGCGATCCAGAGCGCGCTCCCGACCTCGCCGGCGCGCTGGCTGTACGACGTCATGCTCGCGCCCGTGAACAGGTCCGAGAACGCATCGCGGACGCGCGTGTCCACGAACGTCAGCGAGAACAGGATGCCGATGAAGATGGCGACCGAGAGCACGCCTTGACGATTGGCAACTTTGATCATGGCCTTACGTGGATCACCAGTTGGCACGACCGGACGCAATCCATGTGCCCGGCGCCAGTGCGGATCGCGAACGAATCCTAAGATCCCGCGGGTCTGCTGATTACCGTCTTCCACGGCAGCCCGCGCATGCGCCATGCGCGCGGCCACCCGCCGCCCGCGTTACCAAACTGCAAGCGCACGCGCGTTTCGGTGTGCGCTGCCAACGGTCGTCACGTCGCACCTGACAAATTCCGCCACGCCGGCGCAACGAGGCGCGCACAACAAAATCCGCCGACGCGATTACGAAAGCGACCGTTGCAGACGCTCGAACCCGTGTCTGCGGGCGGCGGAGCGCGCGCCGTGCGGCTCGCCGCAACTGCCAGCAGCGACTGAGAGTTGCGGTTCGTACACCAGCCCGAAACCTCTTCCGTGGCACACCCGTTGCGATATGCCCGGGGCGTGACGCGGCCCTGTGCCGCACGCATTAACAACGCGGCACCGCCGCACTTCGCACCGCAATCGGGCGGTGCACACCCTCTGGGGGAGGATCCCATGCAGCTCGTGAACTTCGTGAAGTCGTTCGTTCGCAACGATGAGGGCCAGGACCTGCTCGAGTACGCGCTGCTCGTCGCGCTGATCGCGCTCGTGGCGATCACGGCGGTTGGTCTGGCTGGCGGTCAGGTGAAGACGATTTTCGACAGCATCGCCACTCAGCTCGGAAACGCGGCGTAACGACCCCGTGGTGTGCGGGGCCGGCGAGAGCCGGCCTCGCACGATTCGGCAGGGAGGATGGATCGGTGAGGAGAGCACGCATGCAGTCCCCAGATGCTGTCGCCACGTTGATGCGTCTCGCGAACGGCGGGCTCAAGAAGTCCGAAGACGGCCAGGATCTCCTCGAGTACGGCCTGCTGGCCGCGCTTATCGCGATCACTGCGCTCGGCGCCGTGTCCTTCGTCGGTCAAACGATTTATTCGGTGTTCTGGCAGAGCATCGCCAGCAACTTCTAAGGCGGTCGGCGCGAATGGCGGTCGCATCGTTCGTCGTGTTGTCGGCTGGACTCGCCGTCGCGGTCGTGACGGACGTGAGGAGCCGGCGAATCCCGAACTGGCTGACCGCCCTGATTGCCGCCGCAGGTTTCGTTCTGGCGTTCATGCACGCGGGAAGCGTGACTCCCGCACAGGCGGCGCTGGGACTGCTCGCGGGACTGGGGCTCATGCTGCCGGGCCACATCATCGGCGCGACGGGCGCCGGCGACGTGAAGCTGATGGCAGCCGTCGGGGCTCTCGTGGGGCCTTCGCTGGTGTTCACTGCGTTTCTCTGCACGGCCGTGGCCGGCGGGGTATTCGCGATAGCGGTTGCGGCGCGCCGCGGCCGCCTGCTGGCGACGATCGAAGGCACCGGTCAGCTCGTGACGGCGCCTGCCCTCGCCCGAAGCGAGATCGAAGCGCCGGCACGGAGAAACCGATTTGCGTACGGCCCGGCCATCGCGGTGGGAAGCCTCGTGGCAGTGCTGTGGCGAATAAAGGGGTGGTGATGTCATGAAACGCCTCAAGACCGAACGCGGAGCGGCGCTGCTCGAAGCAGCCATCACGGTCCCGATCATCCTCCTGATCTCGGTTGGGATCTTCGAGTTCGGCCGCGCGTATCAGACCTGGCAGGTCCTGACGAACGCCTCGCGCGAAGGGGCGCGGCTTGCGGTCATCGAAGGCAGCACGGATACGAACGTCAAGGCGCGCGTCAACGAGTACTTGACCGGAGGCGGCCTGGCATCGCAGCCGGATTCCAATATTCAAATCACGCGCAACGTGACACTGACGGCGTCGGGGAAGGGAACGCAGGTACAGCTGAATTATCCGTTTCAGTTCATGGTGCTCAATCCCGTCATCCGGCTCATTGCGCCGTCAGACAACACGGGGCGGGGTATCTACACGATGACCGCGTCGAGTGTGATGCGGAACGAGTAGCAGGGGATAACCAATGCGCAGCCGAATCTTTGCCGTACTCGCGATCGCGGTTCTTGCCGGTGGGGGTCTCGCGTACGGGACCTACAACGTGATCAACAACCAGCCCGTCAGGACCGTCTCCGCGCCGACACAGCCAGTCGTGATCGCCGCCGGCGACATCGTCCTCGGCTCCGAGCTGAAGAAAGAGGACCTGACGGTCGTGAACTTCCCCGCCGGGCAGGCGCCCCAGGGATCGTTCACGCGGGTCGCCGATATCGTCGGCCGCGGCGTGATCAGCCCGTTCGTCAAGAACGAGGTGATCATCCCCGCGAAGCTCGCGTCGAAGGAAGCTGGCGCGGGGCTGCCTCCAGTCATTCCCGAGGGCATGCGCGCCGTCTCGGTTCGCGTGAACGAGGTCATCGGCGTTGCGGGGTATGTGCTGCCCGGTACGCGGGTCGACGTGCTCGCGACCGCGAGCCCGACGAACTCGCAGACGGACACGACGACGAAGGTGATTCTCTCGAACGTGCAGGTCGTGACGGCCGGCACGCGCATCGAGCAGGACCAGGACAAAGGCAAACCGATGTCCGTCACGGTCGTGACGCTGCTCGTGTATCCGGAGCAGGCGGAGCGTCTCGCGCTCGCGAGCACCGAAGGCAAGATTCAGCTGGCGCTGCGCAATCCGTTGGATACGAGTGCGCCGGAAACGCCGGGCGTGAAGACGGCCATGCTGCTCGGGCCGGTCAGGGCCCCCGCGGCGAAGCCGGCGCCGGCGAAGAGCTCCGGCACAGCCGCGAAGAAGGCGCCCGGGCCGGTAACACAGGAAGCGCCGGTGGCCGCGCCGCTGCCGACGGTCGAGATCATCCGCGGCGACAAACGCACGTCGGAAGTCATTCGATAGGACACCTGGAGGCATCATGAATTCCCGTCGTGGTTCGGCGCCGAAGATCGTCGCGCTGATCGTCTACATCATCGTGATTCTGGTCGCGGCGCCCCAGGCGCAGCAGCCTGTGTCGTTCAGCGGATCGTCCGGCGCGATCACCACGCCGGGGCCCGCGGCGATCGCTCCCGATGCAACGCAGGTCGACCTGCTGGTCGGCCGCTCCACGCTCGTCAACGTGGGCTCCACCATCCAGCGCGTGTCGCTGACGGTGCCCGACGTTGCCGACGCGCTGGTCACCGGCACCCAGCAGTTGCTCATTCATGGCAAGGCGCCTGGTGTGATTTCGCTGTTCGTCTGGGATCGCTCCGGCGGCATCAAGACCTACGCGGTCAACGTCCGCCGCGACCTGACGCAGCTCATCGAGCAGATGCAGAACCTGTTTCCCGGCGAGCCGATCACGGTCACGGGCAGCGGCAAGGACGTCGTCCTCTCCGGAACGGTCTCGACGAAGTACGTCGTCGACAAGGCGTCGGAAGTGGCGGGCGGCTACGTGGACAAGAAGGAGAACGTCGTCAACCTGCTGAAGCAGCAGGAAGGCGTGGCGTCCAATCAGGTGATGCTGCGCGTGCGCTTCGCGGAAGTGAGCCGGAGCGCACTGCAGGAGCTCGGCGCGTCGTTCGTTGCCAACGGCTACAAAAGCCAGTGGTACGGCCGCACGGGCACCGAGCAGTTCCCCGAGCCCGAATGGGATCAGCAGGGCCGCCTCGTCTTCAGCGACTTCCTCAATCTGTTCGTGCTCAATACGCGCCAGGGTCTGGGCGGCGTCATTCGCGCGCTCCAGAGCAAGGGCCTCTTCCAGAGCCTCGCGGAGCCGAATCTGATCGCGCTCAATGGTAAGGAGGCGAGCTTCCTCGCAGGCGGCGAGTACCCGTATCCCGTCGTCCAGCCTGGCGGCGGCAACAACGCCGTTACGATTCTGTTCAAGGAGTTCGGCGTCCGTCTGACGTTCACGCCGACGGTGCTCGCGAACGACCTGATCAACCTGAAGGTTCGTCCCGAGGTCAGCTCGCTCGACTTCAGCAACGCAGTCACGCTCGAGGGCTTCCGCGTGCCCGCGCTGTCCACGCGCCGCACGGAGACCGAGGTCGAGCTGCAGAACGGCCAGACGTTCGCGATCGCCGGCCTGATGAACAACACGATGAACAGCACGCTGCAGAAGGTTCCGGGGATCGGCGACATTCCGATTCTGGGATATCTCTTCCGCAGCCGCGCGTATCAGAAGAACCAGACCGAGCTCGTCGTGATGATCACGCCGACGATCGTCCGTCGCGGTGCGACGGGCGTCTCGGAAGGGCTGCCCTCGATCGTCGAGCCGTACCTCGGTTCGCCTTCGCGCACGATGCCGCAGCCGGCGCCGTACGTCGGATCGCCGCGCTATCCCGCAGGCGGCGGCTCGTCGTCGCAGAACCAGCAGCAGCGTGCGACGCGGCCCGAGCAGAAGCGCACGGTCGAGCAGAAGCCGGCCGCCCAACCCAACGTGGCTGCCGCTCCGCAGGTGCCAGCGAACCGTCCCGCGCCCGCGCCGCAGAACGTGACTCCGCAGACACAGACGCCGCCGGCGCCGATGGTGGTGGACTCGATGCCGTCGTCCGCGAAGTCGCAGCAGAAGGCAAGCGCGGCGATGCAGGAGAAGGAACGGCGCGAGGCGGAGGCCGCGGCGAAGGCGAAGGCCGAGCAGGATCGGAAGGACGCCGAGGCGAAGAAGATCGCCGATCAGAAGGCGTCGGAAGAAAAGGCTCGGCAGCAGAAGCTCGACGAAGAGCGGGGGAAGCGCGAGGCGATGATCGCGAAGAAGAACGCCGAAGCGGACAAGGCAAAGCAGGCCGAGCAGAAGAAGAAGGAAAAGGCCCTGGCGGACGCCGCCGCGCGGCTGCGCGAGGCTCAAGCTGCCTACGAGGCCGAGATGACCAAGTTGGCTACAGCGAAGGGTGACAAAGGTGGCGCGCCCATCAAGTAAGGCAACCTGGGGAGGATAGCCGTCTGCGGGGGCAGATGGTGAATGGGAGGGAAGCAGACGAACGTCTGTGGGGTGTTCTATGAAGCGCATGACTCGACTGACTCGAGCGCGAAGCGACGAAAGAGGGTTCTCTCTCGTATTCGTGGCCGGCGGAATGCTGGCTTTCGTCGCCGCCAGCATGCTGGCGATCGACGTTGGCATGTTGATGACATCGCGCAACCAGGCGCAGAACTCGGCAGATGCGGGCGCGCTGGCGGGTGCCACGGCGCTGGTGTTCGACAACTGGGATGACCGCACGCCGGCGGGACCCGCCGTCTTGAGCGCCATCGCGGCGGCGCAAGCGAATCAGGTGATGGGAGTAACGGTGTCGGTGAAAGCCGAGGACGTGAAATTCCTCAACGACCCGATCACCGGCGAATCCGATCGCGTGCAGGTGACGGTGCACCGGACGAGCGCGCGCGGTAATCCCGTGTCGACGCTCATTGCCAAGTACTTCGGCATTGCCACGGCGAACATCGAGGCGGTCGCCACCGCAGAGGCATCGCCGGCGAACGCGATGACCTGCGTGAAGCCCTTTACGATTCCTGACAAGTGGGTCGAGGCCAACCCGGTGACCAAGGCCTGGAGCTCCACGGACGGGTTCAGCCGCTACGACAAGAAGGGAAATGTCTTGACCCCCGCGGACGCTTACCCGCCCGCGTACACGGCCGACGGGAAAGCGAATCCCGCCTATGTCGGCTACAACACGACCAGCAATCTCGGGACGAAGCTCGTCCTCCGGTCGGGGCAGGGAAGCGAAATCCAGCCGAGCTTCTATTTCTCGCTCGCGATGACCGATGACACCGGCGGCCAGGACTATCGCTGGAACATCGCGAACTGCAACCACTCGATCTATCACTGGGGCGATCCGCTGGTCCAGGAGCCGGGCGACAAAGAAGGGCCGACGATTCAGGGCATTCAGGATCTGATCGCGCGTGATCCCGGCGCCTTTTGGGACGACTCGACCAACACGGTCACAAACAGCGCCTTCGCAGAACGCCAGAGCCCGCGGATCTTCCCGATTCCGCTGTACGACCCCGACTACTACGACTACGGCAAGCAGACGGGCCGTGTTGCGGCCCTGCGGACGGCGAACTGGATTGGGTTTTTCGTGGAATACATCGGCAACGGCAGTGAAATCCACGGCCGCATCATTCCGATCGCGGGCATTCGTGACAAGACCTACACCGGCGGGACGAACTCGTTTCCGAGGACGATCCGCCTGGTGCAATAGAACGCTCCATCATTCAGCAACCGGCATGACTCATGGCCCAACTGAGCGCGCAAATCGTCAGTCACGACGAAGGATTCAAACAGCAGATCTCACGGCTCCTGCGCGCGTGCGGCGTTCCTGTCGCAATCGTTGAAGGACGCAGCGCCGAAGGGGCGGCGCCCGACGTCGTTGTCGTCGACATCAGGGCCGACGCCTCCTCGGGCATGGCCGCGATTGAACGGTTGCGCGCCGCCAGCGGCAACGTCGCGATCTTCGCGGTCGCGAGCTCGGCCGAACCCGATCTCATCCTGCAGTCGATGCGCGCCGGCGCGAACGAGTTCTTCCCCTGGTCCGGCGGCGAACCGACGCAGGCCACGCGCGCCATGGAAGAGTCCTTCCACGGCGCCGTCCGCCGTACCGCCACGCGGCGCGATGCCGCGAACGCGGGGGGAAAGGCGCCCTGCATCACGCACGCGTTTCTGGGCGCCAAGGGAGGCGCGGGCACGACTACGGTGGCGGTGAACTGCGGCGTGGAGCTGGCCCGCCTGACCAAGCGGTCCACGATCATCATCGACATGAAGGCGACCCTCGGCGAGGTCGCGCTCTTCCTCGGTGTCAGGCCGCGTTTCACGGTGCTCGACGCCATCGAGAACCTGCACCGCCTCGACAAGGACTTCCTTAAGGAGCTCGTCTCGAAGCACAAGTCGGGCCTGGATATCCTCGCGGGCTCCGAGCAGTTCGAGCGTCCCGGCAACCAGGACGCCGGCGCCATCGAGGAGCTGCTGCGCGTCCTGACGCGGATGTATGACTACGTCGTGATCGATGCGGGGAACGTGATCGGCACGTGCGTCGCATCGGTCCTCTACGGCGCCGACACGATCTTCCTCGTCACGAACCCGGACGTGCCGTCGATCCGCAACGCGCAGCGGCTCGTCGACCGCGTGCGTCAGCTCGGCGCCGGCAGCGAACGCGTCAAGGTGCTGCTCAACCGGGCGTCGGATCAGATCCTGATCGCGCCGAAGCAGATCGAGACGGCGCTCGGCTACGGCATCCACCACACGTTCCCGAGCGACTACCGCACGGTATCCACCGCGCTCAACTCGGGCGTGCCGCTCGCGCTGACCAATAACTCGGAAATCGCGTCGCAGTTCGACAGCTTCACGCGTCAACTCGTCGGCATGAGCGACGAGGCGAAAGCCGAGCCTGAGCGCAAGCGCGTCTTCATGGGGATCTTCTAAGGGAGCCTCGGGACCATGAGTTCACCGCTGTCGATTGTGCCGCCCACCACGGCGCCTGGTTCGCCTCGTCCGCAGCCGCGGTCGGAGGCCCCGCGTACGCAGTATCTCGAGCTGAAGGCCAACGTTCACAAGAAGCTGTTGAACCGGCTGAACCTCGAGGCGCTCGCCTCAGCGGAGCGCGCCCGCGCGGAAGCCGAAATCCGCACGCTCCTGTTCGACTTGATCGCCGAAGAAGGCATGCCGCTGACCCTCGCCGATCGGGACCTGATCTTCGCCGACATCATCGATGAGGTCTTCGGGCTCGGTCCGCTCGAGCCGCTGCTGCGGGATCCGGGCGTCAGCGATATCCTGGTCAACACCTACAAGCACGTCTACGTCGAGCGCCAGGGCAAGCTCGATCGCCTGCCGACGACGTTCCAGGACGACAAGCATCTGATGCGCGTCATCGATCGCATCGTCAGCGGCGTCGGCCGGCGTGTCGACGACAGCTCGCCGATGGTGGACGCCCGCCTGGCAGACGGATCGCGCGTGAATGCGATCATTCCGCCGCTCGCCGTCGACGGCCCGCTCCTCTCCATCCGGCGCTTTCCCGCCGAGCGCCTGAAGGCCGAGGACCTCGTCACCATCCGATCGCTCACGCGCCCGATGCTCGAGTTCCTGCAGCACTGCGTCAAGGCGCGGCTGAACATGCTGATCAGCGGAGGAACGGGCGCCGGGAAGACGACGCTGCTGAACGTCCTGTCGGCGTTCATCTCCGAGCGCGAGCGCATCGTCACGATCGAGGACGCGGCGGAGCTCCAGCTCCACCAGGAGCACGTGGCGCGGCTCGAAACGCGTCCACCAAACGTCGAGGGCAAGGGCGCGATCCGCCAGCGGCAGCTGCTGGTCAACGCGCTGCGTATGCGGCCGGATCGCATCGTGGTCGGCGAAACGCGAGGCGAGGAGGCGCTCGACATGCTCCAGGCCATGAACACCGGCCACGACGGGTCGCTCACGACCGTCCACGCGAACTCGCCTCGCGACGCGCTGTCGAGAATCGAGACGATGATCGCGATGGGCGCGACGAACCTGCCCGAGCGCGCGATGCGGCAGCAGATCGCGGCCGCGATCCAGATCGTCATCCAGCAGTCGCGCATGAGCGACGGCACGCGCAAGGTGACCAGCATCTCGGAGATCACGGGCATGGAAGGCGACGTGATCACGATGCAGGAGATCTTCCTGTTCGAGAAGCTGGGCGTGAACGGCGACGGCAAGGTCATCGGACGCTTCCGCGCCACCGGCGTCCGGCCGAAGGCGTGCGAACGTCTGAAGGCCTCGGGCGTCATCCTGCCGCCGGACATGTTCGAAGGCGTCACGGAGGTCCGGTAATGGCGCTTGCGATTCTGTTCATGTTCATCCTCGGGGCCGGTGCGGTGGTCGGCGTGTACTTCGGCGTCGCGAAGCTGCCCGGCATGCTCGCGCAGCACAAGCTGGAAACCCGCCTCGACGAAGTGATCCGCCCCGTCGACACCGATCAGCCCCAGGCCGGCCTGGTGAAGACGAAGGAAGAAGGCCCGCTGCCCTTCCTGGACCGCCTGGTGAGCGGCACGTCGAAAGGCTCGGCGCTCGGGATGTGGGTCGAGCAAACGGGGGTGAAGATCAGCGTCAGCGGGCTCCTGCTCGTGGCCGCGGGCCTCGGCGTCCTGTCCGCGTTCGCGTGCGGCATGGCGATGCGGATGGCGGCAGGCCAGCTCATTGGCGGCATCCTCGGGTTCGCGGCGCCCTTCATCTTCCTGCGCGCCAAGCGGACGCGGCGCCTACGCGCGTTCGAGGAAGCATTCCCCGAGGCGCTGGATCTGATCGCCCGCGCGCTGAAAGCGGGCCACGCGTTCGTCACGGGGCTGAAGATGGTCGCGGACGAGATGCCCGAGCCGATCGGGCCCGAGTTCCGGAAGACGTTCGACGAGCAGAACTTCGGTCTGCCGCTGAAGGATGCGCTGAACAACCTCACCGAGCGCATCCCGCTGATCGACGTGCGCTTCTTCGCGACCGCGGTGCTGATTCAACGCGAGACGGGCGGCAATCTTTCCGAGATCCTCGAGAACCTCGCCCACGTCGTGCGGGAGCGCTTCAAGATTCTCCGCCAGGTGCGCGTCTATACGGCGCACGGCCGCCTCACCGGCTACGTGCTGCTGGCATTGCCGGCGTTTCTCGTGATCGCGCTCAGCTTCATCAACCCCGAGCATATGGAGCTCCTGTTCAAAGACCGCATGGGCCACATCATGCTGATCGCCGCGGCCGGCATGCAGTTCGCCGGGTACATCTGGATTAAACAGGTCATCAAGATCGAGGTGTAGCCGTGACGACGATGATGCTGCCGGTGCTCGCGTTCGTCTTCGGCTCCGCCCTCGTGGCGGCTGCCGCCTACGCCTTCATGCCGTCGCGCGCCGTCGCGATCGACCGCCGGCTCGAAGAGCTGACGATGGGGCGGGAGCCCGGCGAGGGAAAGCCCAGGCTCGAACGTCTGGTCAAGACGCTGAAGCGGCTCGGCGAAAAGGCCCCGAAATCGGCGCGCGAGATCGGCCCGCTCCGCCTCAGGCTCGTGCAGGCCGGCTATCGCCGCGACGAAGCGCTCACGATCTTCTTCGGGATCCGCGTGGCGTTTTCGCTGCTGCTGTTCGCGCTGTTCGCGACCTCGGTCATAGCGAAGCCGAATCTCATGATGGCTCTTGGCGGACTGGGTCTCGGCTACGTCCTCCCGGGCATGGTGCTCGCCCGCCTGGCGAAGCGCCGCGCCCATCGGATTCGTCTCTCGCTCGCCGACATGCTCGACCTGCTCGTGGTCAGCGTCGAGGCGGGCCTCGGGCTCGACCAGGCGCTCACGCGCGTCGGTCAGGAGCTGGCGTTCGCGTACCCCGAGCTCTCGGACGAGCTGCGGTTGATCAACCTGGAACTGCGCGCTGGCAAGCCGCGTCCCGAGGCGCTCAGGAATTTGGCGGATCGCACCGGCGTCGACGACCTCAGCTCGCTCGTCACCATGCTCATCCAGACGGACAAGTTCGGCACGAGCGTCGCGCAATCGCTGCGCGTCTACTCCGAGACGCTGCGCACGAAGCGACGGCAGCGCGCGGAAGAAGCGGCGGCGAAGACGGGCGTCAAGATGGTGTTCCCGCTCGTCCTCTGCATCTTTCCCGCAATCTGGGTCGTCACGATCGGACCGGCCGCGATTCGATTCGTCCGCGTGCTCTTCCCGATGATTCAGAACACGACCAAGTAATCGGGACACGAGATGAAGCGCCTCATCGCGCGCAACACGAACCGGGGAATCGTCGTCGCTGATCGGGTCGGCGTGGCGATCACGCGCGCGGAGCGGGCGGTCGGACTGCTCGCGCGCACCGGCCTCGAACCGGGCGAGGCGCTCTGGATCGTGCCCAGCCGCGGCGTCCACACGTGGGGGATGCGGTTCACGATCGACGTCGTGGCGCTCGACGAGGAAGGCATCGTGATCGACTGCGTCTCGAACCTGAAGCCGTGGCGCGTCCGGCTGCCGCGGCGCGGAACGGCAGGCGTGCTGGAGCTTCCCGCGGGCCGCGTTGCCGAGTCGGGCACGACGATCGGGCATCGAATTCTGTTCGAAACGATGGACACCCAACCGCAGGAGCTGGCAGGATGACCGCCACCGTTGCTACGTTCGAGCCGCGCGTGCTCGAGGCGCCCATGCCCCCCGCGCCGCCGGTAACCATTGCGGAAACGGGGCTGCACCCGGACGTCCTCGCGCAGCTGATGCTGAAGACGCTCGTCACGGGCGAGGCGAGCGGGACCCAGCTGTCCGAGGCGCTCCGGCTGCCGTATTCCGTCCTCGATGCGCTCATCCAGCACGCACGGGTCGAGAAGCTGATCGAGGTGCGCGGCGCGAGTGGCGCGGGCTCGGCGGGGTATCGCTATGCGCTGACGGATCTCGGCCGCGAACGCGCGATGCAGTTCCTCGATCTGAATCGCTACGTCGGCCCTGCCCCGGTTCCGCTTTCGCAGTACAACGCGTACGTGCGCGCCGCCATGGCGGCGAAGCCGTGGGTGGATCGGAACCGTCTGTCGACGGGGTTCACGAACCTGATCGTGAGCCAGGGCATGTACGACCTCCTCGGACCGGCCGTGAACTCCGGGAAGGCGCTGTTCCTCTACGGCGCGCCGGGCAACGGTAAAACGGTCGTCGCCGAAGGGATCGGCCGCGCGCTGGGCAGCGACATGCACGTGCCGCACGCCGTCGACGTCGACGGGCAGGTCATCACGATGCTGGATCCGGTCAACCACACACTGACCACCCCTGTCGGATCTGCGCAGAGCGTGATCGCGCAGACCGAGCACGATCGCCGGTGGGAGCAGATCCGCCGGCCGGTCGTCGTGGTTGGAGGCGAGCTGACGCTCGAGATGCTCGACCTGTCGTTCAACCCTATCTCCAAGTTCTACGAAGCGCCGATCCAGCTGAAGGCGAACGGCGGCGTATTCGTCGTCGACGACTTCGGGCGGCAGCGGATTCCCCCGCGCGATCTCCTGAACCGCTGGATCGTGCCGCTCGAGAGCCGCGTCGATTTCCTGACGCTCCACACGGGGCGCAAGTTCGAGATCCCGTTCAACGTGTTCATCATCTTCGCGACGAACCTCAAGCCGGATTCGCTCGCGGACGAGGCGTTCCTGCGCCGTATTCCGTACAAGATCCGCGCGAAGAATCCCACGCGCGAAGAGTACGCGCAGATCTTCGAGATGAACTGCCGCAAGCGGTCGCTGGCGTTCGACCCCGTGATGATCGACTACCTGCAGCGGAAGTATTACCAGCCCCGGAAGATCCAGATGCGCGCCTGCCATCCGCGCGATTTGATCGAGCAGGTCGTCGACATGTGCCGCTATCAGCAGCGCGAGCCGCTCATCACGCGCGAGCTGCTCGATGCGGCGTGCGCGAGCTACTTCCTCGAGGAGGTGGCGTCGCAGGGGAACGAGGCATGAAGCGCCTGGCCCTCGACGCGCCGCCCGGCATCGCGCGCAGCCTTGCGCGGCGGCCGGTCGCGATTCCGGTTTCCGATCCGGACGCGCGCACGCGCGATCTCGGCGAGCTGGTGTCGAAAACGATCATCGTCGTCCTGTTCTCGCTGATGGCCGTTCGCCTCGCGGCGGACGCGCGCGCGACGGGCCACGTCACGGGCGTGCTGCTGCTGGTGAGCGAAGCGCTCGTAGTCGTGCTCACGATGTTCAGGCGCCCGGCCGCCCTCGTGGATCGCACGCCCACCGCGCGGCTCCTGACGGCGTTGTCGATGTTCGGGCCTCCGCTCGTGCGTCCGGCGTCGTTCATGGCGCTCGCACCGGAAATGCTCACGGCGATGATTACGGGTCTGGGGCTCGTGGTCGTCGTGCTCGGCAAGCTGTCGCTCGGACGGAGCTTCGGATTGACGCCGGCGAACCGCGGCGTGGTCTGCTCGGGCGTCTACCGCTTCGTCCGGCATCCCATCTACCTCGGGTACATGACGACCCACGTCGGCTTCCTGCTCGCGAACGCGTCGGCGTGGAATATCTCGCTGCTCGTCGTCGCCGACATCGCGATGATGTTCAGGGCCCTGTACGAGGAGCGCGCGCTCGGCCACGATGCCGGGTACCGCGACTACATGCAGCGGGTGCGCTGGCGCGTCCTGCCCGGCGTGTTCTGAGGGCTTCAGCCGGCAGCAGGGTCGCGACTGCGCAGGATCGCCACCGTGGCGCCCAGATGCGACTCGGGCGCGTCGTAGAATTCGATGACCAGCGGATGCCGCTCGAGCGCGGCCTGCACGATCCCGCGCTGAATTCCCCTGCCCCGGCCGTGAATCAGCCGGACCTCTTCGAGCCCCGCAGCGCGGGCGGCCGTCACGTACTCTTCGACCACCGAGGGAATGTCGCGCGGGGCGAACGCATGGAGATCGAGCGTTCCCTCGATCGGGATCTCGTGCGCCAGCGGTCTACCTCTTCGGGTTCTTCTCGTACACCGCGGTGACAGTCGTCGAGATGCCGCCCCGGACGGAGAAATCGCCGACCACCGTCATCCTGCGCGGCTGGCACGCGGCGACCAGGTCGTCGAGGATCTGGTTCGTAACCGCCTCGTAGAAGATCCCTTTGTTGCGGAAATCGATGAGATAGTACTTCAACGATTTCAACTCGATGCAGCGTTCGTCCGGCGTGTAGCTGATGCGGATCTCGCCGAAGTCCGGCAGCCCCGTCTTCGGGCAGACGGAGGTGAACTCGGGGCAGCGGATCGCGATCTCGTAGTCGCGCCCGGGCTGCGGGTTGGGGAAGGTCTCGAGCGGCGGCATCGAAAAATTGTAGCATTCAGGCCGGAAATCGGCGGTTTTCGGCGCGCCCGCAATTGACACCGCAAAAGACGGCGCGCTAGGATACGGGGCTGATTCACGGCAGATGTCCGCCACAGCTTCAACCGGGGCGGGCACGTGTTCCGCTGCCGCCGCCCGCGCGCGCGGCCGTGATGCGGACTTCGAGGACGCGCGCCCAAGCAAGGGGAATAGCCGATGGCAGAGGCCCGCAGGATGGGCAAATCCGAACTCTTCTCTCACTTCGCCGATCGGTTCGAGGTGAAGCGGACGCAGGCGCGCGAATTCTTCGACGAGCTCAACGTGCTCGCCGAGAAGGAGCTGAAGCGCTCCGGTGAGTTCGTGCTGCCGGGAATGGTGAAGCTGGTGGTTCAGAAGCGGAAAGCGCGCATGGGCCGCAACCCGGCGACCGGCGAAGCGATCAAGATCCCCGCGAAGACGGTGGTCAAGGCGCGCATCGCCAAGCAGCTGAAGGACGCGGTGCTTCCGCGGAAATAATTTCGCAACTCCCAACGTCCAACTCCCAAGTTCCAATCTCCAGCGGCCGGACGGGAATCGGAGACGTGGAAGTTGGGAGTTGGACTTCGGGGTTATGCGGCAATCCAGCGGCGGGAGGCCAGCGCGCGGCTGTACACGGTCGCCGGCGCCAGCCGGGCGACCTTGGCTTCCAGGCTCGTCAGCGTGTCGTCGTCCAGGATGATGCGATCCCCGGCCGTCAGCAGGACCTCGCAGCTGTAGCGGCGCGCCCCGCGCGCCGTCCGCATCTCGAAATAGTGGGTCTGATACGTGCGGCCGTCGATCTCGAGATTTCGCGTCTCAATGAGTTTTCGAAGCATGTCCGTCCTCCCCGGGCTCACTCCTCACCCTTTGTTCCATTAACGTCGGCCGCCCGGATTTCGAACAAACCGGGTTTCAGCCTGCCACCAGCGCCATCGGGCGGGCGTCGGTGCGCGGGAATTCCAGCACGAAGGTCGTGCCCTTGCCGACTTCGCTCGCCACGCTGATCGTGCCGCCAAGCTGCTCGACGATCTTCTTGGAGATGGCGAGCCCGAGGCCCAGGCCGCGGCGCTTGGTGGTCACGAAGTCCTCGAAAATGGCGTGCAGGCGGTCGGCCGGGATGCCGCAGCCCGTGTCGTAGATGCGTACCTGCGCGCGGCCGGGACGCGCCTCGGTCGCCGCGACGACCAGGCCGCCCGGCGCGGTGGCCTGGATCGCGTTCAGAATCAGGTTGCGGTAGACGCGCCCCAGCGCGAACACGTCCCCCTCGATGAAGATGCTCTCGGGCGAGAGCTCCGCCTTCAGCGTGAGGCCGGCGGTCTCGGCGTGCTGCTGCATCGACTCGACCACTTCGGCCACCGCGCGGTTCAAGTCGACGGGGAAACGCTCGAGCGGGATCGGCCGCGCGATGTTGCGCAGGTCGTCGAGCACGCGCTTGACAATGATCATCTCGCGCTCCACCATGCGCCTGAACGTCTCGCGGTACTCCGCGTCGTCCCACATCTTCAGAATCAGCTTGCAGGAATTGCCGATGTTCTGAATCGGATGCGAGAGGTCGTGCACGAGGCCCGCGGCGATGCGGCCGAACATCGCCTGCCGCTCCTGCTTGCGGATGTCCTCCTGCAGTTCGACGAGGCGGTCCGCCATCGAGTTGAAGGCGTCCCCCAGCTCGCGGATCTCGTCCTGCCCCTTGATGGCGACGCGCGAGTCGAGCTTGCCTTCGGCGATCGACCGCGTCACGCGCGTCAGCGCGAAGATGCGGCGGATGAACGATCGGCCCCAGAGATAGCCGAGGACGACGGTGCCGAGGAGCGCGATGCCAATGGCCGCCAGGAGCTGCCGCTCGAGGCGGTGCATCGTCCCGTACGCCTCGTTCGTGGGCTGTTCGACGACCACTGTCCAGCCCACGTTTGCCACAGGTGCGGCCACCGCAAGCATCCGGCGGCCGTTCTCGTCGGAGTATTCGGTGAATTTTGCGTTCGCATCGTGCCGGGCCTGCTCGGCAAACTGAATTCCGGGGCTGACGGACCGCTGATCGCTGATCGCGATGCGCCGCTTCTCGTCCGGATTTCCGTGGGCTATCAAGCGGTCGTCCTCGCCTACGACGAGCGCGTAGCCTTCCTCGCCGACACGGATGCGGTCGACCATTCTCCAGAGTTCTTCCAGCGACAGTTCGCCAACGATCCAGCCGGAGTGAAGCTGGATGGCGATCGTCGTCGCGGGAAGGAGGTCGTCGTCGACTTTGAAGGGAGCCACGTACACGCCGTTCGAGAGACCGGTGCCGCCCGCTGGCATCGAGAGCGTCGTCTGGGACAGACGGCTGGTTGCGATCAGTTCCCCGCCCGCGTCGAAGAGCGAGAGCTCTCGAAACTCGGGAAAATCCAGGATGTGATCGCGGAGGATCCGCGTCTGCTGCCACGGCTGCAGGCGAGTCGCTGTGAGCTCGACGCCAGCAGACCGGAGCACACGCGTGTTGTTGTCGAGATAGAGATGAATCTGCTCTGCAACCTGGCGCGCGACTCCGAGATTTCCTTCGCGCACGGAGTTGCGCGTCCCGTCCCGGAGGGAATTCACGGACACGGCCCCATAGATCACGAGCGGTGCGACGGCAGCCGTTGCGATGAGCAGCGCGAAGCGGGTGGTGATCCGTCTCACCGGCTCGCCCTCAAATCGCTGGCCGGACGCCAGAGCCGAACCAGCCCGATCACGTCGCGTCCGGGGTCGTCGGGAACGACGAACTTCGTGGAGACGGCGCGGGTGGCCTGCTCCCACGCCAGAAAGACCGCGGGCGGATCCTCGAAGAAGACGCGCTGCAGTTCCGCCGTGCCGACGCGGGTCTCCTCATCGGACTGCGCATACCGCAGCCTATCGAGCGCTGCGTCGGCGGAGGAGTAGCCCGTGTTCAGAAACGGGCCGTCAGGCGGCGAGTGCCAGAACAGGTACACCCAGTTCAGCGAGCGCGCGCTGTTCATCTCGAACAGGAACGCGTCGAAGTCCCCGCGCGACACGCGTTCGCCGAGTTCGCGCATCGACACCGGCTGCAGCCGCATGTCGACGCCGATGTCGAACAACTGCTTCTGCACGACCAGGCCGATGCGCTCGAAGCGCGGATCGTCGCCGTACATCAGGCAGGTGAACGAGAAGCGGTTGGGCATCTCGGCAGACCCGCTCGGCGGCGTCCGCAAGGGAAATCCCGCAGCGTCCAGCCGCACCCGGGCCGCGGCCGGATTGTGTGCGAACGTCGGCTGAGCGGAGCTGTGTGCCCAGTGGCGCGGCCAGATCGGGCTGTCCGCGACCTCGCCGCGTCCGCGCATCGCATCCTTGACGACGGCTTGTTTGTTCACCGCTTCGTTCAGCGCGATTCTCACCTCGCGCTGTCGAAGGACCGGATGCCGCACGTTGAAGACAAGCGGCACGTAGAATTCGCGCGTGAAGGAGAAGGCCCGGACGGTGGTTTCTGCCTCGACGAAGTCCGCGGCTTCGCGGCTGACCTCGTGGAGCGCGTCAATTTCACCGCGCATCATCGCGGCCCACGCCTGACGCTGGCTCTGATACGGCTTGATGGCGATCTCGTCGATCGCAGGACGGCCCTGATAGTACTTGTCGAACGCCCGCAGAATCGGATAGGGCTTCTGGTTTACGAGCGTGAACGGACCTGTGCCAATGGTCGGGCCTGCGCCAGGCGGTGCTATTTCCACCGATGCATCCGTGAGGTCCGCGAGGAGGAATGCTTCGGGTTTCGTCAGATTGAAATCGATCTGGCTATCGCCAGTCGCGACGATTGAGGCGAGACTTCTGTAGCTGAGACCGAAGCCCTTTGGCCTGGGCTTCAGGAGGTTTGCAACGATCTCCGCGTTCAGTCGTCTTCCATCATGAAGAAACACGTCCGGTCGCAGCGTGACACGCAGTGTCCGTCCGCCGTCCATCCAGCTCCAGCCGCTGGCAATACGTGGCGTCGGCCTGCCGTCTATGCCTGGACTGACGAGTGGCTCGCTAGTGAACAGCGAGCCTGTCAGAGCCGGAATCCCACTTCCTGAACCACCCGATGGAAGCGCGACCCCAACCGTTAGCCTGACGGGATGGGTAACAGAGGACGGACGAGAGCCGCGGCCGCACGCGGTCCAAACGAGCAGACTCCCGACTAGCAGGGCAAAGGATGCCCAACCCCTTACCTGCAGTGACATTGACGCTACTGCAGGTTATCGGCGAAGCGCTCCTCACGCAATAGCACAGTTTTGCAAGCGGCTGCAGCCTCTGTGCAGCAGCCGCTCGTCAAAACGGGGCTGCTACTTCGACGGCTCGGGAGGGGTTTCCACCATCCACGGGCAAACGTGCATGACCTTCTTGGTGCTGCTCTTCTTGACAACCGTGATCTTCATTGGTCCCTCTCCTTCGTCACCCCCTCAGGGGTCAGTTGTTCAACCGGCCTCGCAACGCGTTCGACGAGGTGCCTACCGCAAATCCTCGATGACGACGTCCACCAGCCACGGCCGCACGGGGCTGCTCGTGGTCTTCCGCGTGTCTTCCGTCTTCTTCTTCCCGTTCATTCGTTCCTCCAACAATCCCTAATCCCCAATCCCCAATTCCGCGCGCCGCACCCCGACGCGGTTACGCCAGCACCAGTTCGCGCACCGCGTCCTGCGCGAGCGCGACGAGGCCCGCCTCGAAGCTGGTCTTGTGGCAGTTCGGCGCGTGCATGTCGCCCAGCTCGTTGTGCGCGGCGACCGTGCAGCCGCCCGCGCAGACCGGGATGAACGCGCAGTCCTGGCACTGCTTCCAGGCCGCGAGACGCTCGAACTGCCGCAGCGCCTGGCTCCGGTAATCGTCCTGCCGCCCATCGATGTGGCCGATCGACTGCAGCGCCTCGCCCGCGAACCCGGGGCACGCGAACAGCGAGCCGTCGGGGCCGACGGTGTGTGCGTTCTCCTTGTGGATCTCGCACGGCCCCATGTGCACGCCGTCGACGGTGGAGAAGCCGCGCTTCTTGGTCTCCTCGCGGAGGAACGCCATCTTTTCGTCGACGAAGTTGCACGTGTCGCAGACGCGGTTCACGCCGGTGCCCGCCGAGGTCATGCATGCGCCGTTGAGGGGTTTGCCCTCCGCGCTCACGGCGGTGAGCGGGATGAGGCCCTTCGCGGCGGGCTGCGCCTCGCGAATCACCGGCTTGAACGAGACGCGCGCCAGCTTGTCGGCGAACTCCTGATCGCGAAGGAAATCGAGAAGGGCCGGATAGCTGTCGGCGGTCTCCATGTCGAAGTTGCCGCCAATCGAGATTCGCGTGAGGTGCGCGACGTCGCGGACGTTCTGGATGATGCGGTCGAACGTGCCCTGGCCGCCGCGCAGCGGGCGCATCCGGTTGTGCGTGTCGCGGTCGCCGTCGAGCGTGATCTTCACGCCGTTCAACCCGCACGCGTTCAGGCGCGTCACCACCTCGCGCGTCAGGAGCAGCCCGTTCGTGATCAGGTTGATCAGCATCCGCACGCCGCGTGCGTCGCACGACGCCCGGAGCCGTTCCGCGAGGTAGTAGGCGACCGGCAGGTTCAGCAGGGGCTCGCCGCCGAACAGCGTCAAGGCGAACGTCTGCGGGCGGAGCGCGTCCAGACGGCTCTCGGTCCACTCCGCGACGCGGGCGGCCGTTTCCATCGACATCTTCGCCGCATGCTTGTTGTAGTCGCCGTGGTCACCCTGGATGCAGTAGTCGCACGCGAAGTTGCACTGCAGGGTCGTGAGCACCGTGACGCGGAGCTGGTCCGTGCTCTCGCGGATGTTGCGGAAGTAGGTTTCGAGCTCGTGCCGTTCGTGATCTCTGTCGGTGACGAGAAACCCGTGCTCGGCGAGCTCGTCGACCGTCGAGCGCTCTTCGGCGCTGAGAAACGCCGGCGCGTCGTCGCCGCCGAACCGGTCCAGGAGGGCGACGACGTCGGGAGAGACGACGATCTGGGCGTCCGTAAAGGTGTTCATGAGGAACACCTCGTTGCGCTCTGGCAGGGGCACACGGACGTTGAACATCGACGGTTGCATCGGGTCGCTCCGGCCTGTTCGGGAAAATCGGGTAGTGCACCGGGATGCGCTCACCCCGGTGTGCCTCAAAATTGCAACGGATGTTCCGGTAAGGAACGCCTGTCGAAAGAGTCCTATTGAAAGGGCACGCGCCCGTCACTCTTCAGGAAATCCAGCGGGATCGATCGGACTCTACATGATCGCGATGGGTGCGCTGTTCCCGCGCACGCGGCGCTGATCTTCTGCGCGAGCGGCCAACGGGTTGGCCGCGCCGGCCAACGGATTGGCCGGTTACGCGCCCCGGAGCTTGCGCGCGAGATCCCGCAGATCCAGCCGCGCCATCTTGTGCTTCAGCGTGCTGAGCGGAATCCCCAGATAGCGCGCGGTGGCCGTCACGTTCCAGTCGGACTTCTCGAGCGCTCGCAGGATGAAGTTGCGCTCGAACGTGTCGCAGGCTTCCTGAAACCGGGTTTCGTTCGACGTCGACGAGGCGTCGAGCCGCGCGAAGTGGTACTCCAGCGGCAGGTCCTCGTCCGTCACCCATTCCTTGTCGCTGACGGCGACGAGCCGCTCGATGAGGTTCTCGAGCTCCCGGATGTTCCCCGGCCACCAGTAGGAGGCCAGAATCC
Organism: Acidobacteriota bacterium; assembly: GCA_046735335.1. Taxonomy (GTDB): domain Bacteria; phylum Acidobacteriota; class Vicinamibacteria; order Vicinamibacterales; family 2-12-FULL-66-21; genus JBKPQB01. The sequence continues at coordinate 54,081 of JBKPTE010000038.1, read as the reverse complement.
GGATGGCCGAATCCGCGATTCCTTTCAGCGGCTTCCTGAACTTCGCCTTGTAGCGATTCAGGAACAGCCGTGCCAGCTCCGGGAGATCTTCGATCCGGTCCCGCAGCGGCGGCATCCGAATCGGGATCACGTTGATCCGGTAATAGAGGTCCTCGCGGAACCGTCCCTCCTTCACCGCCTTTTCCAGGTCCACGTTCGTGGCGACGATCAGGCGGAAATCCGTCCGGATTGGCTTGGTCCCGCCGACGCGCTCGATCTCCCCCTCCTGAATCGCCCGCAGCAGCTTGGACTGCAGGTCGAAGCGCAGATCGCCGATCTCGTCGAGGAAGAGCGTGCCGCCCGTGGCGAGCTCGAACTTTCCGAGCTGCTGCTTGTGCGCACCGGTGAACGAGCCGCGCTCGTGGCCGAAGAGCGTGCTCTCGACGAGCTCGTGCGGAATCGCGGACATGTTCACCGCGATGAATGGGGCGTCGCCCCGGCCCGACTCGCGGTGGAGCAGTCGCGCGAGCAGTTCCTTGCCCGTCCCGCTCTCGCCGAGGATCAGGACGGTCGCCGACAGCTTCGCGACGCGCTGGACCAGATCGACGATTTCGCGGATCTGCCGGCTCGGGCCGATCAGGAACTCGCGTTCGCTCTGCTCGGCGACCTGCGCGCTGAGGGTGATGACCTGCCGGTTCAGATCCTGGCGCTCGCACGCGTTCCGCACGAGAGAGCGCAGCTCGTCGTAGTCGAAATCCTTGGTGATGTAGTGATAGGCGCCGTGCTTCATCGCCTGCACGGCGGTTTCGACCTCATTGATCGCCGAGATCATGATGCATTCGATCAGGCTGTAGTTCTCCTTGACGATCTTCAGCACGTCGAAGCCGTTGATGCCGGGCAGTCGGACGTCGAGCAGGATGAGATCGACGTCCTCGTCCTTGACGAGCGTCAGGGCCGCCTCGCCGCTCGACACCGTCAGGACGCGGTAGTCGCGCCTGAGGATCGCCGTGAGCGTGTCCCGCATCCCCTCGTCGTCGTCGCAGATCAAGATCGTCTTGGTCGATCGGTTCATGGACGGGTGCGAGCCATTCTACCGCCCGGCGCAACTACTTACGCGCAACCGCTTTCGCGCAACTAAAGTTGGGCGCTACGGGCGCCGCGAAAAACGCCTGTGATACGGTACGAGGTTGTGCTTCCGTGGATACTGGCCGTTGTCGCCCTGCTCGTCGCCTGGGCCGCCTGGGCGCGGGCGGGTCGCCTCGCGCGCAAGCTCGACGCGCTGACCCAGTCGTACTGGGAATTGCGCTACGACTACACGCGTCTCAGGTCTCAAGTGGCCCGGATCGATCCGGCAGAGCCGACCGAGCAGGAGCCCGCCCCGGCGCAGAACGCCACGGTGGCGTTCGTGCCGCTCTCCTCGATCAAGAAGAGCGGACCGCGGTAAGCGCGCGGGGAGGGCGGCCGGTGATGGATGCCTATGGCGAACGAATATGACGTTGTCGTGATTGGTTCCGGCACGGGCGGCTACGTCGCCGCCATTCGTGCCGCTCAGCTCGGCCTGAAGACGGCCGTCGTCGAACGCGCGTCCACCCTCGGCGGAACGTGCCTCAACCTCGGGTGCATCCCGACGAAAGCACTCCTCGAGCACGCCCATTCGCTCAAGATCGCGCAGGAGTGGAAGGAGTGGGGCCTGACGATCGGACAGGCCTCGATTGGCGTGGACATGAACCAGGTGCAGGCCCGCAAAGACAAGATCGTGAAGGGGCTCACCGGGGGCGTCGAGCTGCTGTTCCGCAAGAACAAGATCGACTGGATTAAGGGGTCCGCGCGGCTCGCGGGCAAGGGCAAGGTCGAGATCACCGAAGGCGACAAGCAGACCCTTACGGCCCGCAAGCGGATCATCGTCGCGACGGGGTCGCAGCCGCGGACCGTTCCGGGTATCGAGATCGATCGCAAGCGGATCATCACGAGCGACGAGGCGATCGGCCTCAGGCAGATTCCGAAGTCGATCGTGATTCTCGGGAGCGGCGCCGTTGGCGTCGAGTTCGGATCGGTGTTCCGGCGCTTCGGCAGCGAGGTCACGATCGTGGAACTGCTGCCGCGCATCGTTCCGCTCGAGGACGAAGCGGTTTCCGCGGAGCTCGAGCGCTCGTTTCGCAAGCAGGGCATCAAGGTGCTGACGGGCACGAAGGTGACGAGCGCGAAGAGCGGTACGGCGGGGATCGACATCGAAGCGCAGACAGCGGACGGCGGCAAGATGAAGCTCTCTGCGGAATACCTGCTCGTCGCCACCGGCCGCGGGCCGGTGACGAGCGGGCTCGGCGCGGAAGAGGCCGGTCTCCATCTGGAACGCGGCTACATTCGCGTCGACGCGCAATATGCCACCGGCGTGGAAGGGATCTCCGCGATTGGCGACGTGATCACCTTCGAAAAGCCGGGCCATCCGCAGCTCGCGCACCTCTCCTCCGCCGAAGGCATCGCGCTTGCCGAGCAGATTGCGGGCCGCGAGTTCCGTCCGATCAACTACGACCACGTTCCGTCGTGCACGTATTGCGATCCTGAAATCGGCAGCGTCGGGCTGACCGAGGCGGAAGCGAAAGAGCGCGGCTACGACGTCCGCATCGGCACGTTCAAGTTCGGCATCCTCGGACGCGCGCGCATTGCAGGCGAGACCGAGGGGTTCGTCAAAATCGTCGCGGAGAAGAAACACGACGAGATCCTGGGCGTCCACATGATTGGGCTGCGCTCGACGGAGCTCGTCGCCGAGGCCACGCTCGCGCTGCGGCTCGAGTGCACGGTCGAAGAGCTGATTCGCACGATTCACGCGCATCCGACGATGTCAGAGGCGGTGGGCGAAGCGGCGCACGCGGCGCACGGCGCCGCAATTCATGCGTGAAGGACCCGCCAGGCGACGAGCATCACGGTCGACGCTTGATCACGAAGATCACCAAGGTCAAAGATTACGAATAGCCAACATGTTGTTTTTAGAGGACTTCGTGCGCGTCGTGATCTTCGTGATTGGCCGTCGGCCGTGATCAGCAGGTTGACATGTCTTCCGCTCCATCGGATTCCCTGACCAGCACTCAGCTCCTCGAGATGTACTACTTCGCGCGGCTCGCCCGCGGAGTGGAGGAACGGCTCGTCATTCTGTTTCGCCAGAGCAAGGTCGTCGGCGGGCTCTATCGAAGTCTTGGTCAGGAAGGGGAGTCGGTGGCGACCGCCTACGCGCTCAATCGGCGGGACGCAATCCTTCCGCTGATTCGCAACATGGGCGCGTTGATGGCGATCGGCGTGCGCCCGCTGGAGATCTTCCGCCAGTACATGGCGAAGGGCACCAGCAACTCGCGCGGCCGCGATCTCAACATCCACATCGTCCACCTTCCGGACGAAGATGCGGATGAACCCGTCGTCGTCGGGCCGATCAGCATGCTGGGCGACTCGATTCCCGTGGCTGCAGGGATCGCGATGGGGTCACGCATGCGTAAGCCCCGCTCGGAGCCGCGCGTCGCGATGGCGTGGATTGGCGACGGCGCGACGAGCACCGGAGCGTTCCACGAAGGGATGAACTTCGCGGCCGTGCAGAAGATTCCGCTCGTCGTCGTGGCGGAGGACAACAAGTACGCGTACTCGACGCCGATTTCGAAGCAGATGGCGATTCGCCACATCGACGAGCGGGCCGCCGCGTACGGCATGCCTCACCAGATGGTCGACGGTAATGACATGCTGGCCGTGTACGACGTGGCGAAGCGGTTCGTGGACCGCGCGCGCCGTGGTGAAGGCCCTGCGCTCATCGGCATCGATACGATGCGCATGCTCGGCCACGCGCAGCACGACGATGCGCGCTACGTGCCGAAGGAGATGCTGGAGGAGTGGACCGCAAAGGACCCCCTGCCGCGGTTTGCGCGCGTGCTCACCGACCGGAGCGCGGCAACGCCGAAGCAGATCGAGCACATCGACAGGATGGCGCACGAGTATGCGGCGTCCGAAGCGGATCTCGCGGCGGCCGAGCCGATGCCGGATCCCACATCGGTCGGCCGCGGCGTGTACGCGGGCGATGAGTACGCGATGCCGAAGATTGAGTTCGTGCGGTCGCCGTTCGCTTCCGCCTGAAGGCGGAAGCCACGAAGCTTGAGACCCGTAGCTTCCGCCTTCAGGCGGAAGAAGAACCATGCCAGTCATCAGCTATCTCGAAGCCATTCGCCAGGCGCTCTTCGAAGAGATGGACGCGGACGAGCGCGTTTTCGTCATGGGCGAGGACGTCGGCGTGTATGGCGGCGCGTTCAAGGCCACCGAAGGCCTGCACCAGCGGTTCGGCGAGGCGCGCGTCATCGACGCCCCCATCTCGGAAATCGCGATCGTCGGCGCGGCGTTAGGCGCATCCTACATGGGCATGCGGCCGGTGTGCGAGATTCAGTTCATCGACTTCATCGCCTGCTGTTTCGACATGCTGACCAACTTCGCCGCGACGAGCCGCTACCGCAACGGTGCGGGCGTGCCGATAGTGGTCCGGGGACCCTGCGGCGGCGGCGTCGGCGGCGGCCCGTTTCATTCGCTCAATCCGGAGGCGTTCTTCCTGAACACGCCGGGGTTGAAGATGGTCGAGCCGTCGACCGCGTACGATGCGAAAGGGCTCCTCAAGGCCGCGATTCGTGACGACGACCCGGTGCTGTATTTCGAGCACAAGTTCCTCTACCGGCGGATCAAGGACGAAGTGCCCGCGGGCGATTACGTCGTGCCGATCGGGAAAGCCATGACGCGAAGGAAAGGGTCCGACGCATCGATCATCACGTTCGGTGCAATGGTTCACACGGCGCTCGACGCGGCGACGCGCCTGGAGAAGGACGGCATCGACGTGGAGGTCCTCGATCTGCGGACGCTGGCGCCGCTCGACCGCGAAGCGATTCTCGAATCCGTCGCGCGCACGAGCCGCGCGCTGCTCCTGTACGAAGCGCGCCGCACCGGCGGAATCGGGGGAGAATTGGCCGCGATCATCGCGGAAGAAGCGTTCGAATATCTGGACGCGCCGATCCTCCGCATCGCGTCCGTCGACGCGCCACCCCCGTATGCTCCGCCACTCGAGGCGGCCTTTCTGCCGGACGTCGACAAGGTAGTCGCTGGAGTCAAGTCGCTGGTAGAGTACTGACTACGGACGCGCGCCATGGAGGCGACGGGGTCCGGCCGCCTTTTGAACCGCGGAGTAAAGATGTCCACCAACGTCGTGATGCCCCAGATGGGGGAATCGATCGCCGAGGGAACCGTGGTCCGCTGGATCAAGAAGGTCGGCGACGCCGTGGATCGCGACGAGCCGCTGTTCGAGATCTCCACCGACAAAGTCGACGCAGAGATCCCGTCGCCCGGCGCCGGCGTCCTGACCGAGATCAAGGTCAAGGAGGGCGAGACCGTTCCGGTCAACTCCGTGGTCGCGGTGATCGGCGAAGCAGGGGCCAGGCCGGCGGCGCCGCCCGCCGCCGCGACGGAATCGGCCACCGCCACGCCGTCTGCCATGCCCGAAGCCGCGGCCGGGCAACCGGAGAGCGCGCCAGCCGTCACTGCGACGGCTGAAGGACGCGCGGGACTTCAACCTCGCACGCCTGCGCCGTCCAGCGCGCCAGCCGCAGCGCCCTCGGGGGGTGCGCTGACGAAAGAGGAGCTCCGTCGTCAGAAATCCTCGCCGCTCGTACGGCGGATCGCGCGCGAGCACAACGTCGACATCCGCCAGATCAACGGCACCGGGATCAGCGGCCGCGTGACGAAGAACGACATCCTCGGCTTTCTCGAGTCCGGCAGGGAAGACAAGCCCTTCGACTCCGCTCAGGGCAGGCCCGCGCCCGGACCGGCGTATCGACCCGGCGATCGCGTGGAAATCGTCCCGATGACGATCATGCGCCGGAAGATCGCCGAGCACATGGTGCTGAGCGCGCACACGTCTCCGCACGTCTACTCCGTCTACGAGGTGAATTTCGGCCGGCTCTCGCAGCTGCGCGAACGCAAGAAGGCCGAGTACGAGCGCGCGGGAGGAAAGCTCTCCTTCACCGCGCTCATCGCAAAGGTCGTCGTCGACGCGCTGCGTGCGTTTCCGATCGCCAACGCCTCCATCGACGGCGACAACATCGTCTACAAGAAAGACATCAATCTCGGGATTGCCGTGGCGCTCGAACAGGGGCTCATCGTGCCGGTCATCAGGAACGCCGACGAGAAGAACCTGCTCGGACTGTGCCGCGCGATCGAGGACCTCGCGTCGCGGGCGCGATCGAAGAGGCTCTCGCCCGACGAAGTGCAGGGGGGTACCTTCACCATCACGAACCCGGGCATCTTCGGCGCGGTCTACGGGCTGCCGCTGATCAACCAGCCGCAGGTGGCGATTCTGGGCGTGGGCGGCATCGAGAAGCGTACGGTCGTGGTGGACGATGCGATTGCGATCAGGCCGACGTGCCACCTGTCGCTCGGCTACGACCACCGGCTGATCGACGGCGCTGATGCGGGACGCTTCCTCTCCTTCATCAAGGAGCGGCTGGAGCAGTTCGACGAGGCATGGATGTAAAGAGGCTCGGGGTCGTCGAATACGAGGAGGCGCTGGCGCTCCAGCAGCGCCTCGTGGAGGATCGGAAAGCCGGCCGTATCGGCGATCAACTGCTGCTCCTCGAGCACCCCGCCGTCATCACGCTTGGCGTGAGGGCGCGCAGCGATCGGTCGCACGTGATCGCGACCCCGGAAGCGCTCTCGGCGCGCGGCGTCGGCGTCTTCGAAACCGGACGCGGCGGAGACGTCACCTATCATGGGCCCGGTCAACTCGTCGGGTATCCAATCATCGACCTCAGGCCGGATCGCTGCGACGTGCATCGCTACGTTCGCGATCTCGAGGAGGTGCTGATCCGCGCGGTCGCCGCGTTCGGCATTTCGGCGGCGCGGATTTCCGGGCTCACCGGGATCTGGGTCGGCGACGCGAAGCTCGCCGCGATTGGGGTCCGGATCTCGCGGTGGGTCACGAGCCACGGCTTCGCCCTCAACGTGAACACGCAGCTCTCGGACTTCGACCTCATCGTCCCCTGCGGCATCTCCGACAAGAGCGTCACGTCCATGGAGCGGCTGCTCGGCCGCTCGGTGCCAATGGATACGGTTGAGGACGCCGTCACCGCGGCTTTCGGGCGGGTTTTCGGTCCGTAGCGCGCCAAGTTTATTTGCGCCAGTCACTTACGGCTGACGCGCCGGTTTCAGGGAATAAGACCACCCCGGTCGGTGTTCTCCACTTACACGGAGGCCACAGAATGCGTCAGCACACCGGCGAACGCGATCTGATCGGCCGCATGCGCGCCAGGGATGCCTCAGCCGTTTCAGACCTGGCGGCGACCTACGGCCCGCGGATCCAGCAGCTCGCTTTCCGATATCTGAAGAACTGGGAAGATGCCGAAGAGGTCGCGCAGGACGTCCTCGTGAAGGTCTACCGGAAAATCGAAGCCTTCAGGGGCGACGCGGCACTCTCGTCGTGGATCTATCGGATCACGTTCAACACCGCGATGTCGCGGCTGCGGACTGCACGCTTCAGCCGGCCCGCCGAGGTGCAGCCCGCGGAGATCGAGAGCGAGTCCACCGAGCACGTTACACCCGAGCCGGCGGACTGGACGTCGCTCGCCGACGATCAGGTGATGCGGGCCGAGATGCGCCAGAGGCTGGTCGACGCGCTGACGCACCTGCCCCCGGTCTATCGGGTGCCGGTCCTGCTGCGCGACATCCAGGGACTCTCGACGGAAGAGGCCAGCGCGGTGCTTCGCGTCAAGCCGCAGACGCTCAAGTCGCGCCTGCACCGCGGACGCTTGATCCTGCGTCAGCACCTCGCGGACTTCGCCGGCGGTCTCGAGCTCCACGAGCGAGAGATCGTGAACTGATAGGGAGCCGGGTCTAAGAGACCCGGCCTATTGATGCGCGCCGGCTCTAAGAGACCCGGCCTACTGTAGGGCGGGTCTCTCAGACCCGCCTTCTTCATCTCAACCCATTCTCGAACACCGTGCGTTCATGCCGGCTGAGCGCCGGTTCGAGAACGCTCTCCATACCCCCGCGCGAAATCATTACCGGCACGGCTGCAACGGCTCGGCCGACGACCGCGAAGCACGTGTATCGCCGTCTCGAGCCGAGCGCCGCAGCTTCAGCAACGCGCGCCCCGGCACTCGCAAGCGTGTACGGTGCAGGAGGCCAGAGCGCGGGAATGCGCCCGGAGACCGCCGCCATGTGATGCGGCGCCAGCACGGCCGCAATCGGCTGGTGGAATGCGGTTGCGGCGTCCCACCCAATCACGGCGTCGCGCGGCGGTACGCCCGCGATGCCGATGGAAAGATCGGACGGACTCGCATCCAGAAGCGCTGCCACGACCGCCCGAACGCTCGATTCGAGCGCGAGCGGCGCGGATCCGATCAGGCGCCTCGCGGTGACGTGCAGCTCTGACGAGATGCGCAACATCAGCTCGCGCTGGCCGCCGCCGGCGAAGACGATGGGCGCCGCCTGCTCGACGCGCAGGAGCTGAGCCACCAGCGACAGCCCGCTCTCGCCCGAGATCTCGCCTGCCGCTGCAAGATCCGCCAGAACGATCGCGTCCGCGCCTGCCGCCGCCGTCACGACCTCTGCGCCGATCACCCGGGTGGTGAAGCCGTCGACCCCGGACGACTCGAGGATGTCGAGCGCCTTGCCCTGGGCAACGTGTCCCTGCGGATCGATCAGCGTGACGAGGCGCACGCCCTCGCGGCTGGCCAGCTTCTGCGCGAGCGCGCCGCCGACCGGACCGGCTCCAATCACCGCTATCGTCGACACTGAGGCGCAATATTGTATCGTTCTCGCGATAGGATCAGGGCCCATGAGTTCGCAAGTCGCCATCGTCACGGGTGCGTCGAAGGGGATTGGCTTTGCCATCGCGAGGGCGTTCGTCGATCGGGGCATGAAAGCGGTGCTCTCGGCGCGAAGCGAGGCGGAGCTGCGCCGGGCGCAGCAGCAGCTTGGCGGCGACGCGAACGCGCTCGCGGTACGTGCCGACGTCAGCGTGCCCGCTGATGCGGAGCGCCTGGTCGCGGAAACCGTGCAACGCTTCGGAGGTCTCGACGTCCTCGTCAACAACGCGGGCATCGGCCGCTTCGTCAACGTCGCGGACATGAGCGTCGACGAGTGGCACCGGGTCATCGAGACGAATTTGAGCGGGCCGTTCTTCTGCAGCCGTGCCGCCATTCCCGAGATGCGGCGCCGCGGCGGCGGCTGGATCATCAACATCAGCAGCCTTGCCGGCAAGAACGCGTTTGCTGGCGCGGCGGCTTACTGCGCCTCGAAATCGGGGTTGAACGCGTTCAGCGAGGCGCTGATGCAGGAAGTGCGGCACGACAACATCCGCGTCAGTTACGTGATGCCCGGATCGGTCTCCACCGGCTTCGGCGATCGCGGCGTAGGCGGCGAAGCGGACTGGAAGCTGGCGCCCGAGGACGTGGCGCGCACCGTCGTGAACCTCGTCGAACACGATCCGAGAAGCCTGCCAAGCCGCGTCGAGCTGAGGCCCGCGCGTCCGCCACGCAGGAGTTAGGCAGGAGTTGCCGGTGACCTTTCTTCCGCTTGCCGCCCTCCTCGCCTCCGTCCTCACGCAAGCGTCCGTTGAGCAGACAGCCGCCGTCCAGGCCGCGATAGCCCGCGTCGGTCCGAGCCTCGTTCGCATCCACGTCGTCACGCTCGATCACGTGGCGGGGCGCGAGGTGAAGCGCGAAGCCGCGGGAAGCGGCACGATCATCTCCCCCGATGGATACGTTCTCACGAACCATCACGTCGCGGGACGCACGCGCGCGATCACCTGCACGCTCGTGACGCGCGAAGAGGTCCCGGCCGATCTCGTCGGCACTGATCCGCTTTCCGATCTCGCCGTCCTCAAGCTGCGCCCGCGATCGCCGCGCACGTTCCCTGTCGCGTCGTTCGGCGACGTGTCGAAGCTGAAGGTCGGGGATCCCGTCCTCGCGCTCGGAAGCCCACTCGCCCTCTCCCAGTCGGTCACGATGGGCATCGTCTCCAATGTGGAGATGATCATGCCGGGCCTGTTCTGGCCCTTCAATCGCATGACGCTCGACGGCGAGGACGTCGGATCCATCGTCCGATGGATCGGCCACGATGCGCCTATTTACGGCGGCAACTCGGGCGGTCCGCTCGTGAACCTCCAGGGAGAGATCGTCGGCATCAACGAGATCAGCCTCGGCCTCGCAGGGGCGATTCCCGCGGATCTCGCAAAGGAAGTCTCGGCCGCCCTCATCAAGGACGGCCACGTGCGCCGGAGCTGGATTGGTCTCGAGATTCAGCCGCGGCTCAAGAGCTCGCCCGTGAAGAAGGGCGCGCTCGTCGGCAGCACGATCGAGGGGTCGCCGGCCGCACAGGCAGGATTCCAGCCCGGGGACATCCTGCTGCGTCTTGGTGCCCGCGACGTCGACGTCCAGTTTGCCGAGGAAGTGCCGATCTTCAATCAGTACGTCATGCGCCTGCCGCTCGGCCAGCGGATCGACGCGACCGTGCTCCGCGGCGGCTCCGAAAGGATTTTGCACGTGACGCCTGTGGAGCGGGCGAGCGTCGAAGCGCCCGTCAAGGAATTGCCGTTGCTGGGGCTCACGGCCTCGAATCTGTCGTTCTGGTCAGCAAAAGAGCTGAAGCGCAAGGACCTCGACGGCGTCCGTGTGCGGGACGTCCGCCCCGGCGGCGCATCGGCAGAAGCGAAGCCGCCCCTCGAAGACGACGATGTGATCGTGGAAATGGATGGCGCCCCGGTCCATGGCGTTGAGGCGCTGTCCGCCGCACTCGAGAAGGCCGTGAAAGGATCGCCCGAAGCGGTGCCGACGATGATTGGCTTCGACCGCTCCGGAGAGCGTCTGCTCACCGTGGTCAGCCTCAATGGGTCCGCGCTCGACGATCCGGGGCGCGAGGCCACCAAGGCATGGCTGCCGATCAACACGCAGGTGCTGACGCCGGAGCTTGCGGAGATGTTGAAGGCGAAAGGGCGCAGCGGATTCCGCATCACGCAGTTGCTGAACGGCTCCGCCGGCCTCGGCCTTCAGGTCGGCGACATCATCCTTGCCGTGAACGACGACCGCCTGCAGGCATCGCAGCCGAGCGACGGCGAGCTGCTGGCGACCACGATCCGCCAGTACAAGATCGGCACCGAGGTCCAGCTGACGGTCCTCAGAGGCGAGCGTGAACAGACGCTTCAGGTGAAGCTGCAGCCATCGCCGCGGCTTCCGCGCGAGATGAAGAAGTACGACGACGACACGTTCGAGTTCCGCGTCAGGGACGTGTCGCCGATCGATCGCGAGCGCGGCGGCTGGCCGGAAGGGCAGGGCGTGCTCGTGGAATCGGTGACCGAGGGCGGCTGGGCGGCGCTCGGCCATCTCGCTGAGGGCGATCTGATCTTGACGATCAACGGTGAGAAGGTGACCAGCGTGACGGACGTGCAGCAGAAGATGGCGCAGATCGCGGCGTCTCGGCCGCCGTCCGTCGTGCTGTCCGTTCGCCGCGGGATCCGGACGTTCTTCGTCGAGATGCAGTCGGCATGGACCCGATGAGCGGAGGGAGTCAGAGCATGCGTGTCCGTGCGCTCGCTGCGGCGGTTGGCCTGGTCCTTCTCGTTCCCGTGTCGGGGGGCGCGCAAACCGAGGCCCGCACGGCCGCACGGGAGCTCGTTCGCAAGTGGCAGGACGCCATCGTCAACGTCAGGGTCACGCTGAAGCTGCGCATGTCGGTCGGCGGCCGCGAGATGAACGCCAGCGATGATTCCGCGGACACGGTCGGGACCGTCATCGATCCATCAGGCTTGACCGTGCTCTCGCTCGGCGCGCTCAACCCGGGCGCGATGATGAACAAGATCATGGGCGCGGCCTCGCAGGGCGGCGGCGGCGAGCGTCCACAGTTGAACAGCGAGCCTACGGACGTGAAAATCCGGATCCCGGACGGCCGTGAGCTCTCGGCGCGCATCGTGCTCAGGGACGAGGACCTCGACCTTGCCTTCCTGATGCCGACGGGAAAGCTCGACAAGCCTCTCCTGGCGATCGATCTGACGAACGCGACGAAGCCGTCGCTGCTGGACGAGGTCGTCGTCCTGTCGCGGTTGGGCCGGGTCGGCGGCTGGGCCCCCGCGGCCTCGCTGCACAACATCGGTGCGATCATCGAGAAGCCGCGGACGTTCTTCGTGACCGATGCTCCAGGCGGCGGAACCTCGATGGGAACGCCCGCCTTCCTGCCGAACGGCAAGGTCGTCGGACTCATGACGCTTCGTTCGGTCGATCCCGGACGCCCCGGGATGCTCGCGATGATGGGAAGCTCGGAAGGGCTCGGGCTGCTGCCGGTCATCCTGCCTGCGGAAGACGTCGTGGAGATTGCCAAGCAGGCCACATCGAAGTGAGCATGCAGACGATTGCGCACTACAACCTGCTCGAGCAGATCGGCAAGGGCGGCCTTGGCGATACGTGGCGCGCGCGCGATTCGCGCGTCGGGCGGACGGTCGCGATCAAGCTGATCGCCGCCGACGTCGCTCCGGATCAGGAGCGCCGCGATCTCCTGCTGCAGGAAGCGCGGACCGCCGCCACGCTCTCGCATCCCAACGTCGCAACGCTGTTCGATACCGGCGATTCGGGCGGTCAAATCTACCTCGCGTACGAGTACGCACCCGGCAGCCCGCTCCGCGGGGAGATGTCGGGCGGCGCGCTCAATCCGCGCCGCGCGCTCGAGCTGGCAACGCAGCTCGCGGAAGGCGTCGCCGACGCGCACGCGCACGGCATCGTCCACGGCGATCTCCGGCCGGAGACCATCATCATCACGACCAAGGGGAGCGCGAAGATTCTCGACTTCGGGTTCGCGCGGTGGACCCGCGGCGGGATGCTGCGCGCCCGCGCGGCCAGGGATCCGGACGCGCTGCCCGCCGACGCCGTGAAGGTGCTGGCGTACCTATCGCCCGAGCAGGCGCTCGGCGGGGCGGTCGACAGCCGTACCGACGTCTTTTCGCTCGGCATCATCACGTTCGAGCTGTTGACGGGGCGGAACCCGTTCACCGGCGCGACGCCCGCCGATACGCTCGTCGCCGTCATTCAGGGGCGCATTCCGGCCGTGTCCGAGGTCAACCCGTCAGTGCCCACCGTTCTCGATGCGATTCTCGCGCGCGCGCTCGCGCGGGACATCTCGGAGCGGCACCAGAGCGTCGCCGACTTCGCGGCGGAACTGCGATCCGTGCTGGACTCGCTCGAGCCGCGCGCGTTCGACCCGCCGAAGGACTCGGGCCTGCTGCCGCTCGACGAGACTCCCGACAAGTCCACGTCCGCAACCGGCCTTCTGATTGGCGCCATCGCCGCGGCAGTCGTTGCGGCGGGCGTCGTGTGGTGGTGGCTCGCTCGTTGACGATTGACGATGTGCGCGGCGCGGCGAACCGCCTGCGCAGCCATGTCTTTCATACGCCCGCGCGACGCTCCGACTGGTTGTCCGACGCCTGCCGCGGCGACGTGTTCCTCAAGCTGGAAGTCGTACAGCCCACGGGCTCGTACAAGATTCGCGGCGCGTTCAATGCCGCGGCGCTCGCAAAGGACCGGGATCCTTCGGCGCGGCTGGTCACCGCGTCGGCAGGCAATCACGGCCGCGCGCTTGCGCACGCCGCGCGCGCGTTGTCGCTGCCGCTGACCGTGTTCCTGCCATCGTCTGCGCCGTGCGCGAAGGTGGACCCGATCCGCGCCTCGGGGGCCGCGCTGGAGTTCTGCGCCGATTTCGACGAGGCCGAACGCGCGGCCAAGCGCTACGCCGCCTCGGAGAGCGCGCTGTACATCTCGCCGTACTCGCATCCCGACGTAATCGCAGGCGCCGGCACGATCGCGCTCGAGCTGTTCGAGGACCTCTCCAGCATCGATACGATTATGGTGCCTGTCGGCGGAGGTGGGCTGATCAGCGGGATTGCCATTGCCGCAAGGGCGCTCTCGCCGCACGTTCGGATCATCGGTATCGAAGTGGAGGCATCCTGCCCGTTCACCCGCAGCCTGGCTGCGGGACGGATCGTGCCGATCGACGTGAAGCCGTCAATCGCGGACGGGCTGACGGGCAATCTCGATCCGGACACAATCACGTTCGACATCGTTCGGCGGCTGGTGGGCCGCATCGACGTCGTGGACGAGGCCGCACTGAGCAGCGCCCTGCGCGATGTCGTGCTCAACGAACATCTCATCGTCGAAGGGGCAGCGGCGGTCGGGGTCGCGGCGCTGCTCGAGGGCAGGGTGGATGTGGCGGGTCAACGTGCCGTCGTGATCCTGACGGGGGCCAACATCGATCGGGAGCGCCTTGCCGCGGCGATAGAGGACGGTCACGACCTCACGCAGAGGCCGCCAAGGAGCAGGGGACGCTCACGAATCAAATAGCCATCCAGCGTAGGGCTTCGTCACGCCGTCGGCATTCGTCATTGGTCGTTCGTCATTCATTCGTCGTTCGTAATTCGCCGTTGACAAGGATCGCCGCGAGCCGGCCCGCGAACGCCGACCGCGGCATCACTTCGTCCGCTCCCGCCTTCCGCGCTGCGGCAATCAGATCCGTGTGAACGTGGGACGCGAAGCCGATCGTTCGGATCGCGCCAATTTCGGGGTCTGCCTTCAATGCGGCAATCGTGGCGATCGGGTCCGTCTTCCCGCTGTTCAGATCGAAGATCGCGAGCGTCGGCTTGAGGGCGCGCGCCTGGGTGAGGATCTCCTCCGGCGAACGGGCGAACTGCACGTCGACGCCGACCTGCTTCGCCGTCGCGCGGATCTTCGAGCTGAAGAGGAGATCGTCGACAGCAGCCAGAATCGCCATGGCGCCATCATAGCGCGCGGCACGATTCCTCGCGATAGAGCGCGCGGGTGTTGGCGATCGCGGAAACGGTGAACGTCATCAAGAGCCCTGCGACAGCGATCCATGCGCCTATGTCGAACAGCAGCCATGGTGAGCCGAACGGGGAGACCGTTGGCGCTCGCAGCCGCATGAGCGCGCCGATCGCCAGGATGATCCGCAGCTCCGTTGGCCCGATGCGCCAGAAGGCCATCCGGAACTCGCGCCGTGCGTGCGCCGCGAGCGCGATCTCGATCGTCAGCAGGTAGTAGGCGCCCAGAAACACGAGACCGGGAGAGGGAGACATGTGGCCGCCAAGGACCAGCCCGGCCGTGAGCAACGCCATTCCCGTGGCATCGAGCACGTGATCCAGGTAATACCCGTAGCGCGGGCGCTCCTGATGTCGAACCCGGGCGAGTGTTCCGTCGAGGCTGTCGCCGAACCAGTTCAACCCGAGAAGGACGGGGACTGCAATCAGCGCAAGCGGATGCGTGCCCGCGATCCAGAACGCCGCGCCGACACCAGCCATCGAAAGGGCGCCGATCGCCGTCAGCTGATCGGAATTGACGCGCGGGGGCATGTGGCGCGCAAGGAACACCAGAACCCTCTTTTCCAGATCTGCGAGGATGCTCGTCTGAATCCGGACCGCCGGCTGGAACGTTGAAGTCGCGCTCATGCCCTGATAGGCGCAGGAGCACGCGAAACCGGCTCAGGACGCGTGCGATATGCTGCAGTGCGCCATGATCATGGAAGTCCGTGCCGTGCAGCCGTTCTTCAAGAACGGCTTCGTGCTGGGTTGTGAGGACACGCAGGAAGGCGTGGTCATCGATCCCGGCGACGAGGTGGATGAGCTGCTCGTGGCCGTCGACGAACACCGGCTCACGATCAAGTACATCCTCCTCACGCACGCGCATCTCGATCACATCACGGGTGTGGGGCGCGCGAAGGCAGCGCTTGGCGCCCCCGTCGGCCTGCATCGCGACGACAACTTCCTCTACGAGGCCGTCGTTCAGCAGGGCCTCATGTTCGGCCTGCGCGTCGAGCCGCAGCCCAAGGTGGATTTCTTCTACGACAGCGAGGGGCCATGGCGATTCGGAAGCTATGAGGTGCGCGTCCGTCACACGCCTGGGCACTGCGCCGGTGGTGTGTGTCTGGCGGTCAGCCGTGAGGGAGAGAGCGCTGCAACGTTGTTCGTAGGAGACACGTTGTTTGCGGGGTCGATTGGGCGGACCGATCTGCCGGGCGGAAACCTCGACACGCTGCTGCGGTCGATCAGGACCGTGCTTTTCAGCTATCCCGACGAGACGGTGGTGCACTCAGGTCACGGCGAACCGACGACGATCGGCCGCGAGCGGCGGACCAACCCATTTCTTTCTTGACCGGGGGGCTTCGCCCCGCCGGACCCCCGCATCGCCGTCGCTCGCGGGCCCCGACCCGCTCCGCTCCGGCGCGGCGCGCCTGACGGCGCGCATCACCCGCGCTCGATCGTCATCTCGACGCGGCCGACCCCGAGCCGATCGCCCTGCTTCAGGAGCGCGCGCGTGATGCGCTCGCCATTGACGAAGGTCCCGTTCGTGCTCTCCAGATCCACGACCTCGAGCTCGGCGGCGCCGGCCGAAAGCCGGCAGTGCACTCGTGAGACCAGCGGCGCGTCGACGATGAAATCGGCGCGCGTCGCCCGTCCGACGGTCTTGGTGCTTCCCGGAAGCAGGCGGAACGTGAGCGGCAGCTCGGCGCCTTCCGCGGTCGTCAGCACCCACATGCTCAGCCTCGCGCCGGTGCGGCGAGCAGCTCCTTGACCCGCGCGTGAACGACTTCGCCGTTGCGCGTGAGCAGCGTCTCACGCGGGATCTCGTCGCTCAGGTCGAGTTCGAGCGACGGCTTCTTGCCGCCGTCCTTCCCAAGAAGATGCGCGAGAAATGTCGTGATGTTCTTCGAGTACATCTGGCTCGCATGGTACGGCACGCCAGCGGCAGGATTCGTCGGGCCCAGAATCGTGACGCCGTTGTGCAGAACGGTCTGGTCCGGCTCCGTCAGCTCGCAGTTTCCGCCGCGCTCCGCCGCAAGGTCGACGACGACGGAACCCGCGGCCATGCCTTCGACCATTTCCTTCGTCACGAGCGTCGGGGCCTTGCGGCCCGGAATGAGCGCGGTCGTGATCACGACGTCGGTTGCGGCGACCACCTTCAGCATCATCTCGCGCTGGCGGCGATAGAACGACTCGTCCTGCGCCTTCGCGTAGCCGCCCTTGTCCTCGGCGTCCCCCGTCTCGAGCGCCATCTCGACGAACCTGGCCCCGAGGCTCTGCACCTGCTCCTTGACGGCCGGACGCACGTCGTATGCCTCAACCTTCGCGCCGAGTCGACGCGAGCTGGCGATCGCCTGCAGGCCGGCGACCCCCGCGCCGACGACGAACACTCGCGCAGCGGCGAGCGTGCCCGCGGCCGTCATCATCATCGGAAACATCCGCGGGAGCGCGTTGGCCGCCATGAGGACGCCCTTGTATCCGGCGATCGTCGCCATGGACGATAGCGCGTCCATGCTCTGCGCCCGCGTGATGCGCGGCATCAGCTCCATCGACAGCGCCGTGGCGCCGCGCTGCGCGATGGCGCTCACCGCATCGGGTGAACCGAGCGGATCCGCGAATCCGATCAGCGTCTGTCCCTGGCGGATCAGATCCAGCTGCGGCGGGACCATGCGGACCTGCAGGACGATGTCCGCGGTGGAGAAGACGTCGGCGCGCGAGGGCAGGAGCTCGGCCCCGACCTGTTGATACGAGGCGTCCGGGAATCCGGCTGCCGCACCCGCGCCCGACTGCACGAGTACGTCGAGGCCCGCCTTCTTCAGGGCCGTCACGCCAGCCGGCACCAGCGCCACGCGCGTTTCCCCTGGCCAGGTTTCCTTCGCGACGCCTGCTCTCATTTGCCTCCGACCTCCCGCCTTCGCGGCTTCGCCGCGACAGTCTACAGCGTCTTCTTCACCCATTCCGAAATCGTCTGCGCGACCTTCCGCGTCACCGAGTTGCCGCCGAGCGAAGCGTATTCGCTCACCTCCCCCGTCTTTGCGGGGAGCAGCAGGTGATTGATCCCCGGCAGATGGACGACCTCCGTCGGCGGCGACTTCTTCCTCGCCTTCCCGAGCTCGCCAAGCCGATCCGCCTGCGCGGGCGGCACCTGCGTGTCGAGGTCACCCTGAATGACGAGGAGCGGTTGCGACACCTTCTGAAGAATCTGCGCCGGATCGTACAGCAGCAGGCTGCGGAACCACGGCGTGTCCGCCTGGCGGCGGAGATCCTCGGGAACCCCTTCCCAGCCGCTGCCGTTCACGACCGCGCTTTGGATCTTCTGCTGAAGCGCGACCTTCGCCTGCTTCTCCGCTTCCGGTACGTTCATCCGATCGAGCACGTGCTGCTGCTGCGCGAGAATCAGCTCCGCGCCCGTGCTGCCCGGCGCGCCAAGGGTGACGACCGCGTCTATCTTCTTCTCGCGCGAGGCGGCGATCAGCGCGACGGCGCCTCCTTCGCTGTGGCCGCAGAGCACGATCCGCTTGGGATCCACATCCTTGCGCTTCGACAGCCACTTCACCGCGGCGATCGCATCGTCCGCGTAGTCGTTCAGCGTCGCCGATTCCGTTCTGCCGCCGCTCTGCCCGACGCCGCGCTTGTCGTATCGCAGCACGAGGAACCCGTCGTCGGCGAGCGCCTTTGCGAGCTGCGCGAAGATCGGCACGCCGGCGACCGTTTCGTCGCGGTCCATCGGACCCGAACCCGCGATGAGGAGAATTGCGGGGGATCGGAGACGATCGGCGACCGCGGGCGGGGTCGTCAGCGTTCCGGAGACGTGGAAGCCGTTCGCCGGAATCTGAACGTCCACGTCGGTTGGATTCCTCACGGTCGTCCGCCGCATCGCGACGCTCGACGCGTCGTCGCGGATGACGTGCAGCTCGGCGGCCGGGAGCTCGACCCGTACCAAACGCGATCGATCGTCGACGGTCACTGTGGCGTCGAGCGGGCTGCCGGGATTGGCGAAGGTGATATCGAACCGGCGCGTCTGCAGGGCGCCGGACGGCCCGCTGATCGTCTGCTGCGTGACCGAACGCACCTTGACGACGACTTCTCCTTGAGGAGCGACGTAGACGGGCAGCTCGGCGCCGTCCTGGGTTCCGGCGAGCCGGATGGCGAGCGCCTCGTAGGCGCCGTAGAAGTTGTTCGGCAGGACGATCGTCCGCGGGCTGATCTTGTCTTCCTTCGAGAACGTCGCGCCGTTCTGCGTGACCTCGTTGATGGCCGTCGTCAGGGTGAACGACGTGCTGAGCGCGATCGGGGCGTTGCGCAGCGTGGCCTCCGCCTTCAGCTCGAGCGGCTGCCAATCGTCCGTGTACTTCATCTCGAAGTGGCTGATCGTCAAATCGATTGGCGCCGCCTGACGTCCGGTCGACGTGATGATCCAGCCGGCGGTGCCGCGCGCAACGGACGTCTGCTCGCGGCCGATTTGCGCTCCCTTGAACACGATGTTGAAGACCGCTTCCCCGGTGCCGGGGATGGGTACCGCCTGCTGCGCGGCAGCGCTCGACGCCGTCAGCAGCACCGCGGCCAGGGCGGTACAATGAAAGTGCATTGACACAGGATAACAGCAATGGATACACGGCATTGCGGGGGGGAGCGGGGCTGGTCGCGCGCGCGCGTACCGGACTCCTGCGGCTGAGCGGCCGCGATCGCCGCGATTACCTGCACAACCTGCTCACGAACGACATCGCGTCGCTGCAGCCCGGGACCGGCTGCTACGCGGCGCTCCTCACGCCGCAGGGGCGAATGATCAGCGACATGCGCGTGTTCGAATTGGGCGACCGCATGCTGATCGATCTCCCCAGCGATCTCGCCGAGGCCGTCCGCGCGCATCTCGATCGTTTCGTGTTCAGCGAGGACGTCCAGGTCGAAGACGTGAGCGCCGCGCTGACGGAGGTCGGCGTCTACGGCCCATCGGCCGCCAGCGTGCTCGAGAAGGTGGCCGCGCCTTCCGCCGATCTCGTGTCGCTGCCGTTGTTCGGCACCGTGACGCGCACTATCGACGACACGGACGTCCTCATCATCCGCAGCGACGAGTCAGGTGTGTCGGGGTTCGATCTGATCGTCGACGCCGATCGCGCGGAGCGCATTCGGGACGTGCTGCGAAGCGCCGGAGCCGTCGACGTCGATCCGGCTGACGTCGAAAGCGTGAGGATCGAAGCCGGCCGGCCGCTCTTTGGCGTCGATATGGACAGCGAGACGATACCGCTCGAAGCAGGGATCGAGGACCGTGCGATCTCGCGCACGAAGGGCTGCTACGTCGGGCAGGAGGTGATCGTTCGGGTGCTGGATCGAGGTCAGGGGCGCGTCGCGAAGCGGCTGGTGGGCCTTGTGCTCGCCGAAGGCGACCCGGTTCCGGATCGAGGGGCGACGATCACGTCGGGTGCCCGCGAGATCGGGCGCGTGACGAGCGCGACGATGTCACCGGCGCTGCGCAAGCCGATTGCGCTCGCATACGTTCATCGGGATTTCACGGCGCAGGGCACCGACGTGACGCTGGGCGGGCTTGCGGCACGCGTATCGGATCTGCCCTTCCCCGTGGATTACGGGAGATCAGCAGTTCAGGAGGAATGATCCATCAGCAGTGCGATGAGTTGTTCGTCTGCCGGCGGGAAGCGCAGATCGTGCAGCTCATCGCGACGAGCCCAGCGCATCTCCTGGCCGAGCAGCGGCCGGGGCGTTCCACGTAGCTCGCACGCGATGAAATGCAGCTCCACCGTTCGTTCGGGATACCGGTGCGTGACCGAGAGGATCTCGCCGCCGATCCAGGCGTCCACTCCCAGTTCTTCGACGAGCTCGCGCCGCAGACAGTCGTGCAGGGACTCTGCGTGCTCGCATTTGCCGCCGGGAAACTCCCAGTACCCTTCGAGGTGCACACCGCGCTGGCGCCGCGTCACGAGGTACGCCTCGTCGCGCTCGATCACTGCAGCCGCCACTACGAGGCGCGGCTCGGTTGCATGCTCGTTCACGCTTCCCCTTCCGGGTTGAACGGGTACGCCGCGCACGCGGAGCTCATCGGGCACACGAGACATTTCGGCTTCCTCGCGACGCAGACGGTCGCGCCGAAATCCATCAACGCCTGATTGAAATCGAAGACGTGCCGCCGCGGCAGCACCGTGCGGGAGATGCTCCACAAGTGCCGCTTCATGGCGTGCCCTTTCGGATTGCCGCGGCCCACGAACACCCGGAACAGCACGCGCGCGACATTCGTGTCGAGGATGGCCGCGCGCTGGCCGAACGCGAAGCTCAGCACCGCCCCCGCGGTGTACTCGCCAATCCCCTTGAACGATCGCAGCGTGGCCTCATCGGAAGGCAGCGCTCCACCGTACCTTGCGACCGATTCGCGCGCGATGGCGTGGAGCCGCTGCGGACGGATGTTGTAGCCGAGCGGCCTCCAGGTCTCTCGGACGTCCTGTTCGGGGGCCGACGCGAGCGCGTGCAACGTGGGATATTTGTCGAGCCACTCGCGATATTTCGGCAGCACGCGATCGACCTGCGTCTGCTGCAGCATCACCTCGGAGACGAGGATGTGGTACGGATCGCTCGTCTGGCGCCACGGGAGGTCCCGTCCGTGGCGGCGATACCATTCGAGAAGGCGGCGCCTGAAACGCTGCCGTGCCGCTGGGGCGATGAGGTGCGCAGCGTGTGAACGAATAGGTGCTTTCATCGCCTCCGTCCGCGCAACTGAAGTTGCACGCCACGTCACCTCGTCCGCGTCGTCCGCGCAAGTCCGCGGCCCACGTTGTCCGCGTCAGTCCGCGGCCCGCGTTGTCCGCGTCAGTCCGCGGCCCGCGTTGTCCGCGCAAGTCCGCGGCCCGCGTTGTCCGCGTCAGTCCGCGGCCCGCGTTGTCCGCGTAAGTCCGCGGCCCGTATAATCGACCTCGCCGTGAAAATCTACACCAGGACTGGAGACGAAGGGGACACCGCACTGTTCGACGGCACGCGCGTGTCGAAGGGCGATGCACGTGTGGCGACCTACGGTGACGTCGACGAGCTGAACGCCTGGCTCGGGTTCGTGCGCGCCGGTACTCAGGATCCGGAGCTGGACGTGATGCTCGAGCACATTCAGCGAGATCTCTTCGCGATTGGCGCGCGGCTCGCGGATCCGCGTCATCGCATCGCGGAGCGCGTCACGAAGGCATCTGCCGTTGCGCCGGAGGACGTCGCGCGGCTCGAGGAGTGGATCGACGCCCTGGACGCGAAGCTTCCCGCGCTTCGCCGCTTCGTCCTCGCGGGCGGCTCCACGACCGGCGCCGCGCTGCACGTGGCGCGGACTGTCTGCCGCCGCGCCGAGCGCGCCATCGTTGCGCTCGCGGCGACGCCCGGGAGCGTCGATCCAGTCGTTCTCACCTACGTGAATCGCCTGTCCGACCTGCTCTTCGTGATGGCGAGGACCGCCAACCACCGATCCGGCGTTCCCGAACGCGAGTGGTGAGCGCCTACGAGTACTGCGAGGCGATCGCCCGCGCGCACTACGAAAACTTTCCGGTCGCATCCCACCTGCTGCCCTCCTTCATGCGGCCGCACGTGGCGGCGGTCTATGCGTTCGCCCGCATCGCGGACGACTTCGCCGACGAAGGATCGGAAGCGCCTCAGGCGCGCCTCGACGCGCTCGATCGCTGGGACCGGCGTCTCCAGGCGGCGGCCGCCGGAGCCGACGACCCTGGCGGTCCGCATACGCAGGTGTTCGAGGCGCTCGGGGCGACGATTCGCGAGTGCCGTCTTCCGCCCGTGCTGCTCTCGGATCTGCTGAGCGCCTTCAAACAGGACGTGACCGTCACGCGCTACGCGACGTGGACCGATCTGCTCGACTACTGCCGCCGTTCGGCGAACCCCGTGGGGCGCCTCGTCCTGCGAATCGCCGGATACGACGACGAGCGCATCGATCGCGCGTCCGATGCGGTGTGCACGGCGCTGCAACTGACGAACTTCTGGCAGGACCTCGAACGCGACCACGCGAAGGGGCGCATCTACGTGCCGCTCGAGATCCGGAAGGAGGCCGGTGCGCGCGAGGAGGATCTTGCGGATCGCCGCGTGACGCGTGAGTGGCGCAGCGCGCTCGAAGACGCAGGGCGCCGGACGCGCGCGCTGTTCGAGGCAGGGCGAACGGTGTGCGATGCGGTGCGCGGCCGCCTCCGGTGGGAGCTGCGCGCGACGTGGCTGGGAGGTGTCCGTATTCTCGATAAGCTGGAAGCCGTGCACTTCGACGTCTTCTCGCGGCGTCCGACCCTGAGCCCCGCCACGGACGGTCCCGTTCTGATCTGGCAGGTGCTCACGTGGCGGAGGCGACCGCCTCGCACCTGACCGTGGCCCGCGATACGAGCTTCTACTACTCGTTTCTCGTCCTGCCGCCGGAAAAGCGCAGGGCCATCGTCGCAGTGTGGGACTTCTGCCGTGCGGTGGACGACTCGGTCGACGAGGCGGGAAGCGGCCACGGAGATCCGGAAGCCGCCATTCGATCGTGGAGGGCCGAACTGGCGAGGTGCTTCGATGGCCAGCCGCCTGCAACGCCGCAGGGACGGGCGCTGCAGCCGTTTGTCGATCGTTTCAGCCTTCCGCGGTCCGCTTTCGACGCGTTGATCGAAGGTGTCGAGATGGATCTGCGGCCCCGGCGCTATGAGACGTTCCGAGACCTGTACGAGTACTGCATCCGCGTTGCATCCGCGGTCGGGCTGATGTGCGTGGAGATCTTCGGGTACGAGAATCCCGCATCACGGCAGTACGCGATCGAGCTTGGCGTTGCGCTGCAGTTGACGAACATCCTCAGGGACATTCCGGGTGACTTCGCGCGCGGCCGCGTCTACGTCCCGCAGGAGGACTTCGCGGCGACGGGCTGCCGTGAGGAAGATCTCGCGGGCGAGATTGCATCTGCGGGCGGCGGCGTGCATTCGCCGGCTGTCAAGCGGCTGCTCGCGGCCCACGCTGCGCGCGCGCGCGGCTATTACCAGCGCGCCGCTGTCGCGCTGCCGCGGGAGGACGCCCGCCGGATGGTCGCCGCCCGGATCATGGGCGCGATCTACCGCGGCATTCTCGATCGCATCGAGGCGGCGGATTACGACGTCTTTTCTCGCGTGATCCGCGTACCGCGTCCGCGCCGCGCGCTGATTGCCGCAACGGTCTGGCTGCGCACGCTCGCGATCGGACGATGAGCCGTTTCGACGTCGCGGTCGTCGGCGGCGGCGTCGCGGGACTCGCGGCGGCCAGCGCCCTCGTCGAATCGGGCCGATCCGTGATCGTGCTCGAGGCGCGAGGACGTCTGGGCGGCCGCGCGACGGCGTTCGCGGATCGGGCGACCGGCGAACGCGTCGACAACGGCCAGCACGTCCTGTTCGGCTGCTATCGGGAGACGTTCCGGTTTCTTCGGCGAATCGGCGCCGAATCGAACGTTGCCGTGCAGCCCACCCTCGAGGTGCCCTACCTGGACGGGCAGGGGCGCCGCAGCGTCCTCCAGTGTCCGTCCCTTCCTTCGCCCCTGCACCTGCTGGCGGGCGTCTTCCGCTGGAGCGCGCTTTCGTGGAGCGATCGCGTGCGCGCGTTGCGGCTCGCCGGACCGCTGCTGCGAGCGAGGCGCGGCAGCCTCGATGTTCGTGACGGCGAGACCGTCGCGTCGTGGTTGACGCGCCACGGTCAGGGAGGGCGTTTGCGCGAGTGGCTCTGGGAGCCGCTGGCCGTGGCGGCGCTGAATCAGTCCCCGTCCGAAGCGGCGGCCGAGCCGTTCGTTCGAGTGCTCGCCGCGATGTTCGGGCGCGAGCCAACCGATGCGTCGCTGGCCATGCCGCTGAAGCCGCTCGACGAGATGTATGCGCTTCCCGCGGAACGCTACATCGCGGAGCGCGGCGGAGAGGTGCGGCTGAATGCGCTGTCGCGCGTACACCTCGATGGCGGACGTCTGGCAGGGATCGAGAGCCGGGGCGACCCTGTTGCCGCGCGTCTCGTCATCGCCGCGGTGCCATGGTTCGATCTCGGCTCGTTGTTCTCGGGCGACATCGGCGCGCTCGAGCACGTCGTGCGGGACGCGTCAGCGCTGGAATCGAAGCCGATCGTGACCGTGAACCTCTGGTACGACCGTCCCGTGATGAACGATTCGTTCACGGGGCTTCCCGGGCGGGCGATGCAGTGGGTGTTCGACAAGCGCCGCGTGTTTGGCGAGCAGGCGTCGCATCTGTCGCTCGTGTCCAGCGGCGCAGAGGAGCTCGTGGGGCTGGACGCCGAGGCGCTCGTCGCGCGGGCGGCGCGTGAAGTGAGGGAATCCATTCCGGGAGCCGCGGCCGCGACGCTCGTCCGCGGGACTGTCGTCCGCGAGAAGCGCGCGACGTTCTCGCTGGCACCGGACGCGCCGCAGAGGCCGGGGGTCGCGACGCCCCTGCCCTGGCTCTTCCTCGCCGGCGACTGGATCGACACGGGGTTGCCGGGCACAATTGAGAGCGCGGCGGTTGCCGGGCACCGTGCCGCGGCGGCGGCGAACCGTTGCCTTCCGCCATCGCCAACCCCGTCCGCACCCGCACTCGCGCACGCACCCGCACGCCGCACATGAAATCGATCGTCATCCACTACCAGGAGATCGCGCTCAAAGGGAAGAACCGCCCCTGGTTCATCGCGCGCCTGGTCCGCAACATCCGCCAGGCGACCGAGGACCTGGATATCCAGGACGTGCGTGTGCTGATGGGGCGTATCGAGCTCGTGCTCGGCCCGGCGGCGAGCTGGGAAGCGGTGAGGGACCGGCTGCGCGACGTGTTCGGCATCGGGAATTTCGCCCGGGCCGGCCGAGCGCCCCTGGATGTCGACGCAATCGCGCGAGAGATCCTCGACGATCTCGGTCCCGACAATCCGGCCAGCTTCCGCGTGTCGGCGCGCCGGGCCGACAAGCGGTTCCCGCTCACGTCACCACAGATCGAACGCGAGGTCGGCGGCCGGATCAAGGAGGCGCGAGGCTGGACGGTGAACCTGGACGCGCCGGCGCTGACGATTCACGTCGAAGCGCTGAGCACCGACGCGTTCTACTTCTTCGGCAAGGAACGCGGGCCGGGCGGGCTTCCCGTCGGCGCGAGCGGGCGCGTCGTCGCGCTCCTGTCGGGCGGCATCGACTCGCCCGTCGCGTCCTGGCGGATGATGCGGAGGGGCTGCCGCGTCCTGTTCGTGCACTTCCACAGCTATCCGATTCTCTCCCGCGCGTCGCAGGAGAAGGCGCGCGAGCTGGCGCGCATGCTGACGCGATTTCAATTCCATTCGCGATTGTTCCTCGTGCCGTTCGGCGAGCTGCAGCAGAAGGTCGTCCTCTCCGTCGCGCCGCCGCTGCGGGTCGTCATCTATCGCCGCCTGATGCTGCGCATTGCGGAACGCATCGCACGGCAGGAGCGCGCGCAGGCGCTCGTCACAGGAGAAGTGGTCGGGCAGGTCGCATCGCAGACGATCGAGAACCTGTCGGTGATCGGCAGCGTGGCCACGCTGCCGGTGCTTCGTCCGCTCGTCGGGATGGACAAGGAGGAGATCACTCTCGAGGCGCAGCGGCTTGGGACGTATCCCGTGTCGATCATCCCCGATCAGGATTGCTGCACGCTCTTCACGCCCCGTCACCCGGCGACGAAGGCGCAGCGCTTCGAGGTGGAACAGGCAGAGCAGCCGCTCGCGATCGACGAGATGATCGAATCGGTTGTCCGCACCTCTTCGATCGAGACGTTCACGTTTCCGGAATCGCGCAGGGCCGTTACGGACCACGCCGAGGCTCCGCCGCGATAAAATGAGAGGTTTGGGGACAGCTGTAGGCATGCCGCAGCGGCACGCCACACGATTTCGAGCCAGGAGTCACACGTGAAGATGACAGCAGGGAAGCTGGCCGGCATGAAGGCCGTGTCGGACGCGCGCGGCGTCATTGCCGCGGCAGCGATGGATCAGCGCGGATCGCTGCAGAAGGCTCTCGCGAAGGAGCGCGGCGGCAGCGTCGGCGACCATGACATGGAGGAGTTCAAGACGCTCGTGACCGAGGTGCTGACGAAGCACGCGAGCGCGATCCTCCTCGATCCCGAATGGGGCCTTCCAGCGAGCAAGCGCCGCGACAGGAACGCCGGCCTCCTCCTCGCGTACGAGAAGACGGGCTACGACAAGACGGGCCCAGGACGGCTGCCCGATCTCCTCGACGACTGGTCCGTCCGCCGGCTGAAGGAAGCCGGTGCCGACTGCATCAAGATCCTGCTGTACTACACGCCCGACGACCCGAAGGACGTCAACGACAAGAAGCACGCGTGGGTCGACCGGATTGGCGACGAGTGCCGTTCGAACGACATCCCGTTCTTCCTCGAGTTGGTCGGCTACGAAGAAGGCGCCGACGAAAAGGGCGCGGAGTTCGCGCGCAAGAAGCCCGGAGTCGTGCTCGGCAGCATGCGCGAGTTCACGAAGGACCGCTACAACGTCGACGTGTTGAAGGTCGAAGTCCCGATCAACATGAAGTTCGTCGAAGGGACGAAGGCGTTCGGCGGAACGAAGGTCTACTCGAAGGACGAAGCGAAGGACGCGTTCAGGCGCGCGGCCGACGTCGCGACGAAGCCATTCATCTATCTGTCCGCCGGCGTCAGCAACGCCGAGTTCACCGAATCGCTCGAGCTCGCCGCCGAATCGGGCGTGCCGTTCTCAGGCGTGCTCTGCGGACGCGCCACATGGAAGGACGGCATCCCTGTGTACGCGAAACAGGGCGCCGCCGCATTCCAGCAGTGGCTGCAGTCGGAAGGCGTGAAGAACATCACCAACGTCAACGATCACCTGACGCCCGCGCGCCCGTGGTACGCCTTCTACGGCGCCAGGTCAGCCGACGAGCTGAGAGGCTGATCTGGTATCTGTAGGCCGGGTCATGAGACCCGGCCCGTTCTCAACGCCGCTTCAGAACCTCTACGCCGCTGACCTTCCCGAGGCAGGTATCGCCGGAGTAAGGCACTCGAATGGAATCCGTGCCGATCTCGGCGGTGCCCGCCAGCGTGATGGCGCACGACGAAAGGCTCGGAGCCGTCGCGTTTCCGGCGGCGGTCCACGCGATCGTCGAGCCGCTCAGCGTCCCTTCGGCCGTTCCGGCAACCTTCAAATCGTTCGCGCACGTCGCGCTGAACGATCCCTTCGCCGTCGTGGCGGTCTGTTCCGTTACGTTCCACTTGAAGTCGGTGCAGGACGAGGGTGATGGTACGACCGACGCCGACGTCCAGCTTCCCATCAAGGCATTGACCCCGGAGGCCGAAGGGCCCGTCAGCGTGCTCGTATGTTCGAATCCGAAGCAGCCCGCCAGCGAAACGGCGGCCAGCGCGGCAAAAAAGCAGGCGAACAGATGTTTGTTCATCGAAGTGATTTATCGGTTGGAGGATAGGACCTGGGTTGTTGGGGAAGGTTGAGTATAGCAAGGCTTCGCGGGGTTCCGGGTTCACAGGGTTCGCATGGCGGGGTTCGCAGGGTTCGGACGGTTCACGGTTCATGGCTGGGTTCGCAGGGGTTCGCAATGTTCACAGAATTCATCGCGGACCTTGCACCCCGGACCCCGAACCCAGAACCCCAGCCCTGAACCCGTGAACCCCGTGAACCCCGAACCCTGTCAACCCAGTACAATCAATCCGTGTCCATCCTAAAGGTCGCGCGCATGGGCCATCCTGTCCTTCGCGCGCGCGCGAAGGCGATCGACCCCTCCGAGATCAAGTCTCCGCACGTCCAGCAGCTCATCGACGACATGTTCGAGACGATGCACGAGTATCAAGGCGTGGGGCTGGCGGCTCCGCAGGTCCATGTTGGCCTTCGGCTGTTTGTCGCGGGATTCGAGCCCGACCGCCCGGGGGACGCCAAGGAAAAGGAAGGCGAGGACGATCGCAACGTGCCTCTGATGGCGCTGATCAACCCTGAGATCGAGACTGTCGGAACCGGCATCGTGGAGGACTGGGAAGGCTGCCTCAGCATTCCCGACATTCGCGGCAAGGTGCCGCGCGCCTCCGCTATTCAGGTGAAGGCCTTGGACCGGAAGGGACGCCGGGTCGAGATTCGCACTCGCGGCTTCACCGCCCGGGTGATCCAGCACGAGACCGACCATCTCGACGGCGTCCTGTTCTTCGACCGGATGAAATCGTTCGATACCCTGACGTTTCTCGACGAGTTCGGCCGCTACTGGAACTCGCGGGACGTGCCCGAGGAATGAACGTCGAAGTCCGCAACTCCCAGGGTCCAACCCGGATCGCGTCAGGGATTGGGAGTGGGCAATTGGGAATTGGCAGTCCGCCTCCTGCGTTCGAGATCGCGTTCGGCTTTCAGTCGCTCGAGTGCGACCTCCGAGTGATCCGCGAACTTCATCGCTGCTGCGAGGCCGTGGTGGCCGGCGCGTGAATCGATGAGCGTGTGCATCTGCTGGCACACGCGCCGATAGGCCGGGTGTCCCTGCGGCGCGGTTCGCAGCTCGATCATGTGCATGGCTTCGCGGGCATTCATCTCCACGCAGAAGCGAATCCTGAACGCCATCGAGACCGCGTACTGCGCGACGTGGCGAAGACCTGCCGTTGAGATCGCCTCGTACAGCTCCGACGAGCCATCCATGACACGGGACCAGTCCTCGAGCGCGCCGGCGTCTTCGATCGCCTCTGGTTCGACGTATCCGCGGCGGGTCGAAAGCGGCTGCCATTCGATGGTGAGCAGCCGATGCCGCTGCAGATCGCGGAAGGCGCCGTAGTCGGTCAGGACGTCGAAGCGGTACGACGTCCGCTCGAACGCTCGCCCCGGCTTGTGTCGCCGATTCGATCGATCTCCAACGTACGCCTGGAGCACTGCGGCCCGTTCATCGCTCGTCATGCTGCGCGCGAGGTCGAGGAGCTGATCGTCGGGGAGCGATGTCGACGAGTACAGCGCGGCCGCGGCGATCTTGATCTCGCCGTCCGGGTCGAAATCGGTCAACGTGACTTCGTCGCGCGCGCCGGGCTCGACGTCAGCGGTCAGCTGCTGCGCGATTGCGGCCGTGCGTTCGCGCGCGTCCGCGAGATACGCGGTCCATCGGCCCCCGCGGTCGGGCTGATCGACGCGCGCGAGGAAGGCCGGAATCACCTGTCGAAGCTCGAACAGCATCTGATCGGCACAGGCCCGGACTTCCTCGAGCGGGTGTGCGCGCATTCGCAGCAGCAGCGCCTCGAACCCTTGCCCGCTCCCGAATATCCCGACGTTCGATTGTGTCGCGGCGGGGAGCATGCCGCGCAGCGTGTCGAGCGCTTTCGCGCGCGTCGCGGACCGGTGCACCGCGTCCGAGTCCTCGGGTCCCCGCGGATATCGTGCGGCGAAGTACCGCTGCATCGGATCGATCAGGCGCGCGTACGTCTCGAACGTCGCGTCCATCGTTCTGCAGAAGCGATCGCGCAGCGATCCCGTCAGCTCCGACGGGACGTGATAGCGCCAGCGGCCGTGCAGCCTGTCCGTGTACGGGACGTACCGGGTCGACTGCTCGAGGTACGCCATCAACCGGCCCCACTCGAGCACCTTCGTCAGCACGTTCGAGACGTACTCGCACGCGATGTGCGCGCCGCCGAGCTGCGCGACGGAATCGTCGCCGTATTCGTTGAACACGCGCGAGTACAGCTTCTCGGCGCGCTCGAGGCCGACCGTTGCTGCATTCGACGCGTCTTCCGTGACACTGCCCGCGAACTCGTCGAGGAAGAGCCGCCTAAGTGATTTCGCCGAACGTGAGTACCGCGCAAACAAGGCGCCCTTGACCGTCTCCGGAAGATTCCGGAGCGCGAAGATGTGGCTGTCGAGATTCGTGAAGTAGGGCGCGAGCACCCGGCGTTCGGCGTCCGTAAAGGTTTCAGGAGGCGAAACGGATGGCGGCACGGGGCCGATTGTACAATGCGGGGCCATGGCCGACTTCGTGCACCGGCTCGAGGTGCGCTTCCGCGACTGCGATCCGATGGGGCACGTGAATCACTCCGTGTATTTTACGTATCTCGAGCAGACCCGGTTCGCGCACTGGCGCGCGCTTGGCGGCAGGGCAGGTGGAGATGAGGCCATCCCGAGCGTGATCATCGCGCACGCGGAGTGCGACTACAAACGCGCCGCGCTGCAGGGTGAGACGCTGGAGATTCGTCTGCGCCTCGGAGCGATGGGGCGTTCGAGCTTTCACTACGAGTACGAAATCGTCGACGAGCAGCAGAGAACCGTCGCGACGGCGAAGACGGTGCAGGTGATGTACGACTACCGCGCGGGACGCCCCGTGCCCATTCCCGACGAGGTGCGGAGGCGGCTGCAGGCGCCCGCCGGGCGCCAACCCTAGACGCCTCAGGTCCCGCCGAAGCCGATCCTCACCGACTCGCCGTCTACGATCACCGGCACCGAGCGGCGGCCGTTGCTGTAGCGCAGCATGCGCGTCAGCTCCTCGGGATCCTTCTTGACGTTGATGTATTCGAACGGAATGCTGCGCGCCGCGAAATCATCGCGCGCCGCCTGCGTGTAAGGGCAGGTGTCTTTGCCGAAGATGAGAACCATCCCTTCATTCTCGCCGACGATTCTGTGTCTTCCGTGTATTCGGTGGCTCCCCGTGATCCGTGTCTTCCGTGTGTTCCGTGGCTCCCCTCATCCGTGTATTCGGTGGCTCCCGTGGCTCCGTGTGTTCCGTGTGTTCCGTGGCTCCCCGGATCGTGTATTCCGTGTGCTCCGTGGCTCCCCGGATCCGTGTATTCCGTGGGTTCCGTGGCTCCCGGAGTCCGTGTGTTCCGTGGCGTCACGCGGGCTGGAAGCCGGGGGGCAGGTCGGGGATGCGCTCGGGGCGCCTGGCGGCCTTCGGGAGCGCATCGCGGACCACTTGTTCGAGTTCTTCCAGATACGCGACGAAGCGCGCGCGGCCTTCGGTCGTGAGCCGATAGAGCGTCTGCGGCCGGCCCCCTTCGCTTCCACGCCACGCGTGCACGAGGCCCGCATCCTGCAGGACGTCGATGTGGCGGCTGAGATTTCCGTCCGTCAACGCGCACAGCCGCTTCAACTCCGTGAAGAGCAGCCCTTCGGGCCGCGCGACGAGCGACGTCATGATGCCCAGCCGCGCCTTCTCGTGGAGCACGCGATCGAGCCCCTCGTAGGCAAAGCGCCCGGGCTCCGTCTGCCGATTCTGCTTTCGAGGCATCAGACTTCCCGTTCCAGGTTCCACCAGAGCACGAGGGCCGCCAGGAGTTGCCCCGCGCCGAACGTGCCGCCCACGCGCCACCCGCTGAGCGCGCCGGGTCCGTCCGCGCTCCACAGGAGCAGGATGCCGGCGATCAGGTAATAGAGAGCGATCCACCCCGATGCGCGGGGCAGGTACGGCCGCGACGCGAACACGCCGAGGCCGAAGCATACGGCCCAGATGCCGGGCAGCAGCACGACCCCCGACGGAAACGCGTGCGTGAAGGGCAGGCCGACGGCAGCTCCCGCAGCAATTGCGGGAAGGAACTGTCCCACCACCTGCCGCGTTCGTCGCCGACCGGTTTCATCCTCGCGGGCGATGTGATTGAAGACGATCTCGCTCGCGCCGATGGCGCCGGCGCACGCGGCGACGGCCATCCAGTAGACGACAAAGCGGAGCGGCTCCTGCCCGACCGCCCGCGGCTGGACGGCCGCGGCGCCGATTCCAATCAGCGCAGACGCGGCGACCGGCAGCGAGCGATACCCGCGGTAGATTTCCGCCTTGGCGATCTGCTGATGGATCTCGGCGATTTGGTCGAGCGCCCGCGAGACGTCCACGTCCATTACTTTGCCGCGTAAAGACCTTCGCGTCAAGGCGTGGCGGTAGTACGATGACGCGATGTCCGCATCGGCGAAAGGCTACGCGAACCCGCAGCTGCTCGTGACGGCTGGCGAGCTTGCGAAGGCGCTCGAAGGGGAGCGCCGCCCGCTCGTGCTGGACTTGCGGCCCGCGGAGGATTTCGCGTCGGGACACATTCCCACCGCGGTCCACGTGGATCTCTGGGGCGTGTCGCTGATCGACACCGATCCGGCGCCGCTGCGCGCGTTCATGTGGATGATCGACCACGTGCTGAACCTACGCGGGGTGTCGGCGGACACGCCGGTGGTCGTCTACGACGAGCAGTCCGGCGTTCGTGCGGCGCGTGCGTTCTGGTTTCTCGAGTACTTCGGCCACCCGGATACGCGGATCCTCGACGGCGGCTTCGGCGCGTGGACGCGTGCCGGCCTCCCCGTGACGCGTGATGCGGCGCCGCCGCCGCGCAGCACCTGGAGTGGCCTCCAGCAGCCTTCGACGATCGCGACGTGGCGCGACGTGAAAGACCGCCTGGGCAAATCGGATGCCGTCATCCTCGACACGCGCACCGACGAAGAGTATTCCGGCGCGATGGCGCGCGCGAAGCGGGGCGGCGCGATCCCGGGCGCCGTGCACATCGAATGGAAGAACAATCTGACGCCCGCCGGCGAATTCAAGCCGGCTTCCGAGCTGCGCGCGATGTATGAATCAGCGGGCGTGACGCCCGATAAGGAAGTCATCACCTATTGCCAGGGCGGCTACCGCGCCGCGCACGCGTATCTCGCGCTCCGGCTCCTCGGCTATCCGCGCGTCCGCAACTACACCGGATCCTGGAAGGAATGGGGAGATCGCGAAGATCTGCCGATTGCGAAGACACGGTTCTGAGGTTCTCGGGTTCTACGTTCTGAGGTTCCGCTTCTGGGGTTCCCCTAGACCGGGAATCCGAGAACCTTAGAACCAGAACCTGAGAACCTAGAACCTGAGAACCTAGAACCTGAGAACCGTAGAACCTGAGAACCTGAGAACCTGAGAACCGTAGAACCTTTCATGTCAGTACTCGATTACATCAATACCAACCGCGATCGGTACGTTGAGGAGCTGAAGCACTATCTGGCCATCCCGAGCATCAGCGCGCTGCCGGAGCATCGGGCTGACGTGCGGCGGTGCGCCGAGTGGACGGCGGACGAGATGCGTCGCATCGGCCTGCAGAATGTCCGCCTGGTCGAGACGCCGGGCTTCCCGGTGGTCTACGGCGATTGGCTCGGCGCGGAAGGCGCGCCGACGATTCTCTTCTACGGCCACTACGACGTGCAGCCCGTCGATCCCATCGAGCTGTGGGACTCGCCGCCGTTCGAGGCGACGGTGCGCGACGGCGAGATCTACGCGCGCGGCGCGGCCGACGACAAGGGCCAGGTGTTCATGCACTTCAAGGCAATCGAAGCGCACCTGAAGGAGAACGGTCGCCTGCCCGTCAACATCAAGATCATCCTTGAAGGCGAGGAGGAGGTCGGGTCGGCGAATCTCGACAACTTCGTCAAGGATCATCGCGACGAGCTGAAGGCCGACGTCGTCGTCATCTCGGACTCGCCGATGTTCGACCGCGGGGTCCCCTCGATCTGCTACGGCCTGCGCGGCCTGGCGTATTTCCAGATCGACCTGCGGGGCACGAAGTCCGATCTTCACTCGGGCTCGTTCGGTGGAGCGGTCGCCAATCCTGCGTTCGTGCTCGCCAACATCCTGGCGCAGATGAAGGACCGCGGCGGTCGCGTGAAGATCCCCGGCTTCTATGACGATGTGAGAGAGCTGCGGGAGGAGGAGCGCGAGCAGTGGAAGCGGCTGCCCTTCAACGAGAAGCGCTATGCGAAAGAGCTGGGCGCGCCTCGCCTGTTCGGCGAGAGCGGTTACAGCACCCTCGAGCGCGTGTGGGCGCGGCCGACTTTCGAAGTGAATGGGATCCTGTCCGGCTTCACTGGCGAAGGCGCGAAGACGGTCATTCCCGCGGTCGCGATGGCGAAGGTGAGCATGCGGCTCGTGCCGGATCAGGATCCGGACAAGATCGCGAAGCTGTTCGAGGATTACGTCAGGAAGGTGGCGCCGAAGACCGTCGAGGTGAAGGTCACGCGCATGCACGGTGGCAAACCGTGGATGACGGAGTTCGAGAACAAGTACGTCCAGGCCGCCGGACGCGCGATCGAAAAAGGATTCGGGCAGAAGCCGGTGTTCAACCGCGAAGGCGGATCGATTCCGGTCGTCGCGACGTTCCAGGAGATTCTCGGTCTTCCGTCCGTGCTGTTCGGCGTCGGGCTGCCGGACGAGAACGCGCACGCACCGAACGAGAAGCTCGATCTCGGAAACTTCCACGGCGGGATCATCGCGTCCGCCTATCTCTACGACGAGATTGCGAAGAGCTGACCTCACGAGGGCTGGGGCGATGGGCGCTGCGATGCTGCTGGCCGCCGCCTGCTCGCGGTCCCCGAACGCGCCGGCTGCGCACGGCGTCTCGGGAGCCTACGACAAGACGACGAACAAGCTGCTGCTCCTGACCTATGATCGGAACGGCAACGGAACGATCGATACGTGGACGGACATGGACGGCGGACGCCCGCTCCGCTCGCGCGTCGACCTCGATGAGGACGGGCGGATCGATCGGTGGGAGTACTATGATGCGGCGGGCAAGCTCGTGAAGGTCGGATTTTCCAGGCAGCGCGGCGACAAGCCGGATGCGTGGGCGTTCTCCCGCCAGGATGGATCCCTCGAGCGCGTCGACGTGTCTACGGCGGCCGACGAGAGCCGCATCGATCGACGCGAGTACTACGAGGGCGGCCGGATGGTGAGGAGCGAAGAGGATGCCGACCGCGACGGGCGCATCGATACGTGGACGACGTACGATGCGAACGGCGGCGTGTCAACCGCGTCCTTCGATGAGGATCGTGACGGCCGGCCGGACCGTCGGCTCACCTACGACGGGCCGCAGCTCGCGTCCATAGAATCGGGCCCGGACGGGACGGGCCGTTACACCAGGAAGGAATCCATTCAGCGATGAGCGCACGCGCGCGCCTTTTTGTGGCGGGTCATCGCGGCCTGGTCGGTTCCGCTATCCTGCGCCGGCTGGCGCAGGAGAACGTCGAGGTCCTGACCGCCACGCGCGAACAGCTCGATCTGCGCGATCAGGCGGCGGTGAACTACTGGTTCCGCGCCAATCGGCCCGACTACGTGTATCTCGTCGCGGGGACGGTGGGCGGCATCCTTGCGAACGCTACGAGGCCGGCCGAATTCATCTACGACAACATGCTCATTCACGCCACGGTGGTGCACGCGGCGCACGTGTACGGCGTGAACAAGCTGCTGTATCTCGGCAGTTCGTGCATCTACCCTCGCATCTGCGCGCAGCCGATGACCGAGGAGGAGTTGCTGACGGGTCCGCTCGAACCGACGAACGAGTCCTATGCAATCGCGAAGATCGCAGGGATCAAGTTGTGCCAGGCCTACCGGCGCCAGTACGGGTCGAACTTCATCTCGGCGATGCCGACGAACCTCTACGGCCCGAACGACAATTTCGATCTGGCGAGCTCGCACGTGCTTCCGGCGCTCATCCGCAAGTTTCACGAGGCGAAGATCGCCGGCAGCGGCGAGGTCACGATCTGGGGGACCGGATCCGCCAAACGCGAGTTCCTGCACGTCGACGACCTGGCGGACGCGTGCGTGTTCCTCATGGCGCACTACGAGGACGAGCGCCACATCAACGTCGGCACGGGTGAGGATCTCAGCATCCGCGACCTCGCCGTGCTCGTGCGCGACGTCGTGTATCCGGACGCAGCGCTCGCGTTCGATACGTCGAAGCCGGACGGAACGCCGCGCAAGCTGCTCGACGTCTCGAGGCTGCATGCGCTCGGGTGGCGGCATCGTACGTCGCTGCGGGAGGGCATCGAATCGACCTACCGTTGGTTCCTGCAGAATCAGACACAGCTTCGTTTGTCAACCGCCCCCGCGTCGCTCGCGCAGTAGTCGCTCTCCGCGACGACTTCGCGCGCACAGATTTGTGATCGCTGATCGCGCAATCTCTTCCGCTACGATTGAGGTGTGCCCCTCAGGATTGGTTTCGACATGGACGGCGTGCTGGCCGACTTCGCTGCCGCCTATCGCGAGTACGAAGAGCGGATCTTCGGCTCCTCCGCCGCGACGACGCGGGCGGGGGATCCCGAGGAAGAAGCGGCGGCAGAGATGGAGCGCGCCGAGCGCACCGGGAATTCGATCAGGCAGCCGCCGGTCGTGGAGAGCCCGTCCGAGCAGCGGCGGCGCCGCGATCTCATCTGGCAGGCCATCGAGGAAACGAGCGATTTCTGGACGTCGTTGAGGCCGCTCGACACCGGAGCGGTCGCGCGGCTGCACGCGCTCGCGCTGCAGCATCGATGGGAAGTGTTCTTCATCACGCAGCGCCCGGCGACGAGCGGCGATACCGTCCAGCGGCAGACGCAGCGATGGCTCATCGCGCAGGGGTTCGACATGCCGTCCGTCCTCGTCATTTCGGGATCGCGCGGAGCGGCGGCCGCGGCGCTGCGCCTCGATTACCACGTGGACGACAGCGCGCGAAACTGCATCGAAGTGAAGGCGCAGTCCGGCGCGAAGCCGCTGCTGATCGTGGAGCCCGGAGAGGAGACGACCATCGTCAGCGCGCGGAAGCTCGGGATTGGAACGGCGTCCGGGATTTCCGAATGCCTCGGGATCCTGGATCAGGCCAGCCTCGCGCGCACGCAGCCGAAGCTGCTCGATCGATTGGCCAGGCTGGTCGGGTGGCAGTAGGACAGCGGCGCGCCACAGGCGCGATGGGGGAGCGGGCGGGGCGAAGCCCCCCGGACTTAGTTGAATCCTGCGACGCGCCGGCGGAGCGCTTTGACGTGCTCCCAGATCTGCGAGGACTCCGAGGGCTCCTCTTCTTCGGTGTTCTCGTCCGGTGGAGCGTCCTCTTCCTCCACTGAGTCTTCGCGGGGCATCAGGCGCAGGTAGGCCTCCAGATCGCGCAGCGCCGCGGCGAAATCCTCCATGTGATAGGCGAGCAGCCCGCGGTCGCGCAGTTCGGAGAAGGCCGAGGGGTCCACCGCAAGCAGTAGATCTGCGGCGAAGCGGGCCTGTGGAAACGATCGCATCCGGACGTACAGCCGCTTCAGGTTCACCAGCATT
Organism: Acidobacteriota bacterium; assembly: GCA_046735335.1. Lineage (GTDB taxonomy): Bacteria > Acidobacteriota > Vicinamibacteria > Vicinamibacterales > 2-12-FULL-66-21 > JBKPQB01. Next base: position 16,309 of record JBKPTE010000038.1, on the reverse strand, counting down.
CTGACGACGATCTGCTGGCGCGTGGCCGTGGCCAGCAGCGACGGATCGAACGCCGCGTCCTCACCCACGTGCTCGCGGAGCAGCTGCCGGCAGTCGACCTCCGACAGGAGGGCGCCCCCGTGGAATGGATCGATGATCAAGTCCTCGGGCTCCTGCTCGGAGCAGGCGCGCACGAGGAAGTGGCCGGGGAAGTTGACGCCCTCCAGGTGCAGACCCGCGCGTCGGCCGACCTCGAGGTAGATCAGTGCAAGCGTGATCGGGATGCCCGTTCGCCGATCGAGGACTTCGTTGAGGAAGCTGTTGCGCGAGTCGTCGTAGTGCGCGCGGTTGCCGCTGAAGCCGAGCTCTTCGTAGAGATATGCGTTCAGCGCCGTGACTCTGGGCTGGAGCGCCGCGTGCGTGCACCGCTCGAGGCGCGTGGCGGCCGCCTCGCCCATGTGCTCGACGCGGTGAAGGTACGGCGCGGCGTCCAGCGCCGGATATTCGATGCGCGCGATGGCGAGCGCCGCCGGCGCGATGGCCTGCCCTGGTTCGTCGAGCGCGCGCAGCAGCTCCGCCGAAACGAGGGGAACGCGCGCCCGCAGGGATTGAGGCACGAGATCATTCTAACGTCGTACGCATCCGACCCGTAGGCCGGGTCTCTCAGACCCGGCGATCTCTACACCTGTAGGCCGGGTTTCTGGGCCCCGGCAATCCCGGCGACGAACTCCGGCGTGATCTCGCGCAGCGAGTCGACGACGACGTCCGCGTCGGCGGCAAGCGCCTCGCGCGGATACGTGTGCGTGATTGCGATCGTGCGCATGCCCGCCTCGCGCGCCGAGAGCAGCCCCCATCGCGAGTCCTCGATGGCGACGCACTCGTGCGCCGGAACGCCGTGCAGCGCCGCGGCGCGCAGATACGGATCGGGCGCCGGCTTCGTACGTTCCGTCTCGCCCGCCGCAACGATGAACCTGAAGGCCGTCCCCAGCCCCGCCCCTTTCAGCATCAGCTCGATCTCGTGGCGCAGCGCGCCCGATGCGATCCCGATCGGCCATCGCCCGCCGAGCGCCCGAACGCATGCGCTCGCGTCCGGGTAGAGCACGTTCGTGCCCGATACGATCTCCTGGAAGCGTTCGGTCTTGGCCGCCATCAGCAGCTCGATCTCTTCGTCGCCCATGAGCAGGCCGAAATCCGATCCCATCTGGCGGAACGCTCCCTCATCGTCGAACCCGAGGTAGCGCGCGCAGTACTCCTCCTTGGTGAGCGTGACGCCGACGGGCGCGAGGAGTTCCTGATAGACGCGCAGATGAATCGGCTCCGAGTCCGCAAGGACGCCGTCGAAGTCGAACACGATCGCGCTGACGGGACGTGTCACCGGTTCGGCACCGGAAGGCGCTCGCCGGCGCGGATGGGCACCTTGAGCCGGTTCTCGGCGGGCGGATAGGGGCAGTCGTACTTGCTGTTGAAGAAACAGAACGGGTGATAGGCGCGGTTGAAGTCGAGATCGTAGATGCCGGTGGCGGTGCGATCGAGATCGAGGTAGCGCCCGCCGGGGTACGTTTCGGTGCCGTTCGTGAGGTCCCCGAACGGCACGAACAGCCGCCGCATGTCCGTCTCGTCGGCCTCCACGAACGCCCCGAGCGTGAGCGGCTGCCCCGTGAGCGTGAACGCGAGGACGCCGACGCGCCGCATCTTCCGCAGCTGTCCGGTCGACGTCAGCATGTCGATCGGCGGGCCTCCCTCGACGACCGTCAGCTGCGCGGGGACGCGATAGGAGGAGTCGGTTGGAAAGTACGTCAGGGGCGGAAAGTTGGCGCGCTTCTCGGGGAGAACCGGAGACTCCGACGACTCGCGCATGAACCGATCTTTCTCGGCGTGCCATGCGTTGATTTGATCGGCATAGGGAACGGGCGGCTTGGTGCACGAGAGAGTCGTGAGCAGCACAGCGCTCGCGAACCATGGCAGCACGCGACGCAGCATGAGTCAGCGCGCCTCCGTCCTGAGCGCCGGCAGCGCGGCAGCGTTCCATCCGCCTCCGAGCGCCTTCATGAGCAGCACGCTTGCGGCGAGCCGCCGCGACAGGATCTGGACGGCCGTCCGCTGGCTCGCAAGCGACGCGCTCTGCGCGGTGATCACTTCGAGGTAGCTCGCGACGCCGCCGCGATAGCGGTTGGTGGCAAGCGTCAGCGATCGATCCGCAGCGGCGACGGCCGCGGCCTGAATCTCCGCCTCCTGTTGAAGCAGCCGCAGCGCCGCCAGGTTGTCTTCGACCTCCTGAAAGGCTGTGAGAATCGTGTTCCGGTAGTCGGCGACGCTCGCATCGTAGGCTGCCTGTGCCTGCGCCTTTACCGCCCGACGCCGTCCCGCGTCGAACAGGGTCTGCGCCGCGGCGGGACCTGCTGACCAGAACGTGCTCAGGCCCGTGAGCCACGATCGCAGCGACGTGCTCTCGAACCCCGCGCTCGCCGTCAGGAACAGACGCGGGAAGAAGGCCGCGTTCGCGACGCCGACGTCGGCGTTCGCCGACGCGACGCGCCGCTCGGCTCCGGCGATATCGGGCCGGCGTTCGAGCAGCTCCGACGGGAGGCCAGGAGGAATGTCGGGGGGCAGCAGAGAGAGCGGCGCGCCCTGCAGCGAAAAGGACGCCGCGGGCCTCCCGATCAGGACGGCGATGGCATGCTCCAGCGCTGCGCGCCGGACGCCCAGATCCACGGCTTGCGCCCGAGTGCTCTCGAGTTGCGTCTCTGCCTGCGCGACGTCTGCCTGCGATGCGATGCCGCCGGTGAATCGGCTCCGCGTCAGATCGAGCGCGCGCTCGAATGCGCCCACGGCGGCATCGAGCGTCGCCTTCTCCGCATCGAGCCCTCTCAGCTCGAAGTAATCGAGCGCGAGCTCCGTGTGCAGCGACAGCCGGACGAACTCCAGATCCGCCGCGCTTGCCTGCGCGCCGGCGCGCGCGGACTCGATGTTCGCGCGGATACGGCCCCAGGCGTCCGCCTCGTAGGCGACGTCGACGGGGAGCACGAAGCTGGGCGACGACTGGTGCGACGTGGCGTTCTGACGATTGCCCGACGCTTCTCCTCCAGAGATCGAGGGCGACGACGAGACCTGCGGATACCGATCCGCGCGGCGGATCCCGATTGCCGCGCGCGCCTGTTCGAAGCGCGCCTGCTGCGCGCGTAGCGTCTCGTTCGACACCTCGATCTGCGTCTCGAGCGCGCTGAGCTGTGGATCCTGAAAGGCGTCCCACCACGCGCCGCGGAGAGCCTGATCTGCCGGACGTGCCGGCTGCCAGTTCTCCTTGAACGCGGCCGGCGGTTCGGGCGGCGCGGGCCTTTCGTATTGCCTCGCTGCACCGCAGCCGGCGTTCATCAGGCCGGAGAAAAGAAGAAAGAGTGACGCAGCCGTCTTCACGGCTGCGCTCCGCGGCCGCCGGCTTCGGGAGCCACCCGGACCACCTGTCCCGATGTGAGCGAGTCCGGAGGATTGACGACGACGGTTTCGCCGCCGGTGAGGCCCAATACGATCTCGACGGTGCTGCCGAAATCGCGCCCGAGCGTGACCGGTGCCAACGCGACGCGGCGGTCGTTCACGAGCGCCACGCGCACGCCTTCCGCGCGAAAGATCAACGTGTTCACCGGCAGGCGAAAGGTGCTCGCCTGCGCCGGAAGCTTCAGGTGGACCTCCCCATACGACCCCGGCAGCAGCTCGCCCGCCGGGTTCGGCAGGTCCACTTCGCACAGCAGCGTCCGGGTGGACGGATCGATCGACTGCGCGGTGCGCGTGAGCGTCCCCTTGAACTGCTTGCCCGGCAGCTCCTTCAGCTCGACCTCTGCGTCGAGGCCGGGCTGCACGGCACGCGAGTAGATCTGCGGAACGTTGACGAACACGCGCAGCCTGCCCGTCGACGCGATGTGAAACAGTTCCTTCGCGTTCGCCTGCGAACCGATCAACGCACCGATGTCGGTATTCCGCGCCGTGACCACTCCGTCGAACGGCGCGTAGATCTTCTTGAACGATTGAAGCTGCTCGAGGCGCTTTACGTTAGCCGCCGCCGACTGCTCGGCGGCTCGCTTGGCCTCGTAGTTCCCGTTCGCGTTGTCGAGGTCCTGCTGCGAGACGGATTCGCTCCTGATCAGATCGCGGTAGCGCTCCGCGGTCGTGAGCGCGAGGCGCGTGTTCGCTTGAGCCGTTGCCAGGTCTGCGCGTGCCTGCAGGAGCTGCTGATCGATCTCCGGGGTATCGATCTCCGCGAGCAGTTGTCCGGCCTTGACCCGCGAGCCGATGTCCGCATGCCTCGCCTTCAGATACCCGGTGGTCCGCGCGAAGATCGCGGCATCCGTGTACGGCTGGATGTTGCCCGGAAGCGAGAGATCCTCCTGCGCGGCCCCCCTCTCGGGATGCGTGATTGAAACGGTCGGCACCGACATGTCGCGCGTCTCGCGCGAGAGCGCGGCAAGCGCGCGCGATCGGCTCGTAATGCCCCAGACCGCCGCGACGGCTGCGACGGCCAGCACGATGATCACGGCGAGGATGGGGCCCGACGAGCGGCGGCCGCGAGACGGCGCGGTCACTGAGCGATCTCCGAACGGTTCCGCCCGTGGAGCAGCGCGAACACGACAGGAACGAAGAAGAGCGTGGCGATGGTCGCGAGCGTCAGGCCGCCGATCACGGCTCGGCCGAGCGGCGCGTTCTGTTCGGCGCCCTCGCCCCAGCCCAGCGCCATGGGAATCATGCCGATGATCATCGCGAGCGCGGTCATGAGGACCGGACGGAAGCGGCTGAAGCCCGCGTCGAGCGCGGCGTCGACGGCCGGCCGTCCCCTGGCCAGCTCGTCCTTCGCGAAGCTCACGACGAGAATGCTGTTTGCGGTTGCCACGCCCATGCACATTATCGCGCCGGTGAGCGCTGGGACGCTGATCGTCGTGTGCGAGACGAACAGGATCCACACGATCCCCGCCAGCGCGGCGGGCAGGGCGGAAATGATGATGAACGGGTCGAGCCAGGACTGGAAGTTCACGACAATGAGGAGATACACGAGCACGATCGCGAGCGTCAGGCCGGCGAGCAGCCCGAAGAACGACGTCCGCATCGTGTCGATCGTGCCGCGCACGACCAGTTGCGAACCGCGCGGCAGCTCCTTTCGCGCTTCGTCGAGAATGGGCCTCAGCTCGGATGCGACGCCGCCGAGATCGCGCCGCTGCACGGAGCCGTAAATGTCTACGACCGGCTGGACGTCGTAATGCGAGACGACTGCCATCCCAGCCTCGCGTCGAATCGACGCGAAGCTCTCGAGGAGCTGCGGCCCCGAGTCCGACGCCGGCCCAGTGACCTGGATGTTGCGCAAGTCCTGGAGCGAGTCCATCCGGTACTGCGGCGTCTGCGTCGCGATGATGTAGCTCACGCCCGTCGCCGGATTCAGCCAGAACGTCGGCGACGTCTGTCCGCTTCCGCTGAGCGAGATGAGCAGGTTGTTCGCGATGTCGCGCTGCGTGAAGCCGGCCTGCGCGGCGCGCGTGCGATCCACGTCGAGCTCCAGCGCCGGCTGGTTCGCGACCTGGTGCACGCGCAGATCGACGATCCCGGGCACGTCCGCCATCCTGGCGCGCAGCGCGGACGCGAACCGGCGATTCGCCTCGATGTTGCGCCCGACGACCTGCACGTCGATCGGCGCCGGGAGCCCGAAGCTCAGAATCTGGCTGACGATGTCGGATGGGATGAACGAGAACTGCACGCCGGGAAACCGGTCGAGCAGCGCCAGCCGGAGGTCGTGGATGTAGTCGGCCGTCGGCCGATGATCGTGCGAGAGCGAGACGAGGATGTCGGCGTCCTGCGGTCCGACAGGCGCGGAGTTCGTGTACGAGAGATTGATTCCGCTGTACGGCAGCCCGATGTTGTCGATGAGGTTCGCGATTTCGCTCGCCGGGATCAGGTCGCGAATCGCCTGCTCGACCTGATCGCAGAGAACCGCGGTCTGCTCGATCCGCGTTCCGGTCGGCGCCCGGAGGTGCAGCTTGAATTGGCCGCTGTCGACCGAAGGAAAGAAGTCCTGCCCGACCCACGGCAGCAGGAACAACGAAGCCACGCACGCCGCAAGAAAGCCCGAGCCGAACAGGGCGCGCCGGGTCAGGCACCGATCCAGAGTGTTCCTGTACGCCTCGCGCACCCGGACGAAGCCGTTGTCGATTGACTCCTGCAGGCGGCCGAGGATGTTCCGCGGCGCGTAGTGCGGCTCGTGCGCCTTCAACAGGTACTTCGCCATCGTCGGCACGAGCGTTCGCGAGAGCACGTACGAGGCGAGCATCGCGAACACGACCGCTTCCGCCATCGGCACGAACAGGTACCGTGCGACGCCGCTCAGGAAGAACATCGGGACGAACACGATGCAGATGCACAGCGTCGAGACGAATGCCGGTACCGCGATTTGATCGGCGCCGTCGAGAATCGCGGGCTCCAGGTCCTTCCCCTGCTCCAGGTGCCAGTTGATGTTCTCGATCGCCACCGTCGCATCGTCCACCAGGATGCCGACGGCAAGGGCGAGGCCGCCGAGCGTCATGATGTTGATCGTTTCGCCGAGCGCGCTCAGCACGATGATCGACGTCAGAATCGAGAGGGGAATCGAGACGGCGATGATGACCGTGCTCCGCCAGCTCCCGAGGAAGGTCAGAATCATGAGCGCGGTGAGGCACGCCGCGATCACCGCCTCTCGAATGACGCCCTGGATTGCGGCGCTGACGAAGAGCGACTGATCCGCGAGCGGCTTGATCTCGAGCTCCGGGGGGAGACCCGCGGCAATCCGTGGCAGCGTCTCCTTGACGCGCCGGATGATGTCCAGCGTGGAGGCCTGCCCGGTCTTCATGATCGTGAGGAGCGCCGCGCGCTGGCCGTTCACGCGGACGATGTTCGTCTGCGGCGGATAGCCGTTGCGGACGTGGGCGACGTCGCGGATGTAGATCGGCGTGCCGCCGACGCTCTTGATGGGCAGATCGTTCAGCTCTTCGACGCGCTCCGGGCTGCCTTGCAGCCGGACGTCGTACTCGAGGTCGCCGATCTTCGACGTCCCTCCCGGCAGGATCAGGTTCTGGACGCTGATCGCGCTGACGACGTCGCTCGGCGAGAGTCCCTTCGACTGGAGCGCCACGGGGTCGAGGTCCACCTGGATCTGCGGCTGCTTGCCGCCGTAGGGCAGCGGGATCGATGCGCCCTGAACCGTGGCGAGCTGCGTGCGGATGAAGTTCGTCCCGAGGTCGTAGAGCTGCTGCTCGGAGAGACCGCGGCCGGAAAGCGCGAGCTGAAGGATCGGAACGCTCGAGGCGTTATACGCGATGATGAACGGCGGCGTCGTGCCCGGCGGCATCTGCCGGAGGCCTGCCTGCCCGATGGCGGTGATCTGCGCGATTGCCGCCTCGACCTTCGCACCCGGTTGGAAGAACACCTTGACGACCGACGTGCTGCGCAGCGTCTGCGACTCGATGTGCTCGATGTCGTTGACGGTCGTCGTCATGCCGCGTTCGAAGTTGTTGATGATCCGGTAGGACAGCTCGTCCGCGGAGAGGCCGCCGTAGTTCCAGACGACCGTGACGACGGGTATGTCGATGTTCGGGAAGATGTCCGTCGGCGTCCTGGCAATCGCGATCGGGCCCAGAAACAGGATCGCGACAGCCAGCACGACGAACGTGTACGGCCGGGTCAGAGCAATGCGGACAATCCACACGGCGGGTAGAACCTTTGATTATACGCCGCGATTTCGGGGATCGTTTCTCGTCGCCGCGCAACTGCCCGTCGCGCGCAACCTCAGTTGCGAGGATCAAAATGGATACTTCCGCCCCTCGACGGCCGCATCCGCCAGCGTCCGGCGCAGCGCGATCGTATTGATCGGCACCGGCTTCAGCAGACGCCGCAGCGCCGCGAGGAGCGTTCGCAGCGAATCTCCCTCGGCCATGCCCGCGAGCGCTGTCCTGGCTGCCTGCTCTACGCGTCCGGCCGCGTCGTTGACGGAGACCTGCGCCGCCGCCGCGTGGAGCGGCTGAGCCGCTGACGCCGAAAGTGCACGCAGCAGCGCGCTTTCGGAGCCGTAGATGTCGATCAGGATGTCGGCCGCGGCGAGGAGCACCTCCTGCTGGTCGGCAAGCCGCTCACCGTAGGTCTGCAGCGCGGTGCCGACGACCATCAGGCCGATCTTCTTCATCGCCTGCACCGTGCGCACTTCCGCTTCGAGCGGCGCGTCGGCCGGCGGCGTCAGCGCAGGCGGTGCGAGCAATTCGTCCATCAGGCGTTTCGCCGCGGCAATGATCGGCGGCCCGCCCTTCACCGCGCGCCTCACGAGCATGCCCGGAATGAGCATGCGATTGATCTCGTTCGTGCCCTCGAAGATCCGGTTGACCCGCGCGTCACGGTAGTGACGCTCCGCAGGGTAGTCCTTCACGAACCCGTTGCCGCCGTGGATCTGCAGGTTCTCGTCGAGGATGTAGTCGATCGTCTCGCTGCTCGCGACTTTGAGGATGGACGATTCGATCGCGAACTCTTCGAGCGCTGCGAGGAGATCCGCGGACGCGTGGCTTCCCTGAAGCCTGTCGTCGATGAGGCCAGCCGTCCGGTACAGCATCGATTCGACAGCATGCTGCCGCGCGATCATCTCGCCCAGCTTCTGCTTTATCGCGCCGAACGCCGCGATTGGCTTTCCAAACTGCTTGCGCTCCGACGCGTAGCGCACCGCTTCGCCGATGGCGAGCCGCCCGCCGCCGCTGCACATCGCGCCGAGCTTCAGACGTCCGTAATTGAGCGTGTTGAACGCGATCTTGTGCCCCTTGCCAATCTCCCCGAGGAGGTTCTCCGCGGGCACCCGCGCGTCGTGCAGGAGGAGCGGCGTCGTCGACGAGCCGAGCAGCCCGAGCTTGTGCTCTTCCTTTCCAGTCGACACGCCGGGCAAGGATCGCTCGACGAGAAAGGCGCTGAACTCGCTGCCGTCCACCTTCGCGAACACGATGAAGAGATCCGCAAACCCGCCGTTCGTGATCCACATCTTCTCGCCGTTGAGCACGAACGAGCCGTCCGCCTCGCGGACGGCCTTCGCCTTCGCCCCGAGCGCATCGGATCCCGATCCCGATTCGCTCAGCGCGTAGGCGCCCACGATCTCTCCGTTGACGAGGCGCGGCAGGTACTTCCGCTTCTGCTCTTCGGTGCCGAAGCAGAGCAGGGGCGTGATCGCGAGGCCCGTTTGCGCGCCGTACGCCGTCGCAAACGAAGCGCACCGTCCCATCGCCTCTCCGACGATGACGGAGGAGACCTTGTCGACTTCGATGCCGCCATAGGCTTCGGGAACGTCGGTTGCGAGCAGGCCAAGGTCCGCGCAGCGGCGCAGCAGCGCTCTTGCGAGATCCCAGTCTTTTCCTTCGAGCCTCTCGAGCGCAGGGGCGACTTCATTGTCGACGAACGCCTCGGCAGTCTCGCTGATCAGGCGCTGTTCGTCGGTCAATCGATCGCGCGTCATCACGGCAGCCGGTGCCGTCTCGTCGACGAGCCACGCGCCGCCCTTTGTGCTGGTTGCTGCGATCGTCATGCTGCCCCCGTTAACTGAAGTTGCGCGTTACAACAACTACTCCGTGTTGGTCCGCGCCGTCCGCGGCCCGCGCCGTCCGCGGCCCGCGCCGTCCGCGGCCCGCGTCATCCGCGGCTGAATACCGCGGCCGCCCCCATCCCTCCACCGACACACATCGTCACGAGCCCGTAGCGTCCGCGGCGCCGGCGCAGCTCGTAGAGCAGCGACGTCGTGAGCTTCGCGCCGGTGCACCCGAGCGGATGGCCGAGCGCGATGGCGCCGCCGTTCACGTTCAGGCGTTCCGGATCGATCGGCAGCTCGCGGAGGCACGCGAGTACCTGCGCCGCGAACGCCTCGTTCAATTCGACGAGGTCCATCTGCTCGAGCGTCAGGCCAGTCAGCTTCAGGACCTTTTTGATCGCCGGCACCGGCCCGATGCCGAACCGCTCCGGCTCGACGCCGGCGGTCGCGAAGCCGACGAAGCGGCCGAGCGGCTCCAGATTCAGCTCCTTCGCGCGCGTGTCGCTCATCACGACAACGGCGGATGCGCCGTCGCTCGTCTGCGACGAGTTGCCCGCGGTGACGGTCCCCGTCACGTGAAACGCGGGCTTCAATCGCCCGAGCGCCTCCATCGACGTATCGCGGCGCGGTCCTTCGTCGATCTCGAGGCCGGCCGCGGCAACCGCGACGGTCTCCTCGCGAAAGCGCCCTGCATCGATCGCGGCCACCGCGCGCTGGTGGCTGCGGAGCGCGAACGCATCCTGTTCGTCGCGCGGGATGACGGCTTCGCGTGCGTGGTTCTCGGCGACGAGGCCGGTCGTCAGGTAGACGTCCGGGTAGCTGTCCACCAGCGACGGATTGGGTGAGATCTTGTTCCCGCCCATCGGGATCAGGCTCATCGACTCGGTGCCGCCGGCGACGATTGCCGTGGCGCCCCCGGCCTTGATACGTTCGGCGCCGTACGCGATCGCCTGCAGGCCGGACGAGCAGAATCGGTTCACGGTGACAGCCGACGCGGTGATTGGCACGCCCGCGCGGATGCTCGCGATTCGCGCGACGTTCAACCCCTGCTCCGCCTCCGGCATCGCGCACCCGAGAATCACGTCGTCTATCTCCGCCGGATCGAGCGGTGCGGCGCGGCGGAGCGCCTCCTCGATGACAAGCGCCGCCAGATCGTCGGGCCGCGACGTGCGGAGAGCGCCGTTCGGCGCCTTGCCGACCGGCGTCCGGACTGCTGAGACAATGACCGCTTCGTTCATGACCCTTCCCCGGTTCCCCTGGCCCCTGGATCCTTGAAATCGCCGAGCAGATCCTCGAGCGCTTCGCCCACCTCGCTCGTGTGTCCGTCGAAGAGATGATCGGCCGCGTCGATGACGACGAGCTCTTTCGGCTCGGGCACCTCACCGTAGAACTTCCACATGTCCTGGATCGGGCAGATGTCGTCTGCTTCCCCCTGGACGAAGAACTTCGGCTTCGTGCTGCGCCGCGTGTTGGAGAAGTCGTATCCCGACTTCGTCACGGGAGGTGCGATGCCAATCAGCACGCTCACGCGGTCGTCCACGGCTCCCGTCTCGAGGGCGATCCACGCGCCGAACGAGAAACCGGCGGCCCATAGCGGGACGTTCGGATACCGGGCCGACATGTAGTCGAGCCCCGCGCGGAAGTCCGCTTTCTCGCCGGTGCCTCGATCGAATTCCCCCTCGCTCCGGCCGACGCCGCGGAAGTTGAACCGGAGCACGGCACAGCCCGCGCGAACGAGCCCCTTGGCGCCTTGATACACCGCCTTCGTGTGCATCGTCCCGCCATCGGTCGGGAGAGGATGCGCGAACACGACGGCGGCGCGCGGCGCACCGGCAGGTTCGTCGAGGAGTGCTTCGAGGTGCCCCGCGGGGCCGGTCAAATCATGAATGGGCGGCATGGACGAACTCGGTGATGATTTGCGCGAAACGTTCCGGCTGCGTGATTGATCCCAGGTGCCCGGTCCGCGGCATCATCTCGTATCGCGCGCCGCGGATGAGCGTCACGTACTCGCGCGTGGACGCGACGGGCACGACGCGATCGAGCTCTGGCTCGCCCGTGATGACGAGCGTCGGCGCCAGGATCCGCGCGCAGTCGCCGCGGAGATCGGTGCGCTGCTGCAGATGCACGCGCTGCGCCATCAGGCCGGGGATGGCGGGCGCCGCGGCCGCACCAGCGAAGTAGCCCATCGTGAACCGCGCGCGCCCCTTCCAGTCGTCGTGCGACGTGTAGATCTCGCTGCGCAGGCGCTCGATGGCCGTCATGCAGAACGCGGGCAGCGATCGCCACGGGCGCGCCGCGTAGCGCGCCTGTCGCTCGCTCGGCTTCCACGAGGGTCCCGGAGCGGAGACGAGGATCAGTGCGCTGAGGCGCTCGGGCCGCGCCGCGGCGTAGCGCGCCGCGATCACGCCGCCGTACGAGACGCCGCACAGCACGAATCGATCGATCCGGCAGCGGTTCGCGACCGAATCGACCTGGTCGACGAACGTGTCGAATCCCCGCGACCGATCCATTTTCGCGCGCGACCCGATGTCGCCGCTGAGCGAGTAGCTGATCGTCCGGAAGTGCTTCGAGAGCGCGCGCAGCGCCGGACGCATCCACTCCCAGCGCCCCTGGATCCCGGGAATCAACACCAGCGCCGGGCCGCGGCCTCGGTCGTACATGGACGATTCAGTTCCTCAGCGGTTTGCCCGTCTTCAGCGTGTAGCCGATGCGTTCGAGCGTCTTGCGCTCGCCGCAAAGGCTCAGGAATGCTTCGCGCTCCAGATCGAGCAGTTGGTGTTCCGTGATGGTTCCCGGAGCCTTCAGGTTGCCGCCCGCGACGATCCACGCCAGCTTGCGTCCGATGAGCGCGTCGTGATCGCTGATGCGGCCGGCGCGCCAGGCGAGGTGAACGCCGAGCTTGAGCGCCGCCAGCACCGATTCCCCGCCCACGCGAATCGCGCTGCGCGGCTGCAGCGGCCGGTATCCCGCGGCGGCGAGCTGTGCGGCCTGCCGCTTCGCGTCCGCGAGGAGGCGATCGCGATTCATCGTGATCCCGTCCGCCCGCGTCAGATAGCCGATGCGCACCGCGTCGGGGGCCGACGTCGAGACCTTCGCGAACGCAATCGTCTCGAAGACGCGCTGGGTCGGCGGCAGCAGATCCGCGCCGGGCGGGAGAGCGTCCATCGCGCGCGCGAGCATCTCCTTCGTTCCGCCGCCCGCGGGAATGAGTCCGACGCCCGTCTCGACGAGGCCGATATAGGTTTCGGCGTGCGCCTGAACGCGCGTCGCGTGGAGCGCGATTTCGCAGGCGCCGCCGAGCGTCAGACCAGCGGGCGCGACAACGACGGGAACGTCGGCGTAGCGGAGCGCCATCGTGGCCCCCTGGAACGCCCGGACCATCATGTCCACTTCGTCCCAGTTCCCCTCCTGCGCTTCGAGCAGCAGGAGCATGAGATTCGCGCCGGCGGAGAAGTTCGCCGCGTCGTTGCCGACGAGGAGCGCGTTGAAGCCCGCCGCCGCATCCTTGACTGCGCTCTGAATCATCTGGATCGTGTCGCCCCCGATCGCGTTCATCTTCGAGTGGAACTCGACGCAGGCCACGCCGTCGCCGAGGTCGACGAGACTTGCACCCGGGTTCCGCCTGAGGGCCGCGTTCCGTGCCTTCTCGGTACGCAGAATCTGCTCCGGTGGTCGAATCTGCCACGGATTGGGGTCAGAGCCCGTGCTCTCAGAAACTGACGCAAGGTGAACGAAATCTGACGCTTGCGGCGATTTTGCGGCCGGTGCTCTGACCCCCTCGACTGTGGCTAATTGGCCCAGTTGGGGGTCAGAGCCCAGCAGCGCGAGCGTTTCGAGAGGGCCGAGGTCCCAGCCGAAGCCCCAGCGCATCGCGCGGTCGACGTCGGCGGCGGAGTACGCAATCTCGGGAGCAATCTTCCGTGCGTACGCGAGCGCCGGAACGAACGTGGACTGCAAGAGGCGCGCGACCTTGTCCGTGCCGTTGACAAGGGTTCGAATGCGCTCTCCCGCGGACTCGATCGACTTCGCAGCATCGAGCGACGGCAACCGCGGCTCCTGACGCGCGCGGTAGTCGAGCGTCGCCGGATCGAGCGTCCCGATCTCCTCGCCGCGCTTTTCGTAGAACCCGCGTCCGGCCTTCGCACCCGTCATGCCGCGTGCCACCATCTCCTCAACGAACGGCGGCAGCGCGAACTGCGCACGTTCGTCGGGATCGCTCAGTCGCTGCGACAGATCGCGCGCGACGTGGACGAGGATGTCGACGCCCGCAATATCCATCGTCCGGAACGTCGCGCTGCGCGGCCGACCAATCGCCGGCCCCGTGATCGCGTCGATCTCCTCGACCGTCGCTTCACCCGAGGCGACGGCGCGCAGCAGCGCCGCAACGCCGAAGAGCGCGATGCGGTTGGCGATGAACCCCGGCGTGTCCTTGCAGGCCACCACGCCCTTGCCGAGGTGGACGTCGGCAAACTCGGCGATCGTCCGCACCACTCCCGGGTCCGTCCGTTCGGTCGGAATGACTTCGAGAAGCCGAAGATAGCGCGGTGGATTGAAGAAGTGGGTGCCGAGCCAATGGCGTCCAAACGAGTCCGAACGCCCCTCGCCGATGGCGGCGATGGGGATCCCCGACGTGTTGGAGCTGACGATGGCGTCGGCGCGGCGGTGGTGCTCGACGCGCGCGAGCAGGGACGTCTTGGCATCGAGCCGCTCGACGATCGCCTCGACGATCCAGTCCGCGCGGCCAATGGACGGGAGGTCCTCGTCGAAGCTGCCCGTCCGGATGAGACGCGCGGCATCCGGCGTGAAGAACGGATCGGGCTTCAGCTTCTTCGCGCGCTCGAGCCCTTCGCGCGCGGCGTCCTTCGTGACGTCGAGCAGCGTCACCGGCATTCCGGCGTTCGCGAGCATGGCCGCGATTTGCGAGCCCATCACGCCCGCGCCGAGCACGACCGCGGAGCGGAGCCTCACGAGGTCACCCGTCGCCGCGTCCGTGGCGCGCGCCTGCCGCGGATACCGCCGACGAAAATCTCCACGATCGCGTCGGCATCCCCCGCCGGCGCATAGCGCCGACGGCTGAGGATCCAGTTGGTCGCCATCTCGTCGAGCGCCCCGAAGAACAGCTTCGACGCCAGGGTTGCGTTGATGTCGGCACGGAACACGCCTGCCGCCTGCCCGTCGACGATCACCTGACGGATGACGCCGAGATATTCCCGCAGCGTCGTCGCGGAGAAGCGCTCCATGAACTTCGTCGACTGCCGCAGTTCGACCTGAAAGACGATCGCGAGATTGCGGTCGCGGCTCATGCGATCGAGGTGCACCCGCGCGATCGTCCGGAGCCTCGCTATCGGATCGCCGATCGGCGCGATCGCGCGGCGCCCCTCGTCGATGGCCTCCTTCATCGTCCGCTCGAAGATGGAGACGAGGAGGTCGTCCTTGCTGCGGAAGTACAGGTAGACGGTGCCGGCAGCGACGCCGGCGGCGCGCGCGACGTCGGCCACCTGCGCGTTGAAGTAGCCGCTGCCGGCGAAGACGTCGATCGCGGCGCGCAGGATCGCGGCGCGCTTGTCCGATCGCTCCGGCCGGTCAACGGTCCGGCCGGATGTGATGGTGAGCACTGAATGAATGTTCATTCAGTGTGGCCGCCATGTCAATGGGGCCTTCGAGGCTGCGGGTTGGAAGGCGGAAGTTGGAGGTTGGAACTCGGGAGTTCGTGCGCGCTATAGTGGCGCAAGCCCCCCACACGGGAAAGAAGGATCATGTTGGACGAACACCAGCAACAGGCGATCGTCACGAGGTTGAACCGCATCGAAGGGCAGGTGCGAGGGATTCGCCGCATGGTCCAGGAACCACGGCTCTGCGTGGAGATCCTGCAGCAGCTCGCGGCCGCCGAAGCGGCGCTCAATCGCATCAGCCTCGCCGTGTTCAAGTTCCATGTCGAGAGGTGCGTCCCCGAGGGCATCGCGCAAGGGGAACCGGAGTGCGAAAAGCGCCTCAACGAACTCGTGGACATATTCGACCGCTTCTCGAAATAACGCCTGGGTTGCCCACGCAGCGATGGCCCTATCGGAGCCAGCCGAGATTCTGGAGCGCCTGTTGGGCCTGCTCGACGTAAGGGCCTCCGAGCCTCACGTACCGCTGGTAATTGGTAATGGCTGCCCGGACGTCCGCTGTGTTGGCCAACCAGCGCCCTTCGACCGGGGAGTAGCGGCGCAGTTTGAAATAGCGCAGTTCGTGGGTGCGGGCGAGGTTGAAGTAGGCCAGCGCATCCTGAGGGTTCGCCGCGATCGCCGCCTCGAAAGTACGAATGGCATCGTTCAACGCTCCCCGGCGAACTTGAATGGTTCCGATCGCGTTCATGACATCGACGTCACCCGCCCATCGGCTCTCGGCAGCTTTGAGGACCTCGAGCGCGCGCCCGTAGCTGTCCAGCTGCATGTACGCGTCTGCGAGATCGAGGTACACCGGTTTGAACTCGGGAACGAGCGTCCGGACCTTCTCCCATTCCTGCGCGGTGCGGTCCGGGTGCTGCAGACCTAGCTCGGAATAGCCGAACACGTAGTGCACCCAGGCGGGCGCGCCTGGTGCGGCCGCGGCCTTCGCGAGCAGCGCAGCAGCCCCCTCCAGGTCTCCGCTCCGATATCGGTCCCACCCTTGGGAAGCCAGGCGGTCTCCGGTCGCTGTGCTGCCCTGATGGTTGGCGAGCGCATTTATCCGATCGTTCGAATCGGGACGCAGGACGAGACCGGGGAGGACGCCCGCCCCGCTGGGAGA
>JBKPTE010000037.1:0-47633 GCA_046735335.1 Acidobacteriota bacterium | reverse complement strand
GGGCGTGCTCTGCCTGCCCGGAGAGTGCTCGTTGACCGGGCCGGTCGTCAACCCGGGATAGAACCCGCGTCCCGCACGCCCCGCCCGCACGCCGCACGCCGCACGCCGCACGCCGCCCCCGGAGTATCATTCCGCCAACTGGAGCGATAAACGATGATGATCGACCGGCGAACGTTCATGGGCACGATGGGGGCCGCATATCTTGCCTCGACTCGGATGCGGGCGGCATCCATTCAGCGCGTGGGCGCGCAGTTGTACACGGTGCGCGACGCGATGCAGAAGGACTTCGAGGGGACGCTCGCGAAGGTGGCGGCGATCGGCTACAAGGAAGTGGAATTCGCGGGTTACTTCGACAAGTCGCCGCAGCAGATCAAGGAGATCCTGTCGCGCAACGGCCTGACGTCGCCGTCAGCGCACATCGACTACCCGAGCCTCACCGGCGACGCGTGGGCAAAGGCGATCGAGGGGGCGAAGACGATCGGCCACGACTACCTGATCAACGCGTGGGTCGACGAGTCCGTCCGCAAGGAGCCGGGCAGTTGGAAGCGCATCGCCGAGACCTACAACCGCGCCGGCGAGATCAGCAAGAAGTCCGGCATCCAGTTCGCGTATCACAACCACAACTTCGAGTTCGAGCCGGTCGACGGCAAGCTCCCCTACGACTTCCTGCTGGAGACGTGCGACCCGAAGCTCGTGCAGATGGAAATGGATCTGTGCTGGATCACGTCAGCCGGCAAGGATCCCCTCGACTACTTCCGCCGCTACCCCGGGCGGTTCCCGCTCGTGCACGTGAAGGGATTGTCGAAGAAGCCCGCGCAGGGCGCCGCGACGCCGATCCCGGAGGTGCTGCCCGACATCACCGACGTCGGCCACCACGACATCATCGACTGGAAGCGGATCTTCGCGCACTCGAAGGAAGCGGGGATCAAACATTACTTCGTCGAGCACGACGTGCCGAAGGATCCGTTCGCGAGCCTGAAGGCGAGCTACGAGTACCTGTCGACGCTGCAGTTCTGAAGGCGGTCGCGTGGCAAGTCCGCGTCGTCCGCGGCCCTATCTCACGGGCATCAGCCGGATCACCATTCCCAGTGTCGATTCAGACAGCACGCGGCCCGGGAGCTGCAGCGTCGTATACAGGTAGCCATCGGGCCCGACGATGACGTCGTGGACGCGGCCGAACTGGCTGAACACGACCTCCTGGTGCGTGACGGTCGTGCCGCTGATCTCGAGCCGCCGGAGCTGCTGGCCGCCGAGAGCGCTGACGAAGAGATCGTTCTTCCACCCGGGATAGCGCGAGCCGGTGTAGAACGCGATCCCGCTCGGCGCAATCGACGGCGTGAAGTAGACGATCGGCGACTCCATCCCTTCTTCCGCCCGCTTCGTGATCCCCGGCTGAACGCCGTTCGTGATCACCGGCCAGCCGTAGTTATGGCCGGCCTCGATGACGTTGATCTCGTCACCCCCCTGCGGCCCGTGCTCCGATTCCCAGAGCTTGCCGGTGACCGGATCCCAGGCGAGGCCCTGCGGGTTGCGGTGGCCGTAGCTCCAGATCGACGGCACCGCGCCGGGACGGTTCACGAACGGATTGTCCTTCGGCACGCTCCCATCGTCGTTCACGCGATGGATCTTGCCGGTGGGCTTCGAAAGGTCCTGCGCGTCCATCATCTGCTGCTTCTCGCCGATCGAGAAGAACAGATGATTCTGCTTGTCGAAGATGAAGCGCGACCCGTAGTGCGCGTTCGTCGAGCTGTAGATCTCCGGCGGCGCACGGAAGAGGA
The DNA here is from genome assembly GCA_046735335.1 of Acidobacteriota bacterium. GTDB lineage: Bacteria > Acidobacteriota > Vicinamibacteria > Vicinamibacterales > 2-12-FULL-66-21 > JBKPQB01. The sequence continues at coordinate 45,855 of JBKPTE010000037.1, read as the reverse complement.
TCTGCTGATCGACCCATTCGTTGTTCTTGTTGATCCGGCCGCGCATGATGACCGTCATCGACGGCGGGTCGGGCGGGGTCGCAGGCGCGGGCGGCGGTGTATAGCCCGGAAGCGTCTCCGAGTACGAAAGGTAGATCCATCCGTTCTTCGAATACTGCGGGTGCACTTCGACGTCGAACATCCCGCCGTCCTGCTTCTCCCAGACCTTCGGCAGCCCCTTCACCCCCTCGGGCAGGAGCTTGCCGTGGTCGATGATGCGGAGCCGGCCGGCGCGCTCGGTCACGAGCAGACGCCCGTCCGGCAGGAACGCCAGCGCCCACGGCGTCTCGACTCCGCTGGCGATCACGTCGATCCTGAACGTCTGCTTCTCGGACTTGACGATCTGGTTCGCGGGATCCAGCTGCGGCTTGCTCTCGCGCTGCCCGCCCTGCGGGTCGCGCAGCGCATCCGTGAAGGCAGCCGCCGCTTCGAGGGTGAGGGCCGCTCCGAACAGCACGGCCGCGGCCGCGATCAGGCGAGTGTGTCTCATGGACGCTACTTGATTTGCGAGAAGTCCGTCGGATCGACGAAGACGGATTCGACCTTCGTTGTCAGCGGACCGTTCGCCTCGGACGCCGCCTTCACCTTGACCCATTCGGGATCCGCGCGGAACGCGTCCCAGTTCTTCTTCGCTTCTTCGCGGCTCGGGTGCGCGAGGATGTAGATGAGCGTGTTCTGCGACAGCGGCGCGTCCTCGGGCGTCCAGTAGCCGACGCTCGTCATGTTGTGGCGGTTGAAGATGCGGATCGTGTTGTCGCGGAAGCGTGACTTGAGGGCGTCGAGCTTGCCTTCGGGAGTCGTGTAAGTTCGAAGCTCGAATACGCGGTTGCCTTGCGCGTGAGCGATCGGTTCCGGTTTCATGGATGCTCCGACAAAGAGACCGGTGGCAAAGATCAGTGTCGCCGAAAGAGCACGCTTCATCATCGATCCTCCTGATGCCGGGTCTAAGAGACCCGGCCTCCGTTGAATATTCAGCCCCCACCGCCGCGGCCGGACATGAGGCGCGTCAGCTCCGGCTCCGTCCATGGACGCGTGTGGCTGGCGGTCAATCCGCGGATCTCCTTCACCAACGAGCGATCCACCGCGGACGCATTATTGCCCCATTCGCGCCGGACGTAGGTAAGGACGGCCGCGAGCTGATCGTCGGTCAGCATGCCGAGCGGCGGCATGAGCCCGATGCTGCCCTCCTTCCCGGCGAGCAGAATGCGAATCGGCACCACGGGGTTCGCGAGCGCGAACTTCGAACCGGCGAGCGGCGGCGCGAGCCGTTCCTGACCCCTGCCGTCCGGCTGATGACACGCCATGCAGATGTTCTTGTAGATTTCCGCACCGGCCGCGAATCGCTGCTGCTCCTCGGCGGTGAGCGGAGCCGCGCTCGAGCCCGGGGGCGCCGGTTTCCCGGGCCAGCTGATCCGCTCGACGATGGCCTTCGCCGCGTCCGCGATCGGTCCGGCGCCGGCGGCCAATGCCGTCAATGCAGTCGGCTCCTCGCTGAACAGTTTGGCCGGAGCGCCCGCGCCTCCGCGTCCGCCGCGACCGCCAAGACCACCGCCTGCCGCTCCTGCACGCGGCGCTGCCGCGCCCGCCGCCGCAGCGGGCCCCGTTGCGGACGCCAGCCCTGAGGTCGATCCCGCCGTCCCGGACAGTCCTGCATCGAGCCCGCGCAGGAGGGCGATGCGCAGGCCCTGCGGGCGACTGGTATCACCGGCAGCCGCAACAATCATCTCCACCGTGGCGCGATCCCCGGCTTTGGTCGCCGCGCCCGCAAGCATCGAGATCGCGTCCGTCGCGTCCGGCTTCGCATCGAGCACCGAGCGCAGCACGATGGCTTCCTGCCCCTGAAGGCCGCTGATCGCCGCATCGACCGTGATGGGATCGCTGCCGTACTTGGCGATTACGGTTTTCAACTGCGCAAGGCGATCCGTGGGCGGCAGCACGCCCAGCGTGGCCGCGAGCTGACGACGGACGATCCAGCTTGGATCGTCAATCGTCTTCAACACGGCCGTGCGGAGCGGCGAGTCGGTTTCGGGGAGCCATTGTTCCGACAGCCGGATCGCAGCAGCTCGAACATCCGCCGACGGGTGCGCCAGCAGCAGCTGAATCGTCGCGGCGTCGAGCGCATCCAGACCGTCCAGCGTCCACATCGCGTGCAGGCGCGTGCGGTAGTCCGGCGCCTCGAGCGCGAGCGCTTTGAGCGCGGGGACAACTGATTTGTCGCCGCGTTCGACGAGCAGCCGCTGCGCGGTGTCGCGCCACCACCCGTTCGGGTGCGACAGATAGTGGACGAGCCCCGCCGGAGTCTCCTTCGACAGCGCCGGCTTGCGATCGCGCCGCGTCGAGTCGTGCACCACGCGCCAGATGCGCCCCTTGCCCACCGGCATCTCGAGCTGATGCGCGACGATGTAGTCGTGGAGGTAATCGGTCTGGAACTGCACGTCCTGCACGACGCCGCGATACATGTCCACGACGTAGAGCGTGCCGTCGGGAGCGGAGAACAGATTGACCGGACGGAAGCGTTCGTCGGTGGACGCGAGGAACTCGCCCTTCTTGTACGCATCCGCCGCTGAAAGCCGGCCCGTGCCGTCGTCCTTGATGATCAACCGGTGCACCAGGTTCGTCGGCGAATCGACGACGAACGCGTTGCCCTGAAGCTCCTTTGGGAGACGATCGCCGCGGTAGATCGTCGGCGACGAGACGCCGGTGTAATACGCCGCCGATCCATCCGCGCGCAGCAGCTCGTCGCGATAACCACGGTTGACGCCCCGGGTCGGACGCACCGGCCAGATGGCGGTGTCGTCGGGATGGATCAGCGGTTCGTACGAGCCGCGCGTTCGTACGAGGTTCGCGTTGCGCATGAAGTAGCGCGGCGGCACGACGTCGACGAACAGCGGCTCCGTGTTCACGTTCCGGTAGATCCGCCCCGCATCGTCCATCCCGACGCCCCACTGCCCGCGGTTCAGCGTGCGTTCGACCTCGAACCTGCCGTTCTTCAGGCGCAGGTACCAGTCGTGCTCGGACGTGTAGATCCAGTTGTCCAGGCCCCACCACAGGCTGTTCGCGTTGTGCTCGAGATTCCCCTCGAGGCGTCCGAAGTCGTTGCGCAGCAGCTCCTTCGAATCGGCCTTCAGATCGCCGTTCGTGTCCTTCGCGAGCCAGAGGTTGGGGGGCTCGCCGACGAGGACGCCGTGCTCCAGCACCTTTAGTGCGCGGGGGAGTACGAGCCCCTCGAGAAACACGGTTCGCTTGTCCATCTTCCCGTCGTCGTCCGTGTCTTCCAGGACGGCGATTCGGCCGATCGCCGCGCGCGAATCGGCCATGGACTTGTCCATTGCGAAGCCGGGCATCTCGAGGACGTACATGCGGCCGTCGGCGTCGAAGTCCACCCAGATGGGATCGCTGACGAGCGGTTCGGCCGCCACGAGCTCCACGTGGTATCCCGGCGGAAGAAAGAGCGTCTTCTGCTCGTCTCGAGGCGAGAGCGCGGGCGCGATGTCGGCAACCTTCTGCACGGGAACGGGCCAGGTGGGACGCTGTCCGGAGACGGTCGCTCCGAATGCGACGGCGAGGACGAGCAGGCCCGCGGCACCCTCGAGGGTCACAGGTGACATCCCGGTGGCGCCTCAGACTCCCATCCGCGCCGGTTCCGCGTCTATGGGCGTGTGGGAATCCAGAAAGAGCCAGCAGACGCCGCCGAGCATGTAGATGACGGCCGACACGTAAAACGTCAGCGTCCAGTCGTTCGCCGTCCAGGCGAGCAGGTACCCGACCACGAGGGGCGAAAATCCGCCGGCGATGTTCCCCATCATGTTCATGCTGCCGGAGAGCGTGCCGGAATACCGCCCGCCCATGTCCATGCAGGCCGCCCACGAGGCGGGCATCACGAAATCGTTGAAGAAGCTGGAGACGCTCAGCACCAGCATGGCGATCGTCGCGTTCTGGACCCGGGTGAACACGATGACGGAGAGTGAAGCGCAGACGAATCCGGTGAACGCGACGATTCGGCGCGCGCGGGCGATGCCGCCGACGCGCCTTGCGAGATGCGGCGCGAGATAGCCGGACACGAGACAGCCGATGCCGCCGAGGAACAACGGCAAACCGGCGAGCAACGCGCCCTGCTTGAGACCCAGGCCGCGCGCATCGCGCAAATATGTCGGAAGCCAGGTGATGTAGAACCACCACCCGTACGACAGGCAGATGTACTGGCCCCAGAGCAGCCATACCGACGGACGCGCGAGGAACCGCGACCACGGAATCGGGCCATGTACGATCGCGGTCTCGGATCGAGGCGGCAGCAGCGCGAGCTCAGCCTCGTTCACCGACGGGTGCGTCCGCGGGTCGTCGCGATACCAGCGGTAGAACGCGATCGCCCACACGACGCCGATCGCGCCGAAGAACTCGAACGCGCGGCGCCACGTGACGTAGTCGAGGATGTAGGCGACGAGCAGCGGCGTGAACGCGCCGCCCCAGCGCGCGCTCAGCCACAGGAGCGCCTGCGCGCGCTCCCGCTCGCGCGCCGGGAGCCACGTCGTGAACGCGCGCGTCAGGTTCGGGAAGCAGCCCGCCTCGCCCGCGCCGAACAGCGTGCGCGCGACGACGAGCGACGCGAAGTTCCAGACCCAGCCCGTCGCCGCCGTGAACAGCGACCACCAGATCACGATCCGCATCAGGACGCGCCGCGGACCAATGCGGTCGCCGAGCCATCCGCCCGGGATCTCGAACAGCGCGTACGCCCACGAGAACACCGTGAACGCCCATCCCATCTCGACGGCCGTGAGACGGAGATCGGCCCGCATCGCGGGCGCCGCCTGCGAGATGCACACGCGGTCGATGTACGTGATGACCGCCAGCCCAATCGCGAACGTGGTGACGACGTGGCGCGCGCGCGTCGGAACAGATTGCATGCTGACGAGAAATGGTTCCAGGGTTCCAGGTTCTAAGGTTCTAAGGTTCTAAGGTTCTAAGGTTCTAAGGTTCTAAGGTTCAGCGAGCGGGCATTGTATACAATCCAGGCATTGCGCGAGGAGCAGAGAGGTGCACGACCGTAAGCCCACGCGATCGCTGCGTTCGACCGCGTGGTTCGGCAAGCCGGACAAAGACGGGTTCATCCACCGAAGCTGGATGCGGAATCAGGGCCTGCCCGCCGATGTTTTCGACGGCCGGCCCGTGATCGGGATCTGCAACACGTGGTCGGAGCTGACGCCGTGCAACGCGCACCTTCGTCAGGTCGCGGATCACGTGAAGCGAGGCGTCTGGGAGGCGGGCGGCCTTCCGCTCGAATTTCCGGTGACGTCCACGGGCGAATCGAACATGCGCCCGACCGCCATGCTCTACCGCAACCTCGTCAGCATGGACGTCGAGGAATCCATTCGCGCGAATCCCATCGACGGCGTCGTCCTCCTCGTCGGCTGCGACAAGACGACGCCGTCCCTCGTGATGGGGGCCTCGAGCTGCGACGTGCCTGCGCTCGTCGTGTCCGGCGGGCCGATGCTCAACGGCAAGTTTCGCGGAAACGACATCGGATCGGGGACCGACGTCTGGCGCTTCAGCGAGGAGGTCCGCGCGGGCGCCATGAGCCTGCAGGAGTTCGGCGAGGCCGAAGCGTGCATGTCGCGCTCGGCCGGGCACTGCATGGTGATGGGCACGGCGTCGACGATGGCGTCCATGATCGAGGCGCTCGGGCTCGGCATGCCGCAGAACGCCGCGATCCCGGCCGTCGATTCGAGACGGCGCGCCATGGCCCACGAAGCGGGGCGGCGAATCGTCGATCTCGTGCGGGACGACGTCCGGATCTCGGCGATCCTGACGCGTGAGGCGTTCGAGAACGCGATCAGGGTCAACGCGGCGATCGGCGGATCGACGAACGCCGTCATTCATCTGCTTGCGATGGCCGGACGCGTGAACGTGCCGCTCACATTGGACGATTGGGATCGGCTCGGCCGGGATGTCCCTACGCTCGTCGATCTGATGCCGTCCGGACGCTTCCTGATGGAGGACTTCTACTACGCGGGCGGCGTGCCCGCCATCGTCCGCACGCTTGGCGAGCACGGGCTGCTGCAGCGCGACGCGATGACCGTCAACGGCCGGACGATGTGGGAGAACTGCCGCGAGGCGCCGACCTGGAACGCGGAAGTCATCCGGCCGATGGATCGTGCGCTCGTCGCCCACGGCGGTATCGCCGTGCTGCGCGGGAATCTTGCGCCGGATGGCGCCGTGATCAAGCCGTCCGCGGCGTCGCCGCACCTGATGCAACATCGTGGACGCGCGGTGGTGTTCGAGAACATCGAGCACTACAAGGCGCGCATCAACGATAGCCAGCTCGACGTGGACGAAACGTGCGTGCTGGTGCTGAAGAACTGCGGACCAAAGGGGTATCCCGGGATGGCGGAGGTCGGAAACATGGGGCTGCCGCCAAAGATCCTGCAGCGCGGGGTCACCGACATGGTGCGGATTTCCGACGCGCGGATGAGCGGGACGGCCTACGGCACGGTGGTGCTGCACGCGTGCCCCGAAGCGGCCGTCGGCGGGCCGCTCGCGCTGGTGCGCGATGGCGACATGATCGAGCTCGACGTGGAGAAGCGTCTCCTGCGGCTCGACGTCGGGGACGACGAGCTCGCGCGCCGGCGTTCAGAGTGGAGGCCGCCGGAGACGATCGCGAAGGCCAGCGGATATTCGCAGCTCTACGTGCGGCACGTCATGCAGGCGCACGAGGGGGCGGACTTCGATTTCCTGCTCGGATCTCGCGGTCACGAAGTTCCGAGGGAGTCACACTGACGCTGTCGGTTCCAGGGTTCTACGGTTCTCGGTTCTACGGTTCTCGGTTCTAAGGTTCGGTGCGAGAGCATGTGAATCAGATCGATCTGAAAGGCCGGCGCGCGGTGATTACCGGCGGCGCGCAGGGAATCGGGCGCGCGATCGCGGAGCGATTCCTTGCGTCCGGCGCGGCGCTGTCGCTCTGGGACATGGATGCCGCCGAGTTGAACCGGGCTGCCGCGGAACTGGCGGGACGCGGCACCGTGCACACCGTCGTGGTCGATGTCTCCGACAGTCCGCGAGTGGAGAGGGCGACAGCGACGACGAAGAACGAGCTGGGCGGGATCGACATTCTCGTGGCAAACGCAGGCGTCGCCGGACCGAACCACAAGGTATGGGAGTACCCGGTGGACGCCTGGAAACAGGTGATCGACATCAACCTGCACGGGGTCTTCTACTGCTGCCGCGCGGTGGTCCCGGTGATGCGCGCGCAGAAGTACGGCCGCATCGTGAACATCGCGTCGATTGCCGGCAAGGAAGGCAACCCCAACGCGTCCGCCTACAGCGCGTCGAAGGCGGCCGTCATCGCGCTGACGAAGTCGCTTGGCAAGGAGCTGGCGTCCGAGAACATCGCGGTGAACTGCATCACGCCCGCCGCCGCACGGACGCGCATCTTCGACCAGATGTCGCCGTCGCACGTCGAGTTCATGCTCTCGAAGATCCCGCGCGGACGGTTCGTCACGCCCGAAGAGATCGCCTCGCTCGTGGCGTGGATCGCGTCGGAAGACAACTCGTTCACGACGGGCGCGGTCTTCGACATCAGCGGCGGAAGAGCGACGTACTAACGAATGGCGCTTCCGGATTCGCTGCTTCGCTCGCTGGGTGACGTCGTCGGTGCCTCCGCGGTCCTCGCGAAACCCGAAGACCTGATCCCGTACGGCTTCGACGGGACTGCCGCGCTCCGTCAACGTCCCGGCGGCGTGGTGTTCCCGCGCACGACCGATCAGGTAGTCCGCTGCGTCCGCGCGGCGATCGAGCACGGTGTCCCGATCGTCACGCGCGGGTCCGGCACGGGTCTCAGCGGCGGCAGCGTCCCGACAGTCGAGAGCCTCGTCGTGTGTCTGGCGCACATGAACGGGATCGTGGAAGTGGACCCGCGCAATCTCACACTCCGCGCCGAGGCCGGCGCCATCACGCAGAAGATCGACGAGGAAGCCGCCCGTCACGGGCTGTTCTATCCGCCCGATCCGGGTTCGATGCGGATCAGCACGATCGGCGGCAACGTCGCGGAGAACTCGGGCGGACTTCGCGGGCTCAAGTACGGCGTCACGCGGGACTATGTGATGGGGATCGAAGCCGTGCTGCCCGACGCGCGCGTCGTGCGCCTCGGCAACAAGTGCGTGAAGGACGTCGCCGGCTACTCGCTGAAAGACCTATTCATCGGCTCCGAAGGCACGCTCGGGATCGTCACGGAAGTGCTGTTGAAGCTGCTCCCGCGCCCGGCCGCTCGCCGCACGCTCCTGGCGTTGTACGATCGCATCGAGGACGCGGCCGAGACGGTATCTGCGATCATCGCCGCCCGCATCGTCCCCTGCACGCTCGAGTTCCTCGATCGGATGACGGCGCGGTCGGTCGAAGACTTCGCGCACGTGGGACTCCCGACCGACTGCGACGCCATCCTGCTGATGGAGACCGACGGTCATCCGGCGGCGGTCGCCGACGAAGCCTCGCGGATGGAGGCGCTGGCCCGCGAGCACGGCGCGCGCGAGGTACGCCTGGCGCGGGACGAGGCCGAGGCCGTGAGCCTCGCAACCGCGCGCCGCAGTGCGTTCTCGGCGCTCGCGCGCCAGCGTCCGACGACGATTCTCGAGGACGTCACCGTGCCGCGGAGCGAGCTGGCCACCATGGTGCGCTTCATCGCCGATACGGCCGCGGCGCACGACCTGCAGATCGGCACCTTCGGCCACATGGGCGACGGTAATCTTCACCCGACGTTTCTGACGGACGAACGGGACGCCGACGAGATGCACCGCGTGCACGTCGCGTTCGACGCCATCATCTCGAAGACGCTGGAGCTCGGCGGCACGATTACCGGCGAGCACGGCGTCGGGCTCGCCAAGAAGGCGTGGCTCCGGAAGCAGTTCGGCGACGACAGCTACGAGCTGCTGCGGCAGATCAAGTCGACGCTCGATCCGCGCGGGTTGATGAACCCCGGGAAGATCTTCGAGTGAATTGCGTGTCACGGATCTCACGCAGTGGACGCAAAGGGCAAGAGGGCGCAGGGCAGTCTGCGAGCGCTGCCGCGGGGCGGGCATTCGCCGCCGCGCGTCGCGCGGCAGGAGGTCGAGAAAACGCGCGAATACAAGCAACCATAGCACCGTCCCGCTGTTTGTATTCGCGCGTTTCCTCGACCTCCACAGGGCCGGCCTCCGGCCGGCCCGGCGAATGCCGCCGTCGGCAGCGTCGTCGTGCGCGTCCTCTGCTCCTCTGCAACCCCTGCGTGAGATCGTCGTGAGCGGCCTCTCCACCCTCGACTACTCCGTCATCCAGCAGTGCATGCACTGCGGCATGTGCCTGCCTACCTGCCCCACGTATGACGCAACGCTGAGAGAGCGGAACAGCCCGCGCGGGCGGATTGCGCTCATGCGAGCGGTCGCGGACGGCGAGCTCGCCATCGGCCCCGAGTTCGCCGACGAGATGAGCTATTGCCTCGGCTGCCTCGCCTGTCAGACGGCGTGTCCCGCAGGCGTAAACTACGCGGTGCTGCTCGAGACGGCGCGCACGGACATCGAGCGGAGCGGGGCCGCCGCCGCGGGGCGCCCCTTTGAAGGCCGCCTCCGCGCCTTCTGGCGCCGTGTCACGCTCGGCTTTCTCTTCATGCACCCGCGAGCGCTTCGAACGGTGGGTGCGCTGCTGCGCTGGTATCAGCGGAGCGGACTCGAATGGCTGGCGCGCCGCACCGGGCTTGTCGGCCTGCTCCCCCGCGCGCTCGCGCGCCTCGAGCCGCAGACGCCGCGCATCGCGCCCCTGTTCTCGCACGAGCTGATCGCTCCTGTCGAACGGCCGGACGGTCCCGTCCGCCACCGCGTTCTGCTGCTGACCGGATGCGTGCAGGACATCGTGTTTTCCGACGTCAATCGCGACACGGCGGACGTGCTCCTCGCGAATGGGTGTCAGGTGGAGACGCCGCCCGTGCAACCCTGCTGTGGATCCCTCCACGCGCACAATGGCGAGCGCGAGGGTGCACGAACGCTCGCGCGCCGCATGCTGGATCTGATCCCGGCGGACCGTTACGACGCGATCATCACGAACGCCGGCGGGTGCGGCTCGCATCTGCGCCACTATTCCGCGCTGCTGCGCGATGAGGCCGCCTATTGCGACCGCGCGGAGGGATGGGATCGCAAAATACGGGACGTGCACGAGTACCTCGTCGAAATCGGCGCGCGTCCCCCAACGGTGGCCCCATTCGATTCTCCCGCCGCGATCACGTACCATGATTCCTGTCACCTCGCGCACGGGCAGCGGATCGTTCGCGAGCCGCGCGCGCTGCTGCGGCTCATTCCCGGCATGTCGCTCGTCGACTTGCCGGAGGCGAGCTGGTGCTGCGGAAGCGCGGGGATCTACAACATCACGCAGCCGGAACAGTCGGCCGCGCTGCTCGACCGTAAGGTACGGAACATCACCGGGACCGCGGCGCAGATTGTCGCCGCGGCGAACCCCGGATGCCAGTTGCAGATTTTCCGTGGCCTGCGTGCCGCGGGTGCGCGCACCGGCGTGCTCCATCCGGTGAGCCTGCTGGCGCGTGCATATCGTCGTGAAGCCGGGTGGAGGTCGAAGGCACCATGAAGTCGCTCGTATTCCCCGCGCTCGTCGGGCTCCTGACAGCGCTCGCGCCCAACGCATTGCTTGCGCAGACGCCAACGGCGTCGATGATGATCGAGGTCACCGACCCGACCGGCGCCCCGCTCCAGGACGTCGTCGTCTTCCTGATCAATGAAGCGGATGGGCTGACGCGCCGAGGCACGACGACCCCGCAGGGCACGTACGCCGTCGACAGCCTCCCGATCGGCAGCTATACGCTCACCGCGGCGCGCGATGGGTTCAAACCTGCCGTGCTGCAGAACGTGCGCGTCCTCACCTCGGTCAAGGCGATCGTCCCGATCACCCTCACACCGGGCGCGTACGCCGAACAGGTCGTCGTGAACGCGGATGCGACGACGCTCAGGACGGGGAACAGTGCGGTTGGCGCCGTGTTCGATTCGCGCACCTTGGAGACGCTGCCGGCGAGCGAACGCGAGGCACTCGCCTTTGCCACGCAGGCGCCCGGCATGGCGACAGCGGCACCGGGATCGCGTCTGTCGACGCAGGGGAACACGGGCGTCAACAGCGCCGGGGCGCGCGAGGCCGCGAACAATTTCCTGCTGGACGGCGTCGACAACAACGATCTCTTCCTCAACCGGCTCGTCATCAATCCGAGCCTCGACGCGGTGCAGGAATTTGCGGTCCTGCAGAACACGTACGACGCCGAGTACGGGCGCAGCTCCGGCGCCCAGCTCAACCTCGTCCTCAAGTCGGGGACGCGCGTGCTCCACGGTTCCGCGTACGAGTTCTTCCGCCATTCCGCGCTCGACGCGAGGAATCCCTTCGAGCCGGAGGACGCGCCGCGCCCGGGCCTGCCGCGGCATCAGTTCGGCGGCACGATCGGCGGCCAGATCAAGGACAAGCCGTCGTTCTACTTCGTCAACGTCGAAGGGATTCGCGCGCGCGAATCGGAGACGCGGATCGCGCACGTGCCGACGGCCCTGGAGCGCGCCGGTAATTTCACCCAGAGCGGCGTGACGGTTCGCGATCCGTTCACCGGACAGCCGTTCGCGGGCAACGTCATTCCGGACGGCCGCATGAGCGCCGCGGGCGTGAACGCAGCCAACCTCTATCCCCTGCCGAATCGTCCGAACAGCGACGCGAACTTCGTGTCGTCCCCGATCTCGGAGCGCGATGCCGTGCAGTGGACGATCAAGACCGACCACCGCGTCTGGCACGGCAAGCCGCTGAGCGTTCGCTACAGCTTCAGCCGCGACAACCGCGACCTGCCGTTCCCGGTCCGCAGCCGCAATCTCCCGGGCTTCGGCGTCTCCGTGCTGGATCAGGGCCAGAACTTCGGCGTCAGCTTCACGCAGACGCCGACGATGCGGATGGTGAACGAGCTGCGTGTCGGGATCAACGCGCTGCACCGCAACAATGCGCCGCAGGATGCCGGCACGAACGGGTTCAGCACGCTCGGGATCAACGGACCGTCGTTGACCGACGTCGATCGAGGCTTCCCCGTGCTCGTGCTGCCGGGCTTCGAATCGCTCGGCGACGACCCGAATTTGCCGGTCGACCGGAGGACCCGCACGATTCACGTCGCCGATGCGCTGACGTTCGAGAAGGGACGCCATCACCTGAAGACGGGCGGGGAACTGCGGTCCTACCGATCCGACGGCTACAACCACCTGTTCGCGCGTGGGCAGGCGACCTTCCAGGGCGTGTTCACCGGCAACCCGGTCGGCGATCTCCTGCTCGGCTTTCCGACCGTCACGCTCCTCGGCGTCAACGACAACCGGCAGGCGCTCCGCACGTGGGCCGTGAACGGCTTCTTCCAGGACGACTGGCGGGTTGCGCGGCGCCTGACGATCAACGGCGGGATTCGCTACGAGTTCAACGCGCCGCCGTACGACGCGGACAACCGGATGCGGATCTTCGACCTGACGACGAACCAGCTGCTGCAGGTCGGGACCAATGGCGTCCCGCGTTCGGGTCTCGACAACGATCTGAACAACGTCGCGCCGCGCGTCGGCGCGAGCTGGGACGTCACCGGCGACGGCAAGCTGCTCGTCCGCGGCGGCTACGGCATCTTCTACGACAGCGGCACGCTGATCGAGAACTCGGCGCTCTATTTCAATCCGCCCTACTGGACGCTTCAGCTCTTCGTCCCGAGCCCGCAGCCGGTTAGCCTGCAGTCGCCGTTCCCCACGGGCCGCGCGATCACGCCGAAGCCGTCCATCAACACGATGGACCCGCACTTCCGGAACGGCTACGCGCAGGAGGGCAGCATCGGCGTCGAGCGCATGTTCAGGAACGTGACGACTGCGGTTCGGTACGTGACGTCGTACGGGAACGACATGGTCCGGAAGCGGAACATCAACCAGGCGGTTCCCGGGCCGGGCACGATCGATTCGCGGCGGCCGCTGGCCGGCCTCGGCGACATCTTGCTCGTCGAATCGCAGGCGTCGTCGTCCTATCACGCGCTGCAGGTGAGCGCCGAGCGGCGCAACCTTCGCGGGTGGGAGTTCCGGGCCGCCTACACGCTGTCGAAGTCGATGGACGACACGTCGGCCTTCCTCGCGACCGACGGCGACGACAACACGCCGCAGAACAGCCGCGACCTCGCGGCCGAGTGGGGTCCGTCGGACTTCGACGTCCGCCAGCGTCTCGTGCTCACCGGGAGCTACGAGGTGCCGCCGGACTTCAAGTTTCGATGGCTGCGGCGCTGGCAGGCGAGCGGCGTGTTCACCGCGCAGTCGGGACGCCCGTTCACGCCGCGTGTGAGCTTCGACAACAGCAACACGGGCAACGTCGGCGGCGGCACGTTTGCCTACGATCGCCCGAATCTCGTAGCGGGTCCTGGCGCGGGCACCGTCTCGTATGGGGGCCAGTGGTTTGCGATTGCGCCGCAGTACACGTTCGGCAACGCGGGCCGCAACAGTCTGACGGGGCCGGGGTATGTCGCGCTGGACGGGTTGATCGCGCGCCGGATTTCACTGACCGGGCGTCGCACGCTGCAACTGCGGCTCGAGGCGTTCAACCTACTGAACCGCCGCAACTACCAGTTGCCCGACAGCTTCGTCGACCACGTGACGTTCGGTCAGAGTCTCGCGGCATATCCGCCGAGGCAGCTGCAACTCTCGGCGCGGTTTGCCTTCTGAGGCAGGCGGCAGCGCTGTCTGCCGCGCCGCGGGGACTGAGCCGCGCGCGCGGAACGTACCGCGACGCCGCGAAGCGCCAGCGGGAACCAGGCGCTCTGTTGCATGACGAGCGTCGCTCACGAGTAGTATTCCTGGATTCGGGACATCTGGTCGTGGAATGGCAGCTGATCTCCTGACCTCCTCCGCTCACTTCCGATCGACGCCGTACTTCGACCCTCCTTTCGAGAGGTCGTACTCGCGTGACTTGCCTTTCGGAATGCTGAGGGTCTTCCAGTCGGCACCCGCGAAATGCTTCGCCAGCAGGACTATCTGCCCCACGTGCGCGGCGTAGTGCGTCAACTGGCGATTGATCGCTTCAATCACCGCGTGCGCCTCGCCGCGGACGTACACCGTCTTGTCCAAATCCTCCGGCTGCAGCGATGCGACCGCGTCGAGGGCGAGCGTCCACGCGCGATCCCATCCCTCGCGCAGCCGCGCGGGCGTGTCCGACTCGACTTCGAATTCGCTGTCGCGATTCCGATCAGGTTTCTCGCCGTCGGACGCAAGGAAATCCGTCCAGCGCGATCGCATGTTCCCGGCCAGGTGCTTCATGAGGATCGCGATGCTGTTCGCGTCGGGATCGATGAGCGCGAACAGATCCTCGTCCTTGATCTGCGCGATCCCCTTGTCGGCCTGCGCCTTCAGCTTGCGCAGCTGCAGGTGGACGTCGTCCAGATACTGCTGTTCGATCATCGGTTGTCGTCCTTCCTCATTCACCGGATCACTTCGATGCGGGCCGCGTGTCCGCGCGTCGCGCCCAGCGGGCCGTCGCACGTGATGAGCGGGGCGTCGATAGCCTCCGCGAGCGCGACGTACACGGCGTCGTACGCGGTAAAGTTGTCGCGGAGCGCGCATACGCGAAGGAGCAGATCGACGTGCGAGTAGCGCCGAAGATCGAAGACGGAGAGGTCCGCGAGAGCTTCCGCGGCCCGGTCAGCCGCCACTTGCCGCGCCCGCACCAGCCGCCGGAGGCCTTGGGCCACCTCCACGTCCATGAGATGAGGTGCATGGAGTCCCGGCTCTCCTCGAACGAGCCGCGCCTCGACGCGCGAGCCGAGCGGCGTCTGCAGGAGAAACTCGATCATTGCGGACGCATCGATCACGATCACGCGGACTCGCGCTCCTCCCGGATCACGACCGCTGCCGGCGTGGTCAACGTCACGGGGGTTCGGCTGTGAATCCTCGCCAGCATCTCCTCACGCGTCGGCAGCGCGCCGATTCGCCTGAGCTCCGCCAGAAGATAGTCCGAGAGTGACTGCCCTGCAAAAGCTGCGCGCGCCTTGAGCTTACGGTGGAGCGCGTCGGGAACGTTGCGGATCTGGATCATCTTGGACATGCTTCGAGCATGCAACCATGCCAATCACATGTCAAGCCTGTCAGCGCCTTCCTCCGCCGCAATCTTGAACGCCGTATTGGCCGCCGGCACGCCCGCATAGACGGCAAGCTGCAGCAGGACTTCCTCGACGTCGGCGGGTTCGAGCTCCTGCGCGAGGCCAGCCTTCAGGTGAAGGCGAAACTCCTCCCAGCGTCCCTGCGCGGCCGTCATCGCGAGCACGAGCAGACGGCGCGTCCGGACGTCGAGGCCCGGGCGCGTCCAGATCGTTCCCCACGCGAACGTCGTAATGAGCTGCTGGAACTCGCGCGTGAAGTCGGTCGTCTGCGCCTCGGCGCGGTCGACGTGGGCGTCCCCGAGCACCTGACGCCGGACGCGCGACCCCGCCTCACGAGCCGAGGCGTCGCGATCGAGGAGGAAATGGGCGACGGCGGTACTGAACGCGCGCGGTGTTTCCAGGTTCGAAAGGTGCGCCGCCTCGAGCCGGACGAGGCGCGCGTGCGGAATCTGCTCCGCAAGCGGCCGGCTGTGGGCCTCCCACGGCATCGACACATCGCGGGTCCCTGCGATGACGAGCGTCGGAACAGCGATCGCGCTCAGTTGCGCGGTGCCGTTCCAGTCCCGCACGGCGGCGCAGCAGCCCGCGTACCCAGCGGGATCGGTGGCGAGCAGGGTTCGGCGCGCCCATGCCGTTCGGGGCGTGTTGCGCTCGAGCGCTGCGGGTGAAAAGAACCGGCCCATCACCGTGTCCGCGACCGCCACCATGCCATCGCTCAGGACCGTGCGCCGGCGCGCTTCCATCGCTTGCGCATCGGGATGATGCGACGTATTCGCGAGCACGAGCCGCGTCAGACGCTCGGATGCGTGAAGCGCGAGCCACTGGCCGATCAATCCGCCCAGGGACAGCCCGCAGAATGCGAACTGCCTCACCCCGAGCGCGTCCGCAAGCGCGAGCACGTCTCCTCCAAGCGTCGCAATGTCGTAATCGCCTCGATGGACGGTGGACGCGCCGTGCCCGCGCGTGTCGTATCGCAGCAGGCGCAGATACGGCTGGAGATCCGCGGCCTGTTCGTCCCACATCGCGTGATCGAGGCCGAGGGAGTGCGACAGGATCAGGACGGGCGCCTCGTCCGGACCGTCGAGACGGAAATACGTCCGGTGGCCGGCGGCCTCGGCGAGTGGCATGCGATCAGCCGCCCTGCGAGTTCTTGAGGAGATTCAGGCGCAGCGTCTCCGAGGCGCCGAGGTAGTCCTCTGCCCGATCGATGCGCTCGAGCACGTCCGCCGGCAGTGCTTGGGACACGTCCGGGATCTCGCGAAGCGCCTCCGCGAACGAGCGTCCAGTCTGCTGCGCGCTGGCGAGCGCGCGCTTCACGGCACGCGCGGCGGCGTCGCGTCCGAGCGGCGGGGTCAGCAGCATCATGGCGCGCTCGGCGAACACGCTGCCCTTCGTGCGGTCGAGGTGCGCGCGCATGGTATGCGGATCGACGCGGAGCGCTTCCACCACCGCCGCGAGCATCGCGAGCGCCGCACCCGTCGATTGCACGACGTCCGCCACGATCGGCCACTCGGCCTGGAGACCCCCGACACCGCGTTCGTGCTCCTGGACCATGCCCGAGAGGAAGGCCGCAACCAGGCCCGGCAGCCGTGTCGCGGCCGCCAGCACGATCGCCGAACCCGACGGGTTTTGCTTCTGGGGCATCGACGAGGACACACCGCCTGGCTCGGCGGCCTCGTTCACCTCGTGCTGCATCAGCAGGCTGATGTCGCGCGCGATCTTGCCGAGCGACGCCGTGTAGATCCCGCATCCGGTCACGAGCGCAGCGAGGCGATCGCGATGCGAGTGCCACGGCGCATCCGGAGATCGCAGCCCGAGCGAGGCCGCGAGCATCGTCGCGATCTCCGGCCCGCGGTCGCCGAGCGCGGCCATGGTCCCGACGGCTCCGCCGAACTGCAGCGGCACCCCCTCGTCCCAACTCGAGGACAGCCGCCACCAGTTGCGCGCCGTCGCGCCGTACCAACCCGCAACCTTGAGGCCGAACGTGACCGGCGGCGCGGGTTGCAGGAGGGTCCTCCCCAGCATGACCGTCGATGCGTGCGCGTCCGAGAGCGCGCGAAGCGCCCGCTGCAGCCGCGCATGGTCGCGAGCCAGCACGTCGCGGGCGCGCACCAGCAGCAGCACGAGCGCGGTGTCCGAGACGTCCTGGCTCGTCGCGCCCCAGTGCACGAACGACGCAGCGCCCGCATCACGCGCACCCACACGCGCCCTCAGCGCGTGCACGAGCGGAATCGTCAGGGTCGCCGAGTCGCGCGCCTCCCGCGCAAGCGCCGCCGCGTCGAACAGATTGCTGTGGGCGCACGCGGTGATGACGTCCGCCGCGTGAGGAGGAATCAGTCCCGCGCGGGCCTGCACCCGCGCGAGCGCGGCTTCAACGGCGAGCATCGCGTCGAGGATCGATGCGTCCGAAAAGATCGCGGCGAGCTCGTCCGTCGTCGAGAGGCTATCGATGAGGCGCATGAGATGTCGGCTGCCTCACAGATTGAAGAAGACGGTCTCGTCCTGGCCCTGGAGCCTGATGTCGAATGTCCACAGGCCCGATTCGTCTGCGTCCGGGGATGCAACCAGTGTCGCCCGCCTGCTCGCCGGAACGAGGGCAAGCATCTCGTCCGATGCGAGAGCCGAGTCCCCTTCGAAGTAAATGCGCGTGTAGAGATGATGCTGCAGTCCGCGCGCGAAGAGACACACGTTGATGTGCGGCGCCTGCAACGCGCCTCCTTCCCCAGCAATAGCGCCAGGGCGAATCGTCTCGAACACGCACGCGCCTTCCGTGTTCGTCGGCAGGCGGCCGAAGCCGCAGAACGCTCCAAACGCGCGCTGGTTCGCCCCTGTCATGCCCGCGATCCCGTCGGGCTGCGGGTACCGGCCGTTCCCATCAGCGTGATACAGCTCCACGAGCGCGTCGGGCACGGGCACGGCATCGCCGTCCAGCACGCGTACGCGCAGCCGGATTCGATCGCCCGCGGTATCAGCTTGCACCAGACGCCCGAGCATCGTGTTCGCGGCGAGTGCGAAGTGAAAGAACGGGCCAACCGTCTGCGAGGCTGTAGGGATGAACCGGCTCACGTGCGCGCCTCGAACGGCGTCGCGTCATTGCCGCGAAGAACGATATCGAAGCGGTAGCCGAGCGCCCACTCCGGCTTCGTGAGATCGAGATCGAAGGCGGAGATCAGCCGCTGGCGCGCGCGTTCGTCGGGAACTCCCTGGAAGATCGGGTCCTGCGCGAAGAGCGGATCGTCCGGAAAGTACATCTGCGTGACGAGCCGAGACGCGAGGTTCACGCCGAAGAGGGAGAAATGAATGTGCGCGGGACGCCACGCGTTCGGATGGTTGCGCCACGGATACGCGCCCGGCTTGATCGTGACGAAGTGGTAGCGGCCCTCGGAATCCGTGAGCGTCCGCCCCGCGCCGGTGAAGTTCGGGTCGAGCGGAGCGGGATGATCGTCGACGGCATGCGCATATCGGCCGCCAGCGTTGCACTGCCAGATCTCGACGAGCGTGTGCGGAACGGGACGGCCGCGATCGTCCAGCACGCGGCCCGCGACGATGATGCGCTGGCCCAGCGGTTCTGCGGCGTGCTGGCGCGTGAGATCGTGATCGGCGTCGCCGATCGGAAGAA
The DNA here is from genome assembly GCA_046735335.1 of Acidobacteriota bacterium. GTDB lineage: Bacteria > Acidobacteriota > Vicinamibacteria > Vicinamibacterales > 2-12-FULL-66-21 > JBKPQB01. The sequence continues at coordinate 27,052 of JBKPTE010000037.1, read as the reverse complement.
GTCCATAGACCGGCGCAGCCACATTCGCGAGATTGTCGGGAACGGTGATCAGCGGTTGGAGCGGCGCACGCCGGATCGACGATCGATACGGCGGATACAGGAGCTGCGGCTGCGCCGCCTCCCGCTCCGCGCGGCGGAGGTCGCGCACGGAGGCGTTGGACGCGCCGCCGTCTTCAGGGGACCGCTGTTCTGCCGTGTGCTCGTGCCGTACGGGCATCAGTGTCCTGGCCGCGTGGATCGCGGCATGAATACCGGAGCGCGGCGCCCGGCTGGCAAGGCTCGAGGAGCGCGCAAATCGCGGATTTGTAAGCGACGAGGAACGCAGCCAGACGGGATGCCTCGCCCGGAAGTCATGTTGCGAAGCACGCGGTCAGGGCACTAGATCCCTCGACAACGAACGCCACCGTCGCCGGGTCGGCTTCATCATACACAAGTCGCCTCAGGAGGAGTGCCGGGCCTTCCGCCTGAAGGCGGAAGCCACGGGGTACGGGGTCCGCGCGATCGGTATGATCCGAGGGCTATGACCGTTCTCCGCACACAGGTCGGGATCATCGGCGCGGGGCCCGCCGGACTGATGCTCGGGCATCTGCTCCACCGCGCCGGCATCGACTCCGTGATCCTCGAGGATCGCAGCGAAGAGCACGTCATCGAGCGCGTGCGCGCGGGCGTCCTCGAACAGGGCAGCGTCGATCTCATGCATGCCGTGGGCGTCGGATCGAGGCTCGACGAGATCGGGATGCGGCACGATGGGATCTACATCGCCTTCCACGGCGAGCGGCATCGCATCGATTTCAGGAAGCTGACCGGTGGACGCTCCATCACCATTTACGGCCAGAACGAGCTCGTGAAGGACCTGATCGCGGCGCGGCGCGCGACGGGGCGGCCGCTCTACTTCGACGTGGAGAACGTGCGGCTCGAGGACCTGCAGTCGAGCGCACCGGCAATCAGGTTCACGCACGAGAGCGGCGACCACGAACTGCGTTGCGAAGTCGTCGCCGGCTGCGACGGGTCGCACGGGATTTCCCGCGGTTCCATGCCAGCGGAGCACGTCCGAACCTACGAACGCTCGTATCCGTTCGCGTGGCTTGGGATCCTCGCGGATGCCGCGCCCTCGTCCGACGAGCTGGTCTACAGCCTCCACGAGCGCGGGTTCGCACTCTTCAGCATGCGATCGACAAAGGTGACGCGCCTCTACTTGCAGTGCGCGCCGGACGAGGACGAGGCGAACTGGCCGGACGACCGGATCTGGGCGGAGCTGCAGGTGCGGCTGAGGACCAGCGACGGCTGGCATCCGCTCGAAGGGCTCATCACCCAAAAGGGCGTGACCCCGATGCGCAGCTTCGTCTGTGAACCGATGCGCTATCACCGCCTCTTTCTCGCCGGCGACGCGGCGCATATCGTCCCGCCCACGGGAGCCAAGGGATTGAACCTCGCGATGTCGGATGTGACGAGCCTCGCCGGGGCGCTGGCGGAGTTCTTCAAGAGCGGAAGCGAGGCGCTGCTCGACACCTATTCCGATCGAGCCCTGCGCCGCGCATGGCGCGCGCAGCGCTTCTCGTGGTGGATGACGTCCATGCTGCACCGGACCGGCGAGGACAACCCGTTCGACTACCGGCGGCAGCTCGCGGAGCTCGAATATCTCGTCAGCTCGAGAGCGGCGCTGACCAGCCTCGCGGAAAACTACGCGGGCTTTCCCTTCGATTCCCTGCCGGCATAGCGGCCGGCGATCGTGTAAAAACTCACCGGGTCAGCCCCCGGTCTGCACGCGATCCCGCCCCCTGCGCGACCGGGTCAGTGTAGGATGGGCGCCGATTTACGAATGGAACATCGAGTACACGGCGCAACCGTAGCGCGCAACTGTAGTTGCGCGACGGTCCAGGAGGGCTGATGAGAAGGCATATCGTCGTGCTGGCGCTCGGGGCCGCCGTGTTCTGTTCGTCGCTCTTCGCCCAGGCGCCGCCTGCGGGTCCGCCGCAGGGCGCGCGGGGACAGCAGCCGCCCGCCGACGCGGCACAAGGTCCGCCAGCGATGCACATCTACATTCGATCCGGCCTGAAGACGCACGGTCCCGGCCAGCACGATTACCCGCAGTTCCTCGCGGACTGGAGCAAGGTGCTGACGGAGCGCGGCGCCGCCGTCGACGGTTCGCTGCACTTCCCCACGGCGGCGGAGTTGAAGGACACCGACGTCCTCGTCATGTACAAGGGGGACTCGGGTTACCTCTCACCTGAAGAGAAGGACACGCTGGAGGCGTATCTGAAGCGCGGAGCCGGTCTCGTCAGCCTTCACGATACGTTGTGCGGACCCGATCCCGCGTACTTCTCGACGATCGTCGGCGGTGCGAAGAAGCACGGCGAGACCAATTACACGCTCGAAGCGGACGTGCCCTACACGATCGTCGACGCGTCGAATCCAATCATGCAGGGCATGTCGAACTTCACGATCAAGGACGAAGCGTTCTTCCTGATGACATGGTCGAAGTCCCCTGCCATCCACGTTCTCGCGACCGCGACGATGGCGGCGACGCCGAGCGCGAAGGGACACGAGGGCGAGGTCGTCCCGCAGATCTGGACCTACGAGAACGCGCTCTCCGGCGGACACCCGTATCGCGCATTCGTCTGGATGCAGGGGCACGACTACTCGAACTTCACGGACGCGCAGGTGCAGCCGATGCTGCTGCGCGGCATCGCGTGGGCCGCGAAGAAGCCCGTCGATGCGCTGATGACGGCGCGTCAGTCGCAGCGCGGCAGACGGAGCACTGCCGGAATGTAGGCCGGGTCTTGGACGCGGCTAGCTGCGGCGCACCTGTTGTAGGCCGGGTCTCTTGGACGCGGCCAGCTGCGGCGCACCTGTTGTAGGCCGGGTCTTTTAGACCCGGCTCACTTCGTTCCCTTGCCCCCGTTTTCCTGGAACAACTGCGGCGTGAACTCGACGAGGTAGTTGCGCCAGTTGAGCCACGTGTGACCGCCGGGGCTCTCCTTGAACGTCGCGTCGAACCCGTGCTTCTTCAGCATCTCGACCGTCGCTTTCGACGTCGCGATGAGTCCATCCTCAGCGCCGGTCGAAAACCACAGCAGCTTCAGTCCCTTCTTCGCGGCTGCATCGTCCAACGCTGCCGCGTGCTGCTCTTCCCACGACGGCCCTGACGGCGGCGGAGGCGCGGGCGCGCCGGCGCGCTGAGGCATGGGAACGATGCCGAAGACGCCGGAGCTGAAGACGCCGATGTAGGCGAACTTGTCGAGGTGCGACATCGAGATGTTCAGCGTCTGCCCGCCGCCCATCGAGAGCCCCGCGATCGCGCGGCTGCCCCGCGTCGTCAGCACGCGGTAGTTCTTCTCGACGTACGGCATGACGTCCGTCAGGAAGTCCTCCGCGAACTCGTCGCGGGCGCCGGCGGCGCCGCGGCCAGCGGTCGTGCGGCTCGTGTGCCCCGCCGGCATCACGACGATCATCGGCCTGGCTTTCTTCGCGGCAATGAGGTTGTCGAGGATGAAAGCGGCGCGGCCAACCGAGGACCACGAGTCGTCGCTGTCGCCAGCGCCGTGCAGGAGATAGAAGACCGGATACTTCTGCGCGCCGCCCATCTCGTAGCCGGGCGGCGTGTAGACGTGCATGCGGCGGAACCGGCCGAGGGCGGTCGAGTAGTACGTCACCGCCGCGACGACGCCGTGCGGCACCTGCTTCGTGTCGAACATGTCGGAACCCGGAACCGTGACGAGGCTCCAGGTGTTGTTGTTCGACTCGCTCGTCGACGGGTTGCGCGGATCGATGACCGGCACGCCGGCGATGTTGAAGTTGTACCGATACGCGCCGGGTTCCACCGGACCCACCGTCGCTTCCCAGACACCCTCGGCAGCTTTGGTCATCGCGGTACCGCGGCCGTTGCCGGGAATGTCGGAGCCGCGCAGGGAGACGTCCTGCGCCTCCGGGGCGAGGATGCGGAAGGTGATGCGCCTGTCGGGCAGCACCTCCGGCGAGGTGACCATGGGACCCTGCGGCGCCGCGCCGCGTCCCTGTGCTGGTGCTGCCGGGACGGTGGTCGGCGGCATCGGTCGCGGCGGGACCGGCGCGTCCTGCGCCGCGATCCCGAGAGTCCTACACGCCAGGAGCGCGGCTGATGCCAGTACGCCTGATAGGACGCGACGTGTATACATGATGAAGGCCTCCCAATGAGGCACCTCTAAAGAGGTGCCCTACACCTGTCGTAGGGGCGGTCCTTTCAGGGCCGCCAATCACGCAATTAGAGCCGCGCTCGACGCGCCAACATCAACATCACCCCACCAAAGACGACCATCACGATGCCCCACCACAGGTTGATGTTCACCCCCACGACGTGCACGTGCTCGACGAGGCCGTCGATCGCGAGGATCGCGCCGCAGATGGCGAAGAGCAGGCCGATGGGGACTCGCAGATCGAATGTCATGTCACCAGAAGATGAAATTGAGCGCGACGACGAGGACGAGCACCACGGTGCCGAGAAGTGCCGGGCGCTGCCACCACGTGAGGCCCTCGTCGCTCGGCCGAGGCGTCAGTCCGTAGACGAGCCCCTTCAACTCGGCCTCCGCTTTCGGCGGCGTCGCCACGCTGATCGCGATCGTGACGAGGAAACAGATCGTCCACGCCCACGAGGCGCCCCAGAAGTTCTGCGCCATGTCGGACGGGTACTGATGGAGGACTCCGAGCTTCGGCAGCAGCGACGCGCTGGCGTTGACGACGCTCGTCAGCTCGTAGTGAAGCGCCGCCGCGGCCGTCCCGGCGACGAGGCCCCAGAACGCCCCATGCCCCGTCGTCCTCCGCCAGAACATGCCGAGCAGGAACGTCGCGAACAGCGGCGCGTTCACGAAGCTGAACACGAGCTGCAGCATGTCCATGATGTTGTTGAAGCGCATCGCGACATAGGCAGTCGCGACGCTGATCAGGATGCCGACGACGGTGGTCGCGCGGCCGACGCGCAGGTAGTGCACATCGGTGGCGCCCGGGTGCACGTACGACTGATAGATGTCGTACGTCCACACGGTGTTGAACGCCGTGACGTTGCCGGCCATACCTGACATGAAGCTCGCCATCAACGCCGTCAGCCCGAGACCGAGCAGCCCTTCGGGGTAGTAGCGCGCCATCATCATCGGGAGCGCCATGTTGTAGTCGTACGTGCCGGCGGACGTCGTGGGCAGCAGCGGTCCGGCATCGCCCGGCGGGTGCAGCGTCAGCGCCAGCGCCATCATCCCTGGCAGAATGACGAGGAACGGGAACACCATCTTCGGCATCGCCGCGATGAGCGGCGTGCGGCGCGCCGCGTTCATCGAATCGGCGGCCATCGCGCGCTGCACGACGAGGAAGTCCGTGCACCAGTAGCCGAACGAGAGGACGAACGCGAGCCCCATCATCATGCCGAACCAGTCGACGCCGAGGGGGTTCGCCGATGCGCTCCCCATGTTCGCCCACGCGTGGACGAACTCCTCGGGCACGCGCGCGGTGAGCCCTTTCCATCCGCCGATCTCGCGCAGGCCGAGATAGACGAGCGGCGCAAAGCCGAACACGATCAGAAAAAACTGGAGGACTTCGTTGTAGATCGCACTCGTCAGGCCCCCGAGGGCGATGTAGACGAGCACGACGACCGCAGAAATCAGGATGCAGGCGTGCAGGTTCCAGCCGAGCAGCAGCGACAGCAGCGCGCCCATCGCGTACATGCTGATGCCGGACGAAAAGACGGTCATCACCGCGAACGTGAGCGCGTTGAACGCGCGCGTCTTCTCGTCGAACCGCAGCTTCAGGTATTCGGGGACGCTCCTCGCGCGAGAGCCGTAGTAGAACGGCATCATGAAGATGCCGACGAACACCATCGCGGGGATCGCGCCGACCCAATAGAAATGGCTCGTGAGGATGCCGTATTTGGCGCCGCTCGCCGCCATCCCGATCATTTCCTGCGCGCCGAGGTTCGCGGAGAGGAACGCGAGCCCCGCCGTCCAGGCGGGGATCGACCGCCCGGCCAGCAGGAAGTCGTCGCTGTGGACCATGCGGCGCCGGAGCGCGAAGCCGATCCCGAGGACGAAGGCGACGTAGATGCCGATGATCAGGAGATCGATGAACGCGACGTGCATGGAGGCTGATAACGTACCACATGAGGTCCGGCGCTCAACCGGCGGTGCTCCGCGACCGTCAAATGGACCTGTGAGGTACGCATGAACGACATCAGGCTGGCGATTCGCGCCCTGCGGTCCACGCCGATCCTCTCGGTCGTCGCGGTCCTGTCCCTGACGCTCGGAATCGGCGCCAACACCGCCATCTTCGCCATCGTCGACACGCTGCTCCTGCGGACGCTGCCCGTGAAAGATCCCAGCCGGCTCGTGATGCTGGCCGAAGCGGGATCGAACGGACAGCAGTCCTGGACCTATCCCATCTGGCAGCAGATCCATCAGCGGCCGGAGCTCTTCGAAGACGCCTTCGCGTGGTCGTCCACGCGCTTCAACCTCGCGCCGGGGGGCCAGTCGGAGCTGGTCGACGGCATCTGGGCGAGCGGCGGCATCTTCGAAACGCTCGGCGTCGACGCGATGCTGGGCCGCACGTTCACGGATGCTGACGACGTGCGCGGCGGCGGACCTGACGGTCCGGTCGCCGTCATCAGCTATGAATTCTGGCAGCGCCGGTTCGGCGGCGCGGCCGACGCGATCGGCCGCACGCTGAACGTGGAGCGCGTGCCGGTCACGATCATCGGCGTCACACCTCCTGACTTCTTCGGTCCGGAGGTCGGCCGGACGTTTGACGTCATCGTGCCGCTCGGCGTCGAGCCGCTCGTGCGCGGGAAGGAGACATGGCTGGACGGACGATCGACGTGGTGGCTGGGTGTGATGGCGCGATTGAAGCCCGGCCAGTCCGCCGAGTCGGCAACTCAGGCGCTCGTCGCGCTTCAGCCTCAGATCCGCCAGGCCACGCATCCCGGCTGGAGTGGATACCTGGAGGATGCGTTCACTTTGCGTCCGGCGGCGAGCGGCGATTCGTCATTGCGCCGCCGCTACGAGCGACCGCTGATCATGTTGTTGATCATCGTCGCGCTCGTGCTCGTCATCGCGTGCGCGAACATCGCGAACCTGCTGCTTGCCCGCGCGACTGCGAGACGCCACGAATTGAGCGTGCGCCTCGCGCTGGGCGCATCGCGTTGGCGCCTCGCGCGGCTTCTGCTCGCGGAGAGTCTGGTGCTCTCGATAGCGGGGGCCGCTTTCGGTGTGCTCGTGGCGATCTGGGGCAGCCGAATGCTCGTGGCGCAGCTCTCGACCACCACGAGCCGCGTCTTTCTCGATCTGACGTTCGACTGGCGCATCTTCGCGTTCACCGTCGGCGCAACGGTTGCGACGACGCTGCTCTTCGGGACCGTGCCTGCCCTTCGTGCGGCGGCGATCGCGCCGATGGAAGCCATCAAGGAGCAAGGCCGCGGCGCGGTGGGCGATGTCAGGGGTATCTTCGCGAATGGCCTTGTAGTCGCTCAGGTGGCGCTCTCGGTCGTCCTCGTCGTCGGCGCCGGCTTGTTCGTCCGGACCTTCGCCTCGCTCGCGACGCTGCAGCTCGGCTTCGACCGCGATCGCGTGCTCGTCGTGAACATCAACTCGCAGCGGGCGGCAATCCCGCCGGACGAGCGCATCGCGACGTACGAACGCGTTCACGACGCGGCACGCGCGCTGCCCGGCGTCGCCGGCGCCGCGCTGTCGGTCATCACCCCGGTGAGCGGGCAGGGCTGGAACAACATGTTCGACGTGTCCGGGACGCCGTCCCTGGCGGGGCGCCAAAGCTCGGTATTCCTGAACGCGATCACGCCCGACTGGCTCGCCACCCTCCGCACTCCCCTGCTCGAGGGACGCCAGTTCACGGATCGCGATCGAAAGGGTGCGCCGCTGGTCGGGATCGTAAATCAGGCGTTCGCGCGGAGATTTCTGAACGGCGGGAGCCCGATTGGCCGGATCGTGAAAACCCGAGCGATCCCCGGGCTGAAGAAGACGCAGCCGCCGCCGAGGGAGATCGTGGGCCTCGTGGCGGACGCGGTCTATCGGAACCTCCGCGAGCCGGTTCCACCGACGATGTACATCCCGCTGGCGCAGCTCGACGAAGACTTCGCGCTGCCGTCTATCGGCCTGATTGTTCGCTCGAGTACCGCGTCCCCGGCATCGTTGACGCGCAGCGTCACGGCATCGATCGCCGCTGTGAACCCCGACCTCGCGTTGACGTTCCGTCCGCTGTCGGATTTCGTCGACGCCGCGCTGACCCAGGAGCGCCTCGTCGCGACGCTGTCCGGCTTCTTTGGCAGCCTTGCGCTGCTCCTCGCCGCCCTCGGGCTCTACGGCGTGACATCGTATGCGGTCCATCGTCGACGCACGGAGATCGGCATCCGCATGGCGCTCGGCGCCGCGCCCGCCGGCGTCGTGCGCCTCGTGCTGCGGCGCGTGGCATGGCTCGTCGGCGCCGGCGTGGTGGCCGGCGCACTCGTGAGCATCTGGGCGGCGCGCTTCGTGGAAACGCTCCTGTGGGGACTGACACCGAACGATCCCGTCACATTGATCGCCGCATGCATCGTCCTGCCGCTCGTCGGGGGCCTCGCAACCTGGGTGCCCGCCTGGCGTGCGTCGCACATCGATCCGGCGCTTGTGTTGAGAGAAGGCTGAATTAAGTCGGTTCGAGGGTTCTAGGATTCTAAGTTCTGGGGTTCTGGGGTTCTGGGGTTCTGGGGTTCTGGGGTTCTGGGGTCTGGTTGTAGGTTTCTAGAACCGAGAACCTGAACCCCAGAACCTGTAGAACCTTAGAACCTAGAACCCTAGAACCCTAGAACCCTAGAACCCTAGAACCGGAGTTGCGCGCAGCGCATATACTCACGCCCGGAGCTGCACCATGCGTTACATACCGGGCGTCCTGCTTGGAATCCTCGGCTGCGCGGCCGTCGTCTCCGCGCAGACCGCCGACGAACTCGTCGCGAAGAACACCGCTGCCAAGGGCGGTATCGAGAAGATCAAGGCCATCAAGTCGCTTCGCATGGCCGGTCGCCTGCAGTCGGGGGATTTCTCGGCCGCGTTCGGCCGCGAGGCGAAGGCGCCGGACCGCCTGCGCGTGACGCTCACCATTCAGAACATGACCCAGGTGCAGGCGTACGACGGCTCGGTCGGGTGGCAGATCTCGCCGTTCTCCGGCCGGAAGGATCCGGAGCTGCTGGGCGAAGAGGACCTGCGCGATCTTGTCGAGGATGCGGATTTCTACGGCCCGCTGATCGACGCAAAGGACAAGGGCAACACCATCGAGTACCTCGGCACCGAGTCCGTCGATGGCGACGACGTGTACAGGCTGAAGGTCACGTTGAAAAACGGGGACATCGTGTACTACGACCTCGATCCCGACACGTATCTCGAAATCAGGACGGAAACCCAACAGTTCATCCGCGGTTCGGTTCGCGAGAGCGTCACCGAGCTGGGATCGTACAAGCTGGTCAACGGCGTCTATTTTCCGTTCTCGATCGAATCGGGTCCCAAGCGCAACCCCAATGCGCGCGCGAAGATCACCTACGACACGATCGAAGCGAACGTCGACATCCCGGATTCGGCGTTCACGATGAGGCAGTGATGATGCGCACACCCTCGCGCCTTCTGCAGCAACTGATCGCGTGCTCGGCCGCGATCGTCGTCATCGGACCAAACCAGGCGGCCGGACAACAGACCGTCGGAAACGGGCGTCCGGCACGGTTCGACTCCGGCGCGATCTCGGGTCTTGCGGCGCGCAACATCGGGTCCGCCGAGATGAGCGGGCGCGTCGCGGCGGTCGCGGCCACCGAACACGACGGCCGGATCACCGTCTTCGTCGGCTCCGCCAGCGGGGGCGTGTGGAAATCGATCAACGGCGGGACGACGTTCAGGCCCATGTTCGACGCGCAGCCGGTGCAATCGATCGGCGCCATTGCCGTCGACCCGTCGAATCCTCAAATCGTGTGGGCGGGGACCGGCGAGAGCTGGGTGCGAAACAGCGTCTCGGTTGGCGACGGCGTCTACAAATCGACCGACGGCGGCGAGAACTGGACGAACACCGGCCTGAAAGACTCGGAGCACGTCGCAAAGATCCTGATCGATCCGCGGAACGGCAACCACGTGCTGGCTTGCGCAACCGGGCACCTGTGGAACGACAGCGACGCCGGCGGGGTCTTCAAGACGTCAGACGGCGGCAAGACCTGGAACAAGGTGCTGCCGGGCGCGAACGCGTCCACAGGGTGCGCGATGCTGTCGGCCAGCGCGCAGGAGCCCGACACGATTTACGCGGCGATGTGGGATTTTCGCCGGCAGGCATGGACGTTCCGATCCGGCGGACCGGGAAGCGGACTCTTCAAGTCCACCGACGGCGGCGATCACTGGACCGAGCTGATGCCAAGGGCGGCAGCCGGTCTTCCCGACAAGCCGTACGGACGCATCGCGCTCGCCGTTGCGCCGTCGAAGCCGCAGACCGTCTACGTGATGATCGAATCGGCGCACAGCGCACTCTATCGATCCGATGATGGCGGGCAGCGCTGGACGAAGCTGGACGCGAGCCAGAACATGGTGCTGCGGCCGTTCTACTTCGCCAACCTGATCGTCGATCCGAAGAATCCCGACAAGGTCTTCAAGGTGGACGGCCCGCTCCTCGTGAGCGCCAACGGCGGACGCAGCTTCAGCACGGTCGCGAACTCCGCTCACGGAGACTTCCACGACGTGTGGATCGATCCCGCGAATCCCAACGTCATGTTCGCCGGTGATGACGGCGGCCTCTGGCGAAGCCTCGACGGCGGCACGCAGTGGGAGCACATGAAGAACCTGCCCCTGTCGCAGTTCTATCACGTGAGCGTCGACGCCGCGGATCCGTACCACGTGTATGGAGGCCTGCAGGACAACAGCTCGTGGGTCGGTGATTCGTCGTACCCCGGAGGCGTCGGCAACGCCCAGTGGGAGAACATGTACGGCGGCGACGGCTTCTGGATGTGGCAGGACGCGTCCGACGCGGACTACGTTTACGCGGAAGCGCAGGGCGGCGAGATCGGCCGCGTGAATCGATTCACGCACCAGATCCGCACGATCAAACCGTACGCGCGCTACGGGGAGAAGCTGCGCTTCAATTGGAACACACCCATCCAGGTGAGCCCGACCGACAAGAACACGCTCTACCTCGGCGCACAGTTCCTGTTCCGCTCGCGCGACAAGGGGCAATCCTGGGAGCGCATTTCTCCGGATCTGACGACGAACGATGCCGAGAAGCAGAAGCAGGAAGAGTCGGGCGGCATCTCCATCGACAACTCCGCGGCGGAGATGAACACCACCGTGTACGCGATCAGCGAATCGCCGAGAAGCGCCCAGGTGATCTGGGTCGGCACCGACGACGGCAACGTGCAACTGACGCGCGACGGAGGAAAGACCTGGACGAACGTGACTGCCAACGTGCAGGGTGTCGGGACGGCGCCCATCGTCTCGTGGATCGAGGCGGGCCGATACCAGGACGGGACCGCCTACGCGACGTTCGATCGGCACATGTACGGCGACACGAAGCCGTACGTGTACCGGACGGCGGACTTCGGGCGCACGTGGACGCCGCTCGTCGCGGCGGACGACGGCGTGCGCGGTTACGCGCACGTGATCAAGGAAGACACCGTCAACCCCGACCTGCTCTTCCTCGGGACGGAGTTCGGCCTGTGGGTGAGCATCGACGGAGGCCATCGGTGGGCTTCGTACAAGGGCAGCCGTTTCCCCTCCGTTGCGGTGCGCGATCTCGTCGTCCACCCGCGGACATCCGACCTCGTGCTGGCCACGCACGGCCGCGGAATCTGGATCATCGACGACATCTCGCCGTGGCGCGCGCTGACGCCCGAAACGATGGAGGAGACCGCGGCATTCCTGCCGAATCGGCCTGCCGTGCAGTACCTGCAGGCCTTCGGCGGGTGGCCCGACGGCGAGAACGCGTACACCGGGCCGAGCCGGCCCTCGGCGGCGTCGATCCCGTACTACCAGAAGACGCGCCACGTCTTCGGCGACCTGAAGATCGAGGTCTTCGATGCCGCAGGTGCGCTCGTCGGCACCGCGACGAGCAGCACGCATCGCGGCGTCAACAAGGCGTCATGGTCGATGCGGCTGAAGCCGCCCCGCGTCCCGCCGGCCGCGTCCGCTCTTTTTGGCGCCGCGATTGGTCCTCGCGTGCTGCCTGGTACCTATACCGTGAAGATGACGAAGGACCAGCAGGTCTACACGACCAAGCTCGACGTCGTGCTCGATCCGCGCGCGACTTACACCGTGGAAGATCGCCGTGCGCAGTTCGCGCTCGTGCAGCAGCTCGCGGATCAGTTGAACCACATGACGTGGGCCGTCGACGCGATCGCCGGCGTTCGTGATGCGGCAACGGCGCGGACCGCGCAGGTGCAGGCGTCCGATCCGCTCCGCCAGCAGCTGAAGGCGCTTGCCGATGCCGCCGACGCAATCCGGTCGAAGATCGTCGCGACGAAAGAAGGGGGGATGATCACGGGCGAGGAGCGGCTGCGCGAGTACCTCGGCGGGCTCTACGGCGACGTGAACGGCTACGACGGCCGGCCGACGGACGAGCAGGTTACGCGCGCGCAGACGCTCGCGCGCGAGCTCGACGACGTGGTCCGCGAGTTCAGGTCGCTGACGGCGGCACGGCTACCGCGGCTGAATCGCCAGCTCGCGTCGAAGAAGCTGCGCGCCATCGACGTCCTCTCCGAAGACGCGTGGCGCAACGCGAACCGCTAGCGGAGCTTCTTCTCCGCTTCCGCGACCCAGTCCGGGTTCAGATCGCCGTCGCGCCAGAGATCGACGAAGCGCGCGTACTGCTCGCGGGCGCGCACACCCTCGCCGCGCCGCTCGTGAATCTCGGCGAGGAGGTAGAGCCCGCGAGCGTAGTCATCCATCGCGTATACGCGCTCGTACCAGGACGTCAGGCGATCGAGCAACGGCACCGCATCGGCATCGCGACCGGCTTTCACGAATGCCAGCGCCGCCGTGTACCAGAGATCCGGGTGCGGTGATGGCGGCCCAAGGACCGGGCCGTGAACCGAGAGCGACGCGACCGCAGTTCCCAACTCGGTTGCAGCAGCGGCAGCGTCCCCGCGCGCCAGCGCAATCTCGCCGCGCGCCCAATGTACGCCTCGCATCTCGGCCTCGCCCGGCAGGGCTTTGGCGCGCGCCGTGAGTTGCGCGATCGTCTTCTCGGAATCTGCGTGCCGGCCGACGCCGGCCTGGGCGATGGCAAGCAGCCGCAACGTCTCGAACTCCGGGTCGCGGCCGCGCGCATCAGCGAGCGCGAGCTCCGCCTGGCCGAGCGCCACTGCCGGCCTGCCCGCTCGAAGGAGCATTTGCGCGGACCTGTTGCGAGCCGCTGCTCGTGGAACCGGCGCGAGTCCGTCGATGCGCGCTGCGCGATCCAGCCAGCTCACGGCCGCATCACCCTGTCCGTGCGCCGCAGCGATTGTCGCCTCGCCGATCGCGCTCAGAAACCGTTCGAACGGACTTTGCGATTGCGCAAAGACTCGATCGACGGCGGCCGCGTCCCCCCAGCGCGCCTGCTGGATGGCGACGGAGCGTTGTCCGATCCGCGCACCGAAGTCCAGCGCGTCGACCGCCGTCGATTTTTCGAAGGCGGACCTGGCATCGTCGAGCCTGCCGGCGGCGATGAGCGCGCCACCAAGCATCCGCAGCCCAACCGAGCTGTCCGGATGATGCGCCGAGAACTCCTCGGCAATTTCGCGCGCCCGCACGACATTGTCCGTTCGAATCAGGACCTCGACGAGGTTCTCGTAGGACGTCGGAGTGGTCGTCCCACGTCGAATCAGCTCCTCGAACTGCTGTAAGGCTTCAGGAAATCGGTCGAGCTCGAGAAAGAGGACGCCGAGGTTATGGCGCGCCGACTCGTGTTCGGGATGCAGCTCCAGGCATTTCTGATACGCGGCGATGGCCTGGCCCAGCGTGTCCGGGCTGTTGCTGTAGTAGAACCCTTCGATGTAGTACCGCTCCCGTGTCGTGAGCCGGCTCGAGAGCTCGATCGCGCGCTGCGCATACGCATCGCGCTTGTCCAAACGAACCAGATTTCCGTACACGACCGCGAGCTTCGCGTAGGCCATCGCGAAATTCGGATCGATCTCGATGGCCTTCTCGAGGAGCGGCGCAGCCTGCGAGGACAGGCCGCGCTCGTGAAAGTTAATGCCTTCGGCGTAGTACTTGAACGCTTCGATCGACGACGTGGTGACGTCGACCACGCCGCGATCCAGATCGCCTTGCACCGCATCGCCTGGACGTACCAGGATCCCGCCGGCACGTCCTCCGCCATGCTCTGTGATCTTCAGCTTGAACCTGCGCGTCAGCTCGTCGACGAGCTTGAAAATGCTCGACTCCCCCGCGCCTTCCACGCGCTCGGCGCCGACGATCCGGCCGGTGCGCGCGTCCTGCAGCCGCGCGCTGATTCGAATCGTGTCTCCTGCCCTCACGTAGCTGCCGACGAGCACGCGATCGACCGCCGCGCGGCTGGCGATCGCCTGCACGAGATCGGCGGACACGACCCGATCCTCGTCGCGCCGGAGCTCCTGCAGGATCTTGACGAGCCGATCCGTGCCCAGCACCTCGATGTCCGGTGACTGCGATAGATCGGTCACCATCATGTCCGTGAGACCGGTGCGCATCCAGTCGAGCGACCGATCGCCGGTGTTGTTCTCGAAGTAGAGCACAGCCACGGCCGGCTTGCCGGACGGCCCTGCGGCTTGCGGCGGTGAGGGGGACTTCGTCCACCACCAGATCCCCGCACCGGCGGCGACAACCGCCAGTCCCGCGAGGAGGAGCCGGCGTGTCGAACGCCGTCGGAATCCCAGGACCGCGTGCTCCGTCAGAGGAGGAGCGGCGACGGTGGACGTTTGCGCCGATTCCAGCCGCCGTCGCGTGGCGCGCAGATCGACGACGAGATCCTTCATGCCCTGGTAGCGGTCGTCCGCGTCCTTTGCGGTGCACTTCGAGATGATCCGCTGCAGCTCCCCCGTGATTTCCGTCGACGATCCCGCGACCGACGGCAGCGGCGGCACCGGCCGCGTCAGGATCGCCTGCATCGTGTCGAGGCTGGACTGTCCCTGAAACGCGGGACGGCCCGTCACCATCTCGTAAAGCGTGACGCCCAGCGCGAAGATGTCGCTGCGATGATCGACACGCGCACCGCGCGCCTGTTCGGGCGACATGTACGCGGCAGTGCCAAGGACGATCCCTTGATTCGTCAGCGGGGCGTGCATGCTGGCCGTTGCGGCATCGCCGCTGATGCGCTCGAACGGCTTCGCCAGCCCGAAGTCGATGACCTTCGCATGCCCTTCCTCGGTCACCATCACGTTGGCCGGCTTGATATCGCGGTGGACGATCCCCTTTTCGTGGGCACGCGCGAGCCCTTCGGCAACCTCCGTGGCGAGCGCAAGGGCACGAGCCTGCGACAGGGGACCGCGGCTCAGCGTGTCGCTGAGCTGTTCGCCGCGAATCAGCTCCATCGCGATGAACGTGATCCCGTCGGCGTTCCCCACCTCATGAATCACGGCAACGTGCGGATGCTCGAGCGCTGATGCGGCGCGCGCTTCCTGCAGCAGCCGCTCGCGGCGCGCGGAGTCGTGAACGAGATCCTCGGGCAGCACCTTGAGCGCGATCTCGCGCCCGAGATGCACGTCGATGGCGCGATAGACGACGCCCATGCCTCCGCGGCTGATCTCGTCGACGATGTCGTAATGCGAGAGTCGGCGGCCGATCATCGGTGACTTCGCGCCCGGGCTTCCTTCTTCGGCACCGCCAGCGGGCCCAGCGCACGCGAGGCGCCGATCCGCTTTGCCTCGATCTGTTCGTACTTCTCCGTCCACGTCTTCCCGCCGTCGAGGGAGCGGTCTGCCGTCCACGAGAATCGATCCGGCTGGATGTTGTAGTACCGAATCCTCATCGTCGACGGCTTGCCGTCGGCCACGCCGAATCGCTGCTCGATCCGGACCTCCGCGCCGACGCGCTGTCCCGTGCCCGTATCCTGCAGGCCGCTGCCCCCGTTCATGCCAATCAGCTCCCAGCGATCGAGCGCGCTGTTGTACGCGCGCACCGTCGTGGTCACATAGATCGTCTCGTCCTTCTCGTCGACGATGCGGAATTCGTCGAGGATTTGACCTGTCTCGAGGCGGACCGCGCTCCAGTACCCGCCGAACTTGCCGTATTCCTTGTGGTCCGCCGTGAACGTCCAGTCCCCGAGCAGGTAGTCGAAATCACCTTTGTGCGACTCGAAGGAGGCCTTCATCTCGTCGGGCGTGCGCCCTGCCTTCTTCGTCATCGTGAACGTGCCGCTCTGGTTCCGCATCTGCACGCGGCCGGTGGCGGTGCCGTCTTTGACAGTCCCTTCGAAGCTGACGTGGGTGCTGTCTTCGTCCTTGACGATGACGTCGAGCTTCAGCGCGCCGCTCTTCGCGTCGAAGCTTCCGCTCGTGATCTCGCCCGGATACGGCGGACCCGTGATGCGGCCGGTCATGGTCGTCCCGTCGAACGTCAGGTCGGCGGTGATTGGATGGCGGTCGGTATCGTTGGGCCCCATCGATCCCGTCCACGCGCCGGAGATGGGGTCCGCCGCGGGAGACTGGGCGGCGAGCGACAGCGTCGAGAGGATCACCCAGCACACGATCCAGCGAATTCCTGCCCTGGACATGGCGTTCCCTCCTTTGTTCGAGCGCGCGTGTGAGGCGTGGCCGAGCAGTATGGCCGATTTCGGAGCTCTCGAAAACTGGGCGCGCAGCGGCGTCCTGCAGCGTCGCCGCACCAGCCGTTCAGGACTGGCGGATGCGTTGGAAGGCAGGACGCAGATCGCTTTGCCCGAGCGCCTCTTCGAGGAGCCGCAGCACGCATGAAGTTCCGAGAGTGCCCGCGCATCTTCGAGGTCTTTGGGCCTCCCCGCGAGGACCTTCGCGATGATCAGGTCCTCGCGATCGATCACGGGGATCGAGGTTCCGCCACGTCGAGATGGCGTGCGCGATCGAGGGATTCGTCTTCGAGTCCGGACCCGGCGAGCACCACGTCGAGGGGCATGGCCGTGCAAAGCGCTCGGGATCGTCTGGCAGCAGTGCGATCGTGACATCGACGTCCGCGCTCAGCCGCGGCACGCCGTACATCACCACGGCCTGAGCGCCAAAGACGTACCACCGACCCCACCGTGAGAGGACCGGGGCAAGCGCGACGAGCAGTTCAAGCGCGGCGGGCTGGACTGGCACGCCGCAACCGTTGCGCGAGGCGCACATGGGCCCGGAGATCGCGATCTCGCTCGGCCGCATCCGGCCAGCCGGGATTCATCAGGATAGCCTGACGCGGAGGTCGTCGCCGATGCGGAGGGGCTCGGCCGGCCCAAACCGCGCGATGCGCTCGCTCCAGTAATGGTCCTTCGCCTGTCGTACGCGCTCCCAATCGCGGGAGACGAAGGCCAGGATGTCGCGAGCGATCACGCGAACATTGTAGCAATCTTCGCGCGCGCGCCGCCTCGTTCGACGACAAAGTGTGCAACGTCCTGACGCGGTTCCTGCGCGCCGCGCCGCGCGCGTCGACCCCGTCATCGCGCTCCGATCCGAGTAGCTCATCGCAAAACCTGCATAATGGCGAGGCTGCCGCGTGCCGAGCAGCCTGTCGCCACATCCTTCACTGCTGAAAGGAGCGTCCATCGATGCGACGTTCGTTCACGATCCTCATCGCTGCGGCACTGACGGCCGCTCTATCGGGCGCCACGACGGATTCTCAGGAGCCGCAAGACGCTCGAGTCACGACTCCACCATTGCCGACCATGGAATCCGTCGCTCCACCACCGGGATGGAAGCCGGACGGACGTGAGGTGCCTCCCATGCCCGCCACGCTCCTGAGACTTCCGCGGACGACGATCGCGCACGCCAGGTATCCCGCTATCGATTTCCATCTCCACGCACCCGGTCTCACGACCGCGGCCGCTTACGAGGATCTGATCAAGTTGATGGACCGAACCGGCCTGGGCGCCGTCGTCAACCTGAATGGTGGAACCGGGGCGCACCTCGACGCGGCCCTGAAGGCCGGCGCTCGCTACACCGATCGAGTGGCAACGTTCATCACATTCAGCCCCGAGGGCATCAACGAGCCGGGCTGGTCCGAGCGCTTCACCGCCGAAATGGAACGGGCGTTCAAGGCCGGCGCGCTGGGAATGAAAGTGTTCAAGGAGCTGGGGCTCGGCGCAAAGAACCCTGACGGGAGCTACATCCAGGCGGATGATCCCCGACTGGATCCCGTGTGGGAGATGGCGGCGAAGTACGACCGGCCCGTCATGATCCACACCAGCGATTCAATCGGCCGCTTCTATCCGATCGGACCGAAGAACGAACGCTACGAGGCGGGCCTGTGGCACATGCCCGGCGACACGTCGAACAATTACTACGACAACGGGTTTCCGGCCCACGAGGTCATCGAGCGCGCGCGCGAGAACATGCACCGCAAGCATCCACGCACGCACTTCGTGAACGCGCACCTCGCCATGCTCTACTACGATCCGGAAAAGCTCGCGCGGTTTCTCGATACCTATCCCAACGCGGACGTGGAAATCGCCGCGACGGTACAGGATCTCGGACGTGCACCGCGTCTCTGGCGCGCGTTCTTCCTCAAGTATCAGAATCGGATTCTCATGGGCTCCGACGGCAACCCGCAGCGCGGAGTGGACGATTTCTGGACGCCGCACTGGCGTTTTCTCGAGACGTACGACGAGTACTTCGAGCACCCGGCGCAACTCCGGACGCCCGGCGGATCGCCGGGCCACGGCCGCTGGAACATCTCCGGAATCGGCCTCCCCGACGAGGTGCTCCGAAAGATCTATTACGAGAACGCGCTGCGCCGCGTGCCGTCGCTTGGCGCGTCGATCGAACGGCAGCTTGCGGCGCGGCGATAGCAGACAGGCACAATCGTCCGCGTATTCCGCGCGTCCGCGGCCCTAGGCGACGCGCATGCCGAACCAGTCGGCGGCTTCGGCCACTGCGGGATCCTCAAGCGCCAGTTCGTGGACGTCCTCGACGCGAAGGAGCGGCGCGGCACGATCGAACAGCGTGATATTCGCCCACCGTGCTTCCCACGTCGACCACCAGCGCAAGCCGGCGGCGCGCGGATAACGTCGGAAGAGCGCGAGCGCCTGGGGCTGCGTGACCTCGCGCGCTCGCGTCGCGACAAGTGATGGACGCAGGCGCTCGCGGCGAAGGACGATCGGATCGTCGAGATCGAGAATCAAGGCGCGGTCGTCGATCTGAAGCGCCGCGAGCGCAAGCGGCAGGCCGCGGCGCCGCAGCAGCGCGGCGGTGAGCCGCTGGCCGCGAAACGGCGCGAGCTGCTCGACGAGGCAGGATACGGGTCGATCGGCGAGATACAGGCAACCGTAGACGGCGGGATTGTCGTGGCGCCCCTCCCCCTGGAAGGGACGGGGAAACCAGAGCGCGCCGTCGGGCTGATCGACTCGGGCGTCGCGGTTCCACGCGAACGCGCGGTACAGCGTCACGCGAACGAATCGGACCGTTCCGCGCGAATGGCGCGCATGAGCTCCTCGGTGCGGCCCGCGCGCACGAGATCGATCGGGCGTCGATCCCCGAGGTGCGGGTTGATGCCGAAGAGCCACGAGAGCGCCGCGTCGCGCTCGTACACCCGGAGCAGGTTCGACCAGACGAGCTCGAGCAGGTCGACCTTCTCGGCGTTCAACGGGTCGATGCCGGCCCCGCGCAGCCAGCGCGTCACCTGCGAGCGGCTCACGCCGAGCATGTCGGCGAGCTGCGCGGCGGAGCGGAAGTCGTGGCGCAGCGCTTCGACCTTGCGGGCGGTGCCAAGGGGCATGGCTCAGCATAACGCAACAGAATCTGTTGCGCAACAGATTGTGTTGCGCGATGGAAAGGACGGGCGCCCTACGAAACCGGCCGCGATCCGGCCATCAGCGCCAGCTCCCGCCACTTCCAATGGCAGTCGACGTCCGTGAATCCAACCTCGCGCAGCCACGCGAGCTGGGTCTCGAGATCGATCAGCTTGTTGGACGGATCCTCGTCGGGCGGCGCGACGCCGAGCCGCGCGAGGAACTGCTCGTGAAGCCCGGGGGTTGGGGATGACACGTGTTCGAGATTACAGAAGACGCCGCCAGGACGAAGCAGACGGAACACCTCCTGGTAGAGCGCCCGCTTGCGCGGATGCGGCAGATGGTGAATCGCAAAGCTCGAGACCACGGCGTCGAAGCTGCCGAGCGAATCGGGCAGCGGCTCGGTGAGGTCGTGGGCCAGCACGCGAACCGTTCGATCCAGGCCGAACCGGTCTCCAAGCCGCTCCAGCATCGTGTCCGAAAAGTCGAGCGCCACCGCCGTAGAATCCGGCCGCGCGAGCTTCACGAGACCGAGCAGCCGGCCGTCACCGCTGCCGAGGTCGAGGACGTGCAGCGATCCAAGCGGCAGCCATTCGATCAGTTCCGCTTCCCCTTCGGTGCGGTGCGGAATCGAGTCCGCGCGCGCCAGGTATTCCAGGGCGTGCGCTGCCGAGTCCCACAGGTTCATGCCGCTATCCCTCGTCGCCATGGTTTGCACTCTCCTGAGCTGGCATGTTAACCCCGGACGCGACGGGGGCGTTGTATCGGGCAGACGTGGATTTCACGCGAGGAGAAGCTCAGATGGGTTCAGAAATCATCATCGCGCCGGCGGCGTTCCTGTTGGCGGGCTATGTCATCTTCACGATTGTCGACGGCTTCATCCGGTGGCGCCGCCTGAGGGTGTCGACCGAATTCCAGGCCAAGCTCCTGGATCGGATAGGCTCCGCCCGCGAGTTCGGCGAATTCCTCAACACGGAGGGGGGGGGCCGGTTCCTTGACGTCATCTCGACGGAAAAGGGCGACAGCGCGCATACGCGCATCCTCCGGGCGGTCCAGACGGGCATCGTGCTCACCGTGCTCGGCGCGGCGTTGTTCGTGTTCGTCGCGACCATCTCGCTTCCCTATCCGGTTCCCGAGAACCTGCGGTTTCTCGCGACCGTGACGACGGCGATCGGCGCCGGCTTGCTCATTTCCTCGTTCGTGTCCTACCGTCTGTCCAGGAAGTTGGGGCTCATCGACGGGCACGCCCGACCCAGCGTGACCACGACGGCTTGACATGCCGGAGCTCTCGGAGCACGGGTTCGGCGAGTTCTATCGGCGCCATGCCCGCGCGCTCTGGGCGTACGTCTATCGCGTCACCGGCAACGCCGCCGACGCCGACGACATCGTCCAGGACGCGTTCTGCCGGATGCTGACGGCAGAAGTGTCCGAGCTGAACGAAGAAGACCGGCGCAAGTACGTGTTCCGCGTTGCCGGCAATCTCATCGTGGATCGCTGGCGCCGCTCGAAACGCGAGCTTTCATGGCTGGGGCGCGTGCGCGCGCCCGAAGCCGAACTCCCGGTCGAGCACGACGATGAGGTGACGCGGACGTTCGGTGAGTTGAAGCCGCGGGAGCGCGCGCTGCTGTGGCTCGCGTACGTCGAAGAACAGGATCATCAGGAGATTGCCGCATCGCTCGGGCTCTCGCGCGGCAGCGTGAAAGTGCTGCTCTCGCGGGCGCGCCACCGGCTTCGCCATCTCCTGACGTCGGCGCGAATCATCGCGAGGGCATGATGGTCGATTTGTTCAGCCAGGACCTGACAGCGGAGGAGGAAGAAGCCGTGTCGGCGTTCATGCGCCGCGTGGCCGTCGTGCCGGAGGCGGATCGGCAGCGGCCGGACCCGACGGTGCTCTGGTGGAAGGCGCAGCTCGTGCGGCGCTGGAACAGCGAGCGCCGCGCCCAGGCGCCGCTCGACGTGATCGAACCGATTCAGATTGCCGCCGGCCTCGTGGCCGCCGGCCTGTTGCTGGTGTGGACGATCCCCTCGCTGGCGCGCGCGCTGTCGTTCATCGGGCTGTGACGGCCATACGAACGCGGCGCTGAAAGGACCGCCCTACGACACGACCGACCTCCTGATCTATTTTTCGAACACCGCAGGCTTCAGCGTCCAGGCTTGAAGCCTGGCCAGCTCCATGAGATGCGGCGCGTGGAACCCTCCGGGGAAGATGATCCAGTCCCACAGCGCAGGGGAATCCTCGGCGACGTACTTGTCGGATGTGAAGCGGCCTGATAGCCGTTCGACGGTCGACGGCGGCTTTCCGGCCGCGATCGTCGCCTCGATCGCGCCGGCCAGCGTCGCGAGGTAGTCCGCGGGCGAGAGACTCTCGGCGCCGACCCACACTTCGCTCGGGATCCGTCGAAAGCGATGACAATACGCCGACGTGTCGCGCACGGCCGCCGCGAACGCCGTCCAGTCGAACGCCTCCGGGGCGGTGCTTTCAGGGCCGCCGGGTAGCGCGGTCCTTTCAGGGCCACCTGTCGACTTCACGAACGGACGCGCCGGACCATCGAGCACGGCCAACTTCGCCGACGATGGCAGCTGCTCGCCACGAGCGAGTGCCGCGCCCGCATCTGTCAACAGCGCGAACGTATCCGCCGCAGACAGCGCGTCGTCGCTCGACGTGCGGAAGGTGATCTCCTGACGTGCCGCGCGCGCGAGCTCGCGAATCTCGTCCCCGCCGAAGCTGCGCGTCAACGCCCGATCGGCATAAAGGCCCGCGAGATCCGTCGCGGTCACGAATCGCACACCATCCCGCGCTTTCATGAACCGGACGAACTGTTCGAAGTCCGCGAACGCCTTCTCCGTCTCCTCGCGCGGCCGGACGTTCGGCCTCTTCCACTCGGACCGCGGCGGGTTCGCGCCGCGGCGGAAGTTCACGGCATCCCAGAACTCCGTCTGCACCCATTCGTTCGGGTGGTAGTAGATGCTGATCGTGCCGCCGCCTCGTGCGCGCAGCTTGTCGTATACCTTGCCGAAGGCCGCCTGCCCTTCTTCCAGCGACTTGCCGCCGCTCAACGCCATCCGGACGAGATTCGACCGCATCCTGAACACGTTGAGCATGCCGCCGTAATAGAACGGCTGGTCGTCCAGGCCGACGTGATCGGCCTCGTCGAGATACACGTGGATTCCAAGCGTGCGAAGCGCCGGATACGTCTGCGGCGCCCAGGCACTGCCCGGCTGCCCGTATGCGCTCGGGTGCACGCCGAAGATCCGCTCGACGTCCTTGACGCCTTGCTCTTCGCGCCGGAGAAATTCCTCCTGTCCGTCCTCCCACGCCGCGTTCTGCAGGTACACGGCGACGGTCGGCTGCTGGCTGTGCGTGTTCGAGTGATACCCGATGTCGTGCTTCTTCAACGCCGCAATCACGTCGCGCCGGCCGCGCTGGTCCAGCACTCGCGCCTTCTCGCCGACGACCTTGAACGTGGCTCTCACCCCGAGGCTCGTGAGCAGCTCCGCAATCCTCTTGGCGGCATCGTCGTCCTGCGGGAGGATGTAGTCTTCCGTGTCGAACCAGAGCGCGACGTAAATCGGAGCCTTCGCGTCCTGACTGGCAATGAGGCGTGCCGCCGCCAGCAGCAGCAACAGGCAAAGGACGCCGCGTTTGATCACGATGCGCATTCGGGACTCCTTGTCGCAGCGCACGCTATCCCAACGGAACAAGAAGCACAACCGCGCACGGCGTATGATGCGGGCGATGAACTGGACGTCACTCGCGATTCTCACGATCGTTGCCGGCGTAGCCGCGCAATCGGAGCCGCGGCCTCGGGCGCGCGATCTCGGCGTCGCACCCGGCGTGTTTCCTCCGGGGCCGCTCAACGCGATCACCGACGTCGCGGGCGTGCGCGTTGGACAGGTCACTTTGACCGAAGGCGATGACGTCCGCACGGGTGTCACTGCCATCCTCCCGCACCCGGGCAATCTCTTTCAGGCGAAGGTACCCGGCGCCGTGTTCGTCGGGAATGCGTTTGGAAAGCTCGCGGGCTCGACGCAGGTGCGGGAGCTGGGCACGATCGAAACACCCATCGTGCTTACCAATACGCTCAGCGTCGGGACAGCCGTTGCCGCTACGGTCGCGTGGACCCTCGGTCAACCCGGCAACGAGCAGGTCCGCTCGGTGAACGCCGTCGTTGGTGAAACGAACGACGGAGGCCTGAACGACATCCGCCAACCGCACGTCACCGCTGCGCACGTCGAGGGGGCGATTCGTGACGCGCGGGAGGGTCCGGTTGCGGAGGGCTCGGTTGGCGCGGGCACAGGAACGCAGGCGTTTGGTTGGAAAGGCGGGATCGGGACTGCGTCGCGGCGTCTGCCCGCCCGGTACGGCGGCTACACGCTCGGCATCCTCGTCCAGACGAACTTTGGCGGCGTGCTCACGATGGGAGGAGTCGAGATCGGGAAGGCGCTCGGACGATACGCGTTCGCGCCTGACGAAGGCCGTGGACAGAATCCGGCGGCGGACGGCTCGTGCATGATCGTGGTCGCGACGGATGCGCCGCTCACGGGGCGCGATCTCGAGCGGTTGGCCGCGCGCGCGGTGTTCGGTCTCGCGCGGACGGGATCCTCGTACTCGAACGGCAGCGGCGATTATGCGATCGCGTTCTCGACAGGCCAGGACGTCCGCGTCCGCGCAGGGGCGACCGAGCCGCGCCAGATCACCGTCCTTCCCGCCGACGCGCTGTCGCCGCTGTTCCAGGCGGCGCTCGAAGCTACGGAGGAAGCCGTTTACAACTCGCTGCTCCAGGCAACGACCATCACGGGCAACGGACGCACGGTCGACGCACTGCCAATCGACAAGGTCAGGACGCTGCTCCGGCACCGCTGAGCGGCGCGTCAAAAGTCATACATATCGATGTTCGTCTTGTTCATTAGCAGCGGGGCGCCGAGGATGATCTCGGAGCCGCGCACTTCCACCTTGCCCAACCGTCCGGCATCGAGCGATTGTGCGCCGGGTGCAAGCGAACCCTGCAGGAGCTTTGTCGCCGCGAGCACCGTCAGATAACCGAGATCGCGCGTGTTCCAGAGGACAACGGCCTGGACGACGCCTTCGTGCACGTAAGGCTTGTTGATGTTCGGGAGCGACAGGCCGATGACGCGGACGTCCTGGCGCGCGGCCTGGCGGACGGCTTCCGCGGCGCCGGGCACGGCAGGCGCGGAGATGGCCATAATCAACTTCACTGCTGGATAGGCGCGAAGAATCGTCTGGGTCTCGGCGAACGCCTTGTCGCGGTCGTCGTCGCTCGGGCGAATCGTCGCGAGCGTCAGGTTCGGATACTTCTCTTTCAGCCGCTTGCGGATATTGGCTATCCATTCGTTCTGATTTGCCGCGCTGAGCGCGCCGGTGATGATCGCGAAGTCTCCCTTGCCGCCCAGCAGCCGCGCCGCTTCATCCGTCAGCGTGTTGGCAATGCCTTCGGGAGTCGCCTGGTTGACGAAGAAGTCGCGCGCGTCCGGCTCGGCGTCGGCGTCCCACGTGAGCACCTTGATGCCGCGCGCGCGCGCCTTGCGCAGCACGCTGGAGATGCCGCCGCGGTTCTCGACGGCAACGGCGATCGCGTCCACCTTGCGCGTGATCCAGTTCTCGACGAGCTCGTTCTGGCGTGCGGCGTCCAGGCTCGTGGGACCGTCCCAGAGCAGCTCGATGCCCAGCTCGCGTGCCGCTTCCTCGGCGCCCGCGCGGCAGCTGATGAAGTACGGGTCGCCCTTTGCTTTCGGCATCATGGCGATCACATAGCGGCGCGACGGCGCGTCGGCTGAAGCGGCTGGTGTGGCTCCGCCGGTGACATTGCGAATGGACCGCACCAGCCACACATTGGTTCCCGCGACGATGAGCGCGCCGGCAATGATCGTGGCGCACAAGACGGCGACCTGACTGTTCCTCACGTTCAGATCCTCCAAGGTGGTGCTTCCGCCCAACGCGGTGCTTCCGCCCAAAGGCGGAAGCCACGGGCGCGATCGCAGCCGATCGACGGTGATCGTTGCCAGCAGCAGCACACCGGTCATGACGCCCGCAAGTTCGGACGGCAGGGCCGCGAGCTGCAGACCATTGCGCAGCACGGTCAGCGCGAACAGCCCCAGCACGGTCCCCCAGAGCGTTCCGCGCCCCCCGAAGACCGACGTCCCGCCGAGCACGACGGCCGTGATGGCGTCGAGCTCGTAGCCGTTACCGGCATCCGAACGCGCCTGCCCGAGGTGCGCGACGTAGACGATCGCCGCGAGGCTCGACATGAGCCCCGCGAGGATGTAGACCATCCCGATGCGGCGCCGCACGGGAATGCCGGCGTAGACGGCACCCGCTCTGTTCAGGCCAATCGCGTAGAGCGCGCGGCCGTACACCGAACGGTGCAGCATCACCACGTATCCCGCGAGCACGACGAGGAAGATCGGAAGCTGCGCGGGGATGACGCCGCCCAGATATCCCTGGCCGAGCGCCAGAAATGCTGGCGGAAAATTCGTGTAGTTGATCGCCGCGTGCGTGAAGCCTTCCGCGATCCCGCGGAACAGCGAGAGCGACCCGAGCGTTACGATCAACGGCGGAACGTTCAGCACCGAAATGGCCATCGCGTTCAGCGCGCCGCCGGCCGCCCCGACGGCGAGCGCCAGCGCTGCCGCCGCAGGGACGGCCCAGTGCCAGTCGCGCGAGGCGGCGCCGAACACCACCGCCGCCAGCCCCAGCATCGCGCCGACGGACAGGTCGATGCCTCCGGTGACGATCACGGCCGTCAACGCGATCGCGAGGAGGCCCAGCTCGATGCTGAGGCGCATCACCTCGAAGAAGTTCGCGATGGTGAGGAAGTTCTGCGCGAAGGTGCCGAATACAGCGATCTCCGCGGCAAGCGCGGCGATCAGAATCCACTCGTGACCCGAAAGCCCTCGGCGCGGCATCAGGCCTGCGCCACCGGCTGCACGGCCGCCGCCCGCGGCCGCGGAATCGCGTCGGCCATTACGGCCGCCAGGATGACGACGCCCTGAATCGCGCGCTCCCAGTACGCGTTGATCCCGAGGAACACGAGGGCGGGCCCGATGAACGCCAGCAGCATGACGCCGAGGACGGCTCCCCCGACGCTTCCGCGGCCGCCCTGGATTGCGGCACCGCCGACCACAACTGCCGCGATCACCTTCAGCTCGAGCCCGAGCCCCGCAT
>JBKPTE010000036.1:0-51487 GCA_046735335.1 Acidobacteriota bacterium | reverse complement strand
CCGCAGGATGCCGTGTGCGCGACGCGGCCGCGCGTCGGCCCGGGAACGCCTCACTACCAGGACGCGCCGCCCGAGCTGGTCAACGGACTTTCCATTCTCGATTTCCCGACGACGGAAAGCGTAAACCGCGGGGCGGCGCTGGATGCGGTGCTCGGTGCGGCGCGCCGCCGCGACGCGCTGACGCTGTGGCACCTGCTGTCGCGTGGATCGCGGGACGAACGCGCGCGCGTGTACGATCGGCTGAACGCGCTTGTTCCGGCTCCTGCAACAGTTTCCCGGCAGGCGGTGCTGGCCGGCGATCGTCAGGCGCTGGACGCCTGGTGGAACGAGCTTGGCCTCGACAGCGCGTCGTGGTGGCGTCTCTGGAAGAATCCCTGGCAGGACAAGTAAGCGCGGCGGGGGACGGCGCCGTATTTGCTCCTGTTCCAACCGATGCCGCGCGTGCTCCGGCTGTCCATCTTCGTGTTCCTGGCGACGCTGGTCGGCATCCAGGCCATTCGTCCCGCGCGGACGAATCCGCCGGCGGTCGGCGCGGATCTGATGCGGAGCGCGCCCCCGGACGTCGGGCACATCTTCGATCGCGCGTGCCGCGACTGCCATTCGAACGACACCCGATGGCCGTGGTACAGCAACGTCGCGCCGATGTCCTGGCTGCTGGTGGATCACGTCCATCAGGGGCGCGATCACTTCAACGTGTCCGAGTGGTCCACGTACGACGAAGACGATCAGGACAAGCTGCTGGGCAGCGTCTGCTCGCTCACGAAGCGCGGCCGCATGCCGTTTCCTTCCTATCTCTGGATCCACCACGAAGCGAGGCTCTCTCCCGCCGATGTGGCGACGCTGTGCGGGTGGTCCGACCGCATGAGGGACCAGCTGCAGTAGTCACGGTCAACGCGCGCCGCGATGGCGTGCTAGTCTGCGGCATTGGCAGCTCTCACGTGCGTCCGCATCGGTATTTCTTCCTGCCTCCTTGGCGATGAAGTCCGCTTCGACGGCGGACACAAACGCGACCCCCTTCTGATCGATCTCTTCGGCCCCCACGTCGAGTGGATTCGCGTGTGCCCGGAGGTCGAGGTCGGCATGGGCGTGCCTCGCGAGCCCGTGAATCTGGTGCGCGGCGCCGGCGGCGTGTGCATGATCACCGTGAACACGAGAGTCGACTACACGGACAGGATGCGCGAGTGGGCGGCGCGCCGTGCCGCTTCGCTCGCGGCAATGGATCTCGACGGCTACGTGCTGAAGAAGGATTCGCCGAGCTGCGGCATGCGCGGCGTCAAGCTGTACGATGCGGAAACCGGCGCCTGGTCCCGCGAAGGGATCGGCCTCTTCGCGTCGGCGCTGATGGCCGCGTGCCCGGAGCTGGCAATCGAAGACGAAGGACGCCTTGCGGATCCCGCCATCCGCACGCGTTTTCTCGAACGCGTCATGACACGTCACCGCCACCGGATTGCGCAGTAGCGATCATCACACGGCGAGTCCACCTTGCCACCCTGGATCTGCTCGGGCGGCATGTATTGGACGCTGCTGGCGGGCTTCTCCAGGCCGAAATCGAGCAGCTTCGCGCCGCTCGCGGTGAGCAGGATGTTGACGGTGCAGATGTGGGCGTGATTCAGCGAGGAGATCGCCCGTGCCTCGCGCTCGAAACGAGCGCGACTGATGGCGTCACATGGCGCGGGCCGTTCAGGCCCGCGTCTATGGCTGACACCTCGGGCAGTAGTACGTCAGCCGCGCGTTCGAGCCCTGCGCAGCCACCTTGATCGGCGTGCCGCATTTCCGGCAGGGGAGCCGCGCACGCCCGTACACGTACAGACCATCCCGCTCGGAACGGCTGCTGGAGCGTTGATACCCGCGATAGGTCACGATGCCGCCGCGGGGATGCTCGACGTTGACGCGAAGCAGCCTGCGCGCTGTCGTCAGGATGCGCCGCAGCTCGTCGTCGCTCAGTGTGCGGACCGCCGCAAACGGCGAGATGCCGCACGCGAACAGTACTTCCGACTTGTAGACGTTCCCTGCCCCGGAGACGATGCGCTGGTTGACGAGGGCGTCGGCGACCGAGGCGTCGTTGCGCTGCCGGAAACGGGCGAGCGCGTCGCCTTCGTCGAAGGCGTCCGCCAGCAGGTCGGGGCCGATCAGCCGCAGGTCCGTCTGACGGGCAAGCGATCGATCCGTTGCGAATTCCGCGACGGGAATATCAAATCCGACCGCTTCGAATGCGTCCGTCGCGACCAGCACGCGCATCGCGGAGCGCGGGCGCCGCCAGCGCTCGTGCGCCCGGTAGATGTGCCAGCTCCCGTTCATCCGCATGTGCGTCCGGAGCGTCAAGCCGCCGCTGAACCGCATGAGCACGTGCTTGCCCCTCGACGTGACGCCCTCGATCGTCCTTCCTGCGATGGGCTCATCCTCGTCGACGCGTGTGAGCGCCGGAAGGACCGACTCGAAACGTACGACGATCTGGCCGGCGAGCGCGCGATGCAGCGTGCGCGCGGCGCGGAAGATCGTGTCGCCTTCAGGCACTCCGGCCCCCCGGGGGTCTCGCGTCCGCGAGGCCTGGGGCGGCCACAACGGATCGCCGCATCTGAAGGCCCATCGCAGAGGGATAGAAGCCGGATTCGATGAGGAACGGCGTGAGCGGGTGATCGGCCGGCTCGCGTCCGTCGATTTCGCTGAACAGGACGCCGCCGCGCGATTCATCGCGGGCCAGGGCTGCGAGGGCGCCCGCCAGCGCGCGCCCGACGGTCGTGCGCGCGGGCTCGTCCTCCGGCAGCCAGACGGCGAGCTGGCGGCTGCCGCGCGGAAGATACGCGGCAAGGGATCCGTTCACGAGGACGACGTGCGCGCCGATGGTGCGCGTCGGCCCGCGGCCCGCCGATTCGTCCGACGGCGCGCCATCCTGCGCGGGTGTGATCGGCCATCGCAGCATGGTCCCGTACGGGTTCGCGGGATCGGTGGCGGCGACGACGATTGCTTCCGGAGTGTCCGGCGGCTCGCGCAGCGAACGGAGCAGCTCGAGCGCGGCGGGTTGCGCGAACTGCGTCGCCCCGACGCCGCCGACGAAGTAGCCGCGGCGAATGCGGCCCGCATCCTCGAGCGCGCGGAGGACGTCGTAGACCGCGCCAAATCCGCCGGCGATGCCTTCGGCCGCGGCCACCTCGCGCGTGAGGACGCCGTAGCGCGAGAGCAGCTGCTGCGCCGTGGCGGCAGACCATTCGGTGTCGGTCGCCGCGGTCCCTACCCGATCGCGCAGCAGCGACCATCGTCCTTCCGCTGCGGGCGGCGCAACGCGGCGGGTCCGGAAGCTGCGGGCATGTGCCGGCTTTCGCCGCCGGCGTTCCGGCGCGCGCGTGAACGCCCGCAGCGCGTGAAACGTGTCGTTCGTCATCAGCCCTTTCCACACGAGATCCCACAGCGCGTCGACTGTTTCGCCGGGGTAGCCTCCACCGGCAGCGTCGTGGATTGGCGCGAAGAAGGACGCGCCCTCCCGCTCGAGGTGCGCCATCACCGCCTCCGCTCGCGGCGACAACTCGCCGGCAGCCGAAGGGCGCCACAGTTGTGGCAGGTGATCCGTCAGGTACAGCGCCACGCGACCGTCGCGGTCGCCAATCGGTTCGACGCCGCGCCATACGACTTCGCCCGCTCCGCACAGCGCGTCGAGATCGGCGGTCGAGTAGTTCTCCACGCGCGCCGAGAGGATCTCGCTCTCCAGAATGGACGCCGGAAGCGGCGCGCCCTGAAGGTTCTCGATCGTGTCGAGCAGCGAATCGAGGCCTGGCCGCTTTCGCGTGACGCCCTGCCACGATGTGACGAGGCGCGCCAGCACCGGCGGATCGACGGGCTCGACTTCTTTGCGCAGCTTCGCCAGCGATCGGCGCCTGATCGTCTGCAGCACGTTGGGGTCGCACCATTCGCGCCCCGAGCCGCCGGGGCGGAACTCGCCTTCGAGCAGGCGTCCGGCGGCGTGCAGTGTCTTCAGTAGCGCGTCAGCCGTCGACCGGCCGAGACCATAACGCGCCGCAAGCTCCCCCGACGTAAACGGCGCGTGCGTTCTGGCGTACCGCCGGGCGAGGTCGACGGCGGCGTCGCGAACGGGCTCGAGCAACGATTCGGGCAGGCCGACCGGAAGCGGCGCGCCCAGCGCATCGCGGTAGCGGGCGGCGTACTCGACGGGAACGAGCCGCGATTGGCCGCCGACCTGCAGCCACAGCGCCCGGCGATCGCGCACGAGCGAATCGACGGCTTCTCCGGCGGGGATCGAGGCGCGCGCAGCTATTTCATCGACGGTCAGATCGCCGAGATGGAGGAGCAGGTCGTGAACGCCGTCAATCGATCGCGCGCGATACCGCTCCTCGAGCTGCTGGAGCTGTCGCTCGACGTCGGCGATCGCGTCGGCATCGAGCAGCTCCCGCAGCTCCGCCTCCCCGAGCAGCTCGCGAAGCTGCGCCTGATCGATCGAGAGCGCCTGCGCCCGGCGTTCCGCAAGCGGCGCATCGCCGTCGTAGATGTAGTTGGCGACGTATCCGAACAGCAGCGCCGACGCGAACGGCGACGGCATGCTCGAATCGACGGTGACGGTGCGAATGTCGCGCGTTTCGATCAGCCGCAGCGTGTCGACGAGCGCGGGAATGTCGAAGATATCGCGCAGGCACTCGCGGTAGGTCTCGAGGATGATCGGAAACGAGCCGTAGCGCGCGGCGACGGCCAGCAGATCCGCGGCGCGCTTCCGCTGCTGCCAGAGCGGAGTCCTGCCGCCGGGCCGGCGTCGCGGCAGGAGCAATGCACGAGCGGCCGCTTCGCGGAACTTCGCCGCGAACAGCGCCGTGCCGCCGAGTTGACGCACGACCAGCGCTTCGGCCTCGTCCGGCGCTGGGATGAGCAGGGAAGGATTGGGCGGCTCCTCCGTCTCCGGAAACCTCACGACGAATCCATCGTCGGTCCACATGGTCTCGACGTCGATGCCGGTTTCGGCGCGCGCGCGTTCGACGGCGGCCATCGCCCAGGGCGCATGGATCCGCCCACCGAAGGGCGAGAGCAGGCACAGGCGCCAGTCGCCGAGCTCGTCGCGGCACCGTTCGATGAGGATGGTCCGGTCGTCGGGGACCGCTCCGGTTGCCGCGGCTTGATCGGCCAGGTAGCGGACGAGATTGTCCGCTGCGCGCGTGTCGAGATCGTGCTGGCGGGTGAGCCGCTGTATGGCAGCCGCCGGCGGCATCTGTCGCAGCGAGCGCACCAGCTCCCCGATGTGTCTGCCGAGCTCCAGCGGTCTTCCGGGCGCGTCCGCTTTCCAGAACGGCATCTTCCCGGGTTGCCCCGGAGCGGGCGACACGATCACGCGGTCGTGCGTGATCTCCTCGATGCGCCACGACGAGGCGCCGAGCAGGAAGGTCTCGCCCACGCGGCTCTCGAACACCATTTCCTCGTCGAGCTCGCCGACGCGCGCTCCCGGTCCGCGCTCGCCGATGAGGAAGACGCCATATAGTCCGCGATCCGGGATCGTGCCGCCGTTCACGATGGCCACCCGCTTCGCCCCTTCGCGTGCGGTCACGGTGTTCTTGAGACGATCCCAGGTGAGCCGCGGACGCAGATCCGCGAAGTCGTCGGACGGATAGCGGCCCGACAGCATATCCAGCAGGCCGTCGAAAATGGCGCGGCTCAGCTCCGCAAAGGGCGCGGCGGATCGGACCGCTTCGAACAGCTCGTCGACGTGCCACGGCTCCATTGCCACGATCGCGACGATCTGCTGCGCGAGGACGTCGAGCGGATTTCTCGGGTAACGGCTGGCTTCGATCTTCGCGTCGTGCATCGAACGCGCGACCGCCGCGCACGCGACGAGGTCGCCTCTGAACTTCGGAACGATGATTCCGCGGCTCGGCTCGTCGATGCGATGCCCCGATCGTCCGATGCGCTGCATGCCGCTCGAGACCGACGGGGGCGCCTCGATCTGGACCACGAGGTCGATGGCTCCCATGTCGATCCCCAGCTCCAGCGAGGAGGTGGCGATCAAGCCGCGGATCTGTCCGGCCTTGAGGCGGTCTTCGATTTCGATGCGCTGCGGCCGCGCGAGCGATCCATGGTGCGCGCGAACGAGCGTCTCGCCGGCCAGCTCGTTCAGCGCCGACGCGAGGCGCTCGGCAATGCGCCGGCTGTTGACGAAGATCAGCGTCGATCGGTGCGCCTGCACCAGTTCCAGCAGCCTCGGATGAATCGCGCTCCAGATGGAGGCCCGCGCCGACCCCTGCGCGGCCGGTCCGCTCGGGATGTCGTCCGCCTCGCCGATCCGCGCCATGTCCTCGACCGGTACTTCGATCCTGAGCTCAAGACGCTTCTTCTCGGACGTGTCGACGATCGTGACCGCGCGGTAGGTCGGGCTCGCCCGGCCGGCTGTGAATTCGTCGTGGATGGCCGCTTCGGGGTCCGGCGTGCTGCGCTTGCGGCCATCCCGGCGGGCCGCCCGTCTCGGCTCGGCTCCTCCGAGAAAGCGCGCGACCTCGTCGAGCGGACGCTGCGTCGCGGAGAGTCCGATGCGCTGCGGCGGCTCCGCGGTGAGCGCCGTCAATCGCTCCAGCGAGAGCGCGAGGTGGGCGCCGCGCTTCGTTGGCACGAGGGCATGAATCTCGTCGACGATGACGGTCTCGATCGACCGGAGCGCCTCACGGGCATTCGACGTGAGAAGCAGGTAGAGCGACTCGGGCGTCGTGATCAGGATGTCCGAGGGGTCGCGCTGAAAGCGCGCGCGCTCCGCCGCTGGCGTATCGCCGGTGCGGACGGCGACGAGCGGCGTGTGGAAGGCGTCGCCGCGTGCCGCCGCGCGATTGGCGATCCCGGCGATCGGTGCACGAAGGTTGCGTTCGACGTCGACGGCGAGCGCCTTGAGCGGCGAGACGTACAGGACGCGGCATCCCCGGAGCGGCGAGGCCGGAAACATCGCCTTGTCGATCGCCCACAGGAACGCGGCGAGCGTCTTGCCGCTGCCGGTCGGCGCGAGGATGAGCGTCGACTCTCCGCGCGCGATCGCCGGCCACCCCTGCGCTTGCGGTGGTGTCGGCGCGGGGAAGGACGCGCGGAACCAGTCCGCCACGGCCCCGTGAAACAGGTCGAGGACGTCTCTGCTCCGAGCCACAGTCGTATTGTGTATGAGGTCGAGGGCGCTGTCCTGTATCCTAAGGATATGGGAGATTCCGGAGAGGGCCTGGTCGACGCGGAAGCGCGCATTCAGGAGCAGATGGAGGAGCGCGAGGCGGATCGCCGCCGGCGCGCGAATGGCGGTCAGCCGACAGTGGATCCCGAACGTCTACGCGAAGTGGAATCGCTGAAGCTGGCCAGGACGGAGCTGACGCGGCAGGCCACGGCCACGACGCATCCAGTGAGGAAGCAGCAGATCAACGCGGCGATCGCGGAGATCGATCGCCGCATCGGCAGCCTCAGTCTGTAGAATGCCGTAATTCGTGACTTCGTGAATTGGTGAATTTGTGAATTCACCAATTCACCAATTCACGAAGTCACCAATTACACGGCTACGTGCCAGCCCCGGCGCGTTCGAGGAGCGCCTTGATCTCGTCGGCCTCGAGAGCTTCCTGCTCCAGCAGCGCTTCGGCGAGCAGCTTGACCGTGCTGCGATTCGTGTCGAGCAGCTGCCGCGCACGCTCGTAGCCGCCCCCGAGGATCTTCTCGATCTCTTCGTCGACGCGGCGCGCGGTCTGCTCGCTCACCGCGTGCGGTTTGTCGGGATCGAAATTGTTGCCCGGCTTGCGGAACGCGCGCATCCCCAACGCCGACATCCCCCACTCGCACACCATGTGCTGCGCGATGTCGGTCGCGCGCTCGATGTCGTTCGACGCGCCGCTGGTCATGTGATTCATGAACAGCTCCTCGGCCACGCGTCCGCCCATCAGCACCGCCACCTGCGTTTCCAGATAGCCCTTCGTATAGGTGTGGCGATCCGCCTCGGGCAGCTGCATCGTCACGCCCATCGCGCGGCCGCGCGGGATGATGGTGACCTTGTGCAGCGGGTCAGCCAGCGGCAGCAGGGCCGCGACGACCGCGTGCCCGGCCTCGTGGTACGCGCAGTTCACGCGATCGAGCTCGCTCAACACCACCGAGCGCCGCTCGACGCCCATGAGTACCTTGTCGCGCGCCGCTTCCATGTCGCTGCCGTTGACGGCATCGCGGCCCTTCCGCGCGGCGATGAGCGCCGCTTCGTTCACGAGATTCGCGAGATCGGCGCCCGAAAAGCCCGGCGTGCCGCGCGCGATCGACCGCAGATTGACGTCGTCCGTCTTCGAGACCTTTCGGATGTGGACGCTCAGAATAGCTTCGCGCCCCTTCAGGTCGGGATTCCCGACCATCACCTGACGGTCGAATCGCCCAGGCCGAAGAAGGGCGGGGTCGAGGATGTCCTGACGATTGGTGGCCGCGATGACGACGATGCCCGCTTGAGGTTCGAAGCCGTCCATCTCGACGAGGAGCTGATTCAGCGTCTGCTCGCGCTCTTCGTGGCTGAGCGAGCTGCCGCCGCGGCTGCGACCCACGGCGTCCAGCTCGTCGATGAAGACGATGCAGGACTTGTGGCGGCGCGCGTCGCGGAAGAGACGGCGAACGCGCGCGGCGCCGACGCCCGCGTACATCTCGACGAAATCGGAGCCGCTCGCGAAGAGGAACGGCACGCCCGCTTCGCCGGCGATCGAACGCGCCAGCAGTGTCTTGCCCGTCCCAGGAGGGCCGATGAGCAGCACGCCTTTCGGAATGCGCCCGCCGACCGCGGCGAATCGCTGAGGATGCCGAAGGAAGTCGACGATCTCCTTCACCTCGTCCTTGGCTTCGTCGACGCCCGCGACGTCCTGGAATGTGACGATCTGGTCGCCCCGCTCGGCAACTTTCGCCCGCCCCGGCGTGTGGATGCGCCCTGCC
Organism: Acidobacteriota bacterium; assembly: GCA_046735335.1. Lineage (GTDB taxonomy): Bacteria > Acidobacteriota > Vicinamibacteria > Vicinamibacterales > 2-12-FULL-66-21 > JBKPQB01. The sequence goes on along the minus strand of JBKPTE010000036.1, from coordinate 42,586 downwards.
GTCGTCCGGTATACGGTGAAGCCGAGGAGCGCGATGAAGGCGCCTGCGAGCGCCAGCGCGCTGCCGTTGATGGCGCCCGGCTCAGGCGACGGCTGGACGTCGATGCGCACGTTGCGGCGCGCGAGGTCCGTCACGAAACTGCCGCTCGACGCGAGAAATTCGGGCGGAGGCACGGTGTGGGCCACCCGGCCGTCGCGGAGCGTGACGTCGATCGCGCCGTCTGCGAACCGGATCTGAGCGACCTGACCGTGCTCGATGTGCTGGAGAAAGTCGGAAAATGCCAGCTCGGGCGGCACGCTGCCGCGCCGGGCGAAGTGAACGCCGAGGCCGATGAGCACCGCAAGCGCGATGGCGGCCGGGACGTAGAAACGGGGACGTCGAAAAAACGGTGGCAACACAGGATGTCCGTTTCCCGAAGGCTGAACAGCGGGTGCTCGCAGGCACGCCACCGCCGAACAGACCTCCCGCCTTGCGACGTAAGGCGCGGCGGCTTTTAGTGAGTGAAGAAAAACACTCCGCTGGGGATTGGAATGTGCTCTGATTTTACACGATGGCCGGCCCACTGTAAACGTCAGATTCAGTGACCACGCGCCCACTGCCGGCCAGCCAGCCCAGCCGTTCCCGCCTCACCGCCTACCTCGTGCACGCCTATACGGCACTCGGCGCGGTGCTCGCGTTCATCGGCACCATCGCCGTCGTCCAGAACAATCCGCGCCGCGCCTTTGCGATGATGTTCCTGGCGACGCTCGTGGACGCGACCGATGGCGCGCTCGCGCGCCTGGCTCGTGTGAAGGTGGTGCTTCCGGGCGTCGACGGCGCGCACCTCGACGACATCGTCGACTATCTGACGTTCGTGTTCCTGCCGATGGTCTTGATCGAACGAACCGGCGGATTGCCGCAGCATGCAGGGCTGCTCGTCGTCGCGGTCGTCCTGATTACGAGCGTCATCGGATTCTCGATGCAGGACGCGAAGACGGTCGACAACTTCTTCACGGGATTTCCGTCGTACTGGAACATCGTCGTGCTGTACCTGTATGCCGCGAAGACGCCGCCCGCGTTCAATGCCGTTCTGCTGCTCGCGTTGAGCGCGCTCATCTTCGTGCGGATCGGCTACATCTACCCATCGCGGACCACGCAGTTCCGCCGCCCGACGCTCGCGCTGGGTGCGCTCTGGGCCGTGGAGATTGCCGCGATAATCTGGTTGTTGCCCGAGCCTCCGGGGTGGTTGTTGATCGTGTCGCTCGTCTTTCCCGTCTATTACTTCGTGATGTCGCTGCTGCTCCACGCCCGCCGCCAGGTTCAGTCGACGTGACGCCATCCGCGAGGGTGGTGCAGCACCGCATCATCTCCGTCCTGTACGTGCTGCTCGTCGCGTTCACCGCCATCACCGTGATCTGGACGATGAGGCAGGGGTGGGCCGTCTACAAGCTGCGCCGCGGCGTGGGCGATACATGGTTCTACGCCGGGGACGGCCGCCCCTGGTTCCGGATGGACGAGCAGCGGCGCGATGTCTCGCTCGACGACATCGCCCCCGATCTCCAGCACGCCGTCGTCGCCGTCGAGGATCACCGGTTCTACAAGCACTTCGGGATCGATCCGATCGGCACGGCGCGAGCGCTGTGGCGAGACGCCCATCGAGGCGATCGGTCCGAAGGGGGCAGCACCCTCACGCAGCAGCTCGCGCGCACGCTCTTCCTGTCGAACAAGCGCACGCTCGGCCGAAAGGCACAGGAAGCCGTTCTCGCGCTGCTGCTCGAAGAGGGACTCTCGAAGAAGCAGATCCTCGAGCTGTATCTCAACCGCATATATCTGAGCGGCGGCGTCTATGGAATGGAGACAATGTCGCGCAATCTGTTCGGCAAGCCCGCGAGCGCGGTGACGCTCCCCGAAGCGGCGCTGCTTGCCGGGCTGATTCGCGCGCCGTCGGCGCTCTCGCCCTGGTCGAACCTCGATGGCGCGATCGAACGCAGCCACGTCGTGCTGCAGCGCATGCGCGAGGAGCGCTTCATCACGCCCGAGCAGGAGCGTGCCGCCAGTCAGGCGCGCATTCGCATCCGTCCGTTTCCAGGCGCCACCGAAGCCCACGCCGGCTATGCGAAGGAGTTCCTGCGGCAGCAGTTCCGCGATCGGTTCGGGGGCGATCACCCGCCGGACTGGCAGGTGAAGACGACGTTCAGCCCCGAACTGCAGGATGCCGCCGAGCGGGCGGTCGAGGAAGGGCTGCGCCGTTTCGGAGATGCGCGCCTGCAGGCGGCGCTCGTGGCAATCGACCCCGGAACGGGGGATATCGTCGCGATGGTCGGCGGACGGGATTTCCGGCAGTCGCAATTCAATCGGGCGTGGCGCAGCCGGCGCCAGCCCGGATCGGCGTTCAAGCCGATCCTCTACGCGGCGGCGCTGTCACGCGGCTATTCGCCCGTCACGGTGCTTCAAGGGCTCTCGTCGATCGAGCCGCAGGGGCCGAACGAGTGGGCCCCCCGCAACGCGAGCGGCGACGATCCTGATGCGCTCACGCTGCGGGCCGCGCTCGACGAATCGAACAACCGCGCGGCGACGCTGCTGCAGCAGCGCATCGGCTCGCATCCCGTGCTGCGTCTCGCATCCGACGTCGGGCTGCGCGATCTGCCCGACGTCCCGTCACTGTCGCTCGGCACGGGGCTCGTGACGCCGCTGGAGCTGACGACGGCCTTCGCGATGTTCCCCAACGGCGGCATGGCGGTGCGCGCGCGCGGCATCACGCGCGTGCTGGACGCCGACGGCGGCGTCGCGTACGACAATCCCGCACAGGCCGACCGCGTCCTCAGCGAAGAGGTCGCGTTTCAGATGGTGTCGATGCTCGAGGACGTCGTCGATCGCGGGACCGCGAGCCCGGCGCGCACGCAGTACGGCGTCCGCTTCCCCGCGGGCGGCAAGACGGGGACGACGGACGACTTCAAGGACGCGTGGTTCGTCGGCTTCACCTCGTCGCTCGTCGCCGGCGTGTGGGTCGGGCTCGATCAACCCGCGCCGATCGCGCGTCAGGGATACGGCGCGCGCTACGCGCTGCCGATCTGGAGCGAGTTCATGAAGGCGGCGGCCCGGAGGCGCCCCGCGCGCGAGTTCGATCCGCCCTCGACGCTGCGCGAAGAGCCGCTCTGCAAGGTCACGTACCTGAAGCCGGTGGAAGGCTGTCCGACCTACACGGAGTATTTCAAGAAAGGCGACGAGGTTCCCACGCGTCTGTGTCCGCTGCATCAGGGGACGGTGAAGCAGCAGATCAAACGCGCGGTTCAGGGGTTCTTCTCGGGGCTCGGGCGCAAGCTGAAGGGGATTTTCAGGTAATGCGTCTCGCGCAACTGAAGTTGCGCGCTACGAACCGCCTATCGCTGAATTCGCGCGGAGCCCCCTTGGGCGAACGCGCGCACCTGCTCGACCGTTGCCATCGTCGTGTCGCCGGGAAACGTCGTGAGCAGGGCGCCGTGCGCCCATCCGAGCCTGACGGCTTCCTGCGGCGGCTCGCCTGTGAGCAGGCCGTAGAAGAACCCCGACGCGAATCCGTCGCCGCCGCCCACGCGATCGAACACGTCCAGCTCGCACGCGGGCGCCTGGTACATGCGTCCGTCGACCCACGCCACCGCGCTCCAGCCGTGACGGTTCGTCGAGTGTACTTCGCGGAGCGTCGTGGCCACGGCCTTCATGTCGGGGAAACGCTTCACGACGCGATCGATCGTTTCGACGAACGCGCTCGGATCGAGCTTCGATGCCGCGGCCACCTGCGGGCCCGCGATGCCGAGCCCCTTCTGCAGATCCTCTTCATTTCCGACCAGCACGTCGACGTGCTCGACGATGCGGCTGAGAACGCTGACGGCGCGGTCTGCGTCGCCCGACGCGCGCCACAGCTTCTCGCGGTAGTTCAGATCGAAGGACACCACCGCGCCGGCGGCTTTCGCGGCCTGCATCGCTTCGATCGTCAGGTCGGCCGTCGTTGGCGACAGCGATGCGAAGATGCCGCCGCTGTGAAACCAGCGCACGCCGTTGCCGAATATCGCGTTCCAGTCGAAGTCGCCCGGTTCGAGCTGTGCCGCCGCCTCGTTCGACCGGTTGTAGAAGACCACCGGCCCCCGTACGCCGAAGCCGCGGTCGCTGTAGACGGCGGCCATGTTGGGACCGCGGACGCCGTCGTGCCCGAACATCTTGTAGAACGGCGTCACGCCCATGGCACGGACCTGCCCCGCGATGAGGTCGCCGATCGGGTATTCGACCATCGCGGTTGCGATCGCGGTGCGCATGCCGAAGCAGTCCGCGAGGTTGGCGGCGCAATTGAACTCGCCGCCGCTCACGTGAATCGCGCACGCGGAGGCCTTGCGGAAGGGGACGGCGCCGGGATCGAGGCGGTGCACGAGCGCGCCGAGCGCCAGCAGATCGATCGCGCCCGAGGATGGAATGTTCAGCGTGGACATGACCTGAAATTGTGCCATTCCCGGGCTGTTTGATGCTACAGTGCGCCAGCACCCCGCATGTTGCTGGCGCTGTTTTTCCTGTTTTCCTCGCTCGGCGCCGCCGCGCAGCAGCCCGCGCCGGCCGCGGCGCCCGCGTCGGCGCGCGTCTGGGAAGAGAAGCCGGCGGAATACGAGGCCTACTTGCGCAGCGCGCAGGTGGTGAAGATGACGTCCGTCGATCTCGGCGTCACGCACCCGAAGCGCGCCTTCTTCGCGCCGGGAGGGCTGGTCGCGTCCGCGGCGTGGAAGCCGCTGCGCCCGGGTTTCCAAAACGGCTACTGGGAGAGCTACAAGTCGGAGATTGCCGCGTACGAGCTCGACAAGCTGCTGCAGCTCGGCATGGTGCCGGTCGTCGTCGAACGGAAAATCGACGGTCTGACCGGCGCGCTGATTCTGTGGCTCGAGGGCGTGCGCACGTGGCTGGAGGTGCAGCCGCTGCCGAAGCCGCCCCTCTGGGAGCGCCAGCTCGCGCGGATGAAGCTGTTCGACGATCTAATCGGCAATCCCGATCGCAATCGCGGCAACCTGCTCGTCGACGGCGCGTGGAACCTCTATCTGATCGATCACTCGCGCGCGTTTCTCGACGACCGCGCCCTCCCGCAGAACATCGATCACGTCGACACCGCGTTGTGGGATCGGATCTCGGCGCTCGACGAAGCCGCGCTGCAGGGCGCGGTCGGTCAGTGGCTGTCGAGCAAGCAGATCAAATCGATGCTGGCGCGCCGCGATCGCATGTCCGCGGCCATCGATGCGCTCGTCAAGAAGAACGGCCGCCGCGCTGTGTTCGTGTGGTGAGAAGCTGGTTCTTGTAGGACGGCCTTTCAGGGCCGCCGTCCCGAGATGACAACCAAAGCAATGCCGGCGACGACGGCGACGCCGCCGAAGATCGGCGGCAGCGGCAGCGTCTCGCGCTTCTGAGTCTCCGCCTGAATCGGACCGAGGTCGACGACCTTCTCGCGCTTCGTCCAGCTGATGCCGCCGAAGGCGAGCGCCAGAAGTCCTACAACGATCAGGACGATGCCGAAGATCTTCATACGATCAGCCCCTGCAAATCCGAGGCCGCGAGCGCGGCATTGATGCAGCTCAGCGTCTATGCTGCCGTATTGGCGTGCACCGCCGCACCGAGCAGCCCGGCTTCGGGATTCAGAATGACGGACACGGGGATGGTGGCGACGACGTCGCGGAGCGGAGCTTTCGAGAGAAACGCGTCCATGAAGCCGCCGGACTGGAGGACGGGCAGGATCTTCGGGGCGATGCCGCCGCCGACGTAGACACCAGCGGTCGCGACGGATCGCAGCGCGAGATTGCCGGCCTCGGCGCCGTACGCGGTGGCGAACAGGTCGAGCGCCTCCCGGCAGCAGCTGCAGCGCCCGTCCATCGCGGACCGGCTGATCGCGGGCGGCAGATCCGCGACGTCGTCCACGCGGCCCACGCCCTCGCAGAGGCGTCTGGGCACGCGCGCGGCGGGGGAGATGAACTCCGTCGATCCGCCGAACGCATCGTGGGTGAACTGATAGATGTTCACCAGCCCCGGACCCGACAGGATGTGCTCGACGCTCACGCGTCCGTAGTTGCGGGTGAGCGCCTGCAGCATCTCGATCTCACGAGGGGTACGCGCCGCCCAGTCGGCGTGGCCGCCTTCCGAGGCGCTCGGGACGAAGCGGCCGTCGATGTTGTGCAGGAGCGCTTCGCCGAGTCCGGTGCCGGCGGCAATCACGGCGGCGTTGCCGTTCGGCTGCGCGACGCCGTGCTGCAGGATCGCCAGCTCGTCCCCCTCGAGCACCGGCACCGCGTACGCCATCGACTGGAGATCGTTCAGGATGTGCACGTGGCGCAGCCCCGCCGTCGCCGAGACCTGCGCACCGTCGACGAGCCACGGCACGTTCGTGAGCCGCGCCACCTGTTCCGTGATCGCGCCGGCGACGCCAAAGCTCGCCGCCTCGATCCGTTTCGGCTCGAGGCTGCGCGCCTTCAGGAACTCGCGGATCATCGGGGGCAGCCCGTCGTAGTCGAGCGTGACGAACTCGCCGACCTCAATCGCCTGCGGGCGCTCCGGCGCGCGGGCGAACAAACCGAGCAGCGTCTTGGTCCCCCCGATGTCTCCGGCGAGCAGCATGGCGAGCTTTATTATGCGTCGGGCGCTTGACTTTCATGCGCCCGTGTCTCATCTTTGCGCCGAATGACGCCGTCTCCGTCATCGGCCGGCGGGCCCGCGTTCGCCGGTCACGTGGTGGCCTTTACCGGCAAGCTCGCAACGATCGGCCGCCGCGAAGCCTCCGCGCTCGTCACCGAACTCGGCGGAGATCTGTCGGACGATGTGACCGCTCGCACGACGATCCTCGTCGTCGGCGACAATGCCGCGCGCGAAGAGGATTCGAGCAAGCTTCGGCGCGCCGAGCAGATGAACGGGAAGGTGCCCGGGCAGGTCCGGATCGTGCCCGAAGCTGAATTCTGCCGGCTCGCGGGGATTGCGTCCGGGGATTCGCTGCGGCGGCAGTTCTACGGCGTCCGCGACATCCGCAGCCTGTACCCGAAAGTCGGCGAGCACCACCTGCGCTACCTGGAGAAGTGGGCCCTGATACGCCCGGCGGCCGCGACGCGGAGCGAACGGTTCTACACCTTCTCCGATCTCGCGACGATCAAGCAGCTCGCATCGGACCTCGATCGTGACGTGCCGTTGAAGACGGCGCTCCGCGCGCTGATGGCGCAGCGCGAAGGGCAGCTCGTATTCGATTTCCACGCGTCGGGCAGCGCGCCCGCGAAAGTCGTCGCCCTGCCGTCACGCCACTCGAAGCGCGTGCCCGATCGCGCCGGCGCGCCGCTTCCCACGAACGCGTTTCCGTTCCCGGATCCGCAGGCAGCGCTCGCGGCGAAGTACTTCATCGAAGGATCGAAGCTCGACGACGGCGACGACCGGAAGATGGAGGAGGCGGCTGCCGCGTACCGCAAGGCGCTGGTGATCGATCCCGACCTCGTACCCGCGATCGTCAACCTCGCGAACCTCCACTACGCGCGCGACGAGCTGATCGAGGCACAGGCGCTCTACGAGCGCGCGATCGGGCTCGACCCGGACTGCTTCGAGGCGCACTTCAACCTCGGCAACATCCATCACGATCTCGGCCGCTACGACGAAGCGCTCCTCTGTTACCGCGATGCCGTCGCGCTGAATCCCGGCTATCCGGATGCGCACTTCTATCTGGCGGTGACGCTGGAGAAGACGGGACACTCGGCGGAAGCCAAGCCGCACTGGAAAATGTACCAGGAGCTGGCGCCGAACGGGGAATGGGTCGAACTGGCCCGGGAATTTTCTGATTGAGGTGGTTCTACGGTTCTAGGTTCTAGGTTCTACGGTTCTGAGAACCTAGAACCTAGAACCTAGAACCTAGAACCGTAGAACCCTAGAACGGTCTCATCTCAGTACGTGTATTCGGTTCGTTCCCGTTTCTTCGGCGTGCGGCGCAGCTTGTAGAAGCCGCACTCGAGGCACCAGGATTCCGCGCTGAATCCTTCCTTGCCCGCAAAGGGCAGGACGTCACGGTGGGTGCAGAACTCCCCCTGGTCGGGCGTCGCGCGCCAGCGGCACGATTTGAATCGCTCGACGGCGGGTGACAGCGCCGGCTGCTCCGCAGGAGCCGGAGCCTCGGGCGCCGCCGCGTCCGGAGCGGCCGGCGTTTCGAACGGGTTGATATCGTCGATCATCCCTGTAACTCAGGCCCGAACGACCGCTGCAGCGCTTCGAGCGCGCGCAGCTCCTCGGGCGCGACCAGCGTCAGGGCGGTGCCGGTGGCCGCCGCGCGGCCCGTGCGTCCGACCCGATGCACGTAGGTTTCTCGTGAGGACGGCACCTCGAAGTTCACCACGTGGGTGATGCCGTCGATGTCCAGCCCGCGCGCGGCGACATCCGTCGCGACCAGCACCTGATATCGTCCGCTGCGGAATCCCTCCACCGCCGCCGTTCGCTGCTGCTGCGTTCGATCGGCGTGCAGCGACGCCGCCTTCAGGCCGAAGCCCGCCAGTTTTCGCGCGAGCCGCTCGGCGCCGTGCTTCGTGCGCACGAACACCAGCACCGGGCCGGCGGTCCGGCGGAGGAACTTCGCGAGCCATTCCGTCTTCTGCGCGGCCGGGACGCTCTCCACCTCGTGCGTGATGCTCTTGGCCGGGCGCCCTGCCGACCCGACCTGCACGTACCTCGCGTCCTTCACCACTTCGTCCGCCAGCTTCATGACGTCCGCCGGCATCGTCGCGGAAAACAGGAGCGTCTGCCGTCCGCCGGCCGGCAGCGTGGAGACGATGCGCCTGACGTCGGGCCAGAAGCCCATGTCCAGCATGCGGTCCGCTTCGTCGAGGACGAGGGTGTCGACGCGGGTGAAATCGACCGCGCCGTTCCGCTGGTGATCCATGAGGCGCCCCGGCGTGGCGACGACGATGTCGACGCCGGCGCGCAGCGCGCGTTCCTGCGCATCCATGCCGACGCCGCCGTAAACGGCCACGCTCGTCAGATCCGTGTGATACGTGAAGCCCTGGACGTCGTCCTCGATCTGGACGCAGAGCTCGCGCGTGGGCGCGAGGATGAGGACGCGCGTGAAGCCGCACTCGTCCGGACGTTCGGTCCTGGCGCGCAGGAGCCGATCGAGGATCGGCAGCACGAATGCGACCGTTTTGCCGGTTCCGGTATCCGCGCAGCCAATCACGTCGTGACCGGCGAGGGCAATTGGAATGACGGCGCTCTGGACGGGCATCGTCGCTTCGAAGCCGCGAAAGCGAATGCCTTCGAGGAGCGCCGGGTTGAGCGGCAGCGCGTCGAATGCGATAGGAGTCGGATCGTAATCGGCCTGCGGCCGTTCAATCGTCTCGACGGGCGCGGCGTGCAGGTGCGGTCTTGCAGCCGTGCGCGGGCGCCGGGCCCCACGTCTGCGACGACGCGGCCGGGAGGTTTGAGCTGTGTGGGAATCCAATGGTGTGTCAGCGAGCGCGGAAGGTGATGATGCCGCGAACGGGATCGTAAGGCGAGACGCCAACCGTCACGCGATCCCCCGGCACCACTTTGATTCGAAAGCGGCGCATCCGGCCGCTGAGCTGTGCCAGCACTTCGTGTCCCTGGTCGCACTGCACGCGATACAACCCGCCGCTATGGACCGCCACGACCGTGCCTTGCACGTCAATCAGATCATCCTTGCTCAATTGCTATCCTTTCCGATCAAAGAGTATGCCACCTGGGGTCGCCGAATGCAAACGTTATGCTCGCTGACCAGGCGGCGCTGTGGGGCTCGTCTTCAGGCGTGCCTGAGAGATATGGTCAGAGCGCACGAACCGCAGCTTCAACGCGTGCGGCAAGTTCAGCGTAGTCGTTGCCGTGCAGCCACATAGCGGAACCGAACGCGCACCGCGCACGTCCGACGCGCGGGAACCACGCGCTGTGGTGGAGGATGCGGTCGAGCCCCTCGAGCCGGACGGGGACGACCGGCACCTCCAGCCTCGACGCGATCATCCCGATGCCCGGCTGGAAGCGGTTGATCTCGCCGTGCTCCGTGCGGCGCCCCTCTGGAAAGATGAGGACCGAATAGCCACTCTCGAGCATCTCTCCGATATAGCGGAGCGTCTCGCGCGTGCCCTTTTCGCGCTGCGGCAGCGGAAACGCGTTGAAGAAGATGGCGGCGAGGTAGTAATTCAGGCTGCTGGTGAACCACGCCGCGCGCCCGAACTGCTCCGGGTAGAAGTGCGCTTTGAAGAACTCCTTCGCCATCGCCGGCGCGACGCGATAGCGAAATTTCGGCGGCAGCGAATCCAGGATGACCGGCGCGTCGAAGTGACTCTGGTGATTGGACGCGAAGATCACCGGCCCGTCGAGCGCCCGAAGGTGATCGAGGCCTTCGACCTTCACGCGCGCGAAAATGCGGCCCGGCGGCAGGATCCACGTGGGCAGGCTCGCGCGGCGCAGCGCGCGGACGGGCAACGATCGGCTCCATCGTGGAAAGTCGATGTGTTCCGTGTCGGCGGACCTGAAGGACACGGTCGGCGAGGCTCCGTGCTCCGGCATGGCTGACGGTTCGACCAGCCGCGTCAAGTCGCCGACGGTGCGGCTGCCGGCGAATGCCCCTTCGTCGATCGTCACCTGAAACGCTTCTTCGAGCGCCATCATCAGTTCGACGCGCTCGAGCGAGGTGAGGCCCAGTTCGTCGATCGTCGTGGTCTCTGAAATGTGTCGCCCGGGCGCGAAGCGCGAGAGGATCGACGGGACGTCCCTGCGGTCTCCTGCTGACGGCGCCGACGGGCGCTGACCCGCGAGCCACAGCCGCAGCTCGCGACGTTTCAGCTTGCGCGTACCTTCGGTGCGCGGCAGGGCCGGCTCCGGCCACGCAACCGCTCCGCGGATCTTCTGGTGATCGGCGAGCGAGGCGTTCGCGCGGCGCACCACGTCATCGAGATCCGCACCTGGTTCGAGCGCCACGATAGCCTGCACGCGCTCGGCGGTCGTGCCTGGCAATGCGGCTCCAACGACGGCCGATTCACGTACGTCCGGCTGCTCGTTGAGTGCACGCTCGACGTCCTCGGGAAAGACGTTCAGCCCCTCGGGCGTGACGATCATTTCCTTCTTGCGGCCGCGGATGTGCAGCTGTCCGTCCGCGTCGAACTCCCCGATGTCGCCGGTGTGGAACCAGCCGTCCTCGAATGCCGCCCGCGTCTCGTCCGGCGCGTTGAAATAGCCGCGCGTGACGTTCTCGCCGCGCACCAGGATCTCCCCGTCGTCGGCGATCTTCACCTCGACGCCCGCGATCGGTTTCCCGACCGCGCCGCGCGCCGCGTGAAAGGGGTGATTCAGCGTGACGATGGGCGCCGTCTCGGTGAGGCCGTATCCCTGCACGACGAGAAATCCGAGGCGTCCCCAGAATGCCTCCAGTTCCGGATCCAGAGGCGCCGCGCCGACGACCATCGCCCAAAACTTCAGGCCGAAGAGGCGATGCACGCGGCGGTAGCGCCACCATCGGCGCGCCCAGTGCATGCCCTCCGGCGGCGGCGACGCGGCTTCGGGCACCTGCCGCAGCACGTAGTCGCGCAGCACCTCGAGGATCTTCGGCACGCACACGAGGACGGAGACGCGGCGGTCGCGAATCTGCCGCAGGACGTCTTCCGGCGCATAGCTGCGCGTGAACAGCACGAGGCCGCCGAGCATCGGCGGCACGAACGTCGCCATCGCCTGCCCGAACATGTGGCTGAGCGGCAGCAGATTCAGGAAGCGAACCGGCTTGAACGGCCACGCGTACTTCCGGTACTTCGCGACTTCGCGTTCAATCGGAACGATGTTCGCCAGGATGTTGCGATGCGTGAGGACGACGCCCTTCGGGTCCGCCGTCGCCCCGGAGGTGAAGATGATCTCGGCGGTGGTATCTGTGCTGATGGTGCCGGGATCCGTGGCTTCCGCCTTCAGGGCCTTCCGATCCGTGGCTTCCGCCTTCAGGCGGAAGTCCCTGTCATTCAGACGAAAGATCTCGTGCAGCCGCCACACAGGCCGATCGGTTCCCAGCGCGTCCGCGTCGACGACGTCGCCGACGAGAATGGCCTTCGCATCGACGATCGCGGCCACGCGAAGCAGAAAATCGGCCGACGCGCGGTAATCGATCGGCACGATGACGACGGCTTCGAGCAGCGCGCCCCAGAACGCGGCGATCCACTCGGGGCGGTTCTCGCTCCAGATCGCCACCCGCTCGCCGTGCTCGACGCCCGACCCGCGCAGTCGCGCCGCGAACGCCTGCGCGCGGCGGCCGACGTCCGCGTACGTCCAGGTCCACGTCCGGTATCCGTCGTCGTACGTCAGAAACCCGGCGTCGGGCTCCGGCGCATCGGCGGAGGCGATGTCGCTGAAGAAGTCGAGCAGCGTACGCCGCGTCATCGCCATGAATTATGATCGAAAATTCATGGCCCTCCCGCCGGTATTCGCGGCCAGCGCGCTCTACGACAACCTGCTGCAGGCCGCGCTCCGCCAGTTTTTCGAGCGGGCGACGTTCGAGACGGAAGCGACGCCGTCGCTCTCGTCGGACGGACGGCTCGCGATCGAGCCGACGGGAGATCCCGCCCAACTCGCGGTGCGCTGGTTCGGCACGCGGCACCTGCTGCGCGTTCCGAGCACGCGTCCCTTCACCGCGCACGAGATTCGCCTCGCCCGCGCGATCGGGTCCGTGCTGACCGCACGCTACCGCGCCATCTTCGATCCGCGGCAGATGGTCGAGCGCGGCGATCTCTTTCGCGGCGCCATCGAGGATCGGTACATCGCGGCGCTCCTCGACGACGCGTCGGGCCGGCACGCGTCCTCCCGCGCAGACCTGATCGCCGCGGTCATCGAAGTCCTTCGTGTTGCGGCGCTCTCGAGCTACGAGAACCGACCGATTTCGTCGGGCGTGCTGTTGCTCGAAAGCCAGGCGGATCCGCTCAACCCCGACGCCCGCCCGGACCGCCAGGCCTACCGGTATTCGCAGGCGCTCACGGCGCTCAAGGGCTTCTATCGCGTGTGCGACGGGATCGAGACGCTGTTTCTCGTCAACGCGGACGGGCTCGTCCTCGACATCATCGATCTCGGACGGTGGCGTGGGAACGCCGACGCGCACCTCGAGGTCACGTGTCCCGACGCGTATCGCGCGCACGCGCTGGGCACCGCCGGCAACCGCAACATCTGCGTCGTCCTCAGCCCGAACCACGAGATCAAGGTGTTCGCGGACGGCGTCCAGATGTTCAGCTTCAGCAACGCGCGCTGGCATCTGCTGGATCTCCAGTCGAAGTACGAGCTCTGGTCCGCCGCGGTCGGCGACCGCGCGCTTGCGGAGCGGCTGCTGCAGACCGCGCTCGATCTCGCGGACGCGCGTCAGGGCGCCCTGTTCGTGGTGCTGCGGGAGATGTCGTCGTTGCGGCATCTCGTCGCCCCGCTCGATCAGCTCGATTCGCCGGTGCTGACTTCGTCGACGCCCGACGGCGCACCGAGCCGCACGCAGCTCATGTACATGCTTCGCGGGCGGACGGCCACGTCGATCGACGCAGCCGTCCTCCGCGGCCTCGCGCGCATGGACGGCGCCACGGTCGTGGACCCGTCGGGCCGCCTCCTTGCGGTCGGCGCCATTCTGCTGCACGCCGAACCGGTCCAGCCTCACTCCCTGTTCGTCGTCGAAGGCGCGCGGACGACCGCGGCGATGGCGGCGGCGCGGTACGGGGCCGTCCTGAAGGTCAGCGAGGACGGCGGAATCACGTTCTACGATCGGCAGGAAAGGATCTGGGACATTTGAGGAGGTTGGAAGTCGGAGGTTGGAGGTTGGAGGTTGGATCCGTAGCTTCCGCCTTCAGGCGGAAGTCAGGAAACCCAATCCGTAGCTTCCGCCTTCAGGCGGAAGGCAGGAGTTGACCATGAACCGACTGATGCTCGTGTTTGGACTACTGACGTGGGTTGCCGCTCCGGCCGCGGCGCAGGCGCCGGCGGATCCGCACGCCGGCCATGCGATGGAAGCGCAACAGACGACGGCGCCTTCGAGCGCGCCGCGGAACCAGAATCTCCCGCCTGACGCTGACGCTGCGCCCGCGCAGCTCAAGGCGTCGCCGCGGCACAGCGAATGGGTCGACATCAAGAACGGCACCGGACCGGCGATCAAGTCGTTCGTGGTCTATCCCGAACGCAAGGACAACGCGCCGGTCGTGATCGTGATCCACGAAATCTTCGGCCTGAGCGACTGGGTGCGCGGCGTGGCGGACCAGCTCGCAAAGGAAGGGTTCATCGCAATCGCGCCGGATTTCCTCTCCGGCAAGGGGCCGAACGGCGGCGGATCCGAGGCGCTCGGCCAGAACGCGCAGCAGGCGATCCGCTCGCTCCAGCCGTCGGACACGAACGCGATTCTGGATGCGGTGCGGACGTACGCGCTCTCAATTCCCTCTTCGAACAAGAAGGTCGCGACGATCGGGTTCTGCTGGGGCGGCGGCACCAGCTTCCGCTACGCGCTGTCGCAGCCGGCATTGAACGCGGCGGTCTCGTACTACGGGCCGATGCCGGCCGACGCGGCCGCGTACGAGCACGCGAAGGCGCCGATTCTCGGGTTGTACGGCGGCAACGACAACCGGGTGAACGCGACCATCGAGCCCGCGAAAACGGAGCTCGCCAAGCACCACGTCACCTACGAACCCCACATCTTCGAGGGCGCGGGGCACGGGTTCCTGCGCCAGCAGTCCGGCAACGAGCAGGCGCCGGGCAACATGAAGGCTACCGAACAGGCCTGGCCGCTCACCCTGGAATTCCTGCGCAAGTACACAGGAGGCCAGGAGATCAAGAAGTAAAGGCTCGTGCCCTAGCGCAGGGCCACGCCGCCGCTCAGGACGAAGAACGTCGTGTGCGGCTGCGCGACGCCGCCGGTCGGTGACGCCGTCCCCTCGGACACGGCGTACCAGCGCAGGTCCAACGAGACGGCGACGTGATGGTTGACGAACCATCGTGCGCCCGCCCCGTAGTGAATCGTCTTCCGCGCCGGCGCGCTCTCGACGGGCTGATCCGCCCGCTCCACGAAGAATTGGGATCGCCCGAGGCCGCCGCTGATATAGCTCCATCCGTTCCTGTGCCCGAAGTTCACCGACACTTCGGGCGCAATCGAGCGGAAGTGGCGCAGCACCGTCGGCGTACTTCCGGGCGTTCCGGGGGTTCCGGGCGTTCCCGTCGTCGCTTCCGGCTCCAGCGTGCGGCTGCCGCGCGCGACGACGAGCTGTCCTCCGATGCCGAGCGCGATCTGGCCCCTGTGTACCGGATACCAGTGCACGCCCGCGAGCAGGCCGATGCTCCGCGTTGGAATGTTGGCCGGGAGGACGCCCAGGTCCGTCGCGACACTCGGCTGCTGTTTGTGCCGGGCGAAGATCCCGCGGACGTCGAATGCATAGGGGCCGATCGGGTCCCTGCGTTGTGCGAATGCGGGAGCGGGCGCCGAGAGCAGGAGAGCGAGGGAGATCAGAAGGAAGGCGCGCGCGCGGGCGCACGGCACGATCGGCATCCGCCTCAGTATAGCTGCCTCTCCTTCGCGATCTGCCGCGCGAGATCGAACGCCTCGTCGAACGTCGCGACGCTCCCTTCGAGCTGGCGCTCGTAGACCTGGCGCAGCACCTCGCCGATCGCGGGACCCGGCGCGGCGCCGAGCGCGAGCAGGTGGCGTCCCTTGACGAGGGGGTCCGGCGGCGCGTGCTCGACGCCGAGCTCGCGCGCGCGCGCCACGAACCAGTCCATCGCGGAGCAGTCGAACCCGCCGCCGCGTCCTTCGCAGTCGGCCTTCGCGACCCGCGCCAGCAGCTCGAGGTCGACCTTCTGCGCGAGCCGGCGAAACGCGCCGTCGCCGACGGGCGGGTCGGCTTTGGCGAACATGCCGGGCTTGAGATGATGCGCGACCATGCCGAGCACCTCGCGGCGCACGTCATAGCCCTGCAGCGAGTGGACGTTCAGCCGATCGAGCAGCGCGATCGCCGGCGCGACGCCTTCCTCCTCGTGATTGAGCGATCGGATGCGCCCGTCGATGAACGCCGTCGTCGGCGGCTTCCCGAGGTCGTGGCAGAGCGCGCCAAGCATCACCGCGACCTGCTGCGGGTAAGGCAGATCGTCGATGCTCCTGCGCGCCTCGTCGACGACGAGGAGCGTGTGAACCCAGACGTCCCCTTCGGGGTGCCATTCGGGCTCCTGCGGACAGCCGACCAGCGCGTCGAGCTCGGGAAACAGACGCTCGATCACGCCAAGCTCCAGCGCGAGCGCAAGGCCGATCGAGGGACGCGCGGCGCGCATCAGCAGCTTCTCGATCTCGCCCCAGATCCGTTCGGCAGGCAGATCGTCGAGCCCGATGCGCCGGCACAGCTCTTTGGTGCCCGCATCGAGGGCGAACTCGAACCGCGCGGCGAACTGCACCGCCCGCAGGACGCGCAGGCTGTCGTCCGCGAACGTGCGTGGATCGACGGCGCGAAGGACCTGACGTCGGATGTCTCCGCGGCCGTCGAACGGATCGACGTACTCCGCCGTCAGCGGATCCCACGAGATGGCGTTGATCGTGAAATCGCGCCGGCGGGCGGCTTCGATTGGCGGCAGATCGGGATTGCCTTCGACAGCGAACCCGCGGTGGCCGCGCCCCGTCTTCGACTCGCGGCGGGGAAGCGAGACGTCCAGGCCCGCGACCTTGTAGACCGTGAAGCTCTCGCCGACGGTGTTGACCGGCGCGATGCCTTCCAGCACGCGTTTGACGGATGCCGCATCGAGGCCGAAGGCTTCGACGTCGATATCCTTGCACTCGACGCCCATCAACCGATCGCGCACCCAGCCGCCCACGATGAGGGCGCGCCCTCCCGCATCGCGCACGCGCTCCGCCACGCGGATCGCCAGATCGAGGGGCGCCATCCCGTTCATCGCGCCAGTTCACCGCGAGACGAGATCATTCGTGCTCCCCTGATCTGTTGATCTCCTGCGATGTATCTCCTGATCCCCCGGCCTCCTCTGATCCATCGCGCTTGCGGCCGTACTTGCGGACGAGCCGGTCCGTGAACGCCGGCGCGATGATGTTCAGCACCGCCACTGCGCGCGACTTCCGATGCGGATACACCTCCGGCCGCGGGTGCCGGATGCACGCCGCAATCGCGCGCGCCACATCGTCGGGCATCTGCTTCGGTCCGAGCCCCTGCGCGGTGTGGCCGAACTCGCGGCGCATCGCATCGCGGAACTCCGTTCTCGTGGAAATGGGGTACACGCACGAGACGTGAATGGCCGTGCCGACGAATTCCGCGCGCAGCGATTCGGCGAGTCCCGCCTGTGCCGCCTTGGTTGCCGTGTAGCCGCCCATGAACGCGATGCCCCGCCGACCCACGATGGAGGAGACGAAGATCAGATGGCCGCTCCGCTGCGTCCTGAACGCCGGGAGCGCAGCCCGCGCGGCGAGAAAGGTTCCCATGTAGTTGACGTCCATCATGCGCCGCATGATCTCCGGCGGCGTGTCCTCGAGCGTCCCGTAGAAGCCGAAGCCGGCGTTGCAGATCATGACGTCCAGGCGGCCGAAGCGCTCCAACGCCGCCGACACGAGCGCGTGAGCATCCTCTTCCCGCGTCACGTCCATCGGGACGGCATACGCCTTGCCGCCCGCGGCCTCGATATCGGCGACGGCCCGGGCCAGCCGATCGCCTCGTCTCGCGCCCAGCACGACGGCCATGCCTTCGCGCGCGAGGTGAGTCGCGCACGCGAGGCCGATCCCTGAAGAAGCGCCGGTGATCGCCGCAACGCGTCCTGAGAACATCGGAACATCCTAACTCCGCCTTCGCGCGTGCGCGGCTCCGGCGGGCAAGGTGCGCATTTGGGGTACGCTTTGGGAGTGTTCGATCCCTCGCTTGCGCTCCTGCAGGATTTCGTCGCAATCAATTCCGTGAACCCGTCGCTCGTGCCGGGGGCGCCGGGCGAAGCGCAGATCGCCGACGCCGTGGCAGCGCACCTGTCGAAACTCGGGCTGGATGTCGAAGTCCAGCCCGTCGCTGACGGCCGATCGAACGTCATCGGCATCCTGGAGGGCCGCGCGCGCGGGCGCTCGCTGATGTTCTGCGGTCACCTCGACACCGTCGGCGTGGAGGGGATGACGGCGCCGTTCGAACCCGCTCTTCGCGACGGGCGCCTCTACGGACGCGGCGCGCAGGACATGAAGGGGGGCGTTGCCGCGATGATCGACGCGGCGCGCGTGATCGCGTCCGGCACGCTCGCCGCCGGCCGGCTGATCGTCGCGGCCGTGATCGACGAAGAATACGCGAGCATCGGGGCCGACGCGCTGATCGCCGAGTGGCGCGCCGACGCCGCCGTCGTCACCGAGCCGACGGACCTGCAGATCGGGATCGCGCACAAGGGGTTCGCGTGGTACGAGATCGAGATGCGCGGCCGCGCCGCGCACGGAAGCCGTCCGCTCGAAGGCCGCGACGCCATCCTCCGCATGGGCCGCGCGCTCTCGGCGCTCGAGTCCCTCGATCGGGAACTGCAGCGGCGTCCGCCGCACCCGTTGATGGGGACCGGGTCGCTCCACGCATCGCTCATCGAGGGCGGACGTGAGTTGAGCAGCTATCCGGATCGCTGTCTGTTGACGCTGGAGCGCCGCACAATCGAAGGCGAGGACGACGAAGTCGTGGACGCGGAGATGGCCGGCATCATCGACCGGCTCAGGGCGGGCGATCGCGAGATCAGCGCGTCATGCAGGCGCCTGTTCTCCAGGCCGGCGTATCACGTGGCTCGCGATCACGAGCTGCCGCGATCGCTCGCCGCCGCCGTCTTGGCCTGTGCGGGCACGGCGGCGCCGATCACGGCCATGACGTTCTGGACCGATGCGGCGATCCTGGGACACGCGGGGATTCCGTCCGTGCTGTTCGGACCGGGCGGTGCGGGCCTGCACAGCGTCGAGGAGTACGTGAACGTTGCCGACGTGATGGCGTGCCGCGACGCGCTCGCGGAGTTTGCGCGCGCGTGGCTTCGAGGGTAAGGAGGGCGGCCGGGGCGTAGGCCGGGCCTCTGAGGCCCGGCGACCATCACGCCGACTTGCGGAGGACGAGACGCTCCTTCGTGAGGCTGTGGCGGCGGGCGTCCCCGTCGAACCGGCGCCGCGGCGCGCGCCCGCTGATTTCCCATCCCGGGCTTTCGTGTCCGCAGGACGTGCAGCGCATCATGACGCGGTTGCCTTCGAAGTGAAGGACCGAATCGTGCCCGCGCAATCCGCAGAGCGCCTGGCCCATCCAGCCAAGCGCGCGGTGCATCAGCCCCGCGCCCGCGTGTACCGTGAGTTCCGCTGCCGCCGTGAGTTGCTGGGGATAATTGGTAACCATGAACGCCGGACCCTTTCTGCCCTCCGGAAAGTAAGACGCTCGCGCGCCTGTTGCTGTCCCTGTGGCTCAGGCATATCAAGAGGTGTGCCACGGCAGAAGTCCGGCGCGCCCGTCATCGACGCATCCCCGGACCCGGAAATTTGGAGAATCGACTACGTCAGTTTGGTGATCGAGTGGGTAACGTGCGCCTCAGAGGCGCCGATGAGGAGGAAAGTCGTGAAGGCGGCCCGACTAGCCTTCGCGCAGCACGCTCCGGATCACGAAACCGACATTGGCGGGCCGCTCGCCAAGACGTCGCATGAAGTACGGGAACCATTCACGACCGAATGGAACATAGACGCGGACGCGGAAGCCGTCGCGCGTGAGCGCCGCCTGCAGATCGCGCCGGATGCCGTACAGCATCTGGAACTCGTAGCGATCCGGTGAGATCCCCTTCTCCCGCGCGAACATGCGAGCCGCCTCGATCATCGCGGGGTCGTGCGTCGCGATGGCTGGGTAGTTTCCACCCATCAACAGCACCTGCATGATTCGGACGAACGCGGCATCCACCTCTGTCTTGTTTTGATAGGCCACGCCGCGCGGTTCCTGATACGCCCCTTTCACCAGGCGCACGCGCGCGCCGAGCGCGTTCATCCTCGCGGCATCCGACTCGCTCCGCGGCAGGTAGGACTGCAGGACAATGCCGGCATTCCGGTAGCCCTGCTGCCAGATCGTTTCGAACACGTCGAGCGTGACCGCGGTGAAGGGAGAATCCTCCATGTCGATCCGCACGAAGAACTGCCGCGCGTCCGCCTCGTCGAGAACGCGGCGGAGGTTGTCCACGCAGGTGGCCCGGTCGACCGTCAGCCCGAGCTGCGTGAGCTTGAGCGAGATGTTGTGATCGATGCCCGCCCCCGCGAGCTGACCGAACACGCGGAGGTAGGCGCGCGTGGCCGTGTCCGCCTCGGCGATCGTGCGGACGCTCTCGCCGAGGTAATCGAGCGTGACCGAGAGCCCCTTCTGCTGCAGCGCGCGGGCGGCTGCAATCGCTTCCTCCACCGTCTCTCCGGCGATGAAGCGCCGCGCGAAGCTGTCGCCGTTGCGCATCCCGTAGCGTGACGCGAGTCGCTTGAGGAACTGGCTGCCCGCGAGCGCGTGAAAGAAGGCTTTCGAAACCGCTCCGAGTCCGAGCATCTAATCGTGCGGCCTAGTGCGTACGGCCGGCGCGGCGGGGAGCGGTCAGGAGGTGCTGAAGGGTGCGCGCGTAATAGCGCAGGACCGTGCGCTCGCGGACGCGATACCGCCCGCTGCGCTCCAGATGAATGATGTTGCGGTCGGCGAGGAGGGGCGCGCCGGTCTCCACGGCTTCGCGCCCGCTGTGCACGGCCATGTTCGCGCCGATCTGCGTCAGGATCTCGACGAGGCCGTCGCAGCGCGCCTCGAGCTCGCGCCGCGCGATCGACGGCCGCATCGCCGCGGCCACGACGGCGGTCGGCAGCACTTTGTACAGGCGTCCGATCGCGTCGCGCGTCTCGTGCGCCACCGTCATGACGTCGCGGCGCGACTCCGGATCGTAGCCGGCGAGCGGGATCGGCTGTCCGAACGTGACGAACGCGCGCGACTGATAGCCGACGGCGTACCGCACCATCTCTGCGACCTCGCGCGCGAACGGCCGCGCGCGCCCCTTGCCGGCCGCGTGTGGAAGGATGTGGTCCTCGAGCACGAGGTCGTACGACACCGCGAGCGGCAGGATCACCGAGTCGGCCCGCTCGGCCTGCAGCGCGGCGTGCAGCAGCCCGGTCTTCGGCGCCTTCAGCTCGCCCGTGTAGCTGCGCCCTCCCTCGATGTAGAAGAGCAGGTCGTGGCGTTGCAGCAGTTCGGCGACGTACGCCTTCAACGTGATCAGGTACGCCGGATCCTTGCTGTTGCGGCGGATGGGGATCGCGCCCGTGACGTGCCGGTGCAGCAGCCCGAGGGGACCGCCGAAGAGATTGATTCCAGCTGCGGTGACGGGCGGCCGGATGCCGTTCTCGAGCAGGATCAGGGGCTCGACGATATAGTCCAGATGGCTCTTGTGGTTCGAGATGTAGATGACGCGTCCGGTGCGCGTCGCCTGCTGCGCGATCTCGACGTGCTCGTCGAATCGCTCGACCTTCCGGAGAATCGGATAGAGCGGGTGCTTGAGGGCCCGATAGATCGGATACCGCTGCGTGGTCCGCAGCTCGTCGAGGTAGGCCTGGACGCGTTCGCGCGCTTCCAGCTCTGATTGCCCGTGCGCCCCACGCAGGTAGCGGGCGACGTCCTTTCGCGCCAGCACCGCCTGGGTGATGTCGTCGAGCATCACCGCAAACTATACCACCGACTTCTCGAGCTCCCGGCAGATGGCGTCGGTGAATTCGGTCGTGTGGGCCCGGCCGCCGAGGTCGCGCGTGCGGACGCGTCCCTCGGTGAGGACGCCCTCGAGGGCCGCCCTGATGCGCGCCGATGCGTCGCGCTCACCAATGTGATCGAGCATCAGCAGCCCCGAGAGGAGCAGCGCCGTCGGATTCGCGAGGTTCTGATCCGCGATGTCCGGCGCGCTGCCGTGGACGGCTTCGAAGACGGCGGCGTCCGCGCCAAGATTCGCGCCGGGCACGACGCCGAGCCCGCCCACGAGACCGGCGCAGAGATCCGACACGATGTCGCCATACAGGTTGGGCAGCAGGAGCACGTCCAGCCTCTCCGGGTGCATCACGAGGTGCATGCACGCGGCGTCGACGATGCGCTCGTCGTACGCGATGTCGGCATATTCACGCGAGACGCGCCGGGTGCTGTCCAGAAACAGCCCGTCGCTCAGCTTCATGATGTTGGCCTTGTGAATGGCCGTCACGCGTGTGCGCTGGTAGCGGCGCGCGTACTCGAACGCGAAGCGCGCGATCCTCGTGGACGCGCGCTCGGTGATGATCTTGAGGCTCTCGACAATCCCCGGAACGATTTCGTGCTCCAGCCCCGAGTACAGGTCCTCGGTGTTCTCACGGACGATGACGAGATCGACGTTCTCGAACCGGCTCTGCACGCCCGGCAGGTTCCGGACCGGACGGAGATTCGCGTACAGATCGAGCGCCTTGCGCAGGCCGACGTTGACGCTCGTGAACCCTTCCGCAATCGGCGTCGTGACCGGGCCCTTCAGCGCAACCTTGTTGCGCTTGACCGAATCGAGCAGCGCCACCGGCAGCGACTGGCCGTAGCGCTTGAAGGCGACCACGCCGGCATCCTGGCGATCCCATTCGATCTGCAGGTTTGCGGCCGCGAAGATCCGGACGACGGCCTCGGTGACTTCTGGACCGATCCCGTCGCCGGGAATCAACGTGATGACGTGCGACATGGGTTCACAGGGTTCACTCGGTTCGCGGGGCTGGGTTCTTCGGTTCACGGTGTTCAGGTTCTTGGGTTCAAGGTTCTTGGTCACGGTGTCAGCGCTCAGAACGAACCTCGAACCTTCGAACCCAGCCCTGAACCCCGTGAACCGTGAACCCCGCGAACCCCGCGAACATCGCTTCTACTCGTCCGCCATCGCGTCCGCCAGCATCGCAGCGACGGGTTCGAGCAGCGAGCGGTCGCGCGGGCCGAACGCGGCGGTCCGATCGCTGTCGATGTCGATCTCACCGAGCACGTCGCCGTCGCGCATGATCGGCACCACGATCTCGGATCGCGTCTCGGTGCTGCAGGCGAGGTACCTCGCGTCCGCGTTCACATCGTCGACGACGATTGTCGTCTTTTCGGCCGCCGCGGCGCCGCAGATACCGCGCCCGAGCGGGATCCGCGTGTGAGGCGAGGGCTTGCCGATGTAAGGTCCGAGCACGAGCTCGTTGCCATCGAGGATGTAGATGCCGACCCACGTGTACTCGGGCACCGCGTCCTTGAGCAGCCTGACGGCCTGCTGCATCGCGGACGCCGGGTTCGGCGCCGCGGCGATTCCGGCGCGAATCGCCGCGAGCAGCTGGTCGCGATCCATGTCTGTCATTCCTTCAGCTCCCAGTACATGAGCGAGAGCCCCCCAAGGATCGGCACCAGTTGCAGGCCCGTGGACAGCGCGTGCAGGCGTCCGAACTCGACGCGCCGCACGTCGGTTTCAGGAAGGTTCGACGGGGCCGTGCCGATGGTGCGCTGCAGCGCGTCAATCCGCGGCATCACGAGCAGCGCCGCGTACGCCGTGGCCGCGATCATCAGGACGAGGAGCACGATCCGGAGCGCCAGCCGCCGCGGACGCGGTCCCAGGACGGCACGGACAACGAGGGTCAGCAGCAGCGCGCCGCCGGCAACAAGGCTCAGGATCGAGAACTTCCGCAGGATCGCGCCGAATACGGCGCCCGCGACCATGCGGCTTTCCGCGATCTGGCGCGCCGCGAGCGTCTCGAAGATCGACGGCGCGACGATCCCGCCGAGCACGAGCAGACCGCCGACCCAGACGACGAGCGCCAACAGCGCCGCGTACCGCAGCACGAGCATCCCCTCATTATAATTGACGGTATTTGCCGTCCGTCGCGGTGCTGCCGATGATCACGCGCTCAATTGCTCACCCGCACGTCGCGCATTCGGCGACCGGCGCTCCGGTGATCGAGTGGCTCCCGTGGAGCAGAGAGGCGTTTGCGCTCGCGTCGCGCGAGCACAAGCCCGTGCTGCTCTCGATCACGGCTGCGTGGTGCCGCGCGTGCCGCGAAATGGATTTGACGACGTATGCTGCCGCGGACGTCGTTGCGCTCGTCCAGGCTCGATTCGTGGCCGTTCGCATCGATGCCGATCGCCGGCCGGACATCAACGATCGGTACAACCTGGGCGGCTGGCCGACGACGGCGTTCCTGACGCCCGAGGGGGAACTGCTCGGCGGCGGTACGTTCGTCGGACCCGCTCGCATGCCGAGCGTGCTCGCGCAGGTGGCCGACGCGATGGCCACGCGCGGGTCCGAGATCGCACGCGCGCGAGTGGCGCACCGAGAGCGCGGCGCAGGCGCGCCCGGCAGCACGGAACCCACCGATGCCGCGGCGATCGACGCCGTGTTCGCCACGTTCGACCAGCAGAGCGGAGGGTTCGGGCTGGAACCGAAGTTCCCGCTCGCAGCGCCTCTTCATCTGGCGCTCGCGCTGTATCGCGAGACGGCTGATTCGCGGTGGCGCTCCATTGTCGAACGTACGCTGGACGCGATGAGCGAGGGCGCCATCCACGACGTGGAGGACGGGGGCTTCTACCGGTACGCACGCGCGCGAGACTGGCACGCTCCGGAGCCGGAGAAGCTGCTCGACACGAACGCGGCGCTGCTTCGCGTCTATGCTGACGCGGGGGCGCAGCTCGGGAACGACCGGTACCTCGCGGCCGCCGGTGCGCTCGTGTCGTTCATCACGACGCGGCTGACCTCCAGCACAGGCGGATATCGCGGGAGCGAGGACGATCCCATCGTCTATACGGATTCGAGCGCTGCCGCGAGCGCGGCGCTCCTCGCGGCGGGCGCGGCGCTCGGCGACACGGGCCTCGGCCAGGATGCGCTCCAATCGCTCGAACGCGTGCTGCTCGCGTCCTACCGGCCGGGCTTTGGTGTCGCGCACTACATCGAGGACGAGCCGCGCGTGCGCGGGTTGCTCGCGGATCAGGTGTCGGCCATGCACGCGCTGCTGGACGCGCAGCAGGCCGCCGGCGGCGAGCCGTACGGGATGATGGCAGAGGAGCTGGCGCACTATATGCTGCGCATACTCGACGGAGCCGAGGGCGGCTTCCTCGATCGCCAGCACGACCCGGACGACATGGGCCTGCTGCAATCACCCCGCACGCCGTTCGTGGCGAACTGCGAGGCGGCGCGCGGGCTGGCGCGGCTGGCGCGGCTCTCAGGGAACCCGGAGTTTCGCGTGCGTGCCGAGGCGGCCCTGCAATCGGCGTCGCGCGACGTCATAGACCACGGGCCGCTCGCCGCGCACTTTCTGCTCGCGCGATACGAGCTCCGCTTATGAGCGAGGAGTCCATTCAGATGCCGTCTCCATCCATTGACGCGCTGCGCAACGTCGCGACGCAACTTCGCATCGATTCGATCCGCGCAACCTCGGAGGCCGGAAGCGGCCATCCGACGAGCTGCATGTCCGCCGCGGATGTCATGGCGGCGCTCTTCTTTTCGGAGATGCGGTACGACCCGAAGGACCCGCAGAATCCCGACAACGATCGGTTCGTGCTGTCGAAAGGACATGCCGCCCCGGTGCTGTACGCCGCGTGGGCGGAAGCCGGACTCTTCCCGCGGGAGCAGCTGCTGACGCTCCGCAAGCTCGATTCGGACCTCGAAGGACATCCGACGCCGCGCCTGCCGTTCGTCGACGTCGCGACCGGCTCGCTCGGCCAGGGCGTGTGCGCGGCGGTCGGGCTGGCGCTGAACGCGCGCCGAATCGGTTCGGACTACCGCACGTACGTGATGCTGGGCGACGGCGAGTCCGCGGAAGGATCCGTGTGGGAAGCCGCGGACGTCGCGACGTTCCAGAAGCTCGACAACCTCTGCGCGATCGTCGACGTCAACGGCCTGGGACAGAGCCGCGCGACGCAGTTCGATCACCAGATGGACGAGTACGTCCGCCGATGGGCCGCGTTCGGCTGGCAGGCGCTCTCGATCGACGGCCACGACATGCAGGCAATCCTGAACGCGCTCCAGCAGGCGCGCGGCACGAAAGGGAAGCCGACTGCCATCCTCGCGCGCACGATCAAGGGAAAGGGCGTCGAGGCGGTCGCCGGCAAGGACGGCTGGCACGGCAAGGCGTTCAAGAAGGGCGAGGAAACGGACCGCGCGATCGCAGAAGTGCAGAAGCAGATGATTGAGGGGACCGAGCCGCCGCAGATTCAGCGGCCGTCGGGACGAAGCCGCCGGCCTGAGCCGCCAGCCTACGATCGTCTGCCCGCGCCCGCGCACAAGAAGGGAGACAGCATCGCGACTCGCGAGGCCTGGGGGAGCGCGCTCGCCGCGATCGGTGGCGTCGACGAGCGGATTGTTGCGCTCGACGCCGACGTGAAGAACTCCACCTTCAGCGACCGGTTCGAAAAGGCGTTCCCGAACCGCTTCTACGAGTGCTTCATCGCGGAGCAGGTCATGGTCGGGGCATCGACGGGGCTAGCCGCGCGGGGCGCCGTTCCCTTCGCGTCGACGTTCGCGTGCTTCCTGACACGGGCCGCGGATTTCATCCGCATGGCCGGCATCTCGGGGGTGAACGTCAAGCTCACCGGGTCTCATGCCGGCGTCTCGATCGGCGAGGACGGCCCGTCGCAGATGGCGCTAGAGGATCTTGCGATGATGCGCGCGGTGCCCGACTGCACCGTGCTCTACCCGAGCGAGGCCGTGAGCACCGAGCGGCTCGTGCCGCTGATGGCGCAGCACAAAGGCATGGTGTACATGCGCACGTCGCGGCCGAAGACGCCCGTCCTCTACGACGCGTCGGAAGAGTTCAGGATCGGCGGGTCCAAGGTGGTGCGGCAGAGCGGGAGCGATGCCGCCACGGTCGTTGCCGCAGGGGTCACCGTGTTCGAAGCGCTGAAGGCCTGTGATGCGCTGGCGAAGGAGGGGGTTGCCGTTCGCGTGATCGACGCGTATTGCGTCCAGCCGATCGATGCCGCGACGGTCCGCGACGCCGCGAAGGCGACACACGGGGTCGTCATCACCGTCGAGGATCACTATGCGGCGGGCGGCCTCGGGGATGCGGTGAGCGAGGCGCTCGCGCCCGTCGGCGTGACGGTGACGCGGCTGGCCGTTCGCGAGATCCCGCGCTCGGGGACGCCCGAGGAGCTGCTCGATCGCTTCGGCATCTCCGCGCGCCACATCGTCGATGCGGTGCGGCAGTCGGTGCGTGCGGGATCGCCGGCGGGGGCGCGATGATGCGGCCCTGAACGGGCCGCGCCACGATGGCCGCGGCCGCATCGTCGGGCGGTCCTTTCAGGGCTGATCGTCGGCCGGTCCTTTCAGGGCCGCATCGCAGGGCGGTCCCTTAGGGCCGCCGCTCGAACATCACACGTCCGCGCGCTGCGCGATGCCGCGGAACAGCGCGCCGAAAAACTGCTGCAGCAGCGCCGGACGTCCTTCCATCAGCTCGAAGAACTCCTCCCGATCGATGTGCAGCGCGATCCCCGCGCGCGCACCGTCGGCCGCACGCCCGATCGGCGCGCCCGTGAGGAGCGTCCCGAGCCCGAGCACGTCCCCGCCGTGCGCCGCGCCAGCGGGATTCCCGCGATCGTCCTCCAGCGTCAGCTCACCCGAGAGCACGACCCACAGCGCCGCACCCGCCGACGCCTCGAAGAGCCGCGACCCGGCCGCGATCGGGACCGTCCGCGTGATCTGCGCGAGGTCCAACATTTCGGCCGCGTGGATGCGCGAGAAGATCGGGACGCGCTGCAGCGCGAGCGCCTTCTCCAGCGGGCTCAGGCCTCCGTTGGCCAGCTGCGCGAGCTCGGCCGCCGCTCCGGTCGGCATCACGGGCATCCAGGCGTTCGGCCCCGCGCCTTCGGAGAGGGTGGCGAACAACCCGCGCACGAGGTCGGTGTTGTCGGCCAGCAGCGTGCGGAACTCGTCGAGCGAGATCGCCAGCGTGACGACGAGATCCATCGCGCGCGCGCTGACGGCTGCGGGAAATCCCTGCAGCGCCTCGTCGAGTCCCAGCGCCGCCGGCGCCGTGACGGTGGAAGGTGCCTCTCCCTGCCGCGTCAGGATGACCTGGCCGTCCAGCAGGATGTGCACCGCGGGGGAGACGAGGCCTTCCTGGAGCAGCCCGCGGCCCGGATCGTGGCGCACCTGGCGTCCCGTGCCCGCGATCCGGAACAGCTCGTCGACGCTGACGGCTCCAAAGAGCGGCAGCGCGCGGATGCGCGCCGCGAGCGCCGCCGCCGGCAGCGGCTCGCGCCACAGCTCGCGGCGTCGTTCGGCCGACAACCGTCGTTCGGCCAGCGCCCAGGACGCGGCCTCGAACACGAACCAATCGCGGGCGTCGCGATGCGCGAGCACGTGCTCGATGTCTTCGGCGAGCGACCACCGCTGCTGCGTCGCTACGAGATCGATTGCCGAGGCGGCGACCACTTCGTCTTCGTCGTTGATCAGCTGCAGCAGCGATTCCTCGACGTCGCGCGGCCGCGTGCGAAGCAGGACGTTCCCGCGGCGAACCTTCTCTTCCCGCGGCAAGTCTTCGAGCGCCGGGATGATCTGCTTCCGGATCGGGCCGCTGAGCAGGTTGTCGAGGTACTCGGACGCGCTCGCGCGGCTGCGCGGATCGCCGTGCTCGAGCGTCCATCGCGCGGCCGCGATGTCGCGCCACGGATAGAGCACTTCGAGGAGCAGGTACGCCCGATTGAGCGACCGGTTCATCTTCTCCGTCAGCGCGCGCGCGAGCATGGTGTCGGCCGGCAGCCCGCCGCGTTCGAAAAGGTTGTGGTACAGCGAAAGGTACGTGAAATACCGGCGCCCTTCCGCGAGCGTCGCACGCTCGATCGGCTGCTGGTGAAATGTGAGGGGCGCATCCGTGTGGCGGAGCGTCTGCAGCCCGGCGATGGCTTTGAAGCGCAGGAAGCCGTCCGGATCGCCCAGCGCGGCAATCAGCGCGTCAACCGATTTCTGGCTGGAGATGCGCGCCAGCGTCGCGGGAATGTGGCGGCGGATCCAGACGTCCTCGTCGCGATCGGCAAGGATGAAGGCCAGCGCGTCGACGACCGGTTCGCCGTACCCTATCAACACGTCGCGCGCGGGGCCCTTCAGCTGGCGGTTGCGCAGCAGCGTGACGAGCGCGGGCACGAACAGCGCGTCGGCCGGACCGAGATCCCGGACGCTCGCCAGCGCCTGTTCCGCCACGTCCTGCGCGGGATCGTAGAGGAGCGGCATCAGCATCGCGCGAAGATCGGCATGGCGCACCTGACGCAGCGCGGCGGCGGCGTCGCGCCTGGCCGGACGCGCGGCCTCGCTCGTGTCCGCGATGATCTCGCTGAAGACCGTGCCCGCCCGCGCGCGATCCTCGGCGCGGTCGCTCGCGGCGAGCGCGACGGCGGCGGTGACGCGGATGCGCGGGTCCGGATCGTCGAGAAGCGGCCGCACGATCGTCGCCGTGCTCTCGTTCTGAATCGCCCCGAGCGCGCCGACGGCCGCGCTGCGGACGCCTGGATCCGGATCCGCGAGCAGCCGCCTGATCTGCGGATCCCACCTGGACGCGATATCCGATCGCACCTGCCCGAGCGCCGCCAGTGCCCGCGTCCGGACCCGCGGGGATTCGTGGTAGAGCAGGAGCGGCGTGACGAGGTGGCGTTTTTCGAGCGACTCCAGGACGTCGATCGCGTACACGACGCGCTCGGCGTCGGGATGCGACAGCTCCTGGACGAGGCTTTCAATCGTCGAGAGATCGGCGCCGCTCAACCGCACTTCCTCCGGCCGCACGTCGCGGCGTTCGATGCTGTGGCGGAACGCCTCGAGATATCCGCGCCGCGCCCGCAGCGCCATGAAAATCCATGCGACGGTCATCGCGAGGCTGGCGTAGCTCAATTGCTGCCAGTTGAGGTGCAGACCCCACGGCTTCACGAGCACGACCAGCAGGAGCGCGCCCGTCGCCTTCGCGGCGCGATCGACGGTGACGTCCACGAACGACTTGGCTTTCAGCTTGATGTCCGATGGGAGCGGCAGGAAGAGGATCTCGCGCGTCGTCTTGTCCACCGTGTAGCGCAGCGATTGATCGAGGACACGCGCGAGGCTTGGGGCCCAGAGCGCCGCGTTGAGCAGCATGATGACCGCGGTCGTACCCAGGCTGACCGGCAGGATCATCAGGGCGAACCCGATCCCCAGATAGCGATGGATCTTGCTCGTGAGCCAGACCTGGATGATGAAGCCGATGCTCGACGTCCAGAGCTGTACGGTCGCGAGGAACGAGGTGATCGAGTCGGTCGCGCCCGATCCCTTTGCGGCGGCGGCCGCCATGTTCAACTGCTGATCGATGATCGCGGCGCCGACCGCGGCGAAGCTGATGACGAGCGCGATGATCTGCAGGTGCTTCGATTGGCGCAGCAGGTGCAGCGCCTCGGCGGCGCTCACGCCTTTCTCGTCCTTCTTCTTCGGCGTCGTCCCCGCGGGCGCGGCGCCCGGATCGACCCGCTCGCGGCCGATGATCGCCGTGACGAGGAGCGCGCTCAGCACCATGCAGACGGTGCTCGGGATGAGGAGGTTCGTCGATCCGATCCTCGTCGCGTAGGCCGTCGCGAAGGCGGATCCGGCAATCCCTCCGAGCGGCGCCCCGCCGCCGATGAAGCCGAACAGCCGCTTCGCCTGGCGCGGGTCGTAGACGATGTTGGCGAGCGTCCAGAACTGGCTGATGAGCAGGACGCCGAGGATGAGGCCGTTGATGTAGAACGCGACCGACACCCACGTCGCGTCGGTCTGGAACAGGAACCAGAAGACGGCCAGCACGCCCGCCATTCCGAGCTGCGTGATCGGCAGCCCCCACCGGCGCGGCAGGCGCGAGAGCAGCCACGAGTAGCCGGCCATCAGGAAGCCGATGAGGATGCCTGAGACCAGCGCAACGTACGGCAGGTTGTCGGCCCCGAGATCCGCGATGAACTTGGAACGGGTGATCGGCTTGATGACGTTGTACGCGCTCATCGCGAGGAACGAGTACGCGAACATCATCAGCGCCGTTCTTCCCTCGCCCTCACGCAGTTCGGCGACCGGAGACAGCACGCGTTCGGTGATGGCCATGGCGAAACCCCGCACAGCCTATTTCATGCGGAAACTGAAGTAAACTGCCGGCCGGCCATGCTTCCGCGTCTGCGGCGCTTCCTCGACATCCGTCCTGGTGAAGCGCTGCCGGTGCTCCTCGCCTTCCTCTACATCGCCGTCGTCGTTTCCGCGTTCCTGCTCGCGAAGCCAATCCGGAACGGGTTCTTCCTGAAGCAGTACGGCCCCTACGCGCTCGCCTACGTCTACGCGGCGGTGCCGCTGGCGCTGACCGTCTTCGTTCCGGTGTACACGCGCGTGGCGGCGCGCTTCGGCCAGCGTTCGGTGATCGTGTGGACGCTGCTGTTCTTCGCCTCGAACGTGCTGCTGTTCTGGTACCTGTTCCGGTGGCACCACGTTCACGCGCTCCCGTTCATCTTCTATGTATGGGTGAACTGCTTCGGCATCATCGCGCCGGTGCAGGCGTGGAGCTTTGCGAACTCGCTGTTCGACACGCGGCAGGCCAAGCGGCTCTTCGGCATCATCGGCAGCGGCGCGTCGCTCGGCGCGATTCTCGGGGGCCTGCTGGCGCGCGTGCTCGCCGGCTCGGTGGGCGGCCCGGTGAACCTGCTCCTGGTGCTCGCGGGGTTGATCGCGGCGGCGGCGCTGATCGTGGGGTTCGCGAACGTGCGGCTCCGGCGGGGCGGGCTCGCGCGCCACGGCAAGTCGCGTCCGCATGCCTTCCGGCGGACGCTCGCGGAGATCGCGCGGACGCCTTACCTGCGGCACATCGGCGCCATGGTGTTTCTCGTGGCGATCGTCACGCAATGGACGGCGTTCCAGCTGAGCCTCGTTGCCGACCAGCGGTTCGGCAGCAACGCCGAAGCGCTGATCCGCTTCTTCGGGACGTTCAATTTCTCGCTCGGGCTGGTCAGCTTCGCGCTGCAGCTGACGCTGACGGGATTCGCGCTGCGGCGGTACGGCGTGGCGCTGACGATCCTGCTCTTGCCGGTGGCGCTCGGCGCGGGCAGCGCGGCGATCCTGCTGGCGCCCTCGTTCGCCACGGTCGTGCTGACGAACGCCTTCGACCAGGGCTTTCGCTTCTCCGTCGACAAGGCGACATACGAGCTGCTGTATTTGCCGATTCTGCCCGCCGAGCGTGCTCGCGTGAAAAACGCGATCGACATCGTCGTCAACCGCACGGGCGACGCGACGGGAGGCGTCCTGCTCGGCCTGGCGACGCGCGGCTTTGGCGGCATTCCGGGCCTGCAGCTCGGGCTGCGCGGCACTGCTGCCATCAATCTCGTGCTGCTGGGCGCGTGGTGCGCAGTGGCGTGGAAACTCCGCCGCGAATACGTGCGGACGATTCACGACACGATTCGCCGTCATCGGCTGGACGCTGAACGCGCCTCGCGGACGGTGCTCGAGCGGACGGCGGCGGATGCGGTTACCGCGAAGCTGAACGCAAAGGACCGCGAGGACGTGCTGTATGCCCTCACCCTGATGGAAGAGCAGCAGGCGAATCGCTGGCGTCCGCGGCTCCGAGAGCTGCTCGCGCACGGCGATCCGGAGATCCGCCGGCGCGCGCTGGCCATTCTCAGCGCGGACGGCGACCGCGCGATTGCGGGCACCGCGGGAGATCTGCTCCGCGATCCGGACCCCGGCGTCAGGACCGAAGCGCTGCTGTACTTGAGCCGCGAGCTGGGTGTGGATCCGCTCGCGCGCATTCAGGAGCTTGGGGATTACCCGGAGTTCTCCATCCGCGCGGCGATGGCCGCCTTTCTCGCCTCGCCGGGGCCCTCGCGCAACCTCGACGCGACGCGGGCGATTCTCGAACAGATGGTCAATTCGCCGGGACCGGCGGGCGTTCGCGATCGCGCGGAGGCCGCTCGGGTCGTCGCCCTGGCGCCGGAAGGGCTGGACGATTACCTGGTCCGCCTGCTGCAGGACGAAGACGGCGGCGTCGCGCGCGCGGCGATCGCGGCCGCACGCAGCGCACGTCTCGATCACG
Source organism: Acidobacteriota bacterium (assembly GCA_046735335.1). Classification (GTDB taxonomy): domain Bacteria; phylum Acidobacteriota; class Vicinamibacteria; order Vicinamibacterales; family 2-12-FULL-66-21; genus JBKPQB01. The sequence goes on along the minus strand of JBKPTE010000036.1, from coordinate 9,618 downwards.
CCGAAGTGCCGCTCATCGATCTGCTCGCCCGCGACGACCTGGCGGAGGAGGCAGCCGACGCCCTCTCGCGGTATGGGGCGTCAATCGTGCCGCGGTTGAAGGCGCGGCTGCTCGACGAGGCCGCGCCACTGGAGGTCCGCCGCGAGATCCCGCTCGTGCTGCTGCGCATCGGGACCGCGGATGCGGAGCGCGCGCTCGCCGACGCGCTGCTCGAAGGGGACGCCACGCTGCGCTACCGCGTGATCGCCGCCCTCAACAAGCTCAAGCAGCTCCATCCCGACGTCCAGATCGATCACGCGATCGTCGAGCTCCTGCTGGCCGCCGAAATCGCCGGCCATTACCGCTCGCATCAGGTGCTCGGCGCGGTACGCCATACGCTGCCGGACTCCGATCCGATGCTCGCCGCCATCAGGCAGTCGATGGACGCGGAGCTCGAACGCATCTTTCGCCTGATGTCGCTGCTCTTTCCCGAGGCACAGTTGAAGGACGCCTACGTTGGCCTGCGCTCGGGCAACGCGATCATCCGCGCCAACGCGCTGGAGTTCCTCGATAACGTGCTGTCGCCGCAACTCCGCCAGCTGCTGGTTCCCGTCCTCGATCCCCAGACGACGCTCGAGGATCGCATCGCCCTTGCCGATCGCCTCGTGGGCGCTCCCGTGACGACGGCGCACGACGGGCTGTCGGCGCTCCTGGCTGAACCCTCGCTCAGGGAGATCGCGCAGCAGGCGCTACGCAGGGTCGGCGGCGAGGCGGAGCAGGCCGAGGCAGCGGAAACGTCCGCACCGACACCCGCGAACATGGGTATCGGCGTTTAGCCGAACCGTGTCAACGACGAAGGACGAACGGCGAACGACGAATGTCAATCCGATTCTTCCGCTGCGGGCCCATTAGGGAACCTGGGCGCTCGTCATCCGAGATCCGTCTTCGTCGTTCGTCATTCGTCATTGACGCGGAGGGCGTCATATTTTGCCGCCCCGCTGCCGTCAACACGCCGCCTGCGAGTCGTTCCTCGCATCTGCGACCGTCGGCTGCTGCTCGATCACGCGGATGAAGGCGTCGACGACGTCGGGATCGAACTGGCGTCCCCGCTGACGGTCGATCTCCGCAATCGCATCGCTGACCGGCCACGCGGGCTTGTACGGACGCTGCTGCGTGAGGGCGTCGAACACGTCAGCGACGGAGACGATGCGTCCGGCGAGCGGGATCCGCGTGCCGGGAATGCCGGCATAGCCGCTGCCGTCCCACCGCTCGTGATGCGAGAAGGCGATCTCCTCGGCGAGCCGCAGCAGGGGAAACTTCCCGCCCGAGAGGATGCGCGCGCCGATCACCGTGTGAGTCTTGACGACGGCGAATTCCTCTTCGCTGAGCTTTCCCAGTTTCAGCAGGATCGTGTCGGGCACGCCGAGCTTGCCCACGTCGTGGAGCGGCGCCGCGCGGCGGATGAGCGACACCTGGGTGTCGGGGAGGCCGAGCTGGCGCGCCAGCAGCGCCGACATCTGGCCGACGCGCTGCGTGTGCTGACCCGTGTTGTCGTCCCTGAATTCCGCCGCGACCGCGAGCCGTTCGATAATCTCCACCTGCGCTTCCTCCAGCGCGCGCGTACGCTCGCGCACGCGCGCCTCCAGGATCTGGTTCTGCGTCTGGATCTGCAGGTACAGGAGCCGCGTTTCGAGCAGCGTCTTGATGCGCAGCAGGATCTCGTCCTGCTGGAAGGGCTTGTTGACGAAGTCCTTGGCGCCCCGGGAGAGCGCCTGCCGCCGCGCCTCGGGCGTCACGTCGGCCGACAGGATCAGAATCGGGAGGTAGCTCGCTTCCGCAACCTCCGCGAGCTGCGCCATCACCTCGAGGCCGTCGAGATGCGGCATGTGGAGATCGAGCAGGATCAGGTCCGGCCGGTGGCGCACGTAGAGCCGCTTCGCATCGCGGGAGTCGGTCGTGCTCTCGACCCGCGTGAATCCCGCGCGCGTGAGAATCCTGCGCAGGATCTCGATGTTGTGCTCCTCATCGTCGACGATGAGGATGCGAGCTTTCCGGAAAGCCGTCGACATCATGGGTTCGGCCCTGCGGCGTTGGCGATCGCCTCCGCGGCGGGAGACTCCGGCCAGAGGACGGGCGGCGCGGCCGTATAGGCTGCATGCGCCAGCCGTCCCTGGAAGAGCGCCGTCTCGGAGGCTGCGAACGCCAGCTTCAGAAAATGTCGTGCGAGGATGTACAACTCCCCGAGCGCGAGTGCAAGCAGCCCCGCCCCGCCCGTCGGGATCGCGCGCGTGAGCACCGCATACGCGAGCAGAAGCGCAACGAACAGCAGCGCGTTCATGCCATAGACCGCGGCGACGGCACCCCTGTTGCGCCGGACGAACCGAGCCGCGCCCGTCAGCGCGCCGATCGCGCTGCGCCGATCCTCGACGACGATCCGGATGCGCGCGTAATCGAACAGCAGGTTCACCGCGATCAGCGCGACGCCGAAGATGAGATACAGCGCGAGTTGGACGGCGAAGGCCTGGCGCTCGGCCGTCATGTTGCGCGTGAGGCGTCCGAACGCGCTCGCGAACAGCACGGGATGCACGAACCGGAACAGGACGCCGTACACGATGAGCGCGAGGATCCCGAGGCGCACGATGGCAGGGAAGTGTGCGCCGCACGCGCCGAAGAAGCCGCGCGCGCGCGTCGGCCTGTCGCGCGCGAGGCGGTCGAGAATGCCTCCCGAGAGAAACGACCAGAGCACGAGCCACGCGCCCACCGCGCCTGCAATCGTCGCGGCGAGCGGCACGTTGTCGATCAGATTGCTCAGGTCGAGCAGCACGGCCCCGAATCCGATGATCGACGGCACGAACGTCGTGCCCAAACCGGTGGCGTGCGCCAGGAACTCCTGCCACCAGTCGTAATCCGTACCCGTCAACAGCGTGTTTGCCGTGGCGCTGTCGCCGAGCTGCGCGGCGATCATCCCCCGCAGCGCGATCGCCAGCGGGAGAGAGACGAGCAGCGTGAGGAGAAACGTCCCGCCCACGAGCGCCGGCGCGCGCCGCGCGCGGGCAAGTCCGTCACGGAATGCAGCGGCAGCATCCATCGTCAGACGAAGAACCCGTACGTCAGGAGTTGGTCCTGCAGCCACACCAGCCACGTGAACGACCAGCGCCGAGCCGCCTTGCGTCCCACCGAGTGCAGCATCGCGCTGTTGTTCGTGCGGTTGACGTCGAGGAGGAGGACGCGATCCGGATCGGCCTCCGCGGACACGAGCGGCGCGGCCCGGACGGTCTCGAACAGCCTCCACTGATCGCGTCCGTTCCATTGCCAGTCCTCGCGGCCGCCGTCGGCGAACGTCGCCCGTACGGTGATCGGAAACACGCCGTCGGCGTAACGGCGTGCCACGACGGACGTGCGATAGGCGCTTCCCTCCGGGTCGCTGCGGATGACGTCGATACCGTAGTCGAAGACCTGTGATCCGCGATAGACCTGATCGAAGAACCAGCCGAGATCCTGCCCGCTCACGGTGCGGGCGACGTCGAAGAAATCCTGCGGGTGCGGGTGGCTGAATGCGTAGCGCCCGAAATACGTGGACAGGACGCGCTGCAGCACCGGCCAGCCGAGGTGCCGCTCCAGCGTGTGCAGCCACAACGCGGTCTTGTTGTACGTGATCGCGCCGGCGCTGCCGGGCCAGTACCGGAACGACGGCGTCGCCTGCACGTCGCGCCTGGCGGAGCCACGGTATCCGGCGAGCCGGTCGTCGGTCACGCGCGTCTGCGGCAGATCGCGGAACACCCAGGGGATGAATCCGCCGAAATACCGCTCCACCGCGTAGTTCGGCGTGAACGCCTGCTCGATCACCCGCGCCGTCGAGTACGTGTTGAACCCTTCGTCCATCCACGCGTCTTCGAACTCGTTCGTGGCGACGATGCCGTACCAGAACTGGTGGCCGGCCTCGTGGACCGTGACCCCTTCCGGCTGTGTCACGCCTGACGGGGCAATCCAGTGAGAGCCGGCGGTGATGAGGGTTGGATATTCCATCCCGCCCGTGCTGCTCGACCATGCAGGGTCGACGATGGTGAGGTGGCCGTACGGATACGGCCCGAACCATTCGCCGTAATCGCGCAGCGTCGCCCGCGCGGCTGCAAAGTGCCGCTCCTCCTGGCCCGCGTGCTCCGGCTGCAGCAGCAGGCGGATATCCGCTGACGGCAGCGTCGGATGCTCGAAGCGCGCGCGCCGCTCGAGGAACTCCGGGCTGGTCGTCCACGCGAAGTCGTGCACGTCGGCCTGGTAGAAATGGTGAGTGCGCCGGCCGCCAGGCTGGTCTTGCGCATCCTGCTCGATTCCCGTCGCGCCGACGATCCACCCCGACGGGACGGTCAGGCGCACGTCGTAGACGCCGAAGTCGGAAAAGAATTCGGTGGTGGAGTGGAACTGGTGGCAATTCCATCCGCTGTCCTGCAGGACGCCAATCTTCGGGAACCACTGCCCGACGAAATAGTAGCTGCCGATGACGCCCGTTCGCGCGACCGGACGCGGCACGTGCGCCGTCCATGCGACGTCGATCGTGATCGTCTCGCCCGGCGCGACCGGCGCCTGCAGCGGCGCTTCGACGACCGTTCGATCCTCCGCGTTCCCATCGTCCGGCGCGACGAAGTGGAGCTGGTTGGTCGTGTCGATCGAGGCTGCGCCAGCGCGCGCGATCTTCAGGCTCGTGATGTTGGTCCAGCCACGATCGTCGTCGGCGCGGAAGCGGATCGGGATGCCTGCGAGCTGCCGTTCGCGCATCCACGTCGACCGATCGTCGCGCCACGCGTTGTAATAGAGGTGGAAGCGCAGCGATTCGGCAGGGCGCGCGGACGGATTCCGCCAGGTGATCGTCTCGTGGCCGTCTATCTCGTGCCGGGCGTGATCGAGCGTCGCGTCGATCCGGTAGTTCGCGTTGCGCGGAGACAGCGCCCGTGGCTCCTGGGCGCGCAGGTCTCCCGGCTGCGCCGCGAGGGTGGCGGTCAGGACGCACAGATATAATCCTCTGATCATCGTGACCGTACAACGACCCCTTTCAGGAGTCATGCATGCCAGCACGTAAAGGGCCCATCCGCACCCTGCACTTCGGGCTTGGTCCCATCGGAATCGCAATCCTACGCCAGGTCGCCGAGCGTCGCGGCTTCCGAATCGCGGGCGCCGTCGACATCGATCCGGCCAAGGTTGGCCGCGACCTGGGCGAGGTGGGGGGCCTCGGGCGCAGCCTCCGACTGAAGGTATCGGACGATGCGAGGAAGGCAATTAAGGCGGCAAAGCCGGACGTGGTGGTGTTGTGCACGCAGTCGTCGCTGAAGAGGGTGCTCCCGCAGCTCGAGGCCGTGCTGAAGCTGAAGGTCCCGGTGGTGTCGACGACGGAGGAGCTGGCCTACCCACGGGGCGCCAATCTGCGCTACGCGCGCGAGATTCATGCGCTGGCGAAGACGGCAAAGGTGGCGGTGCTCGGGACCGGCGTCAACCCCGGGTTCACGATGGACGCGCTGCCGATTGCGCTGACGGGCGTCTGCGAGCGCGTGGACGCCATCCGGGTCGATCGCATTCAGGACGCGCGGGTGCGGCGGCTCCCGTTCCAGCAGAAGATCGGGGCGGGGCTGACGCGGGAGCAGTTCCAGCGCAAGGTCGAGGAGGGCACCGTTCGCCACGTCGGGCTGGCGGAATCGATCTCGATGATCGCGGACGCGATGGGGTGGAAGCTCGATCGCGTGACGGACGAAATTCATCCGCGCATCGCGATCGAGACGGTCGCGAGCGAGTACCTCGCCGTCGATCCGGGGTACGTCTGCGGGATCGTGCAGGACGGGGTTGGCTACGTCGGCGGGAAGCCGCTCATCACGCTCCACATGGAGGCGTATCTGGGCGCGGCGGAGTCGTTCGATGCGGTGGAGGTGAGCGGGTCGCCGGCGCTGAAGATGAAGATCGCCGGCGGCGTCCACGGCGACATCGCCACGGCGTCAATCACGGTGAACTCTATTCCAAAGGTGCTGCAGGCGCCCCCGGGCCTCCATACGATGCGCGACATGCCGCTGCCCTCGTTCTTCGCCGGCGCGATCTCGTAGGGCGCAACCGTTTCGTACCGCGCAACTTTAGTTGCGCGCGCGACCGAGCCTGCCACGCGTAACCGCGGGGCTGGCTGCGTTCAGGAGGCGCGCTGCATCCCCCACCGGCGGCGCTTGAGGAACAGGCCCTTGCGGGAGATGCCGAGCAGCCGGGCGGCGTTCTCGTAGTTGCCGCCCGCGCGTTCGAGGGCGCGGCGGACCATCGCCTGCTCGATCATGTCCACTGCTTCGTGCAGCGGCTGATCCATGCGCACGCGGATCTCGGGCTCCTGTCCGGGCGTGACGCGGATCGTGCGGCGCGACGCCTGAATCTCTGGGGAGAGCATGGCGGGCGTGAGGGTGCTGTCCGGCTCCGCAAACACCACCATGCGCCGGATCTCGTTCACGAGCTGCCGCACGTTGCCGGGCCACGAATAGAGCAGCAGGAATTCGAGCATCTCGTCGTCGAGCGTCAGGCGGCCTTTCTTGAGCTCTTCGGCGAACTTGCGCAGGTAGTGATCGATGAGCGGCGGGATCTCCTCGCGGCGTTCGCGCAGCGGGGGCAGCCTCAGTCGGACGCCGTTGAGGCGGTAGAAGAGGTCCTCACGGAACCGGCCGTCGGCGACCAGCGTCTCGAGGTCGGCATTGGTGGCGGCGATGACGCGGACGTCCACCTTCACGGGCTGCGGCTCGCCGAGGCCGTGCACCTCGTGCGTCTCGAGGAAGCGGAGCAGCTTCGGCTGGAGCTCGGGGCCGATCTCCGCGATCTCGTCGAGGAACAGCGTGCCGCCCGCGGCGCCGCGAATCACGCCGTCGAACGCGGCATCGGCGCCGGTGAAGGCGCCCTTGCGGTAGCCGAACAGCTGGCTCTCCAGCATGTCGCGGGGCACGGCGGTGCAGTTGAACGGCACGAACGGCTTGGACGCCTGCGGCGAGGCGCGATGGATCGCGCGCGCGAGGACTTCCTTGCCGGTGCCGGTCTCGCCGGTGAGCAGGACGCTGATGTCGGCGGGCGCGACGCGCTTGGCGATGGACAGCAACTCGGTCATCTGCTCGCTGACCCAGAGGCCGCCGTCCGTCTCGAGCGTGTCGGCGGGCCACAGCGCCGCGCGCTGCTTCTCCTCGCGGCGGTAGCGATCGAGCGTGACTGCCGTCTCGGCGAGCTTCCGGAACGCGACGGCCGTGCAGCGATCCTCCAGCGAGGGCTTCACGTCGGCGATGATCTCCCACGTCTCGTCGCGGTGGACGCCGCAGGCGATCTGGAGGCGGTCCGTGGGGTCGGCGGCGGCATGGCGCGCATCGACCTCGCTCCAGCCGGAGGCGGCGACGCAGCGGACGGCGTTCTCGCCGCGCGCGACGAGCGCGAGGCGCTCGACGGCGCCGCTCGCCTGGAGGAGCGCGAACACCTCGCGCGCGAGCACGTGCGGGTAGCCCGCCAGCTCGATGAGAGCGACAGCGTCGTCAAGGGATGAAGTCGGAATCGCACCGGCGATTGTCGACTGTGCTTCCACCGAAACGGTCGACCATTCGACCAGCGCGCCCGCAGTTGTCAAAATACGAGCGGCTGAGAGCGTCACACCCATGGAGCGGCTTGGATTCAGGGCTGCTAAGGCCCTACCCAAGACGTGCTTGCGTGCACCGAGGAGGGCGAGAGATGAATCTGCAGGTGCTGAAGGGTCAAGTGGAAGCTGGCGGTTTCGACCGACAGCGATGTTAATCTCACAGACGGTGAGCTCGAACACATGTCGGAAATAGTGGTTGCCTAGGTGCTCAGCGTCGTGGACACTTGCCTGAGCAAGTTCGAACGCTTCCTTGAACCGTTGCTGCCGCACCAGACTTCTGAGTCGGGTGTGGGCTGCTCGTAGGCGATACCAATGCGCCACTGGTTCAGCTGTCTGCGCTGCTTTACGCCACAGTTCTTCTGACCGCACGTAGTCGCCCGTCGCAGATGCTATCGCGCATTCTGTATCAAGGAGCGCGTACGAGTAGCTTGGTGATTCGAATCCGACGGAACGGGCACGTGCCAGACACCTTTCAGCTTCGTCGAATCTCGAACTGCACAAGTAGAAGTACGCCAAGTTTGCCGCAGCGATCGCTTGACCTTTGATCCAGCCGGCTTCCCTCGCAAGGCGTTCCGCCGAAGTCGCAAGCTCACAGGATGTCTCGATATCTCCCTGAAGGGATGCGACGATCGCCCGAGTAAGCTTGCCGCTAGCCTCAAGCCACTTGTTGGGACACTCAGCCAAGAGGCTTGAGGCGATCGCGAGATGTCTGTTGGCTAAGTCTAGGCGACCGATTCGCGCCTCAAGTCTCGCAAAGGTGATGTGGGCTTCCGAAAGAAGGGAACGATCGGCCGCCTTGTGAACTGCCTGTACCGCAAGCGCGCACAGCGGGAGGGCGGTGTGATAATCGCCGCCAGCGTCAGCGACTCTCTCTAAGAGATGAAGGCGTATTCTAGCTACGAGCGGCGCCGCGCCGACACGACGAGCCAGATCAGCGGCGCGGTCAAGGGCCTGCGAATCCTCTAGGTTCCTCAGTTCCCATGAACTTGCACCGCAGACATAAAGAAGCGCTGCTCGGGTCTCATCGCTCACGTTGGGTTGAGCGAGAGCCTCCTGGGCCATTTTGCTAGCGTACTCTGGGCGCCCTTGAATTAACGAGATTGCTGCTCTTAGAGCCTGCGCGTCAGGCTCAAATCTGTCGATTGAAGACAGCAGATCCGTCGCCTCGCGAAGGCTCCCGACGTCAAATGCGCGTCGTGCAGCGTCTAAACGAGAATATGGAACGGTCAATGTACTTGTGGTGTGACAGATGGTCTAACCTGAACGAAACGCATGCTGGCCTTCGTTACAAGCTCTTCAAGAGTTAATCCGTCATCAGGTGCGGTGGCATATCCGACGTCCTGAAGATGTAGAGATGCGACGTTACCGGCGCCCAGAGTGGCGAGTCGCTGTAGCAATCGCTGCAGAATACGATCTGCAACGGCTCGATCCGCCCTCGGGATGACCGCAACGACATGTCCGCTAATATGCACGACCACGTCGGTACCGCGCAATTCAGCCCGAAGCACAGCTGCGATAGTCGTGGCAGGGTCGTGATGTGATCCTTCGAACGAACTTGGTTGTCTGAGTCGGATGACGATGGCTGAGGAAGGCAACTCCATCCCCGCGGACAGGGTCAGAGAACTGGGGATCACTAGGGCACTACTTGTACCACTACTATCACTCACCTGGGCCGCCGTCTTGCTTGCGCCCGCCCGTCGCAGAGCAGGTCCAAGTTGACTACAAGCGAGCTCGAGAAGTCGCGCATGCTCGTCGGCAAAGCCATCGATGAGAGTCGAGTAGAGGGTGACTACGCCAATGAGCTCCTGAGCCATAGCCACAGGTGAACTTAGGCAACTACGCAACGAAGGCTTGAATAGTCGCGCAGCTTCGCCGATGTCAAGAATTGGATCAGAATTTTTGATGGTACAACGGTTAGCGGCGACCCAGCCAGACAACCGTTGGCCCATTGGGATGATTAAGCACGAAAGGACAGGAGCATGCTCGCCTAATGCGTGTGCTGCACGGAGCTCGTC